>DAIPKA010000044.1:0-60756 GCA_036769985.1 Candidatus Hydrogenedentota bacterium | reverse complement strand
CGTCTTCCAGTTCACTTGGCGGTCCTTCAATGGTTATTTGCGCCAATTCCCAAATGTACAGGCAAAAAAAGATCGCCGCGACACCGCTAGCGCAGCAACTCCGACTCCGCGGCTACGCGCGACGCGATCACCGCCTCGACGCAGTGCATGAAGCTTAGCACGCAAGGCACCTTCAACCGATAGAACACCTGTTTGCCGCGCTTCTCATCCTCAATAATCCCGGCGTGTTTCAAAACGGCGAGATGCTTGGACACGGTCGAGAAATCGGCGTCGATCACGTCGGCGAATTCGCACACGCAACGCTCGCCATCGGCCAGGCACTCGGCGATCCAGAGCCGCGTGGGATGGGCTAATGCTTTGAGCACGTTGGCCTTGGCTTCATAGAGGGCTTTATCTCGACTGTCCATTTCTCGCTCCATACGCGTGAATATTTGGCATAATAACCAAATGTTACCCTGATGTCAATAACGCCCGTAGGCTCAAGAAGATTCCCCGCCGTGCGCGGTGCGAGCTCCCGCTAGCGCTCGCCGTTCGCCTTCCTCCAACGCGACAGGATGCGGCGGAAGAGCGCTCGGATACCGCGAATCTCGGGCGTGGGCGGCTGTTCGAGTACCGGGGGCGCGGCGGGCGGCGTTGACGCCGTTTCGTGAGGAGGTTCAGCGGTGGTAGAGGGCACGTGCTCGCCCTGGCTGAGCCGATAGATCCGCATCAGTTCCTGGCGAAACTCGTGGGCGCTGGAGAATCGGTATTCGGGGAGGGCAGCCATGGCCTTCTCGACAAAGGCGTTGGCTTCCTCAGGCAGTTCCGGCACGAAATCCGTGAGCTTCTCGCCGGGATCGGGGTGTTTACCGGTCAGCATCTCGTAGAACATGACGCCCATGGAGTAGATGTCGGCACGGTGGTCGACATCGGCAGCGTTCACGCGTTGTTCGGGCGCATTGTACTGCATCTTGCCCAGACTGATGCCGATCTGGGTGAAGGCCCCTTGGTTGTCGGAGAGTTTGGCGAGGCCGAAATCCAGCAGTCGGATGGATCCGTCGGCAAGCACCATGATGTTCTCGGGCGAGAGGTCGCGGTGGATCGTGTGCTGATGTGCGTGTTCGAGCGCATCGGCCAGCAGCGCCATGATCCGGACGGTCGAGTTGAGGCCCAACCGGCCCCGGCGTTTGAGGAGGGAGCGCAGGCTCTTTCCCTCGATGTAGTCCATTGTGTAGAAGATGAGATTGCCCATGCGCTGGGCGTCGTGGATCCGCACGATGGCAGGATGACGCAGTTTCCGGACGGCATTCACCTCACGAACGAACCGGCGGATCGCGAACCCGTTCTTGGTGTATTGCGGCAGGAGGGTCTTCAGGGCGAGCTGATCGTTCGTGACCATATCCTCGACGAGATAGACCATCCCCATCCCGCCGCGACCGATCTCGCGCTGGACCTTATACCGGTCCGCGATGATATCGCCGGGACCGAATTCCGTCTTGACGGTGTCCATCCCTTCGCTCCACCCACGGTCGGCCGTTCCAACAATACGACCCACCGCCTTTCTCGCTTTGCGCTACGGCTCCGGTGCCCCAGGCGCAAGGCCGAACGCGGGAGATCCCACTCGCGCACAGACACCTCTTCCTCAATACTTTAGCACATTTTCGGAAACGGATGCAGTCACGGGAGTTGGAGAATACGGGGAACGACGCAGCGCCGCATGAACGCAGAACCTACAAACCAGACGCAGGCCCCGCCGTTGGGATACTGCCCGCGTCGTGCCCGGGTTGTTTCATCGTGCCAGCACGGCGCGGTGCTTCCGGTAATAGCCCCGGAACTGGTCGTAGGTGAGCCCGAGGAGATGAGCCGCCGTGCGTTGATTGAAACGCGCGCGCTCAAGGGCGCGACGCAGCAGCACGACCTCAACGTCACCGAGGATGTCCTTGAAGGGCCTTTCCAGCGCCGCCACTTGGTCGATGACCGAGGGTTGCGAGGCCTGGTCCGGCAGGGTCAGCGGATGCTTCTCCGGCTGGGTGGGCGGTGCCGAGAGCGGGCTGAATGGCCCCCGGAACGGGTCGAACGCCAGGTCGTGGATCACCGGGCCATCGGCCATGTATACGGCCCGTTCGACCACGTTCTTGAGTTCGCGGACATTACCGGGCCATGCGTACGCTTCAATAGCGCTTAGGGCCACCTCGCTGAACTCCGGCGGTGTGTCCCGCCCCAATTCGAGCGCAAGGCGGCCCGCGAAGTGCCCGGCCAGCAGTGGGATATCGTCGCGACGGGCGCGCAACGGCGGCACAAACAGCACGTCGAAGGACAGACGGTCGAGCAGGTCCTGTTTGAAACGTCCTTCCCGTGCCAGGGCTACAAGGTCGGCGTTCGTAGCGCCGACGATCCGGACGTCGACCCGCACCGGAAACGAGCTGCCTACCCGCTCGAAGGTGCCGTACTCGACTACGCGCAGGATCTTTTCCTGAACCTCCACGGGAATCGCGCCGATCTCGTCCAGGAAGAGCGTTCCGCCGTGGGCGGCCTCGAAGCGCCCCGTGCGCCGCCCGGCCGCACCGGTGAAGGCACCCGCTTCGTGTCCGAACAGCTCGGATTCGATGAGGCCGGGGGCCAGGGCCGCGCAGTTGAGCGCCACGAAGGGTTCCTGCCACCGGCTTGACAGGAAGTGCAAGCGGTAAGCCGCGAGTTCCTTGCCCGTGCCTCGCTCGCCCAGAATGAGCACGGGGCGGTCGATCCGTGCGGCCCGCGAGAGTCTCTCCTGAAAGGCGAGGAACGCTTCGGACTGCCCCAGGGCTTCATAGGGTTGTTCTCGAGCAGGTGGTGAATCGGTGGCCATGGTTCATCTCCGCCTGGGGTACTTCAAGCCACAGTATGGTATATTACACCATCATTTTGCAATATCAACCAATCATCGTTTTGGCAAGCCAGCACGACACGGTCACCGTACATCGGTCGGATCGGTCGGATCGGTCCGATTTCTCGCGTTTTCTGCCTACGAAGTGCCTCCCATCCTCCCTTGGCATACCGGTTGCTTTCTCCGGGCAACAGTTGAGTGGTTCGCGATGCCGAGCACGGCATCGCATGGCAAGGAGAGACATCATGGGTGTGTTTTCGAGGGTACGTGACATTATCAATTCGAACATCAACGCGATGTTGGATAAGGCGGAGGATCCGGAGAAGTTGGTTCGCCTAATGATCGGCGAGATGGAAGATACGCTGGTCGAGATCAAGGCGTCGTGCGCGCAGGCCATGGCCGGTCAGAAGCGTGTCCGGCGCGAGCATGCCGAGGCGGGAGCGCGCGCGGCCGATTGGCAGGCGAAGGCGCAGTTGGCGGTAGACAAGGGCCGCGAGGATCTGGCGCGCGAGGCGCTGGTCGAGAAACGGCGGTACGCGGACCGCGCGGACGTTTTGTTTGGCGAGGCGGCGCATTTTGACGAGATCATCGAGCGGTACCAAGATGATATCGTGCAGCTTGAGGAAAAGCTCGCAACGGCGCGGGAGAAACAGCGGGTACTGGTCCAGCGACATCGCCGGGCGCAAGGCAAGCGACGCGCGCAAGAGAATATCCGACGGGTCGAGACCTCGGACGCGCTGCTCCGGTTCGACAAGTTCGAGAGTCGGATTGATCGGATGGAGGCCGAGGCGGATCTGGTAAACTACGGGCGCAAGCGGAATCTGTTGGATGACTTCGCCGAACTCGAGACCGACGAGGACATCGAACGAGAGCTTGCCGAGCTGAAAGAGGCCCGGCGGAACGACGGGGCCAAGGCGCCCGCCAGCGAGTAAGGAGTAGAGAGCATGTCGGTTGCCATCATGGTCCTGGCTGTCCCCCTGGTGACGATTGTCTGCATCACGATTATCGTGGGAATCTCGACATGGCGGCGCGGCGGCGGGGCCCCTCACGACCGGCGTCGTGCGGCGGAAGAGGCCGCACTGATTCAAGACATCTATCGTGGTCTACAGCGTATGGAGGAGCGCGTCGAGGCGCTCGAGACGATCTTGATCGAACAAGATTCGGACGGAGTGAAGAAATGAGTTACGACTATGAAACCACCCGAGGCTCGTTGTACCGGTCGCGTCATGGCGCGATCCTGGGCGTGTGCCGAGGCCTTGCCGAATACGTGAACTTCTCGGTGTTCTGGACCCGCGTGATCGCGCTGGCGTGTCTGGTGTTCACCGGTTTCTGGCCGGTGTTGGGCTTGTACCTGCTTGCGGCGTTGCTGATGAAGCCCGAGCCTGTGCATCCCTTCCTGAGCGAAGAGGATCGCGAGTTCTACGATACGTATGCCGCATCGAGGAGTTCGGCACTCCAGCGGCTGAAGCGTACCTATGACCATCTGGACCGGCGCATCCGGCGCATGGAAAACGTAGTGACTTCGCGCGATTACGACTGGGAACGGCGCCTCAATAGCTGATTCATGAAAGCGCCTTGTGGGATTCCTTTTCCTTTCCATCAGCCCTCGGCTTCAGGCCGGGGGCTTCCTCGTTTCCACCATGGTGTCCTGGCCGTCCACCAGGCCGGGGTAGTCACTCGATGCGGATGGCGCCGAAGTAATCGGGCTGATGGAAATTCAGTGCCTCGCCAATGGGGGCCCAGGTGGCCCAGTGGGGATGGCTGGACTCGTCGGCGCACTTGTTGAAATTGGCGCGCCACGTCTGGCCGCTTACGGCGCCCAGCGGGCCGAGGTACGCCTCGAACAGGCGAATGGGAATGTGAAACTCGAGACGCCATTCCACGGGCTCGTGGATCTCCGGATCTACGACGCGTGGCATCGAATGGTAGATCCGGATGAGATCGCCGTGTTCCCGGGGCAGGCGGACGTATTTCTCGAAGGTCTGCTCCGGCCGGGCCGGGTTGTTCACGCGCGTCCAATCTTCGATGTACGAGGCGAGGAGCGTACCGCCGCAGTTCATCTCGAAGTTGAAGTAGCCGAGGTCCGGTCTGGGTCGGACGAAGAACTCGACGCAGGCGTCGCGGCACACGGCGCTCTGGTATTCGGTGTGCGTGCAGCGGACATAGCGGTCGGCCACGCGGTAAAGGCCGTAAAGGTCCATATCGTCGTGCACCATCTTGAGCCGGGTAAGGGGCCGGTGGTTGGTGCTGTGCGTGTGGAACGCGCCGACGGTGAGGGTCTCGGCCTCGGCCCAGGCCGGCCCGTCCCAATCGCCGTCCAAGATCGGCCGGGCGGAGACCTTATGCACAAGGTAGGTGGAACGAAGATCATCGTCCATGGCGGCTACAGGTCCTTCTCGCTGCGGACGGGTATCACTCAGCGGCGGATGAACAACGCGCCGATCTGCACCCATCCGATGTACACGCTCAACAGGATCGCGAACACGTCGGCGGCGATGATGACCGCGCCCTGCGCGGTTCGCGGCGACCATCGGAAATACCCCATGTCGGGTCGGGTGATTCGCCACAACATGACAAGGCCGATGACGGGAAACACCACCGCCAGGAAGGCCGAGAACAGGAGCATCTGGTACACGGGGTTGATGCGCAGCAGGAGCATCACTGTCGACGGAATGAAGAACAGAACAAGCGCAGCGCGCATGGGTCTTGAATTGAGCTTGATGGGGAGATTGAAGATGTCGAGCAAGGCATAGCAGCCGCACAGCCACCATCCGACGCCGGCCGTCCATGCCGCGAGAAACAGGCCGCCAAGGAACAGGTACGTGCTCCAGCGGCCGGCGAGCGGCTCGAGAAGGATCGAGAGGTCCATGTAGCTCCGGGGCAGGATACCAAAGGGCCGCGCAACGGCGGAGGCCGCCGCCATGAGCGGCAGTGCTACGACGCCCGCCGCCAAGATGCCCCAGCCGTAGTCGATTCTTGCCCGGTGGAGGATATTGACTTTGCCTTGAAGGCGATCCGAGAACCAGCGACGCTCGATCATGGTGTAGGGATAGATGAGGATGAGCCACGCGTTGATCATGCTGCCGGCGTTGGACATGAACAGCGGCCGCCAGCCCTTGCCGGGCCGGTTTGGGACGAGGCCGCGCGCGGCCTCGCCCCAATCGATCCCGATCATGAGCGCCGAGCCAAACAGGCAGAGAAGCAAGGCAATGAGACCGACCACGAACACGCGTTCGAGGCGTTTGTATGCGCCGGTGAGGAGGAATAGGAGCGCGCACAAGGACGCGAGCGCGCCGCCGAGCTCGATCGACACGTCGGGAACGTAGCCGGTGACGACCATCGCGCACGCCGCCCACTGGTTATACGAGCCGAAGGTGGCGCACACGATCACGGCGAGGAACATGTAGAGCGTGAACACCGGATGCACGTCTTTGAACATCGACATGGGCGTCTTGCCGAATTGCAGGAAGTAACGGACGGACATGTCGATGAGCGCCCAGCCAGCGATGCCGAGCACGAAATACGTCCACCAGAGGCGATAGCCGAACTGGGCGCCCATGTTCGTGCCGATGGAGATATCGCCCGTGCCGATGTAGAACGAGGCGATGACGGAACCAGTGCCGAGGAGCATCACCGTCCGCAGGCCCAGTCGGGCCGGACGGAGACTCCACGGGCGTGGCGCGCCTTGTTCTAGGCCGGTGTCTGGTCGATCCATGCTTCCCGATCCTCGGCACTCTTCACGGCTTCGCCCGGCCTGCGCCACGCGCCGCGTCCGGCCAGTCGCGGCAAGACGCACGCGAACACAAGGCTCCACACCAAGGCGATGGCCAGCGGCACATAGAGCGCCCATTGGCCGGAATTCACCGCCGCGCCGCGAATGGTACGCACCGCATAGGGCACTCGCGTTGTTACACCGCCGCACGAGAAGGTCAGGGCGAAGTCGTAGATCTGGCGCGGAACGCCGTCTCTGGCCTGGATGTTCGTGAAGGCGTAGCGAGTCGACTCGCCGGGCAGTGCTTGGATTACGGTTTCTGTGTCGCCACTATAGACAAAATGGTCCGCCTTGCGGGATGGGAACACCAGTCCGACATAAACGTCGGCGGTTCGCGGGCCGTGGTTGTCGAGCACGACGAGAACGTTGATATCGCGTTTCTGCCACGTCCAGTCCGGAGCATATACGGCATACGCGACCTCGCCAAGCGATCCGGTGGTGGTCAGTGCGGCAACACCGAACGCGGGGATCAGGAGGAGGACGCCGGCCAACGCACACACGGAGGGAATCCTGAGCGACTGGCGTGGCATAGGCACTTCCTTCCGTTGAGGTTCTGGGTGCTGTCAGTATCCGAGCTTGGGCGGGTGATTGTCAATCGGCCCCGGGCCGGGTGATCGGTTCCTCCGTGACTTAGATCTCGGTATAAGAAGACGCTCTTGCCGTCTCCCGGGCCCGTTGGGACCGGCCATAGCGGAGCAGCAACTTGACATGGTAGGGCACGGGGGGTATGACAGTGGCAGTGGCCGGATCGGGAGAGCAAAGATATGAGGTCGTTACCGATGAAGCGATGGCCGTGGGTGATGGCTGTTGTTGCGTTGGCTGTTGGTCCGGAGGCCATGGCCGGAGAGGCGGGATTGGTGCCGATCCTCTATACGACGGATCTGTATCATCCGCACCAGGATCCCGACGATCACTACGACCTGGCCACGTTGTTCGCATTACCGGAGTTCGACATCCGCGGTATCGTCATCGATATGGGCAAGGAGGGCGTGGGCCGTCCCGGGGTCGTGACGCTCCAGCAGATGATGTACCTGACGGGGCGCGAGGTACCGTATGCGACGGGCCTGCTCGCGAATCTTGCGACACCGGACGACACGGCGGAGGTTCAGTCGGCCGAGACGCAGGCGGGTGTGGCGCTTATTCTCAAGACGCTCGAAGACGCGCCCCAGCCGGTGACGGTGTTTGCGACCGGAAGTCTGCGCGATGTGGCGGCCGCGTTCAACCGTGCGCCGGATCTGTTCCGTGCCAAGGTGGCGCGCCTCTACGTGAATGCCGGCCATTCGTCCGGCGGCGAGGAGTGGAACGTCCAACTCGATCCGGCGGCGTACGTGTGCGTGCTGAGGAGCGGATTGCCGGTGTATTGGGTACCGTGTTTGGGTGAGGGGAATGTCCAGTCGCTATGGCGTTTTGACCAGGGCGAGATGCTGGATGCCGTACCGTTGCCGCTCCAGCGCTTCTTCCTCTACGCGTTGACGCAGGCTGACCCGGCGGAGGTCGATCCCATTGGCGCCCTCACTTTGCCCGCACTTCAGGAGAAGAAGAAGGGCTTCCAGAATACGCAGCGGAACATGTGGTGCACGGCGCCGTTGCTCGACGCGGCGGGCCGTGTCAACATGCCGTTTCGGTTCAACCTGTGTGCGGTGAGCGTGTCGGACGACGGCAAGACCCGCCTTGTGCCTCGCGGCGAGGGCGTGGAACTCCACGTGTTTGTGAGCGAAGCGCCGATGGCGTATTGGGCCTGTATGCGCGGCGCGCTACGAGCGGCCCTGCGCGCGATGCCGCTCAGCGATAGGGTCACGCAGGCCACGGAAGCTGATACACCGGATACGACTCCCGGCGACCCGGTTCAGAAGGGCGTTGGGTCGTCGTCAAAGGAATCGTAATCGTCCTCATCCCCCCACGAGGCAGCGTCCTCTTCCGTGGCGGCGGCGTTTGCCTCGGCCTGGCTAGAGAAGCCAAGGCGGATGTTGGTCAGGATCCGGGCGGTCGAGATCTCGCACAGTTTTGCCACGAACGGGATCGCATGGAACGGCAGCACGTTCTCGCGTATTCCGAGGTATATGCGCGAGGCAAACCGGACCTCTTGATCCGCACCATGTCCGGCGAGGGCTTCGATCTCGAGGTTAAGGGCGGTCCGCTGGAGCAGCGTTTCGCGCTCGAGGATCGCCACTTCTTTCGCGAATTTGACGCGCTTGGCTTTGGCGAGGTTGCGTCCTTTGGCCGGTGCGTGATCGGCGACAAAGGCGTAGGCCTCGTCGGACGAGAAAACCAGGTCGGTGAAGGGGGCGAACCCGACGACGTCATCCAGGTCGCCGTGGAACAAATCCGGGGTCAACGGCAGTCGATCAAGGGCGTAGGCGGACAGTTCGGGCTGGTGCCGTTCCGGCCGAATCGGTTCCTCGCCCAAGAGATAGCGGTTCAGGAAAAACCGGGCCGGCAGCGGCACGCCGGTTTCCTCGTGGATGGCCCACGCATCGGCCACGAGCTTTCGCGCAAACGAGAGAGGGCAGTACGCGAGGGTAACCTCCTCCGAGGCGTCGGTGTAGCGCATGTCCTCCTCCAGATCGGCGCCTTCCGTGAATAGGCACCAGAAGTCCTTCATGCCTACGCGGTCGTTGAGAAGGAACGTGAGGGCGTCCATACCGCCATCGCGCGTATGGAATAGCAGGCACAGGGATCTCGAGCCTGCTCCGTCGACGGAAGTGACGAGACCGTGAGAGAAAGAGGATCGCATGCCCAGTTTCGATGGAACCCCCGCCGCTTCGAGACGGTCGGCGCATTCACGGGCTTGGACGGCGAATTGGCCGAGGCCTGGCCAGCGGCCCAACTCATCGAGGCACCACCGTGCTTCGGGGGTCTGGTGACCGGACAGCGCGGTCATGACATCGAGGGCGGAGTCCGTCGCGTCCTGTTCCACGGCCGCGATCAGTACCGTTCCGAGGAGTAGCGGGGCCAGGGCCGGTTTCTCTTCGCGAAGGCGTTCGCACAGCGCGATCATGAACTCCACGGTGTCGTGGCTCATGCCCCGTGCTTCTGTTCCCTCGGCTCCGTCGGCGATGAAACCGGTGAGGGTCAAGAAGTGCTCCGTGTTCTGGCGGGAGGAGGCCACTTGTCGGAGGGTATCCTTCAGCAACTGCTCGTGGCCCTCCGGCGAATCAGCGAGGTCGGCCAAGACACTATCGAGCGCGGGATCGCCGCCGCACATGGTCACGAGAGTCCCCAGCTTAAGCTTCCGGTCTGTCGGCACGCGAGGACTCTCGATAGCCTTTCGCGCGATGGCCAGCACGGACTGGCAGCGATCCTCGGAGATCCCGCCCTCCTCTTCCATTTCGTAGTTCAGTCGCGCGTACCCCACGGCCGCGGCGACATCGGCTACTTCGGGATCCATATCGTAGGCGGCAAGCCATGCGAGATCCGTGTCCACCGAATCAGACACGCCCTCGACGGCGTCGAAGAGGTCGAAGAGGTCGCCGCATTGTCGGCCCTCCACCATGGTCTTCAGAATGGCGCGTACTGCATCGCGTCGCGTATCATCGGACGGCACAATGCTCTCCTTGCTGTGCTTGGGCATGGTTGATCCTTTCATCGCGTGTGGCACATCAGCCCCGTACAACCCGTGAGTACGGACTATACCACACCGGTGGCGGCCGACGCGCGGTGTGTTTGACACACGCTCGGAACGTCTGCTAGCCTTTACGCCCCACGGCGCAGAGAACCAGCGGGTTATACGGCTGCGGATGTTGTCTTCTTGGGCCGATTGCCTTGGCGGCTGTCAAGGCAGGCGTCGTTGGACTCGATGTCCAGTGCGCGGGCGAATCGTACGTTGAACCAATACGTGTTGACCCCAATCCGGCAGAAGGGATTCCACATCATGAGGAGAAAGCAGCGTTTGTTCACGCCCGGCCCGACGGCCGTGCCGCCTGAGGTCCTCTCAGTAATGGCGTCGCCCATGACCCACCACCGGCAAGCCGCCTTTGAAGCGGTATTCGGTCGCGTATCCGAGAGACTCAAGGCTGTTTTCCAGACGTCGAGCCCTGTGATTATCTTCGCCGGTTCAGGCACCAGCGCGCTCGAGGCCGCCATCGTCAATACGCTCTCTGCGGAGGATGAGGCCATCTTCGTGAACGCGGGCAAGTTCGGCCAACGCTGGGGGGCCATTGGGAAGGCCTTTGGCGTTCGGATGCACGAGATCACCGTGGAATGGGGCGAGGCCGTTGCCCCCCAGCAGGTAGACGATGCCCTCAAGGCCCATCCGAATGCGAAGGCCGTGTTCACTACGCTCAATGAGACCAGCACGACGGTATTGACGGACATCCGGTCTCTCGCGTCGGTCACGTCCCAGCGCGACGCCCTGCTCGTGGTCGATGCCGTGAGCGGGCTTGGCGCCGATGAACTGCGCATGGACGATTGGGGCGTCGACCTGGTGGTGTCGGGTTCGCAGAAGGCGCTCATGCTGCCGCCGGGTCTCGCTTTCTCGGCCATCGGCCCTCGGGTTCAGGAAGCCATGCAACGCTCGACGTTGCCGAAGTTCTACCTGTCGTATGCCAAGGCCCTCAAGAGCCTCGCCGATAATACAACGCCGTTCACGCCCGTCGTGCCGACGGTACTTGCCTTGGACAAGGCGCTGGATATGGTGCTCGAGGACGGCATGGAGGCGCTCTGGGATCACCATCGCCGTCTGGCCGAGGCGGTACGGGCTGGCGTCGTGGGCATGGGCATGAAGGTCTTCGCCCAGCGCCCCTCGAACGCGGCCACGGCGATTGCCTTACCGGAGGGTATCAACGGGAGCGCGCTGCACAAGAAGCTGCGTGACGAGTATCAAGTGACGTGTGCCGGCGGCCAGGATCACCTCAAAGGCCGGATCGAGCGCATCGCCCACATGGGCTACTATGATCAGTTCGACATGCTTGTCGTCCTTGGCGCCGTCGAGTTGGCTCTGAGCGAACTCGGCGCGCCTGTCCGCGTGGGGGAGGGCGTCGGAGCGGCCCAGCGGTATTTCGCGGGAGAATGAACCATGCCGAAGATTTTGGCTCTCGATCATCTCAGTGAAGAAGGACTGGCCATATTCCGTCAGGCCGAGGGGTTCGATCTCGACATCCGTCCCCCCCAAAGCCCGGAGGAGCTCGCGGCGATCATCGCCGACTACGACGGGCTCGTCGTCCGTAGCGCCACGAAAGTCACCGCCGAGGTCTTCAGGAACGCGAAGAGGCTGAAGGTCATCGGCCGGGCGGGCGTCGGCACCGACAATATCGACAAAGACGCCGCCACCAAACGTGGCATCGTCGTCATGAATACGCCCGGCGGCAACACGATCTCCACGTGCGAACACGCGTTTGCGCTGTTGTTTGCGCTGTGCCGAAACATTCCCTGCGCGCACCAGTCCATGGCGGAAGGGCGATGGGACCGCAAGAAGTTCATGGGCGCGGAGGTGTTCGGCAAGACGCTCGGCATCGTGGGGGTGGGTCGAATCGGTTCGGCGGTGGCCAAGCGGGCGCAGGCTTTCGAGATGAAGGTTATTGCCTTCGATCCGCTGTTGACGCGATTGAAGGCCGACGCGCTCGGCGTGGAACTGGTCACCTTCGAGGAACTGCTGGAACGGTCGGACATCATCACGATTCATGCACCCAAGTCCGAACGCACGCAT
Organism: Candidatus Hydrogenedentota bacterium; assembly: GCA_036769985.1. Lineage (GTDB taxonomy): Bacteria > Hydrogenedentota > Hydrogenedentia > Hydrogenedentales > SLHB01 > DAIPKA01. The sequence continues at coordinate 48,498 of DAIPKA010000044.1, read as the reverse complement.
GACATGATCCGTTCGGAGCACTTCCGCATGATGAAGCCAACCTGCCGGATCGTTAATTGCGCGCGCGGAGGAATCGTCAACGAGGGCGACCTCGCCGACGCGCTGCGCGAGAAGGTCATCGCCGGCGCCGCGCTCGATGTGTTCACGTCGGAGCCGTTCGCGAACAATCCTTTCATCGGCCTGCCGAACATCGTGATGACGCCCCATCTGGCCGCATCGACCGATGAGGCCCAGTTGACGGTGGCCATCGACGTGGCCAAGCAGATGGTCGATTTCCTGAGCACGGGCGCCATCGTGAACGCCGTCAACGTGCCCAGCATCGACGCGGAAACGCGGCGCGCGCTCGATCCGATCCTATACCTGGGTGAGCGACTGGGCCGGTTCCAGGCGTTGTATACGGAGGGGCGCCCGACCAACATCAAGATCGAGTATCGCGGCGATCTCGCCGTGACCGACACCTATCCTATCACCGCCGGCATATTGACGGGATACCTCGCGCCCATGGTCGAGATGGTCAACACGATCAGCGCGCCGTCCGTCCTCGAAGAACACGGCATCGAGTTCAGCGAAAAGCGCGGCGCCGCAGCCACCGACTACGCCTTTGAGATCTCGGTCACCGTAATCACGGATCGGGAGACACACCGTGTGTCCGGCACGTTGTTCAGTCGCAAGGATCCGCGCATCTGCAGCATCGATGGATTCCGAATGGACGCCCGGCCCGAAGGCCACATGCTGGTGTGCATGAACGAAGACAAGCCGCTGATCATCGGCCGCGTTGGCACGGTGATCGGCGAGGCCGGCGTGAACATCGCCAACATGGTCCTGGGTCGCGATAAGGCCGGCGGCCGCGCGGCCACCATTCTCAACCTCGACTCGCCGCTGAGCGATGCCTTGCTCGACCGGATCCGTTCGATGCCGCATATTCTCGAGGCTCGACTCGTGAGCTTCTAAATCCGACAACCATCCGTCCAATCCAGGGAGAACCCGTTCACGATGGCTTACCCGCACATCTCGGTTCCGGAAGGCGACAAGATCCGCGTGACGTCCGACGGCGTCATCGAAACGCCCGAGTGCCCCATTCTGGCGTTCATCGAGGGCGACGGCACCGGGCGCGATATCTGGCGTGCCTCGAAGCATGTCTTCGACGCGGCCGTCAAGCACTGCTACGGCGGGAAGCGCGCCGTGGCGTGGATGGAGGTGTTCGCCGGCGAGAAGGGCCATGCCGTCTGCGGCTCGTACCTGCCGGACGAGACAATGGACGCGATCCGCGAGTTTCACGTGGCCATCAAGGGGCCGCTAACGACGCCCGTCGGCGGCGGGTTCCGCAGCCTGAACGTGAGCTTGCGTCAGAACCTCGACTTGTTCGCGTGTGTGCGGCCAGTGCGCTGGTTCGAGGGGGTGCCCAGTCCGGTGCTCCATCCCGAGAAGGTCGACATGGTGATCTTCCGGGAGAACACCGAAGACGTTTACGCCGGCTTCGAGGTCGCGGCCGGTTCCGATGAGGCGAAGCGTTTCATCGACTTCGCGCATCAGGCCTATGGCTGGAACCTTCGTTCCGATTCCGGCATCGGTTTCAAGCCCATCAGCGTGCATGGATCAAAACGCCTCGTGCGCGCGGCCATCCGATACGCCCTGCGGCACGGCCGCAAGAGCGTTACGCTCGTTCACAAGGGCAACATCATGAAGTTCACCGAGGGCGCTTTCCGGAATTGGGGCTACGAACTCGTCCGAGAGGAGTTCTCCGACGTGGCCGTGAGTTGGGATGACTGCGGCGGCGAGCCGGGCGACCGATTGCTCGTCAAAGACACCATCGCCGACATTTTCCTGCAGCAGATTCTCACGCGCCCGCTCGAGTTCGACGTAATCGCCACGATGAACCTGAACGGGGACTACATGAGCGATGCGCTCGCGGCCCAAGTCGGTGGTATCGGTATTGCGCCGGGGGCCAACATCAATTTCGAGACCGGCGCCGCCATTTTCGAAGCCACCCACGGTACCGCGCCCAAGTACGCCCATCTCGACAAGGTAAACCCGAGCAGTCTCATCCTTTCCGGCGTGATGATGTTCGAGCATCTCGGCTGGAATGAGGTGAGCGATGCGCTCATGGGCGCCATGGTCAACGTGTTCAAAGCGAAGACCGTCACCTACGATTTCGCCCGACTCATGGAAGGCGCTACGCTGCTCAAGTGTAGCGAATTCGGCCAGGCTATCGTAGACGCGCTCTGAGGCGCGGGCACGCAGGGCTACGGCATCGCGGCCGAGAAGCTGTAGGTCACGCGGACACGCGCCGTGCAGGTCAGGCGTCCCAGATTGGGAAGGGGAAACCGAAGCTCGGGCGGATCATTCCAGGAACACTCCTGGATGACCACGCGCTCGACGGCCACGACGTGGGCACTCATGATCTCGGCAAGGCTCTGGGCCGCAGGCAACGCATCGCGCGTCGCCATGCCGATGGCCGTGCTCTCCGTGCCCTTGCGATCCTCGACATCGAGAAGGGGCCCTTCGAGAGCACACCCGAGACCTTCGGCCAGGGCTACCATGTCATCGCACAATCCTGCGAAAAGGCCCGGCCCGGTCTCGCGGTTGCTGAACCGGGCCATGCTCACCCGGACCCGGGCGCTCACACGCACACACGGACACGTCGCGTCCTCGATGGCCGGCGCCGAGTAGCTCACGTCGGAAGCTCCCAGTTCACGTTCGGCCAGGGCCTTGCCCAACGCACCGCCAAAACGCAGGGCCTCGGCCATGGAGGCCACCAGCGTCTCCCCGTCATTCTGCTTGTGCAACCAGAAGACGACATACTCCGGCACCACGTCCACGGTGGCAACGCCCATGCTCTCGATCGTGGGCGGCAACGTCGCCGCCACATCGGCCTCGGCCGACAACACGGCCACCAAACAACATGCAAGGAACTGCGTCATTCCACCCTCCTCCCGTCACTCACGAACCGGCCCTCGGAAAGGTGATTCGCCTGCCTTCCCGGCTCGATTGGTACGCGCCCAGAACCATCTCGACGGCGACACGGCCATCCTCTCCGGTCGCGGCCGGCGGGGTTTCGTGAATCAGGCTGTCCACCCAGGGGCGCGGCACGGCGCGGATCCGGGCACCGTGGTCCGGCGGAATGGAAATATCGGCCACCTCCCAATCCGGCTGACCGTAGATGAAACGCTTGAGCGCGGGGCCGTCCGGATGCCGTGGCACACCGCACGACGGACCGTCGCCGTAGTTTTGGATGGCGCATCCCTTCTCCCCGTAGATCTCGGTGGTATTCTCGGCGGCGAGCACAGTCGAGCTGTTGAACAGGATACCCATTTCGCCCTGTTGGAAGCGGTACAGGGCAACGCCGTTATCATCCGGCGCAACGTTGGTGATCACATTGTCGACCTCGGCCATAACACTGACCGGCCGCCCCAACATCCAGTGGAACCAATCCGCCGGATGCGTGGCGTCGTCCATGAACATGCCCATGTTCTTGTCGGCCTCGATGTGCCAGTGGGTTGGGCCATGGATGAAGCTCTCCATGAACAGCACGCCGATGCAGTGGCGCCGACGGACAACGGCGATCCGGCCCAACTCGCCGGACTGCACCCATTCGCGCATCCGAATGTTCGCGGGATCGTGACGCATCTGGAAGGCCAACGCCAGCACAACGCCCGCCCTGGATGCCGCCGCGATCATGGCGTCGCAATCCCCGAGCGACAGGGCCATCGGCTTCTGGCAGAGAATGTGCTTGCCCGCCTGGGCGGCGGCGACGCACAGCTCGGCGTGCCGGCTGGTCTCGCTGCCGACCATAACGGCCTGAATATTCGGATCGTCGAGCACGTCCTCGACGTGCGGCGTATACCGCATGCCACAGGCCGCGCACGTCGACGTGCCGCGCGATTCATTGTCGTCGTAGGCCGCCACGAGCCGCACGTCGTCGAAATGCTTCATGACGTCGACGTACGCACCGACGTGGCCATGGGCGAAACTGAGTACTCCGATTCCGACGGGCGCCTTCATGGCTCCTCCTTCCGCTATCCGGTCCCCGCAGCGAGGCCAACTACGCAGATTGACCCCCGAGGCGGTATCGGCTATAGTCAGCACGCTCTCGGGGGTTGTGCGAGGCGATCATATGTCCAAGGTCCGTGTCATTGTCAATCCGATTTCCGGCGGCGGAAAGGGACGCGCCCGCGCGGAAGCGCTCAGCCGCGATCTCGATAAACGCGGCTATGACGTCGAGACGCTGGTGACCGGGCGTCCCGGCGACGCACGCGTCTTCGCCCAGGAGTCCAAGGCGGACGTCCTCGTGGCCGCCGGCGGCGACGGCACCGTGAACGAGGTGGTCAACGGTCTCTCTTCGCTGGACACGCCCGTGGGCATACTTCCGGTGGGGGCGGTGAACGTGACGGCCAACGAACTCGGCATTTCACGTAATCCCGTGCACTTGGCCAACCTCATCGCCTCCGGCTCGACCCGGCGCATGGATATTGGCCTCGCCAACGATCGTCGGTTCCTCTTCTGCACCGGCGCCGGCCTCGACGCGGCTATCGTCGACATCGTTCACGCCAACCGGCCCGGCAAGAAGATGAGCGTGGCTTTCTATGTACTCCCCGCCGCACGCACCATCCTCTGTAAGCGTTTGCCCAAGATCCGCGTCGTCATCGACGGCAAGGTCGTCAACGAGAATGGCGAGTACGTCATGGTGGCCAACTGCCGGAAAGCCACCGGCGCCTTCGCGGCCGCCGCCGAAGCCCGGATCGACGACGGACTATTCGATGTTTGTATCCTGCGCAACTTCTCCGTACGCCATACCTTGTCCATGCTGGTGGGGACACTCCGGCCCGGTTTTGCCCAGCGGCCCGATATCGGCTACCACCAAACCACCCAGGTGGAGTTGATGCCCGCGGGCGAGGAGCCCGTGTCCTACCAGATCGACGGGGATCCCGGCGGCCGGTTGCCCGTATCCATTCGCGTCCTGCCCAAGGCCCTGCGCGTCTTCGCCCCCACCACCGCGCCCTGCGCGCCGCATGGATGCGACAGCCCGAGGCACACCACACCCTAGGGAAGGCCTTCCACGCCCCTTGCTTTCGACGTGGGTTTCCAGGTAGCCTACGGAACCGTTGCCCATTAACTCGAAGGAGAGAGAATCATGCTCAGGCGTGTATTCATGTGTGTCTTGGCCCTGGTTGCGGTAGCCGCGGTCTGCCCGGCCGACGCGATCAAGATCGGCCGCAAGGTCTACCGCGATGTCAAGATCATCGAGAGCCCCACACGGTACTACTTCAAGGTTCCCGGCGAGGACAAGACCATCAGCATCTCAAAGGAGCAGGTGCCTCGCGAGAACGTCCAGATCGGCGACGGAGCTGAGGCACCCGGTCTGGCGGAGAAGGCGGAGTCGGGTGACGCCATCAGTGCAGGCGCGGCGATGGTCGTTATCTCGCCGGAGAGTCAGGATCCGAACGCGGAACGTCTGGAGGCGAACGCCGTTGTGATCAAGGCCGCCGACAGGGCCGTCGCGCTGTGTTCGGTGGACGCAACGGCGGTGGATCGTCTGTTGCTCGAGGCGGTTGGAAAGGCCCTGCAGGACGCGGGGTCGATCATCGGCCGCGATAACCTCATGCTCTGCGCCACCGAAACGCAGACCGGCACATTCCGGGGCGTGATGCAAGGCCTGATGAAGGAAGCGGCCTTCGGCGAGTTCAACCAGGGAGAGTTCGATCGGGCCGTAGGGCTGATCGTCCAGGTCGTGCAGCAGGCCGAGGAAGGCCTGCGCCCGGCGTCGCTCCAAGTCGCCCAAGGCACCGCTGAACTCAACGTCAACCGCAGCCACAAGGACGGAGCGAAGGACTCGACGCTGGAGGCCATGCTGATCCAGGATGACGACGAGAAGCCCATCGCCTACGTGGTCAACTACGCCGCCCATGCCACCCTCATGTCCAAAGAGACACTCGCCGCCATTCAGACGGCCCCGCCTGTCCCGGCACGCGACTATCCGGGCGCGCTCGCGACCCGGCTGCGCCAAGGCAGCGAATCGCCGGTGCCGGTAGTCTTTATCAACGGCGCGTTCGGCAATCTCGAGCCCAATCCTGCGGGGGGCGCGGGCCCGGCCGGCCGGGCCTACGACATGGGCAAAGCCCTGGGCGAGGCCACGCTGGCAGCCCTTGCCGAGGCCAAGCCTCACAGTGCGGCCACCATTCAGTATCGGGCGCGCGATGTTGTGCTTCCGCCCTCCATGTTGGGCGATCTCACACCGCAATCCGTCCTCGTTCAGGATTTCTGGATCGGTGACATCGTCTTTGCGTCGTTGCCGGGCGAGGTAGGGTGCCAGATCGGCGCGGCCCTCCGTCAGAAAGCCCAGGCCGAAGGCGCAGGCGCCGTGTTCCTATGCGGTCAGGCCGGCGACTACGCCGGGTTCCACGTGGACGTGTCCGAGTACTTCACCGAGGCGTTCGAGGCCCAGATGTCGTTCTACGGCCCGCTCATGATTCGGTGGTATGTGACCAACCTCATCCCGCCGCCCGTGCCCGCCGAGGCCCCCGCCGAGGCCCCCGCCGAGGCAACCCCCGAGGCGGCTCCTGCCGAGGCCCCTCTCGAGCCAACGGCCCAGCCGGCCCAGGAGATGGAAGTGGCCGACTACTGCCCCTTCCTGGCCGATAACATGGACATCTATCGCGACGGACTCGAGAAGGGTCAGGCTAACAAGGACAGCATCAAGCAGACCTGGGATAGCCTGATGGGCAAGCTGGTTAACCTTCTGCCAACGATCAGGGCGAAGGCCGATTCCCTTCCCGAGGAGGCCAGAGTCCTGCTGAACAAGGTGCCCCAAGACAAGCTACCGGCGCTGGGATTCCAGTTCGCCGCGGCGTTCGCTCGGGGCCAGTTCACCGACACGACGCCGGCCCAGTTTGCGAAACTCATCGGTATCGCCGAAGGCGCCGAGATGACCTTTGACGAGATCATCCTCCTGCAATGGGTGGCCACGCCGAAAGGCCTTCCCAAGGACGCCCAGCAGTACCTGGCGCTGCTTCCGGCCCTGCAGATCGTCGGCCTCGACTTGCTCAGCGATCAGTTCGTTCCGCCGCCGCCGGCGTTCCCGACGCCCGCCGCGCCGGGCGCGCCGGGTGCGCCGGGCGCCCCCGGCTTGCCGGCTGCCGGGGCGCAACCCGCAGTGCAACCACCGGCGGAAGCCAAGCCGTAAGTGCCCTGAAAAGCGGGGATTGACTACCGCTCTCGATGATTCGGAGGGGGTGAGTCCCTGTCTTCCGCTCCTTTATGCACGTTGACCAACCGATGCCCTCGGCGTCACTCGCTCCGGGGTGTTCGGCGTGGCATCCCGCGCGCCGCGCCACTTACGACAACGCCGCATTCACGGTGCTATACTCGACCGCAGCCAACGGGGCAACACGGCGCCTCGGTGAGAACGGCATGAACTGGGAGAGAGCGATGGTACGCGTCGCGCTGCGGTTGGGGATGGTGCTCTTCGCCGCGGTCGCCATCACGCCATTGGTGGTGCACGCGCAGGAGGCGCTATCCTGCGGCGCCCCACCGCCCGCCGAGCCTGAGCGCATCAAGGGCGGCGAATCGTTCCCACCGCTGCCACTGCCGGCCACGCCACTGCGTCGGACCGAGCGGAAGCGCCCCCCCGCCGCGCCCCTCCTCATCGCCAAGCTCAAGTACGGCGAGAAGCGCCAGGCCGTGGCGCCCGACGGAAGGCTCTACACCTATCTCGACTGGAGATCGGATCCCGGCGACGCCCAACAACTGCTCCGCTTTGCCGGGCCGAAGCTGGATATCAACTACCGCGTTGACGTTGTCGACGAGCATCAGTTCGAACCCGATCCAAGCAAGACGCCCATCCTGTACATCACCGGCCACCAAGGCTTCTCCTTCCGGCCGGAACTCGCGGATATCATCCGCCAATATGTGATCGCGGGCGGCACGCTCCTTGGCGACGCTTGTTGCGGTAGCGGCCCGTTCATCGATGCGTTCACCGATCTCGCCAAGAAGCTGTTTCCGAACCGTCGACTGGCGCCCTTGCCCTCGGACCATCCCCTTTTCCACGCCTTCTTCGACATCGACACCGTCGCATTCCAGGATGGCGTCAAGGTCGTGAAGAACGACACGCCCGAGATCCTGGCCGTCGAGCTTGGCTGCCGGGCGGCCGTCCTCTTCTGGCGCTACGACATGAGCTGCGGCTGGGACGGGCACGTCCACGACGCCGGCCACCGCATCGAGCCGTCCGACGCCGTGCGCCTTGGCACGAATATCCTCGCCTACTGTCTGGCCAATCACGAGCTGGGCCGCGCGTTCAGCGCCCAGAAAGACTACTACGAGGAAGACGCCGTCTCGGCGACCGACGCCTTTGTGTTCGGCCAGCTCATACACGAAGGCGATTGGGATCCGGATCCCTCCGCCGTGGCCAACCTCCTCAAGGCCATCAACCGAAACTCGGCCATCCACGTGAGGTTCGTTCGGAAGAACGTCGACGCCATGTCGACAGACTTGTTCAACGTGCCATTTCTGTACATGACGGGCCACCATGAATTCCGCTTCTCGGAGCAGGAAGTCCAGAACCTGCGCGCCTATCTGCTCGACGGGGGATTCCTCCTCGCCGATGCCTGTTGCGGCCGGACCGCTTTCGACACGGCCTTCCGACGCGAAATGGCCCGCGTGCTCCCAGATCGCGCGCTCGAGGCGATTCCTGCGGAGGATGCGCTATACTCGGCGCTGTATCCCGTGAAGCGTGTAACGTTGACACGGACCGGCGACAGCGCGCCGAGGCTCGAAGGCGTTCGCGTCGAGGGCCTGTATGCCGTGGTGTACAGCCGCGACGACCTCGGCAATGGTTGGGAAGGTATCGAGCATCCGTATGTCAACGACATCTGCCAAGAAGACAGTCTGCGGCTGGCCATGAATGTCGTGATGTACGCGCTGACGCACTAACGCAGTATCAAGGAATCATCCATGACCGAAACGCCCTCCAAGACGCCACCCCAGGACCTCGATGCGGCGCGATTCATGCGCGAGTCCTATCAGCGGATCATGGGCCAACTCGAGAAGGAGATCATCGGCCAGAAGTCCGTGATCACCGAGATGCTCATCGCCATCCTGGCCGGCGGCCATTGCCTCGTTGTCGGCGTGCCGGGCCTCGCGAAAACGCTCATCGTCAAGACGCTCGCCCGGATCTTCGACCTCGAGTTCAGTCGAATCCAGTTCACGCCCGACCTCATGCCGTCGGATATCATCGGTACCGACGTGGTGGAGGAAGACCCGGACACGGGCCGCCGCCACTTCCAGTTCTTCAAAGGCCCGGTGTTCGCCAATCTGGTTCTGGCCGACGAGATCAACCGCACGCCGCCCAAAACCCAGGCCGCTCTGCTCGAGGCCATGCAGGAATACCACGTCACCGCCGGCGGCTCGACCTATCCGCTGCCGCTGCCCTTCTTCGTGCTCGCCACGCAGAATCCCATCGAACAGGAAGGGACCTATCCCCTGCCCGAAGCCCAGCAAGACCGGTTCATGTTCAACATCTTCATCGACTACCCGACCCGGGACGAGGAAATCGCCGTGGTGCAGGCCACGACCTCGGATCGCGATACCGAGATCAAGAGCGTCATGGGCGGGGCCGAACTCCTGGCCCTCCAGCGCACCGTGCGCCGCGTGCCGGTCACCACGCACGTCGTTCGGTATGCCGCCGACCTCGTCCGTGCCACCCGTCCGAAACTGCCCGAGGCGCCGGACTTCATCAACGACTATCTGACGTGGGGCGCCGGCCCCCGTGCCACGCAATACCTCATTCTCGGCGCCAAAGCCCGGGCGCTCCTCACGGGCAAGTACGCGGTGTCCTGTCAAGACGTCCGCAACGTAGCGCTGCCGGTGCTGCGCCATCGCCTGTTCACCAACTTCAACGCGGATGCCGAAGGCATCACGCCGGACGCCATCATCCGCCGACTCGTCAAGACCGTGGCCGAGCCCTCCGAGAAGGACTACCGGTAGCGGGATATCCGGCGCCGACCGCCGTAGAGGATGTCTCCGCGTGAGCCAGACATACCAGTACTTCGATCCGAAAGCCGCCGCGCGACTCGGCAGCCTTCGCCTCATCGCGCGGAGCGTCGTCGAGGGCTTCATTGCCGGCCTGCACCGGAGTCCGTATCATGGATCGAGTCTTGTCTTTTCCGAGCATCGCAACTACGTCAAAGGCGACGATCCGAGGCATATCGACTGGCGCGCCTACTGCCGATCCGAACGGCTCTACGTGAAGCAGTACGAAGAGGAAACCAACCTGCGCGCCTACATCCTCCTGGACGCAAGCGCCTCGATGGGCTACGGCTCCGGCGAAATCACCAAACTCCAGTACGGATGCTACCTCGCCGCCTCGCTCGCCTACCTCATGATCCGCCAACAGGACTCCGTAGGTCTCGTCGTCTTCGATCAGGACATCCGGACCTTTCTGCCGCCAAGAAGCACGCCCTCACATTTCAAACGATTACTCGGCCACATGGAACAGATCGAACCGGGCCGCGAGACCGACGTCTCAACCACGTTTCACAACCTGGCCAACCACCTCAAGCGCCGAGGCCTCATCATCATCATCTCCGACCTCTTCGACGATCCCCGGCTCGTTTTGCGCGCCGTCCGACACTTCCGCCACCGACAGCACGAGGTCATCCTCTTCCACCTCTTCGACCACGACGAGCTCACGCTCCCCTTTGCGCAGATGACGGAGTTCAAAGACATGGAAACCGGCGCGCGAATCCAGATCGAGCCGCCAGCCATCCGCAGCGAGTACCTCCGACTGGTCGAGGAATTCATTGACACCTATCGCCGCGATTGCGCAGAAAGCCGTGTCGATTACCTCGAGATCGACACCCAGACGCCCTACGACCGCCTGTTGCAGGCCTACCTCGTCAAGCGCGCCCGCCTCGGATAGATCAACCAATAGGTCCTATATGCTGGCCCGGCGCCGAACCGCTGCGCCAAAGACGGTCACGAGCGCCAAAACCACGGCCCACCACGCCACGGCATCCCGTGCTCGACCGTGACGGCCTCGCCGGCGCCTGTCGCGGGCTTGCCTTGTCCAATGCGCCCGGCTGGACGACCGTAAGCCGCTCCGTTGACGCGGGTCAATCCTGCGTCAACGGGAGCGGCCTGGGCAATCGCACCCTCTGAGGCTTCAACGACTTGGGAAACGGATGCCCGACTACTTTACGGGCTTCCCGCACACATCACAGATCCTGGTTCTGCCCAGAATCTCGAAGAGCCATATGGGGAACCAGAGGCCGAGCGTGAAGAGCGTGAGCCACAGGTGCTGAAGATGATTGACGCGCGCATAGTGGAACGGGACTGTCTTCTCACAGTGGGTGCAGGGACACGTGCGTTCTTGGGTACTCATGGAATGATCCTTTCTGGAAATCGGACGATCGGCGCCTTCGTGGCCCGGGCTCGACGCAGAGCGCCTGAGACCCCGTGGAGGGCCGCATCAATGACGGCGTGGGAGGATCGTCGCGGAATGGTGCTAGGATGAGGACAAGACTGGCGAGAAGAGGAGGGGGATCATACCTGAAGCTGGCGTTTGAAAAGGATCCGAGCACGCGAACTGGCCGCGCAGAAGGCGCCCGGTTCGCCCAGCGCCCCACGCGCGAAACGGCACGGTACGTCGGACGCCACACGGCTACCGGAGAACGTGAAGAGGTCCGCGTGCGGCAACCCGCGCCGCGCTGAACCTGCCGGCGCCGGAAACGTGGCGGGCGCTTCGCTCAGCCCCACCGCATCCGAGGCTGCCCCAGGCCGCCCTGCCCAAGACTGCGGATCGCTGAGCAGACGCACAGGCCCCACAACAAGGATTGCTACGGACACGGCGACAATGGCTCGCCGGATCGCGGAATGTGCGATCCATTGTCGGCATTTCAGGATGGCAACCATGGCAATCAGTATAGCCGAGACGACCGAAGCCCGGCAATGATCCACACCGCAAAACTCCTCTTCGCCGCAGTGTCGTGATCATGTTCATCGAACGGATAGCGCCGACTCGGTCATGGAGGCCCCGTTGCGGCTACGGCGTACCCACGGAATCGACGCGCGACACACCAGGCTCGGGCGTTGAGGGTCTTTCCGGTTTCTCTGGAGTTGCCGGCCTGATCGGCATTGCCGGCATCGCGGGACGCGGCACCGATGGCCGATCGGGCCGCTTCGGCATCAGGTCTGCGGCCTGTGGCCGCGAAATGGCTTCGCCGGACGCAGCCAACGGTTCGAGGGCCGGCGGCTTGGATTCGGGCGGCCACACCCTCGTCGCGACATCGTCGGGCGCGCTGTCGCCATGCAGACATTGGCAGACGCCGCGATCGAGCATCGGATTGTCCAGGAGGGTCTTCCGGTAGCGGTAGTATCGGTCGGCGAGTTCCGGGGCGCGGCGCAGGCGGCGATGCCAGTATCGAATCCAATCCCGCGCGTGTGGCTGCATCGCGAGCGCCACCTCGCGGCGATGCCATGTCCAGAATCGCGTGCCGTGTCTGAGCAGGTCATTGAGCAGCAGGGCGTAGCGCTGGCCCACGGCGTCGTCCCCGTCGGCCACTTGCCACCAGGGGAACACATGCGTATGGGCAAGGGGGTTCTCATGGAGCGTGAACAGGTGGTCGCTGAGCGCGCGCCGTCGATCCGGATCGAGCCGGAGCGCCGCAGCCAGCGGGCCGAGGCCATCAGGCGCTTGACGGTTCGACGACGGTGAGCCAAGCCACTCGATGGCCGTGTCGACGTGGCCGAGCATGTACCGGATGGACTCGGCGGTAGCGGCGTTCTCGACCACGGCGATGACGTCGCGGAACACGGCGTCGACGGCTCGGAGCAGCGCCGTATCGCGGCTCAGTGCCTCGGCGTAGCGGTTGAGAAGGGCTTCTGCGCTCGGTTCGTTCGCCAGGGCCTCGTCGAATGCGGCCTCGCGCTCGCGGAAGGAAGTGATGACGGCGAGCGAAACGAAGGCGTCTTCCGCCGAGGCCATTGGCGGATTCGCATCAAGAAGCGCGCGGTAACCACAGTGATGATCGAGGAGCTCAGGATTGGCCCGCAAGGCGTCCTCGACCGCGCGCAGGACGGCTGCGTCGGAGGGGCTGAGAGACAAATCGGATGCGCCGCCGGCGCCTGCGGCCACAAGGACAGCAAACGCCAGGAGCGCATTCATACCACGCCCAACTCGGCCGCCAGATCCAGAATCGTGAACCGATTGCGCAGGTATCGCGCGAACCGCTCCGCCTTCCGGTACTCCTCAATGGGTACCGTGAGGCCTTCCGCCGTGATCGCGCCGCCGGCGTCCTGAATGAGCTGGGCCACTTGCGCCGAGGGCAGCAAGTCCCGGCTGAGGAGTTCGCGCATCTCCCACTGCTTCTCGATGAATCGCTCGATCTCGGCCTTCAGCGCTTGGCGATCGAGGGACTTCTCGCGCCATTGGACCAGAACCTCGGGCGCGACGGGCCCCCAGTCCTCCTCGATCCAGACGCGGATCGCGTCTTCGGAAGGATGGCTCGAGGCGAGCGCCTCGGGATCGAGCGACTCGGGATCGAGCGCGAGCACCTTCTCCCAGAGCCCCAGGGCGTAGATGGTGCCGACACCGACCTGGGCGCCGTGGAGATCGTTTTCGGTGTGGTACAGGGCATGTTTCATGTCGAGGTAGTGCGAGATGAGGTGTTCACCGCCGGAGGCCGGGGCCGACGAACCGGCCACCACCATGCCGAAGCCGGTCAGGAGCAGTCCGTCGAGGACCAAGCTGATGGCCTCGGGCTCGTTGGCGCGGATGCGCGGCCCGGCCGCCAGGATCTTCTTCTGGATATCCTCGCTGAATTCCGTGGGACGCGGGCAGTAATAGCAGCCGCGCAGGATGTTCGAGGCGCGCCAGTCCGCCGAGGAGGAGGCCTTGGACAGGAAGTCCCCCACGCCGGCCGCCGTCATGCGCTGCGGCGCCGTGGCCACCACTTCGGGATCGGAGAAGACACCGAGAGCCGGCTTGCACGGTTGGGTACGCTTCAGGCCGCGTACCTTGAGCGCGACGATGGCCGATGTGTAGCCGTTCATTGACGCCGCTGTCGGGTAGAGCAAAACCGGCCGCCCGAGCTTGTCGCCGGCATACTTGGCAAGGTCGCAGAGCGTCCCCGTGCCAATCGCCACGAAGAAGTCGACGCCGGCGCCGAGTTCGGCGACGGTCTTTGCCAGTTCCTCGGTGGCCTCGAAGGGTTCGCCGGGATACACTTTCTCCGAGACATGCTTGCCAACGTTCGTCAACGCGGCCACGGGCCGATCGCCGGCCGCCGCGCGCGTGTTCTCATCCGAAATCACGAGACACGTCGTGCCGCACCGCGCGCGGGCGAAATCCGCCATGCGATCCGCCGCGTCCGTTCCGGTGTGACACGCCTCGATGGGGAGCTTATGGGTCACGCCGCAAGCGCACTCAAAGGTCGTTCCTAAACTATGCCATCCCAGCTTCTCACTCATAATGACTACTCGCGTCTCCTTGCCTGTTGTTCGGTCTCGTTGAGCTTACGCCATAACGTGTTCCGGCCAATCCCGAGTCGACGGGCGGCCTCGGCACGATTGCCTTTGCACTGGCGCAGCGTCCGCCCAATGTGTTCGAGCTCGACCTCGGCGAGGGTCCTGAGCTCATCATTGGACGTCGGCGCGCCGGCCCTCGCGCGCCACCACTCGATGGCACGCACAACGGCCATCCCGGCCTCACGCGGTTGCAGCGGCAACAGGATGTAGCCGAATGCGCCGGCCCGCATCGCGTCCAGGGCATCGCGCACTGCAGCCACGGACGTCAAGACGACCACCGGCACCCGCGCCGCCTGCGCGACGGCCATGGCCGGATCGTCTACGATCACAGCCTCGGGGTCGGCATCGACAAGACAGTGCCCTTCTGCCTCAAGCATGGTTCTGAGCGTCAGCCGTTGCGCAGGGTCGCCTATGGCTAGCCGGACACGCGCCATTCCCAAAGCGTAGCGCGTCGAGGCCAAGGATTTCCAGTTTTCCGAGGGCGACGCGATTGTTATTCCCGGGCCACGGTTTGGTAAGCTATGGCCCGGAATCACCCTGTCTTGAACGAGAGCGAGGAAATCCATGACGGAAAAGCGGAGATTCGCGCGCACGTTGGTGACCAGTGCGTTGCCATACGCCAACGGACACATCCACTTGGGCCATATCGCCGGTGCTTACCTGCCGGCGGATATCTTCGTCCGCTACAAGCGCGTGCGCGGCGAGAAGGTGCTGTTCATCGGGGGCTCGGATGAGTACGGTGTGCCCATCACGCTGACGGCCCTCAAGGAAGGCGTCACGCCAAAGGACGTCATCGACAAATACCACGCCGCCAACGCGGAAGCCTTTGCGTCGCTCGGCATTTCGTACGATCTGTATGGCCGCACCTCGTGGCCGCTGCACACCGAGACGGTGCAGGCTTTCTTCAGGAACCTCTATGGCCGCGGTTACGTCGATAAGCACGAAATGGAACTCTGGTACTCGGCGCAGTCGGATCGTTTTCTACCGGATCGCTACGTCAAGGGCACGTGCCCAAAATGCGGCTATGAGGAAGCTACGGGCGACGAGTGCGAGAACTGCGGCGCCCAGTACTCGGCGCACGATCTCATCAACCCGCGCGCCAATATCCCCGGCGACACGTCGACGCCGGTCTTGCGCAACTCGGCGCACTGGTTTCTCCGCCTCGATCTTTTCATCGAGCCGTTGAGGGTTTGGCTCGATTCGCATCCCGAGTGGCGGACGAACGTCAAGGGCATCGCCTACAGTTGGCTGAACGAGCTCCGGCCGCGGTGCATCACGCGCGACACGGACTGGGGCGTGCCGATCCCCCTCGACGATCCGGATACGGCCGGCAAGCGCTTCTACGTCTGGTTCGACAACGCGATCGGCTATGTGACCAACACGCGGCAGTGGGGCATCGATACCTATGGCGACGCGGACGCGTGGGATCCCTGGTGGCGTTCGCCGGACACGCGGCTACTCCATTTCATCGGCAAGGACAATGTGCCGTTCCACGCGATCATGTTTCCGTGCTATCTCATGGCGCAAGACGGCTACGTCCTCGCCGACAACGTCCTCGGCAACGAGTACCTCAACGTCCTCAACCGGGAAACCGGCAAGGCCGAGAAGGGCTCGAAGTCCAAAGGCAACATGATCAGCGTCCGTTGGTTCGTGTCGAGATTCCGGCCGGATGTGATTCGCTATTACCTGTGCGCGATCATGCCGGAGACGCGCGACGCCGCCTTCGATTGGGATGAGTTCGTGAACCGGTATAACGGTGAACTGTGCGACGTCGTCGGCAACTTCGTTCATCGCACGCTCTCGATGGCCTGCAAGAACTTCGACGACAAGGTGCCGACGCCCGGCGCGCTCGATGACGAGGACAAGGCCCTGCTCGCGTTCTTGCCGGAGCAGATCGACGCCATCGGCGAGGCCCTCGACGGATTCCGGTTCCGGCTTGCCCTCGAACGGTTCATCGAAATGGGCCGCCGCGCGAATCAGTATTTCGACGCCAAGCAGCCGTGGGCCACGCGGAAGACCGACCTCGAGCGTACGGCCACGACGCTCTACGTCTCGTGCCAAGTGGTGCGCGCGCTGTGCACGACCATGGCCCCGTTCATGCCGGACGGTGCCAAGCAGCTCGCGGCGATCCTGGGCGTGACGATCCCGGCGGGCGGCCCCGAGGGCGGCGAGGACGGCTGGGAGGGCGCCAAGCAACGACTCGCGGCCGGCAGTCCCCTCGAAAAACCCACCGTGCTATTCCCGAAACTCGACAAGGACGAGATCGCCGCGCTCGCCGAGCAACACGCCCGAGGCGAGGCGTTCTGACACCGGGCACGGCGCGGTCGGAGTGCGTCTGATTGGTTGGCCGTCGTTGACACGGCCACGGCCCGTCGTCCTTCTCTTCCATATGTCCTATCGGTCTCGCAGGATGCTTTCCTGCTGACTTCCCGGTTGTGGTGAAAACACTAAGCAAAACTCGCTGGAATCGCCTCGCTGTCAGTCCCCATTAACAATAGTCTGATTCCGCAACCACTTGTACCCGATTATTTTAGGACGTTTCCGGGGGCGAAAGAACGCGATTTCCTTTCTTCGTATTCACACCACAAGACCCGCAGGATTGAACACAAGAGCCGTCTTGACAGCTTTGTTGCCTGTCTGTCAAGGGTTTAGCTATCCTCAGCTCAAAAGCAGTCCGCAAAAAGGGCGCACAATTTGTGCATAAAAGACTTGACAACTACCATATGTTGTGTTAGACTGCGCCCGGTGTTTGGAACCACAAGGTGTAAGACATGAACACAACTTCATGCCCCATGGAGTTCGTACCGCAGCCCAAGCCCAAATGCCTTACACGCGTTGAGTCCCACGGAACCAGTATCCGCAGCCCAAAAGACGGTTTCGACAAAAGGGCTCAATCGACCGTGACCCTCTTGCGCCAAGAAACACGGAAATAGGTTTCAAGCACTCCCCGCAATGTGAGCGGCGGGTTCCCCACGCCCGCCGCTCCCTCCTTCTTTTAGGGAGCGGCGTCGTTTCGGTCGGTGCCAGTTCCCGTCTTGCGACCGCAGGCTCACGCGGGGGCGATGCGGACGTGGCGGCCGTCGAGCCGTAGGCGGCCCTCGGCATAGAGCTGGATGGCGCGGGGGTATAGCTCGCGTTCTTTGGCCTGGACGCGGTCGGCCAAGGTGTCGGGCGTGTCGTCTTCGAGGACGGGCACGGCTTCCTGGAGAATCACAGGGCCGTGGTCGTACTCGGGGTCGACGAAGTGCACGGTGGCCCCGGAGACCTTCGCGCCGTACTCGAGCACGGCCTCGTGGACGTGGTGGCCGTACATGCCTTTGCCGCAGAAGGCCGGAATCAACGCCGGATGCACGTTCATGATGCGGCCGTCGAACTCGGCGGGGACATCGAGCAGGCACATGAAGCCGGCAAGGACGACGAGGTCGGCCGTGTGTGCGCGGACCTCTGTCCAGATGGCCTCGCTGAACGCAGCGGTATCGACGAATTCCTTGCGGACGATGGTGGCGGTGGCGATGCCGTGTTTCCGGGCGCGCTCGAGGCCGTAGGCGTCGTGGCGCGATGCGATGACGCAACACACGCGCGCATCGAGTTCGTCGGCGTCGATCCGGTCGATGATGTTTTGCAGGGTGGTTCCGCTGCCCGACAGCAACACGGCAAGCCTCACAGCCATGGGCGCCTCCCTATTCTCCCTGGCGTTCCGTTTGCCAGGTTCCGCTGAAGACCTCGGTGGCGGGGCCTTCTTGGTACACGAACCCGTCCTCGGCCCACTCGATATCGAGGATGCCATAGACGAGATGGACGCGGACGCGCCGGCCGACGCGCTCCGTAATCATTGAGGCGAGCGCGGCGCCGCATGATCCGCTACCGCTGGCCATGGTGATGCCACTACCGCGCTCCCAGATCCGCATCACGATGTTCTCGCGGTCGACGACGTTAACAAACTCGACGTTGGTGCGTTGGGGAAACCGGGGATGGTTCTCGATCTTCGGGCCGATTTCGGCCAACGGCACGGCGGTGGCGTCGTCCACGAATACCACGGCGTGCGGATTGCCGATGTTGGCGCACGTGACGGCGTAGGTCTCGCCGTCAACGTCGAGGGGCTCCTCGATTGCGCGGCCGGGCGCACCGATCATGGGGATCTCGCTGCGCTCGAAGCGCGGCTGGCCCATGTTCGACCGCACGCGGAGGACGTGCCGGCCCTCGGTGGTAAGCCGAACGCCGTTCGGCCCGGCCAACGTGTCGATGACGAAATCGGTCTTGTCGGTCATCTCGCGCTCGTACACGTATTTCGCGAAACATCGGATGCCGTTACCGCAGGTTTCCGCTTCGCTGCCGTCGGCATTGAAGATGCGCATCGCGAAGTCGGCGTCCTTCGATGGCAAGACTAGGATGATCCCGTCGGCGCCCACGCCAAGGTGCCGGTGGCTCATGCGGCGCGACAGTTCGGCCGGATCGTCGATGGCCTGCCATTCACCCTGGATGAACAGGTAGTCATTGCCTAGACCGTGCATTTTTGTGAATCGTATAGCCATGGCGCTCCTCACTTTAGAGACAGTATACCGCACTCTGCGCCGGGACAGACAGCGTTTTCCGCTCCGCTTCGCTGCGCGCAGAACGTGTCAGTCCCCTTGAGACTCAGCCGAAGGCTATCGCCGCTTCGATAAACCGCTCCATGAGTTCCGCGTACGAGATACCCGCCGCGGCCGCGGCCTGAGGATAGAGCGACGTCTGGGTCATACCGGGGACGGTGTTGATCTCGATCCAGACGGGATCGCTCCCGGCGACCAAGAAATCGTGCCGGCTCCAGATGCGACCCCCGACGGCCTGGTGGACACGCACGGCGATCCCCTGGACGGCCGCGGCGAGTTCGTCCGGAATCTCGGCCGGCGTGATCTCCCGGCTGGCGCCCGGCGTGTACTTGGCCTCGTAGTCGAAGAATTTCGACGTGACGGGGATGATCTGGGTGACGGGCAATCCGATGGGTGGCGACCCGGGATCGAGATCGAGCACGCCGCAGGTCAACTCGATGCCGTTGACGAATTCCTCGATCATGACCTCGTCGCCGAACGCGAACACCGCTTCGATATCGGCCGCAAAATCGGCGGCTTCGCGCGTGATGGCCATGCCGAGACTCGAACCTTGACACGGACTCTTGATCACACACGGGAATCCGAGCTTCGAGGCGACTTTGTCCATGACCCGGTCTCGGTCAGTGTTCCATACGGTGCGGTGTACGACGACGTGGTTGGCCACGCGGACGCCCAATTGCCGGACCACCGCTTTCGAGCGAATCTTGTCCATAGCGAGGGCGCTGGCGGCACAGCCCGAGCACGTGTACGGGATACCGAGAAGGTCGAGCATGCCCTGGAGCCGGCCGTCTTCGCCGAAGGGGCCGTGGAGCGCGATGAAGGCGCAGTCCAGTCCGAGCGCTTCGAGGCGCGGCACCGCGTCGAAGATGCTCATGGGCGCCTCATCGCCGAAGGCCCATGTCCCATCGCGGGAAATGCGAACCGGCACCGCGTCGAGCTTGTCCGGATCGAGGCTGGCGAGCACCATCTCGCCCGAGTGCATCGAGACTTCGTGTTCGGAACTCATGCCGCCCATCAGGACGGCCACCTTCTTTCGTTTCGTATTCATAGGGTTTCCTTCGGTGCAAAGCGGGGACGGACCGGACTCCGTCTCGCTTGAGTCAGTCCTTGATCGTCCCCTCTCGCGGGATTCGACGCGACACGGCCTACCTCATACAATGGCACTTCTGGCCGGCGAGGTTCCCGGACGGCGACAGCAGCGGTCATTCATCGCGCTAGATCAGACTCGTCGAGAAATACCGCTCGGCGCGATCCGCCAGAATCGTTGCGATCCGGGCCTCCGGCCCGACTTCCTTCGCGATCTCGATCGATGCCCAGGCGTTGGCTCCGGACGACACGCCCACGAGCAATCCCGCCTCACGCGCCAGCCGCCGCGCCGTGTCGATGGCGTCCTCGTCCGTGACCTCGAACACGCGATCCACAATCGACGGATCGAGTACCGCCGGAACGAAACCGTCGCCGATGCCCTGGATCTTGTGGAGTCCGGGCTCGTGGCCGAGCAAGGCCGACACGTTCTTGGGTTCGACGGCAACGACCAGCGTCTTGGGATTGCATTCCTTGAGGAACGAGCCGACGCCCTGGAGCGTGCCGCCCGACCCGAGACCCGACACGAACACGTCCACGTGATGACGGAGTTGACGCCAGATCTCGGGCCCGGTCGTGAGGGTGTGGATCTTGGGGTTAGCCGGGTTCTCGAACTGCTGCGGCACGAAGACCTGCGGATCGGTCTCTTTCATCCGCCGGGCCTCGCGCACGGCGCCTTCGAGGCTCTCCTCAGGCGGTGTCAGGACGAGGTCCGCGCCGAGTGCCTTGATGATCTTCTTGCGCTCCTCGCTCATGTTCGCCGGCATCACGATGGTGACCTTGTAGCCCATCCGCCGGCCGACCAGGGCCAGGCCGATGCCCGTGTTGCCCGATGTCGGCTCGACAATGGTCATCCCCGGCCGGAGATTGCCCTTCCGCTCCGCCTCCTCGAGCATGAACCGCGCCACGCGATCCTTGATGCTCCCCCCCGGATTCAGGTGCTCCGCCTTGGCGAAGATATTGGCGCCCGTCATCTCCTTGAGGCAGACGATCGGCGTGTTGCCGATCTGGTCCAGAACATTCGCTGAATACACGGCTTCTACTCCTCAATGGATGGGAAAAATAAGGGCCGCAGACTAGCGTCTCAGCGTCCTGGAAGTCAATTCTTCTCCGAGCTAGATAACGAGATATCAGACACCAGAGCACGAGGCGCTGGAGCGGCAGGGACTCTTGTTTTCGTCGGCGATGCTGTGCTAGACCTCCTGGCGCAAGGCGGACAGACGTGTGACTGCCGCCGGCTGGCGTGCGGATATCGAGGAGTTTCCGTCTGTGAAGGTGGTGCTGTTTGCCAATAATGTGACCAAGAACGCGGCGATTCGCAACCGGGTGCTCCGGTTTGCGGAGATGCTCCGCGCGGATGGATACACGTGTATCGTGTGTCTGCCGAATGGGTCGGGACTCTACCGCCGCTGTATCGAAAAGGGTGGCAAAGGGGCCAAGGTCTTCTACCATCTCGTGACGTTCCTGCGCCGGTGCACGCAGGTGCCGCGCGTCCTCGACGCGGACGCGGTGTTCATCCATCGCGACCTGTTTCCGTACGGCCCGCCCTTCTTCGAGCGCATCGTGCACCGGCTGAATCCGCGCGTGGCGTTCGACATCGATGATGCGGTGTGGGAGCGGCCAGCGTACGTGGAAAGTCCGTTTCTCTCGTTCCAGGATTTCGATTGGGTCTGGAAGATGTGTCGGATGTGCGTGCAGGCCGTGGTCGGCAACAACTACCTCAGGGAACACGTTGCGCCACACATCGGCACCGTAACCGTCATTCCGACGTGCATCGACATGAGCATCCACACGGCCAAGACCTATCCGGAGCCTTCGCCGGACCGCCCCGTCGTGCTTGGCTGGACGGGCCTATGGACGAACCTCGGCTACTTCGAGGTTATCGAGGACGTCCTCAAGGCGCTGGCACAGAAGCACCGGATCGTGTTGAAGGTGGCCTCGAACGGTACGTATCGACTGGACGGCGTCGAGGTGGTGAACGAGGAGTGGGAAATGGCGCGCGAGGTGGATTACCTCAGGGAAGCCGACATCGGCCTCATGCCGTTGACGTACTCGAAGCGCGCCATGGGCAAGTGCGCATACAAGGCCTTGGCGCACATGGCCGTCGGCACCCCGTGCGTCATCTCGCCCGTGGGCATGAATGCCGAGGTCATCGAGGATGGCGTCACCGGGTTCCTGGCCGATTCGCCCGAGGAGTGGCACGATAAGCTCGAGCGGCTTATCGTCGATCCCGCGTTGCGCGAACGCATGGGCCGAGCGGCCCGGCAGGCCGTCATCGACCGGTACTCGCACGAAGCGAACTATCCGAAATTCAAGCAGGTTATCGAATCGACAGCCGCTTGGCGAATGCCATGACGCCGGTTCGCGGGCCTACCCGCGCGGCCCATGCCGCTCGACAAACGCGCCAAGTTCCGGATGCATCGTGTAGTACTGGAGCCCCTCCTCCCAGGGATTCGGCTGCGGACTCACCTGCCGCTCGGATAGGAACCGAATCGTCTCAGCGAACCACTGATCCGTGCGCGCTGTGATGACTCGCTTGAGTTCGTCCAGCGTCGAGCCGGCGAACTCGGGAACCTCGTGCGCGAACACACGGACGATCTCGCCGGTGTCCACTCCCTCGTCCACAAAATGAACGGTGGCCCCCACCGGGAATCCGTGGATCATGGAGAACTCGACGCTCGACCGGCCTCGGATGAAGGGCAGCACGGCCATATGCCCGTTGAACAGGCCCATGCGGAACGGCTCGATGATGTGGTTCTTCACGATGAAGCCGATGCGCTGGATGCCGACGTCCAGGCCCTCCGCCGCGAGGTCGTCGCCAATGCTCTTATCGCGATAGTCCTTGGCGATGGTCGTATACGGCAGCCGGCATCCCTTGATCATGAAGGCGGCGCGGGCCAACGCCGGCGTGCTCTTCACGAACCGTTTCCAGGCCTTCGGTTCATAGGTGAAGAAGTAGATGCGCGGGTGGTGACCCGCTTCGGCCAAGGTGCGGTGGAGTCTCGTGAAGGCGCTGGGCGTGCCGAGCAGACCGATGCGGAAGGTGCAAGGGACTTCGCGTTTCGGCGCGCTGTCCACTTCGGCGTTGATTGCTACGATGCGTTGGCGCACGGCCTCCGGCGTGGCCAGGGGGAAGACGTGAATGCCTGCCGCGTCCACGTTCTCAGCGAAGAGCGTATAGGCCAAGGCATCGAGGTCCGTCGCACCGTTCCCGCGAAACCACAGGTATTCGTTGAGATAGCGCACATCGCGACTGTTGGCGTACGCCATCACGAGGAAGTGTTGGACGCGGCGGCGCTGTTCCGGATCGACGATGCGCTCGCGGCGGTAGTGTAGCTTCAGTAAGAGGGGATCGAGGCGTCGCCAGTCCATCTGGAACGTCAACCGCAGGGCGTCCCACGTAAGCGTGTCGGCGGCCGGCAGCTCGTCTGCGTTCGAGATCGAGGCGCACGCGCCCGCCCGCGAAGGCGCGACGAATGCCTCGCGCAACGCGTTGACGTTCATGTCCGACGGAGGTGTCTGGCCCAGGATGTTGCTCATCGAGCGGGACGTTTCCTTATGGTGATGGCCCCGGCGTCGATGCGGTTGAGGAGGCCTGACATGGTCTCGGTTTCGATGCGCTCGTCGTACGCCGTGAACAGATAGTCCCAGAATCGCCGCACCTGCTCCTCATTCCCTGGGATGTTCTTCGAGTGGCACTCGATAGTGAATGGCACCGGGGCCTCGAACGCGTCGGCCAAACGCGCCATAATTCGATCCAGTGCCCATTTCCACTCCGTGAAGCGTTGGCCCGATCCCAAATCCAGGCGGGCGTAGGATCGGCCAAGGAGTTGCTGCGTCACGCGTTGGCGGAAGGAAGGGACAAGGGGACTCGGAGCGCGCGTGGCGCCGGACGCTGCGCCGGCTGGTTCCTTCGCGGGACGTGCCGCTTGCACGAGACGTCGTACGACGCGGGCCGCCTTGCTTCTGATGTCCACGACGTAATGTGTCATGGGCACGACCGTGAGGTCCGCGTCGCCGTCGCCCACGCGGCAGATATCGTCGATAACCGGGCAATACGGCAACGTATCCTCTTCCAGGTTCATGCAATCCGCCTGGAAATCCGGATGATCGATACGCAATCCTTTCTGCACGCCCAGCACAAGACGGAAGCCCGCTTCGCGGAGATCGCGTAGCAGTCCGGCCGAGGGCTGCGTGCCGTAGGAGCCCGCCTTGAAGACCTCGACCTCGACGCCCGGCGCATGTTTGGCGACGAGTTGACGGAGATACGTCGTGCTCTTGGCCAGAATGGCCCGGCGCTCGTCTGGAGGATACGTAGCCAGGTTCCAGTTCCTATCCAGAGCGAAGCCGTTGACGTCTCGTTTAGCGCGGAACCAATGAGGATGCACATGCATCTGCACGTCGAAACCGCGCGCGAGCATAAGACCGATCGCTTCCTCCCAGAGCCGGGCCTGCCGCGTGAGCTCGCTATCGGTGCCGGCCTGTTCGAGAAAGGCCAACTGCTGGCCCACCTCGGCGAAGAAGGTCATCTTCAGGCCGTGGGATTCGGCAAGATTCATGAGAAATAGGGCGGGCGAGTACTGGAGGCTCGACACATCGCCTGTGCCGTCGCCTCGGAGCTCCCAGTCATCGTGAAACAAGAGGAGTATGGGCTTATCCATGCCTCGCCATTCCCAGGTCGTCCAATGTCGATACAAACCAGCGTTTGCCAGTATATGCCAAAGAACCTGCCGGCGGGAAAACGGCCGCCATCTTTGACGCGCATCGCGCCGGCTCTGCTATCATGGCGCGTCACTCCCGGCGCGTCGGGAATCCCCATGCGCCTCGAGTTGGTTGGTATTAGGGAGTAGAAACCGCATTTCCGTTTGGGCTCCGACGCCCTCGGTTGCACGGCAGAGCCAGCAGGTGTGTGATGCGTCGATTCGGTTCGTGTAGCAAATGTCCCTTGTTTCCGCGCACCGCACTGACACTTGGTGTGGCGTGCGGCGTGTTGCTCGGTGCGTCCGCGCAGGCCGCCGACGATTCGGCCGGCGCGCTGGCAAAGAAGCCGAACATCATCTGGCTCCTCCTCGACGCGTGCCGGGCTGAGAACCTCTCGTGTTACGGTTACGAACGCGCCACTTCGCCGAACATCGACCAACTGGCCGAGCGCGGGGTGCTGTTTGAGCGGAATTTCGCCCAGTCGCACTGCACCAACTGGTCGGTGTCCTCGTATCTGACGGGCCGCTATTTCCCGGTGTTTGCGCTGGCCTTCGGCAGTTGGCGCGAGCTGTGGCGGACGCCGCCCGAGGACGAGAAGTTCCTGCCCCAGATCCTCGAACAACACGGTTATCGGACGGCCCTGTTCTCGACGTCGCCATGGATCACGCCGGATAGCCGGCTCTGGCGGTTCTTTCAGGAGCCGCATTTCGTCGGCGATCCGCGCAAATCCGTCGAGGCCGTGAACGAGGAGTTCTTTCCGTGGCTCGATGCGCACCGTGACGAGACGTTTTTCGCGTACCTGCACCTGTGCGAGACGCATTTCCCGCACTGGCTCGATCACATCAAGCCGCCGCACGACCAGTGGCTGAACAAGGCCCATCCAAGGGCGCTGGAACTCTCGCGGATTACGGATACCAACCGAGGCATGTTCTCGAAAGAAGATCAGGAGTACC
Organism: Candidatus Hydrogenedentota bacterium; assembly: GCA_036769985.1. Lineage (GTDB taxonomy): Bacteria > Hydrogenedentota > Hydrogenedentia > Hydrogenedentales > SLHB01 > DAIPKA01. The sequence continues at coordinate 22,655 of DAIPKA010000044.1, read as the reverse complement.
TGCGCGGACTCCACGATGGGAGCATCCATTACGAAGACGCGCACATCGGCCGGCTCGTGGCCAAGCTCGAGTCGCTCGGGATCGAGGACGACACGATCATCATCATCAGTGCGGATCACGGCGATGCCTTGGCCGAGGACGGCAAGAGCCTCGGCCATTGGCAAGGCTTCACTTTCGAACAAGTCCTCCGCGTGCCGCTGATCATCGCCGGGCCGGGATTCTCGCCGGGCCGCCGCGTTGCCGTGACCACGGAGAGTGTGGATATTGTGCCGACGCTGGTCGATCTCCTCGGCATCGAGACCTCTGCCAAGACGGACGGCGTAAGCCTTGCGTCGGTGATACACAATCCGGATGCGCCGAGTCCGCACGAATACGTCTTCGCGAAGTACCAGTCGCGCAACGTCGACGATATTCCCATCTTGTTGCTCCAAAGCGACGCGTACAAGTACGAATGGAATCCGCTGACGAACGATGAGCATCTCTGGGCTATGCCGGACCGGCTGCCGGATCGCGTCGACAAGATCGCCGAGGCGCGCGACACGGCGCACGCCATGCAAGCCGTGCTGAAGCAACGGTATCTGCCGATGTGGGAGGCCTATGCGTCCTTGGCGCGGACATCGCCCGCGGTGTTCATCGAAGAGTTCTCGCCCAACGCCAAGCCGGAGGACGCGTGGGTTTTTGCCCGCCGAGGCGAGGAAGTCTGGACGGATAACAAGTGGTCGGTTCGCGGCAACTACGTGGGGAGCTGCGGTTGGCAGGAAGATGCGCCGCCGATCACCTTCGATTTTGAAGTGCCCAACGCCACGTACAAGGTCGAGATGGCCGTGTTGAACAGCGTCCGGGTAGCCCCGGAAGGCAAACCGGCCTCGTGTTTCCGGTACGCGGTCGAAGATGGCGCGTTCAAGGAACTCAAGGTTGCCTCGCACCAGCCCATGCCGTTTGAATGGTGGACGTACACGGACATCGGCCAATTCACGATATCGGATGGATCCTTTACGCTGACGCTCGATGAAGGCGATGCCGAGCATTGGGCCGTGGCGCAACGGCTCCGATTCGTGCCCGTCGAGGCCAAGGCGACGGATTCTGCGCAGGACGCATCCCAGATCCAAGATCAGTTGCGGGCGCTCGGCTACCTCGAATAGGAGCGAGGCCGGCCTACAGGTAGCCCAAAGCCTTCAGCCGCGCCGCATCTTCTTCGCTGAGCGGCTCCTCCCCCGCATCTTCCGTGAAGGCGAACTGCTTCGTGCTCACTTGCCGCGTTTTCCACGCGAGGCCTTGCGCCAGCAGATAGTCGGCGAACACCGGCCGCATTTCGGCGAGGTTGAGCCGCTCGCCGGGATCCAGGAGGCGGTCATAGACCTCGATCGTATCGTTGATCTCCGAGCGAATCAGCTTGTACCGAAGCCAGAGGTAGGCCTCGAGCGGATTGCGCGGATACTCGGCCAACGCATAGTGGAGCACCTGGTCGTGCGCGCGGTTGCTGCGCTGCCGCAACAGGCTCGACCCGACGCAAGTCTCCGGAACGGCCACGCTCAGCAAGTCGCAGATAGTGGGAAACAGATCGATGTTGCGCACGATGCCGTCAAACGTGTAGGGCAGCAACGCCTTGATGGGTTCGCCCCCAAGGATCAGCGGAATCCGGATGAACTCATCGTAGACGCGCCATGTGTGGCCGAGCCGGCCGTGTTCCATGAACGCCTCGCCATGGTCCGACGCCACGATGATCACCGTCTTCGCGGCCAAACCGAGATCGCCTATGGTTTGGCGAATCCGCCCGATCTCCGCATCCGCCTCGAGGATGCTCTCGTCGTAGCGGGCGCGAATCTGATACAGATCGTTCGGGGGCAGTGGTCGTTCATGCCAGTTGACCGGCATCAGGAAACTCGACGAGGTGTCGACCGGCTTAACCGGCTCGATGGAGAACGAGTGCGCGTACGGCGGATTGGGGAAATAGGGGTCGTGAGGCACCATGTAATGCGCGTACAGGAAGAAGCGCTGGTCTTTGCGGCGCGTGAGAAAGTCGACGACGTGTTCGGTCAGCGCGCCGGGCGCGCGCGGCGCTTGCCGTTTGAGCATATCGAGGGTATCGTAGGCTTCGAAATACTCATCGAACCCTTCGCCGATGCGTGCGGCCCGTTTGGGATCGAGGTGGAAGTTCGCTGAGGCGAGTCCGGTGGCGATGCCGGCTTGTTTGAGCAAAGCGTGGAGCCTCGGCACCGCCTCGTTGACGCGGCGGCCGCCGGTGGTTGCGCCGTGCTGGCACGGGTACAGCGAGGTCAGCAGCGACCAGGTCGAACTCGTCGTGTACGGCGCCGCCGAATAGACGCGATCAAAACGGATTCCTTCGGCGGCCAGCGCGTCGATGTTCGGCGACGTGGGCCGCAGGTAGCCGTAGCAGCCCAGCGCGTCCGCGCGTAGCGCGTCGAGAATAACGAGCACGACGTTGAGATCGTTCGGGAGCGGAACGGCGGGCGCATCCGGTGGGGCGGCGGCCGCGGCATCGATCGCGCCGTCAAGGATCACCCGGGGACACTTCCACAGGGCGGCGCTACTCGGATCCACCATCGACGCGTCGAGGATAATCTCGATGATGTCGCCGGCGTGGGCACTGAGGTCCGCCTCGACCTTTGTCGAAACGCCAGGCGGCACCAGCGTCTCTTCGCGCAAGCCGTCCGGCGTGTCATATTGAAGCAGGACCTGCGCCCCCCCGGGAAGCGGCGTTTCCGGCGGGACATCGAAGGTGAACACGGCACGTTCCGCCTCGGGCAGATCGAGCGGCACGCGCAGCCGCGTCCTCCCCGGCTGCGAGATACGGCCATCCGCCCAGATCGATTTCGGGCGTTGGTGGTCGGGTGTCAGCGTGGTCGAGTCTTCGACCGGCGCGTACGGCGGATCATCGAGGCGCAACGAGGCCAGCGCAAAGGCCAAGGGACGGCCGCGCTTCTCGTCGCGTCGGACATCGCTCCGCGCAACCACATAGCGGCTCACAAACCGGACCGTGTTCTTGCCCACCTGCTGAACGCCTTGCGGCACATCGAAGGGAAAAGGCAGCGTGTCCCAGCCGTTGTCATTGGTGAAAGCGCACGCGCCCAACAGATGGCCGTTCCAAAGGATATCCACTTTCTGGCCGTTGAGCCGGGGGAAGAAGTTCTGGCGCATCTCGATCGTCAACACGAGATCGCGCGGTTTGAGCACCGTCACGTGCAATTCGGCCATGAGCGAGCCCGCGCAGAGGTAGTATTCGTAGTGCGGCTTGTCCGGACGATCCTGAAGCCACAAGTTCTCGCGATGGTCAAGCCAGCCATCGCCCAAGCAGGCATAGCTTTCCCACTGGTCGAAACGGAGGAAGTGGGTCTCCTGCTCCTCGAGGTGCGGCGTCGGAAGTGCAACGAAGTCCACCGAGGCCGCGCCCGCCGCTGACGCGACGCTGATCGGCGCAGATCCACTGATCAGGGCCGCAATGATGATCGCGGTATGACCCAACCGCCGTACATGTTCCATGATGAGATCCCTTGCGCCGACACGCGCGCCCGCCGCTGATTTCAGGGCGAATCCTACCACTCGTGAGTATAGAAACGCCACGACGCGAACGCAAACGCAAACGCAAACGCAAACGCAAACGCGCGTCACGCTGCCCCCGCGCCAACCTTCGGAGCGCCGCCACAATGCCAAGGATCAGAAGGACCGAGACGGCCCAAAGGGCTTCCGTTCACGGGTGATGGCGGGCAGATTTCCCGCCGGATTCCGTGGGTGCTGGGTTGTGTCCCGATGCCTTCCGCCGCCGCCCAACTGTCCTTTTGTCCTTTGGGTTCCTGAGGTCCCCGGAATGACGTGGCGCGAGGCGGTGCCGCCGCGCCGGAACGCGCGAAGAGGCCATTTGCTTTCACACCAGGGCGTGATTATGATGCCTCCGCCATCGGCAAGGAGGGCTAGTTTATGGCGGCAGACGCGCCCCGGGCATTGATCACAGGCATCACGGGCCAGGACGGTTCTTACTTGGCCGAGTTCTTGCTTGATAAGGGATACGAAGTCTTCGGTATCGTCCGCCGGGCGAGCACGGAGAGTTTCGAGCGGATCAACCACATCAAGAAGCGCCTACATCTGATCCAGGCGGACCTCACGGATCAGGTGTCGGTGATCAAGGCGCTCCGCGAAGCGGAACCGCGCGAGGTCTATAACCTCGCGGCGCAATCGTTCGTGCCGACGTCATGGGATCAGCCCATCCTGACCGGCGATGTGACCGCGCTCGGCGTGACGCGCGCCCTCGAGGCAATCCGCGTGGTGGATCGCTCGATCCGATTCTACCAGGCGTCCTCGAGCGAGATGTTCGGCTTGGTGCAGGAAACGCCACAGACGGAGCGCACGCCGTTCCATCCCCGGAGCCCCTACGGCGTCGCGAAGGTGTACGGCCACTGGATTACCGTGAATTACCGGGAGAGCTATGATCTGTTCGCGGTATCCGGCATTCTCTTCAACCATGAATCGCCTCGGCGCGGCCTCGAGTTCGTCACGCGGAAGATCACGAATGCGGTGGCGCGGATCAAGCATGGCCTCGACGATGAACTGCGGCTGGGCAATCTCGATGCGAAGCGCGACTGGGGCTACGCGAAGGATTACGTGCGGGCCATGTGGCTCATGCTTCAGCAGGACGCGCCGGACGACTACGTGGTTTCGAGTGGCGCGACGCACACGGTGCGACAGTGCTGTGAGGTGGCGTTCACCCACGCCGGGCTGGACTGGGAACAGCACGTGAAAGTGGATCCGGAGTTCTACCGGCCGGCGGAGGTCCACCTGCTCCTGGGCGATTCGAGCAAGGCGCGCAAGGCGCTCGGATGGGCGCCGGACTATACATTCGAGGATTTGATTAAGGCGATGGTGGACGCGGACCTGCGCCGTGTCGCGCGGGCCGTCCAGCATGGCGAGGAGCCTGTGGCAACATGACGGGTCGGGCGTTGGTGACCGGTTCTCAGGGATTCGTAGGCCGGGTTCTGTGCGAGCACTTGACGGCGTCTGGTTGGGAAGTGGTGGGCTGCGACGTGCAGCCGCCCCCGGAATGCGATACGCGGATGGCCTGCGATATCGTCGATCCAACCCAAGTCGATCGGCTGATCGCATGGGCCGGGCCGTTGACGCATGTTTTCCATCTTGCGGCGGTCACGTTTGTGCCGCAGGCGATGCGCGATCCGGCCCGGGCCTTTGAGATCAATGTCGTCGGCACGGTACGGTTGATCACGGCCGTGCGCCATGCGTGGCCCAACGCACGGATTGTGCACGTGAGTAGCGCCGAAGTCTACGGCCGGCCCCACCGGCTTCCCATGCGCGAGGGTCATGCGCTCAATCCGGTCAATCCCTACGCGGTATCGAAGATGGCGGCCGATTTGTACACCTCCTACTTGTGCCGTGCCGAAGACGCGGATATCGTGTGCATGCGTCCCTTCAACCACTCGGGTCCGGGCCAGTCGCCGCGCTTCGTGCTCTCGGATTTCGCGCGCCAGGTCGCCGAGATCGAGGCCGGCCACATTCCGCCCACATTGCGCGTGGGCAATCTGAATGCCGCTCGGGATTTCAGCCACGTGCGCGACGTGGTGCGGGCGTACACGTTGGCGGCGCTTCAGGGCGGCGGAGGCGAGGTATACAATGTCTGTTCGGGCCAGGCACGGACGGTTCAGAGTGCCCTGGACGGCCTTCTCTCACTGTCGTCAGCGTCCGTTACCGTCGAGGTCGACGAAGCACGCCTGCGGCCGGTGGATGTTCCCGAGATCTATGGGTCGTACGAACGCTTGAACGCCGACACCGGCTGGGAGCCGGCCATTCCCTTCGAGTCGCTACTGAAGGACCTGCTCGAGTACTGGCGAGTCGAGGTAGCCACGAAGGGCGGTAGCGGTGGCATCTAGGAACCGAGTCATCGGATGAACGTCCTGATCTCCGGATACGTGCCCGCCGAGGGGCGGTTCAGTATGGTGCGTGCGGCCCGCGCGATTCAGGCCAACCTAACGCCGCTACTCGATGCGGGCGATGCCGTTCGGCTGGATGAATCCGGCGTCGAGCCCGTGGCCGACGCGCTCGACTACCGAAGTCTCTCCGTCAAGCTCCGCAAACGCCTCCTCATGCCGCTCGGCCTCCGCTGGAAGCCGTACGATGTCTTGCACGTCATCGACAACGATTACGCGGCCGGTGTTCCGGCACGGTGCGCGGCACGCACTGTCGTGACATGCCACGACATGATGCCGTTTCTGCTCCATGATCGCATCGAAGACGCCTTTCCGCGCCGCGCAGGGCGCACGTTCTACCTTCGCGGCCTCGAGCGCATGAGTGCCTGCGGCCGTGTCGTGTGCGATTCGCAATTCACGCGCCGGTGCGTGCTCGAGCACACGGCGTGTCTGCCGGAACGCGTCGAGGTGATTCCGCTGGGCGTCGAGCCGTCGTTCCGGCCTCTCGGCGCGACGCGCGTTGGAGTCTTCCGCGAGCGCCACAGCCTGACCGGCAAACGCGTCGTGTTGCATGTCGGATCGGCGGATCCCTACAAGAACCTCGAGGCCGTGTTCCGTGTCGTGTCGAGTCTCCGACGGGCGCTTGGTGATTCGGTGATGCTGCTCAAGGTCGGTGGCCGGTTCTCTGCAGCGCAGGAGACACTCATGAGCCAACTCGGCCTTCGCGACGCGATAGTCCATGCGACGGGATTGTCTGAAGAGGAGCTTGTGACGGCGTACAACGCAGCGGACGTGTTGCTGTGGCCGTCGCGGTTCGAGGGATTTGGTTTGCCGGTGCTCGAGGCGATGGCGTGCGGAACGCCGGTGGTGTGTTCGAACGGTGGATCGCTGGCTGAAGTCGCCGGCGACGCGGCGTGTGTCCATGATGCCGAGGACGAGGACCGTCTCCGCGCATCGTGCGCGCGCGTCCTCGAGGATATCGCTTTCGCCGACAAGCTTCGCGAGGCCGGCGCGGCGCAGGTGGCGGCGTATTCGTGGGAGCGCACGGCAGCGGCGTACTACGTGGTGTACAGGCGCGTCCACGGGGAAAGCGGCCACGGACGCGTCTAGGCGGAGTGGGGCGTCGCGCGTGATACGCCGGCACTCGGATTCGAGGAAGGAGGAATCGGATGTACATATGGCTTGTTTGCGCCGCGTTGAGCGCGACCACGATCGATGTCGATGTGTCCAAGCGCGAGTCGACGCCCGTACCGCGCGAATTCTTCGGCCAGTTCGGCGAACACCTCGGCTACAACCTCTACGGCGGCCAGTGGGCCCAACTCCTGCGCAATCCAAGCTTCGAAGGCTACGACCTCTACGCGTGCGAGGTCGATGGGGCCAAGGCCAAGCTCGGCCTTCCGGAAATCGATGCCGGACGCGAACTCGGCTTGGCGTGCTACTGGTTGCCGGAGGGAGACGCCGCCTACGCGCTCGACCCGGAGAACCCATTCAACTCGAACGTCTCACAACGCATCAAGGTCACGTTGCGCGGTGGCGTGCGCACGCCATTGATGCTGCCACTCCACCGCGTCCGAACCTATGACCTCAGCTTCTACGCGCGCACGACGGCGGCGACGCCGGCCTACGTCGAGATGCGCGATGCCGCCGGAAAGGCGTTGGCCAACGCCTCGCTGCGCGTCGACGGCGAGGCATGGACGCGGTGTGCCGTGCGACTTGACGTGGCCGAGGGGCCCGGGCCGGGCGATCTATGCTGGCTCGCAATCAAGTTCGTCGATCCGGTGACCGTCTGGCTGGATCACGCCGAGCTGTTTCCGGTAGACCATGTCAACGGTCAGGATCCGGACGTGGTCCGCCTCATGAAAGAACTCCATGTCTCGCTGTTGCGATTTCCGGGTGGGAACTTCGTGTCCGGCTATCATTGGCGCGACGGCGTCGGCCCGCGCGAGAAGCGTGTGACGATGCCGAACCTGGCGTGGCCCATTGTCGAGACGAACCACTACGGCACGCACGAGTGGGTGGATTTCGCGCGCGCCATCGGCGCCGAACCGCTCATCTGCGTCAATTGCGGCAACGGCTCGCCCGAGGAGGCCGCCGACTGGATCCGCTACTGCAACGAGCCGGCCGAGGGCGAGTTTGGCAGACTCCGCGCGGCCAACGGTCATCCGGAACCCTTCAACGTGCGCTACTGGGAAGTCGGCAACGAGCTGTGGGGCGACTGGCAAGTGGGCCACTGCCCGGCGAAGGAATACGCGGCGCGCTACGACGCCTTCGCGCGGGCCATGCGCGCAGCCGACTCGAGCATTCTGCTCATCGCCAATGGCGGACCCGGCGAATGGAACCGGATCTTCCTCGAAAACGTGACCGAGCCGGCGCGAAGCTTGTCGATGCACTGGCTCGTGGGCGGCGCGATGCCCACGGACGCCACCGCCGAAGACGCCGCCATGGCCCTCGCCGCGTACGGCCTCGACCTCGAACGCCAACTCGAGCATATCCAGGCACTGGGTGCTCGCCTCGGCCATCCAGACGTGAAGGTGGCAATCACGGAGCTCATGAGCGTTGCGCGGCGCGCGTCACCCCCGGTATCTTGCCACCGCCACGCCGAAGTTCTTTATTTCGCCGGCGTGATGAACGCCTGCATCCGTCACCGTGACCTCGTCGAACTGATCACGCGCACCGCCGTCATCAACCACGGCGGCGGCCGATCCAAGATCCATGAGATAGCCTTCGCCGAGCCCGTCCACTACCTGAGCCTGTTGTACGGCACCATGTCCGGGCGTTGGCCTGTCGGCGTGACCGTCGACGCGCCCACGTACGATGTCGACATCCCCGGCATGGCTAAGCAGAGCGGCGTGCCGGAGATCGAGTGTCTCGCGCTGCTCGACGAGTCCGGCCGCGAACTCACGCTTGTGGTGACCAACCGCGACGCGCGAAACGACCACCCGGCGACGATCCGGCTGCATGGCTTCGAGCCGAAACCCACGGCAGGCACCCGAACCATCGCCGGCGAGCCCGACCGCTACAATGGCTGGAACGCACCGCCGGCCGTGGCGCTCGTGCCGGGCGAAACCGCTACCGGACCCGAGTGCACGTACACGTTCCCGAAGTGCTCCGTAACGGAGGTCGTGCTGATCAAGAAGTAGGTGTTGGGGAGTCCCTGGGCGTGCACGGCCACCGATCAGAAGAGATCGATCGGAGCCGGTAGTGCGTTGGGCTTGGCGGCGTGCGTTCGGCCGCGTTGGAGGAATGGACTATGAGAACGAAACTCGCGACCATAGTGGCAATCGCCATGACGGTCGGAACCGCCTGCGTGGCAACGGCACAGCAACCGGATGGAGCGAAGCATATGGAATTCCCGAAGATTTCCGAGGAAGCGCGTCTGGCGCGACTCGAACCGCCTCGGGGCAAGGTGCGCATGGTGCTGGATACGGACACCTACAACGAGATCGACGACCAGTTTGCCGTGGTCTATGCCTTGCTCTCGCCCGAGCAGCTCGACGTCGAGGCGCTCTATGCGGCGCCGTTCCACAACAAGCGTTCCTCCGGGCCGGGCGACGGTATGGAGAAGAGCTACGAAGAGATCCTGCGCCTCCTCGGGCATCTGGGTGTGTCGCCCGAGGGCTTCGTCCATCGCGGCTCGACGGGCTTCCTCGAAGACGGGGAACATCCCTACCGCAGCGAGGCCGCCCTGGACCTCATCGAGCGCGCCATGGCGCCCGACAAGGGCCTGCTCTACGTGGCGGCCGTCGGCGCTATCACGAACGTCGCCTCGGCCATCCTCATCGAGCCGGCCATCGTGGATCGGATCGTCGTCGTCTGGCTGGGTGGCCAGCCGCAGTACTGGCCGGACAGCCGCGAGTTCAATCTTGCCCAAGATCCGCAGGCGTCGCGCGTGATCTTCGATTCCGGCGTGCCGCTCGTCCGGATTCCGTGCAGCACCGTGGCCTCGCATCTCATCACGACCGTGCCCGAGATGGAGTGTTATGTGCAAGGGCGCGGCGCCATCGGCGACTACCTGGTGCAGATCTTCAAGGAGTACCACGAAGACCACTACGCCTGGAGCAAGGTTATCTGGGATATCTCGGCCATCGCGTGGCTCATCGAGAGCCAATGGATTCCCACCAAGGTGCTGCCAAGCCCCATCCTCACCGACGAAATCACCTGGAAGACCGACCCCACACGCCACGTCGTTCGCGAGGCCACCTTCGTGTCGCGCGATCCCGTGTTCAAAGACCTCTTCACCAAGCTCGAACGCGCCGGAGAGAAGGCCAAGCCATAGCCGCCGCCAATCATCGCGCGCTGTGGACTGTATGGACATGATGGACGGATAGAACGCCGATATATCAGCCTGTCTCCTCCCGTCCCATTCGTCGCATAGGTCTCATTCCTGCCATCGGCCCTCGCCGCGCGTACGTTGGCGCAGGATGATCCTGCGCTTCCTGGGATCGCCACGCTCAAGCACGGCGTCTCAAGCGTGGCCCCTCGCTACGGGGGCGTACGGTAGGGGAAGGCGAAGCGGTTGATTCGGGCACGGGAAATGCACCATAATATAGCTAATTATGGAGGAGACAGCATGTCAAAGGATTTCTTCGAGTTCAGCTATCAGCAGTACAAACTCGAGCTTTCCGAAGCGGACAAGTTCTACTCCAAAGCCGGTATCCTCGTCTCAGCACTGGCTATCTTGGGTGGGCTCGCATATCGCCTTTCAGAGCCCGCCACTCTCTTGACGTGGCGGCTGGATCTGTCTACGTGTCGAAACCTCGTTGAGATTCTGTCCGTGTGTGCATTGCTGAAGACGCTCTGGCACACTTGCCAGATGGTCCGTCCCCGGAAAGGGTACGAGGCCCTTGCGCCTGTGAGAGTATGGCACGATTGGCTGAAGAAGCGCGCGGAGCGTGTGGAGAAGATGCCTCCCTGCAAGATCGACGAAGTGAAGTCCGAAGAAGACGCGATCATAGCCTTCATGTCCGAGATCATACCGAGACTGGCCGAGGCTCAAGAGAAGAATGCACAGCTAAACGAGCAAAGGAGAGAGTCCTTTCGGAAGGCCGTTGACTGGTTGTTTCGTTTTGCGTTTTTCCTCTTGATTCAGGCCGTCTTTCATTTGGCGATCTACCTATGGGGTTTGCATTTACAAGGAGTGGCAGCATGACGGACGACAAAGACCAGGGAAAAGTGACCGATAGCGTTCCGGCCCCGCCAAAGAACAGTGGAGACACTCCACCGCAGAATGTTCAAGTTACTCACACCAGGCCTTCCGGAGACAGCACCCGCAACTCCTAGTCCGTTTCCTGCGAGCATAGGCGGGGGCTCCGGCAGCGGCAAGTCGCTAGCCCAGGCCGCAGGGCACCATTCTCCGAGAGGAATCGGTCGTAATGTCTTTCGAGCCTGAGGGTTGCCAGGACGAACAGAAGAGGCGTGTGCGGTATCGACTCTATGTTGATGAGTCAGGTGACCATGTGTTCAGGTGCACGGATACGCCTGGGCATCGCTACTTGTGTCTTTTGGGCTGCTTCCTAGAGGAAGACTCTTACCGGACCTTTCATCAGAGGCTGGAGCAGTTCAAGCAGCGACATATTCCCCACAATCCTGATGATCCGGTGATCCTCCATCGAGAAGACATCGTGAATTGCCGCAAATGCTTCTGGCGATTGCGCGAACCCGCCAAGCAGAGCGCGTTCGATGCGGATCTGCTTGGTCTTGTTGCACACACGGATTTCCGGATGGTCGCAGTGGTAATCGACAAGCAGGCGCACAGGGAGCGCTATGCGAACCCAGCGCACCCTTACCACTTGGCCCTGGGCTATATGCTCCAGCGGTACTGCGGCTACCTGAATCATGTCCAGTGTCAAGGAGACGTGATGGCAGAAAGCCGGGGCGGCAAAGAAGATCGCCTACTCAAGGATTCGTATCAGTGGGTCTACGAGCGGGGTGTGTTTATGCAAAGAGCCCCATTCTTCCAGAAGGCTCTGACAAGTCGGGAACTGAAGGTCAAATCCAAGAAGGCCAACACTGCGGGCCTGCAACTGGCGGATCTCTTGGTACATCCTGTTCGGCAGGCGATCCTCCGAGAAAAGGGCCGAATCGCAGACGCGCCCTCGCCGTTCGTGCGGGATTTGCTGACGATCCTTGATGGCAAATTCAATCGCCATCTGTACGATGGACGGATCTGGGGATATGGCAAAGTCTTCTCGCCTGAGAAATGAAAAGGGGCGGCCCTCAAGAGCCGCCCTACGCTCACCCTACACGGGCGATCCACCTCCAATTTCTTGGATTGGTGCAATTATACCGCGTTTTCGCCGCCACGGCAAGCGCCTTGTTTGGATGCCATGCGCACGTTGGCGCAGGATCATCCTTCGACTCCCTGGGATCGCCACGCTCCAGCGTGGCGTCGTCATCCGTCCACTGTAACGTAGCGGGAGTTGCGGCAGCTATTTGGCGCAAGCCATGGACTGTATGGACACGATGGACGGATAGAACGCCAATCTATCAGCCTGTCCCTTCCCGTCCCATTCGTCCCATAGGTCTCATTGGCCCCGTTCTTCCCATCGGCGCTCGGCTCAAGGTTTATCGCTCGGGCGCGATGCACTATACTCACGGCTCGATGAGTTGTCAGGAGGAATGGCGCTATGCCGGTGGTGGATTTTGAGGCGTATTGCGCGTTGCTGGATCGGGCGGCGCGCGATCGTTACGCGTTGCCGGCGATCAATGTCCTGCAATCGGACACGTTGAACGCGGCCATCGAGGGCCTGGCCGAGGCGCGGAGCGACGGGATTATCCAAATCACGCCGTCAGCCGGCCTGTGCACGTCGGGCAACCTTGCCGACGCGGCGCTCGGCGCCATCAGCCTGGCCGAGCACGCCCACCGCATCGCCGAGCGCTACGACATCCTCATCGCGCTGCACACGGATCATTGCCCAACGGATCGCGTCGACACGTTCTTGCGGCCACTCATCGCCGAGACGGCGCGTCGCCGTGCCGACGGCCGGCCGAACCTGTTCAACAGCCACATGTACGATGGCAGCGACCGGCCGTTGTCCGAGAACATGGCGCTGTCGGTCGAGCTGCTCGAGATCTGCCGCGAGAACGACATCGTGCTCGAGGTCGAAGTCGGCGTGTTCGGCGGCGAGGAGGACGGGCATCGCGGCCCGGATGGCGCGCCGGCCAAGCTGTACACGACGCCGGAGGACATGCTGCGCGTGCACGACGCCCTGAGCGCCATCGAGGGCGGGCGCTACCTTCTGGCGGCGGCCTTCGGTAACGTGCACGGCGTGTACAAGCCGGGCAACGTGGTGCTGAAACCGGAGATCCTGCGCGACGGCCAGGCGGCGCTCGCCGCGCGCTACGGCGAGGACGCGCGGTTCCAGTTCGTGTTTCACGGCGGCTCCGGCTCGGAACTCGAGGACATCCACGCCGCCATCGACTACGGCGTCGTCAAGATGAACATCCACACCGACACGCAGTACGCCTTCACGCGCGCCGTGGCGGATCACATGTTCCGGCGGTACGACGAGGTGATGTACGTGGACGGCGAGGTCGGTGTCAAGCGATCGTACTTGGCAAGCACGTGGCTTGAGGCGGGCCGAAATGGCATGGCGCGGCGCGTGGTGCGCGCCTGCGAGGATCTTCGCTCGGCGGGCAAGACGCTGGCAGGTTAAACACACGGAGAGGCGACAGATGCAGTACACATCCGAAAACGTCTTGATACGGCCGGTAAGCGATCCGCGCGATCCGGACGTCATCCTTTCCATCACGCCCGAGTCGGCCGGATGGCAATACATCTCGTTTCAAGCGCGACGGCTCGCGCAAGGCGCGCGGTGGCCCTTTGCCTCCGGCGATAACGAGTTGGCCTTCGTCAACCTGTCCGGCGTCTACACTGTCGAGTCGAACCGAGGCACGTGGACGGGTATCGGCGGCCGCGAGAACGTATTCACGGGCGCAGCGCACGCGCTGTACTTGCCGCGCGGCACCGAGTTCACGGTGACGGCGGAGCGCGCCGGCGAGTTCGCGGTGACCTGGGCGCCGACGGACGAGGACCACGAGCCGTGGCTGATCCGGCCGGAGGACGTGGCGGTGTCGATCCGTGGCGGCGACAACGCGTGCCGACAGATCAACGATCTTCTACCGCCTGGTTCGCCGGTGCATCGGTTGGTGCTGGTCGAAGTCTACACGCCTGGCGGAAATTGGAGCAGCTATCCGCCGCACAAGCACGACGTCGACGTCGTCGGCGAGGATGGTGCGCTTGTCGAGGCGGACCTCGAAGAGGTCTACTTCTTCAAGATCGACCGTCCGGAAGGCTACGCCTACATGCGTGTGTATACGGACGAGAACTCGCCGTCGCACCGCGCCGGCCGACCCATCGACGCGCTCGTTAGACCGGAGGACAACTGTGCCGTCCTCGTGCCTGAAGGCTACCATCCGGTGTGCAGTCCGCCCGGCTATACGACGTACTACCTCAACGTCCTGGCCGGCAGCACGCAAGTCCTCACCGCCCAGGACGATCCACGCTACACCTGGGTCAAGCACAGCTATTCGCGCCAGGACGATCGTCTGCCGCTCTACGGACCATTTCGAGTTCCGTGAGGAGCCTTTGCTCCCTGGACATCCGAACAGGGCCTTTGTCAGCCGTTCTTTGGCGCCGACATCGGAATGACCGCCGTGATCGCACCTTCTTTGGTGAACATCGCCTTGCGGTTGAGCCAGGCTATCACAATCGCGATGCCGACGAAGAGGTACGTGTCATACGGTTCAGCGTCGGGAGAAATCGGGTTCATGAGCATGAAATGGAACAGCGCCGACAGAAGGATGCTTCCCCTCGATGCATTGAACAGTGCCGTCACGATCACGCTCAACGCAATGCAACCAAGAAAGAAGGGCGCAAAGGCCCATTCGCTTTGCTGCGTTCCGCTCAGCAGGAAGGCGGGTAGATGCCAGAATCCCCAGACCACACCCAGTATCAGCCCGGCCCCGATCGGCGTCAGCCTTCGCTGCAGCACAGGGAGCATCAGCCCTCGCCAACCGAACTCCTCGATGGGGCCCTTGACCGAGGCAAGCACAAGCGCCAAGCACAACGAGCGAAATGAGGGGAAGGGACAAGGTTCGGCGAATAGGTTCCCTTTCAACGCTGAGCCGGCATAGAAGACCAGCGGGATGCCAAGCATCAGGAAGGCATACCAGAGCGGCGAGCATCGCCAAAGCAGCAGGCGGGAGAGAAAACGCCTCAAATCCCCACGTTGACCGTGGTGTGCGACAACCATGAAGGCCGCGATGGCCGGTGCGTACACGCACAGAAAGAAGAGCGGATGCTGACCGGTCAGTTGGCCAAACACCCGCGTCATCCCGTCCGGGAAGAAGATGAACAAGCCCAGGATACCCCACGCCAGGCCGAACGAGATGAGGAGAAACGGGATCAGCGAACGAAGCGGAATCCTGTATGCATCCGCCGTTGAACTACTTGCGGTCACGGGCGTCTTCACTCCGGGGTTTCCGAACATTCATCGTGAACGATACTGCGTTCCCGAAAGTCTGCTCCGGGAGGAAACCGGCCTCGGCAGTCAGGCGAGAGACCGTGCCCCGACGCTGGAAATGGGGATCGAAGACGACCTCGGTAATGGAGAGCATGCCTCCCGGCTTCAGGGCGTCGAAGACCTCCTTCACCGCGCCGGCCATGTCCGGGATCTCGCCCAGAACCGTCACCAGCAGCGCCCGGTCAAAGCGATTGCCTACCAGGGCTCCCCGCCCCAGTCCTGCCTCCAGAAACTCGATGTTCGACAGGTTTTCCGCGCGGGCCTTCTCTCTGACCCGCGCGAGCATTCCGTCTTGGATGTCCATGGCAACGACCAGGCCTTGACCGCCAACTCGCTTGGCCACAGGGATGGTCAGCCGGCCCGGGCCGCACCCCGCGTCCAAAATGGTCATTCCCGACTCAAGCCTCAAGCGTTCAATGATGGTCTGTGCCCGATTGGTCTTGGTGAAGGGATTGTCCATTTCAACCATCCAGCTTAGCCAGACGGGACAGGGCAATTCGCGGCGACGCGAACCCACTCGAAACAGCATCAGGATGATGATCCCAAGCCCGATTGCGATCAGGATGATGTAGCCAAAGAGTCCCATACGTTTCCGTTCGCTCGTCTACTTCGCCGCAACAAACACCGATCGTGACCCTTGTTTCGCACCGCGCGGAACGGGGCGAAACGAGCGAGCTGCGACCGGGGCACGAATCCGGCGCTACTGAAGAACTCGCCAGAGAATGAGCACAAGTGCCACGCCATACATCGTTCCGCAAACCGGAAAGATCCGATCGGCCAGGCATTTCGGGAGAAAGAGGTCGCTCACAGATCCCTGCAACGCCCCCTGACGCTCAGCGAATGCAGTCAGTGGGCACGTCCAGCCAGATACGGCTAAGGCAACGCTCTCCAGGAGCAACAGGACAACGGCCACCCAGGTCCACGCCGTCACGCGATCGGCGATACCACTATACAGCGCGTAGATCGTGCATAGGCTCAAGACCCAGAATATGACCGTATGGACCAGCTTGATCTGGAGTATCGTGACCTTCACCAGGAGCACCTCGCCGCCGGGTCTCGCCAGAACAACCGGATGCCCCCGTCTACGGCGCGGGGCATCGCGCAGGCCACCGCCCACGACGCCTAGGGACGCGTTACGCGGGGTGCACAGATCCCCGGGGGTATTCCGTTTGGGATTAGCATATCACCCGGGAGGCCGCCGGACAAACGCCAACGGACCTTTTCTCGACACGTTCGCGCCTGGGGCGCGAAGCGAGGCGGTTCGGCCATCTGATGAAACGGGCGCTCGATCCGATGGGCGGTGGCGTGACAAGCGTGGTACAATGGCTCCGGAGGGGACGCTGATGAAGGAACCCGCTGAAGAGGCGGATCGCCCGTCGTCTCTCGGAGCGTATGTCGTGAAAGCGCTTCGCGAGCGCAAGGAATGGCGGCCGTCGAGCTTCTATTTCCTCTTGTGCGTACCGATCGTGATGATCGCGGCCGTTCCGGCCTTCTACATGCACGAAGACCCGAGGAAGTTCGCGCTCCACTTGAGCTTGGTCTTCGTGTTCCTGTTGGTGATTGTGTGGCGGGCCGTGATGGACCTCTTCGAGATCAGCCGTCGCCATCGAAAGGAACGTCGTGAGGCCTTCGAACAGACGCTTGGCGGCGGCCTCCTGAAACAAGCGGCCCCGCGAGACGACCGCCCGACGAACGGCGAGGAGTAACCCTCCAAAACGCCGCACCCAAGACCCGTTATGCAAGAGCCTGAGAGAATTCTAGCCCTGTTGCCGAATTGGCTCGGCGACGCCGCGATGTGCACGCCGGCCTTGCGGGCGCTGCACACGCGCTTTCCCGAGGCGCGAATCACCGTGTCGGGTCGCTCGGTTGCCTGCGAATTGCTGCGCGGACTGCCCTGGCTGGCCGAGTCCGTCGACTTGCCGCCGCAGCCATCCCTTCCCGAGATGCTCCGGATCGGGCGCAATCTGAAGCCGCATGCGCGCGATCTGGCCGTCATCTTCCCCCACTCGTTCCGGGCGGCGCTGTTGGCCCGGATGACGGGCGCCCGGCGACGCATAGGCTACGCGCGCGACCGCCGGGCGTGGCTCTTGACGGACCGCGTGATGCCGCGCATCGAGAACGGCGCGATTGTGCCGGTGTACATGGCCAAGGAATACCTTGACCTGGTCGCGATCCTCGGATGCATCGACGACGGCCTCGGCCTCGAACTGCACGCCGACCTGGCTACCATCAGGGCGATAGACCAACGCCTGGCGCCCGGCATCCCGAAGGTGGGCATCGCGCCCGGCGGGGCCTTCGGCCCGAGCAAGCGGTGGCCGCCCGAGCGGTTTGCGCGCGTCGCCGACCTCATGGCCGAAAAGGGGCGTGCGCAATGCGTGCTCATCACCGGCCCCGGCGAGGAAGACCTGCGCGCGGCGGTTCAGCGGGAGGCCGGCATTCCCCTCGTGGAAGGCGACGGTGGCAAGCCCACGGTGCGCAATCTAAAGGCGACGATTGCGCAGCTCAACCTCCTGATCTGCAATGACTCCGGCCCGCGTCACGTCGCCGTGGCGTTCGGCGTGCCGACGGTCTGCGTGATGGGCTCGACCTCCCCGCGCTACACCGAGGGGCCCTACGAGAGGGGAGAGGTCGTCCGCGTCGACGTCGACTGCGGCCCGTGCCAGAAGCCGGTATGCGAAACCGATCATCGCTGCATGCTCCAGATCACGCCCGAGATGGTCTTCGCCGCTTCCGTGAGGGCGCTGAATCCCAAGGCCTAGGGATGGCCTCTTCTTGCGGCGCGTCAGCGTTGCACGCAGGCCCGCGAACGGCTATCGTATAGGCTCTGTAGGTTTGGACAAACGGCGCGGGCTTTCGATGGAAGACGCGCGATGCGGGAGGATGGATGATGGAGCTATTCGGGAAGAACTATACGGTGCAAGAGTTGCGCAAGCGCGTGGGCGCTATGGCCCAAGTCGCCGGCGTTCGCACGGTGCAATTCGACGACGGCAACGAGCGCCCCACGCGGGCCGCGCTGATCCACACCGGATCGGGCCTTGATGTGACGGTGCTCTTGGACCGCTGCCTGGACATTGCCTCGGCGACGTACCAAGGCAAGGCCATGGGCTGGCAGTCGAAGACCGGCGAGGTGGCACCGCAGTACTTCGAGGCGGAAGGTCTGCGTTGGCTCCGTAGCTATTTCGGCGGCCTGGTCACGACATGCGGCCTCACGCATGTGGGCGCGCCGAGGCCGGAGAGCGCCCTGCTCGGCAATGGCCTTCACGGCCGTATCGGCCACACGCCCGCGAAGAACGTCTGCGTCCGCCAGGAATGGCAAGGCCAGGACTATGTCCTCAGCGTAACCGGCACGATGCGCGAGGCGGTGGTCTTCGGTGAGAATCTGACGCTGACACGGACGGTTTCGACGAAACTCGGCGCCAAGTGGTTTCGAATCCACGATGTGGTCACCAACGAAGGCTTCGACCCGACGAAGTACATGCTGCTGTACCACTGCAATATCGGCTGGCCGGCCGTCGACGAAGGCTCCGAGATCGTGTCGCCGAGCCGGTACGTGGCGCCGCGCGACGCCGAGGCCGAGGACGGCAAAGAGAACTGGTACAAGATGGACGGGCCGATTCACAAGTACGCCGAGAAGTGCTACTACCATGACATGGCCCCCGGCCGCGACGGTTCGGTGACGATCTCTATGCTCAACGCCGGCTTCAAGCGCCGTGCCGGCGAAGGTTTCGGCGTCTACCTCACGTATGACAAGAACCAGCTTCCCAGGTTTGTCGAGTGGAAGCAAATGGGCGAGCAGGACTACACCCTTGGTTTCGAGCCGTGCAACTGCGGCGTCGAAGGCCGCGATATCGACGAGAAGCTCGGGCTCCTGCACACGCTCAAGGCGGGTGAGAGCAAGACCTTCGATCTCGAGTTCGGTGCCGTCACGACGAAGGCCGAAGCCGAGGCGCTCCGGGCGGCTGCGGCCAAGGTCAAGACCGAGATGGTAGGCAGCTACAAGGACTTTGTGAAGAAGTCCTAACGCCCGCCTGTTGCCAGGCCGGGCGTTGGAGGTAGTGGTGGGCACGACCGTACGCGAGCAGCTCGAGAGGCGCGAGCGGGAGACGCTGAGCCCCTATGCCGCCCGGGCGGCGGAGACTCGAGGGCGGGCGCGTCCGGAGGTGGAACACGACTACCGGACGGCGTACCAGCGTGACCGCGACCGGATCCTCCACACCAAGGCGTTCCGGCGTCTCAAGCGCAAGACCCAGGTGTTTCTGGCGCCCGAGGACGATCACTACCGCACGCGACTGACGCACACCCTCGAGGCGGCCCAGATCGCGCGCACGGTGGCGCGGGCGCTTTTTCTTAACGAGGATCTGACCGAGGCGATCGCCCTTGGCCACGACCTGGGCCACACGCCTTTCGGTCATGCCGGTGAAGCGGTCCTCGACAAGGTGTTCGAGGAAGGCTTCACGCACGCGGAGCAGAGCCTACGGGTCGTGGACAGGCTCGAGTCGACGCGGAACGGCCCGGGGCTCAACCTCACCTTCGAGGTGCGCGACGGCATCCGCCATCACTCGAAGGGCCGGGCGATGCTCGACAACGCCGAAGGCACCCCGCCCTGCACGTTGGAGGGCCAGGTGCTGAGCATCTGCGACGCCATCGCCTACATCAACCACGACATCGATGATGCGTGCCGGGCCCACGTGATCACCCTCAACGACCTTCCGAAAGACGCCCTTGCCGTCCTTGGCAAGACGACCTCGCAGCGGATCAACTCGATGGCCGTGGCGCTCATCGAGGGCAGCCGAGACGGCACGATCGGCATGACCCGCGAGGTGCTTGATGCCACCAATGTGCTTCGAGACTTCCTGTATGCCAATCTGTATCCCTGCCCGGCGCTCAACCACGAGATCCGGAAGGCCAAGCGGCTGTTCCGCGAGATGTACAACTACCTTGTGGCGCATCCCTCCGACGAGATCCTGGCCGGCGACCCCGAGGTCTCGGTGACACGACGCACCGTCGATTTCATGGCCGGCATGACCGATCAGTACGCCCTGAACCTGTATGCACGCCTGTTCTTCCCGGCAGGCTGGCAGCCGTGAACGCCCCCGGCGCCATTGGGCTGGTATCGGGTTCGGGACTGGACCTCTCGGGCATTCTGGACGAGGTGGAAAGCCGGTTGGCCTTCGAGAACGTGCCCGGACTCGGCACAGGGTTCGTGCCGGGGCACGGATACGACTACCTCCGGGGACAATGCGGCGACAGGCAGGTTGTGCTGCAACGCGGCCGACGGCATCTCTATGAAGGTCTCCCTTTCGAGGACACGGTTCGAACCGTCGACGCGCTCGCCGAGCAGGGCGTTCGGACGGTCATCTTCACCAACGTAGTCGGAGGACTGCGACCCGAGATGGAGCCAGGCGTACTCGTGGCGGTCGACGGAATCCGGCTGTGGCACTTCCGCCACTGGCCCAACCAGCCGAGCCGATTGGAGCCGGACTTCGCCGTGCCGGGATGCCCCCATCGGGGAGAGTACGTCTGGATGCACGGTCCATGCTACGAGACGCGGGCCGAAATCCGTGCCCTGCAGCATCTGGGCGGCGCGGTCGTCGGGATGAGTACCGCGCCGGAGCTGGCCCGGTGCAAGGCGCTCGGGGTTCGAGCCGCCGTGGTATCCTGTGTAACCAACAACTGTTGCAGGCCTCAAGTCCTTACGCATGAGCATGTTGTGACAAATGCTCGACGAGCCTCGGAAACGCTGGTGGCCCTGTTGCGGCGCGCCCTGCCGGGGCTCCCAACGGTGTAAAATCGGATAGGCCAGAAAGAATGTTGGCCGTTTGAGCATCTGCGTCGACCTTAGTATGGAACGGTGGATGGGATTGCCCCGGGTGGTCGGATATGTCGCCATCGGATGCAGCGCTATTCGAGCGGTGGGCCTCCTCCCGCGATGCGGAGGCCTTCGCTGAGATTGTATCCCGTTATTCCTCAATGGTTTACGGGACGTGTAAGCGCACGCTGGGTAACCCGGCCGACGCCGAAGAAGTGACTCAGGATTGCTTCATCGAACTCGCCCGGCCCGACACCGTCGTGCGTCGGTCGTTGGGGGGGTGGCTGCACACGGTGGCGACACGGCGATCGCTGGACCGGATCAAGGCCGATCACCGTCGACGCGTTCGCGAGACCCGATTTGCGGAAGAAGTGGGCGCCACGACCGAACCGAACTGGAGCGATGTCCAGGGCTACATTGACGAAGCCATCGCCTCGCTTCCGGAACGGTATCGCGATCCCATCGTGATGCGTTTCATCGAGAACATGACCCAAGAGGCCATTGCGGAAGAGCTGAAGATTCCCCGCTCGACGGTGCAATACCGGATTCAGCGAGGATTGAAGCATATACGTGGTTCCATGAAGCGGCGCGGCGTGGTCGTGGGGTTGGCTACGTTGAGTGTCTTGTTCATTGGCAATGTGGCTGAGGCCGCGCCGGTTGCGCTCACGGCTTCGCTCGGACGGCTGGCCATAGCGGCGAGCATGAATCTGGCACCTGCCGGCACGGTAACGATGGGTACCGGTTCGCTGGCCGCGAAGGTTGCCACCTTGGGCACCGTGACCCTTACAGCCAAGCAGGCCGTGGGCATTGCGGGGAGTGTAGCGATTTTGGCCGGGGCGACCTATACCGCCGCGACGGGCGGACTCACCCGAGAGGTCGACCGAGACGGAGACCGGCCACATGTCACAATATTCGAGCGCGCGTCGGCCATGCAGGGCAACCGGTCAACGGAGAACCTCGGCCCGTCGTGGTCCGGGGCCGTTGAGGGGCAGGTTGTGAACGCCAAAGGCCATCCATTGCCAGGGGCCTCGGTGCTTTTGGTTCAGACCGTACCCGTGGGATTCCTCGGGGCCAAAGCCGACATAGACGGCCGGTTCCGATTCGAGGGTCTGCTCGTTGGCGGCACGTGCATCCTGGTCGCCCGCGACGAGCATGTCGGCGTATCGCAACGTCTGCCGATTTCCGTGCCGGATGCCGGCAAGCCGGTAGAGGTCACGGTCCGGATGCCTCACGGTTCGGGCCCGCCATGAACGCGGGTCGATCCACATAGATTTTGTCCGCAGCTTCGTTAGGACACCCCAGCGGAAAGGGCCGCGCTCCCAGGCGCGGCCCTTTCCATGGTGCGCCCGGCAGGGCGCGTTTACTTGGGGGTGCAAGTCCCCTGCAGGCCTG
>DAIPKA010000087.1:0-15715 GCA_036769985.1 Candidatus Hydrogenedentota bacterium | reverse complement strand
GAACCGCTCCTCACCCTCACTCACGAAAAAGCTACTTCTTACCTGCGGATCGTGGGCGATCCACTCGACTTGATTCTCCGGCCACGACAGACAGCCGATGCGCTGCGCCCGAGTCCAATCCATCTGAAAAAGGCGCTCTGGGTGTTGCTGAGCATCCTCTTCCGAGTATCCGGCCTGACCAAAGGTGCGTAGCCAGAGGCGAACACCGTGTTTCTCGGCGGCGGCGTAGAGCCGGCGGCAGAATGGCTCGTCCTTACGGAAGAAGAAGTAGTCTTTCATGCCGATACCGGCCATTTTGCCCATCCGGGCGTCGATGTCCCCGCCGGGGAAGTCCTCCTCGGGATCCTGAGCCCAGTTGCCGTAGTCGAGCCGGGCCGGAATGAACCACGCGCCGACCGAGCGCCCGGGCCATTCCCCGAGGGAGGCGCTATCGGCCACTGCGGCACGCGATAGTATGAACGAGCAAAAGACCAGGAGTACGGTGCGTTTCATGGCTAATCCTCGATATCCGGACGTCGGTTTCGAACACGCCGCGTCATCTCCTCGAGTCAAGAAACGGGCTGCCCGGGGCGCGCAACAACGGAGCGCGGCGCCCGGTCCGCCGAGGCTAAGCCCGTAGCACACGTTCCAGATCGTAGGTTTCCCGGGCGTTGCCGCGCATGATGCGCTCGACCAATGCCGGGACATCCGATTCGGCCAGCCATCCCTCGCACACCAACTGCGTCAGGGCGAGCGCGATTCCTCGGCGCGCCACCCGGGCATGTCCCGGCGCGAGTTCCACAGGAATGAAGTCGCCGCCAAAGGTGAACAGCTTGCACGCGGGAGCGGCCATGATGAACTCCTTCAGAAACCGGGTTGCGGACGCGGGATCGATAATCCATGCCCAGCACATGTCGGCGTAGATCTGCGTATTCTGCTTGCACAGCGCGATCAACTCATGTTGACAAGGATAGGCGATGTGCATCAACACGAAGGTGGTATCGGGAAAATCGCGCACCAGCGCGGCCACGCCGGTCAGGTTATCGCGCACCCGGGCCAGGTTCATGCTGTTGTGGCCGGCGATGTAGCCCGTGTGCAACTTGACGGGCAGCTTGTACTCGGTGGCACGACGCAGGCAGTGGCGGAACAGGTTGTCCTGGAGAGCCTTCTTCTCCTCCGGCGCCAGGGATGACCCGTCTTTCACGAAGCGGTCGAAGAGGGGGGCCGCGTCGTTGTCGGGGACCTCGCCGAAGTCGAGGCCTCGCCAGTAGGCGCACTGATCTTTGACGGCGATGGCTCTCGGGCCGAACTTCTCAAAGACGTCGTCAATGGCTTTGTGGGCCTGTTTGAGGGTCGTGACCTCGGTCCCGGCACACTGGCACAAGGCGTTGCGATTCACGCCCGAGGCGATGTTCACCGTCCAGAAGTCGTAGCTCAAGAGATCGCTGGCTGATTCGCTCTCTCGGAAGACGGCGCTGTTCAGGCAGTTGACCTGCGCGTGCTCGATATTGGCCACCTCGCGGAGAATCCGGCGGTAGAAACCGGGCTTGACTTCCTCGCACAGGCGCTGGCTGATGGCCTCGCAGTTGTCCTCGCGGAGGTCATCTTCTGCGTAGAGGGCACGCACACTCTCCCGAACACATAGCTGATAGCCGGTATGCCGGCACCGCTCATAGTAGGGCGCCACCAGTCTCCACTTGTCCTTCGGCGCAAGCCCCCGGCCAATCAATCTCCGGTAATCCTCCACCGACATGCCGGCAACCTGGAGATCCGAATCCGTGTAGTGGCTCATGAGCATCCCGAAGTCCGGCGCGGGCGTGACGTTCTCTCTGCCCAGGTTGGCCACGCGGTCCGCCTCGGGCAGAAGGTGCTCGTGCGTGTCCATCAAGGGCGTCTCGTCCACCAGCGCCTGGATACTTGCCCGGAGGGAATCCGCCATCTCCGCCAGGGCCGCGCCGTGTGCCGCCCCGGCGCCGCCCGCCATGCCTAGGCCCAGCCCCAACGCCGATCCCGTAGAGCCCATGAAACGCCGCCGGTTCACTGGATTACCCATGATGTTGGTCCTTCCTCCTCCGTATTGGGCGACTTCGCCGGGGGGCAATGCCGCCGCAATCGCGGAACGCGTCATGCGCGCGTCGTTTGTCGATGGGCCAACGCCGTCTTCACGCAACGCTGGGAATCCGGCGTCACCGCCTCGGCGACATTTCACAGTCCTCCGTTGCATTGTACCGATTGTGCGCTCCCGTGGCACGCTCTGTTGGAGCGTCGACTACCCAATGACATGGACACCAAGAGCCCTCCCGATCGCTGGTTTGCGTTCCGGTCGTTCTGGCCGAACACGGAAACGGCCAGGCAGTTCGGCGCGATGGGCGTCAAGGTCCATTGGCTGTATCCGGCGAACCCTTTGTGCTCGCTGGCGTGCCGCACACATGGTATCCACCCGTCTGGCTCGGCCCGGATCGCTACGATCTCGACCGCCACGCGGCGCAAGTCCGCAACGCGCTTCCCGGCACACCGAGCGCGACCAATCCTTCGGCCCAGGCATGTGGTATGATGATTCCGTCGAGATCTTCCTCGCGCCGGGTCCGGCCGCGGCCGCGTAGGGCTACCCGTTCATTGTCAACGCGGAAGGTCTCGTGTGGGATGCCGCCCGAGGCTCCGGCGAAGGGGAGTCGATCGACGGATCATGGAACGCCTCCGTGGTGGCGGCGGCGCTCGAGGTGGCACGTTGGACGCGCGGCGTGAAGACTCCGTTGGACGACGTCCGCGTGAGCAAGCGAGGCGCCAGCGCGGCGAACGTGTTCCGGAACCGGTATTGCGGAGGGCCTCCGGTCTATCGCGGCGGGTCGCCGGCCATGGATACCGGCGACTTCACACCGCGCCGGTTCGGGACGATCGCTCTATCGAAGAGCGAGTCGCGTGGCGGAACGAGAGGGAGTAGAAAGGAGAGTCGATGTTCTTGTTGGACTTCTTCAAGACCGGGGTCGACAAACCCATTCTGAGCGACCAGGAGGCGATACGGCGCATCTACGAACGAAAGCGCCGGTCGGTCTTCTTCGGTCTCGTCTTCGGCTACAGCTTCTTTTACGTGTGCCGGCTCACGATCTCGGTGGTGAAGAAGCCCATGATCGACGAGGGGATCCTCAGTCCCGAGCAACTGGGCACCATCGGATTCGCCTTCTTCCTGGCCTACGCCTTCGGCAAACTCACCAACGGATTCCTCGCCGACCGCAGCCACATCGGGCGCTTCATGTCCACGGGCCTCCTGGTTTCCGCCATCATTCTGGTGATCTTCGGATTCACCAAGGCCTTTCTCGTCTTCGCCGTTCTCTGGGGCGTCAACGGCTGGTTCCAGGCCATGGGCTCGGCGCCGAGCGGCGCGTCCATCTCGCAATGGTTCAGCAATCGAGAGCGCGGCACGCGGTACAGCATCTGGAGCGCTGCCCACCCCATCGGCGAAGGCATCAGCATGGTCTTCACGGCGGCCATCGTCGCTCGGTTGACGTGGCAATGGGGATTTTGGATCGCGGGCGGGACTTCGATACTGGTTGCCTTGCTCATGTTCAAGATGCTCGCCGACCGGCCGAGAACCTACGGCCTGCCGACGGTCGCCGACTACAAGAACGATCACACCACCGACGTCCAAGACGAAGGCGATGTCAACCGCGCGCAGTTCGGCGTGCTCAAGAATCCCTACATCTGGATCCTGGGCCTCTCGTGTTCGGCTGTGTATGTCGCGCGCTACGGCATCAACAGTTGGGGCCCGATGTACCTCCAGGAAGCCAAGGACTACTCGCTGATCACGGCGGGGCTCGTACTCGGCTGGGCGAAGACCTTCGAGCTGGTGGGCGCGATCACGTCGGGCATCGTGTCCGACCGGCTCTTCAACTCACGCCGCAATATCACCACCTTGCTCTACGGGCTGATCATGATCGTCGGTCTCGTCCTGCTGAATCTGGGATCCTCGACGCACCTTGCCGATTTCGACTCCGCGATGAAGGCGCAACTCCAGGATGGGCCCGTCTCGGACGGCCTGCGCCAGGCCTTCGCGGTTCAAGGCATCACGTTGCCGGCCCTCGCCACCATCGAGGCCGTGCCGCAAAAGGGCACCGAGCGTCTCGTGTGGCTCGTCAAGAATGACCGCCGGTACCTCTTCTGGACAGGCTACAGCGTCGAAGAGATGCCCGCCCGCCTGAAGATCACGTCAAAGGTTCAGCTTTCCCATCTGGCCGGCGTGGCGCTCTTCGGTTTCGGGCTGGGCGGCTTGTTGGTGTTCGTCGGCGGGCTCATCGCCATCGACATTTCGTCGAAGCGGGCCAGCGGCGCGGCCATGGGCCTTGTCGGCATGTTCAGTTACCTCGGCGCCGCCGTCCAGGACTGGATCAGCGGCAAGCTCATTCAGGCCGGCGAGATGACCGTCGACGGCCAGCTCACCCACGACTTCACGAGTGCGTACTGGTTCTGGCTCGGCTCGGCCATCGTATCCGTCGCGCTCGCGCTCACGCTCTGGAACGTCAAGCCCAAAGACTGAGGCGCATGCGGCAAAAGTGAATCGGTCCGCTTACACCTTGCGCCGCCCAAGCCCTTCGGATTCGAGCCGCGTCCGTGTACACGCTGATTTCACAAGGCTGCTCCGTTTTGCAGTACTGACAAAACAATGCTTGGATCTGACCTCGCTCCGTTGGTATGAGATGGTGATAGGATATCGGGTCTCCTTTTGGTTGCTGATTTGCGGAAAAACCAGTCTACCGAAAGACCTACTCGATGTCCTCTTCCTTATTCAGCAAGACCCTACGCTTGGACCGGCCGAAGTGTTGCACTCAGTGTATGAACCCGGGCCCGTGATAGGTTGATGCGCGCGCGCCAAGTCGATAAGATCACCGGCGATATCGGAGCGTCAAGAGCAACAAGGAGCGAATATCATGGCGAGCACTATCAGCCGACGCAGGTTCTTGCAGGCGGGCACAGGCGGATCGCTGGCGCTGGCGGCGTCAGCCGTGGCGGAGACGCCAGTGCGGAAGTTCCAGGAAGGTGTGAGCCCGTGGCCGCTGTGTCTTAACACGAGCACGATCCGGCCCGCCACGCTCGAACAGAAGGTCGAGTGCGCCATTGCGGCCGGCTACGATGGTGTCGAGCCGTGGGTGAACGATCTCGAGGCGTACGAGCAGGAAGGCAAGAGCCTCGAGGACCTCGCCAAGCGGATCCGCGACGCCGGCTTGTTTGTGCCGAACATCATCGGCCTTTGGAACGCCATGCCGCCCACCGAGGAGGCGTTCGAGGCGTCGCTCGAAGGCACACGCAACCGTATGCGGCTGGCCGCGGCCATCGGCTCGCAGCACGCGGCGGCCATTCCGGCGCCGGATCGCGAGGACTTCGACCTCAAGTGGGGCGCCGAGATGTACCGGCGACTGCTCGAGATCGGTCGCAAGGAATTCGGAATTATCGTGGCGTTCGAGTTCGTCGGATTCATGAAGGGCGTGCATCGACTCGGCCAGGCGTCCGCCGTAGCGCTCGACGCGAACGATCCGGATGCCTGCCTGA
Source organism: Candidatus Hydrogenedentota bacterium (assembly GCA_036769985.1). Classification (GTDB taxonomy): domain Bacteria; phylum Hydrogenedentota; class Hydrogenedentia; order Hydrogenedentales; family SLHB01; genus DAIPKA01. The sequence continues at coordinate 10,195 of DAIPKA010000087.1, read as the reverse complement.
TTGCCGACACGTTTCACCTGTTCCGCGGTGACTCCGGCTTCGAGGGCGTTCGGCATCTCGATGGCGGTTTCATCGCAGACTTCCACTGGAACGATGTGCCGGCGGAACCGCCGCGCGAGGAGCAGGGCGATACGCATCGCATCTATCCGGGCGATGGCATTCTGCCGCTCGAGAAGCTGATGCGCGACTTGGTGGCCATCGACTATCGCGGCCCGCTATCCCTCGAGATGTTCAACGAGGAGCACTACAAGCAGGATCCGATGGTCGTGGCGAAGACCGGCCTGCAGAAGATGCGCGACCAAATCACCCGCGCCTTGGCGTAGATGCAGTGAGTCATAATCAAGGTTGCTTATCCGATCTTCTACACCGCACGAGATGATGATCGGAAAGCGGGGACAGACAGCCGCCCTCGAAGACTCGGTGGGAGTCGGTCCGCGTTCTCCGCTTCCGTCGTGCACCTCGACTCCGAAATCCGCAACAAAGCCGGGCGGAGTCAGTCCCCGTTTTCCGATCCGGACGCTGGTGGCGTGTCTAGCCATGGCGTGGTCTTTGTCGATCACCGCCGACACCATCCGCATCAACGGCGAAACACTCGAAGAGGTGCTCGTGGACGAAGGCACGTCCGAGTACCACGTTCGGTTCCCGGCCACGGGCGAGCGCAAGAGCGTTCGGAAGGATCTCGTGAATCCGGCCGACGTGATTCTCGCCGATGAGGCCGCTCGGGCGTCGCTCATCGAGCAGTACGAAGAGGCGCGGCGGAATGCCCGGGCGCGCTCGAGCGCGGCGCAAAAGGCGGCGCGCAAGAAGCAGATCGATGCAGTGGGCCGCGTTCTCGAGGAATCCGAGCGGATTTCCATCGAGGATCTCCGCTCCACGCCGGATGAAGCTCGGCCGAAAGAGACGCCGACGCCGGCCGAGCGTCCGAAGACCCTTCGCATACGCGAGACCTCGCGAAACGACGATAGCCCTCTCTTCGTGGATCACGAAGGTGCGGTAACCAACGTCCGGCCGCGCGAGAACGATAACCGCAAGGTCTTCGTTAATCGTGAAGGAATCGTTACCTTCACGAACAAACCGGAGCGCTACCGGAAGAAGTCCGAGTATATCGAGGTGGCCCTCGATTTCCAGCGCGTGGTCGTGCCGGAACGCTATCGAGGCCGAGCGGCCGCTGTGACGCCCGGCGCGCCGCCACCGCCGCCGGACGTCTCCGGCATTCACGAACTGGCCGAGCACTACGGCACATTCTACGGCGTCGACTCGAAACTGATCCTCGCCGTCATCCGCCAGGAGAGCAATTTCGAAGAGCGGGCGCGCTCGCGCGCCGGCGCGTGCGGCCTCATGCAGTTGATGCCGGGCACCGCAGCCGAGATGGGCGTGAGCGACATCTTCGATCCGGCGGAGAACATCGCCGGCGGCGCCCAGTACCTCGCGAAGATGTTCGAGTTATTCGGCGAGATGGATCTTGCCCTCGCCGCGTACAACGCCGGGCCGGGCAACGTGAAGCGGTACGATGGAATTCCACCCTTCGCGGAAACGAAGGATTACGTGCAGCGCGTGAACGGCTTCTACCGCCGATATCTCGCCGGCGAGCCGGCAGTGCCCTATGTCGGCGCAGCCGGCACTTCCGCGTCGGCGACGTTGGCGACGGACATGCCGTACGTGGTGCGGTTCAAGAATGGCTGGACGCAGCCTGCCGAGGAAGTGGGCGAATCCGACGACTACTACTTCGTCAAGATAGACGGCCGTGAGCACCAGATCCGCAAGGAGTACGTGGCTTCGGTGGTAGAGAATGGCTGACGGAACTAAGGAACCGGCGGTGGCGCCTACGCTCGAAGTCGTGATGATCGTCAAGAACGAGGCCGGATGCCTGGCCGATTGCCTCGAGGCCGTTCGAGGTGTGGCCGACGCTATCCTCGTAGCCGATACCGGCTCGACGGACGAGACGGTGTCTGTGGCACGGCGATTCGGCGCGCGCGTCATCGACGTCCCTTGGCGCGACGACTTCGCCGAAGCGCGCAACGCCTGCCTCGCCGAGGCGCGCGGCGATTGGCTACTCCATCTCGACGCGGACGAAGTCGTGGATCCGGCCGGCGCGGCGCGCATCCGCGAGCTGGTCGATCTCGACGGCGACGGCGCCGACGCCATCGAAGTCACGCTGGCCAACTACTGCGACGATCCGCGCGCCTGGCGGTGGCGGCCGGTAGCGCCGGGCGATCCTCACGCGCAGGGGCATGCCGGCTACATCGAGGCGCGACTGCTCCGCCTGTTCCGGAACCGACGCGGCTTCGAGTATCGCGAGGCCGTGCACGAGAACATCACGGAAAGTGTCGCCGAGCGCGGAGGCGTAGTCCGCGCCGAGCCGATCGTGATTCATCATTACGGTTACTCGAAGACAACCGAAGGCGATCGCGCCAAGTCCGACGTGTATCGCGCCATGGCGTTGCGGAAGGTCGACGAGCGGCCGCGCGATCCGAAGGCGTGGCACGACCTCGCCGAGCTCGAGTTCGCCGCAGGCAATGGTCAGGCTGCCGAAGCCGCGTGCCGCCGTGCACTCGAGATCGAGCCGCTCCATCTCGGCGCCGGCACCTCACTCGCCAATATCCTCTTGAACCGAGACGCCCTCGATGAGGCTGAGGCGTTGTTACGCCAGTTCGAGGATGCGGGCGTGGTGCCGCCGCACATCGCCACGGCGCTCGGCGCCATCGATACGCGTAAGGGGTGGCTCGATCAAGCACGGCAGCGGCTTGCCCAAGTCCTTTCGGAGCATCCGGAGGCGGTCATGGCGCGCCTGTGCCTCGCGCGCGCCCTCGATCGCCTCGGCGCGTTCGACGAGGCGGCGCGACACCTGGCCGAGGCGCAGCGCGTGGCGCCCTCGCTCGACGAGTTGGGCAATCGCGTTGAAGCACACCGATTGAGGCGTGACGGCGAAAACCTTTTCGCGCGCGGCGACGTGCCGGGGGCGCTACGTGCGATGGTGAAGGCGCTAAGCCTGGACGCCGAAGATCCGATCATCCACAACGACCTTGGCGTCGTGTTGAGCGCCATGGGCGAACGCCGCCGCGCCCGCGAGTCCTTCGAACGCGCCCTCCAACTCGCGCCGGGAATGCCCGAGGCCCTCGAGAACCTTGCCGCGCTCGAGCGAGGGTGACCTTCGGCCGTCTACCGCGCGTGCCCGGCGGGAAACCAGTGCGTCGTTCTCTTGCAGATTCCAACGAGCATGAGCATAACCGGCACTTCGATCAGCACGCCGACGACGGTCGCCAGTGCCGCGCCGGACGAGAGTCCGAAGAGCATGACGGCGGTGGCGATGGCGACCTCGAAGTGGTTGGACGCCCCGACCAAGGCCGACGGCGCGGCGTCCTGGTACGTCAACCCCAGTACGCGCGCCAGGCCGTAGCCGAGCCAGAAGATCAGATTGGTTTGGATGAACAGCGGAATGGCGATCCAGACGATGGTCAGCGGATTGGACAGGATGACCTCGCCTTTGAAAGAGAACAGGAGCACGAGCGTGGCCAGTAGGGCAAGGATCGTGATAGGCGTGAGCACGTGTAGGAACTTCTCGTCGAACCACGCTTTGCCTTTGGCGCGGATGATCCATTTGCGCGATACGAACCCGGCGGCCAGCGGTAGGGCCACGTAAATGGCGATGGACAGCAACAACGCCTGCCACGGAACGGGAAGACGGCCTACGCCCAGGAGGAAACCGCCGAGCGGGCCGTACAAGACCAGCATCGTCAGAGAGTTGATGGCGACCATGACCAAGGTGTGGCCGTCGTTGCCCTTGGCGAGATAGCCCCAGACGAGGACCATGGCCGTACACGGCGCGATGCCCAATAGAATGCAGCCGGCCAGGTAGCTGCGCCACAGGGGAACCTCGAGCATCTTCACGCCCTCGACCAGCACGACGGTGCCTACGCCATGCTTCGCCCCGACCGCCAGATCGAGCCCTAGGGGCATTTTCACGAGGTCCATTGCGTCAACACCGATCAGGCTACGGAACAACACGCCGAGAAAGAACAGCGAGATCGCGTACATGGTGAAGGGCTTGACGGCCCAGTTCACAAGCAGTGTCAGTCCGACGGGCTTCACGCTTCTCCCGGCCTTCAGCACCTCGGCAAAATCGATCTTGACCATGATGGGATACATCATGAAGAACAAGCAGATGGCGATGGGAATGGATACGACGGGTGCGCCGTTGACGGAAATGGCCAGCGCGTCCAGGCGGGTCGCCACCCCGGGGGCCAGTTTTCCCAGCACAATGCCGCCCACAATGCACAAGAGAACCCATAGGGTGAGGTAACGTTCGAAGATACTCAGGCCCTTGCCGCCCGAGGCCGGGACGCCCATATCCTGTGTGCCGCTCATGACGGATCCCTTTCCAACTCGCCTTGACTCGCCGATGCCGGACAACCGCGCTCAACCACAGCCGCAGCAACACCGCCCCGGCTTGACGGCGTTGACGGCAAGACTGACCACGTATTCGTTCAGCTTGCTTCCCCCGGGCAGCGCCTCGACGACGCACCGGAACAGCGGATCGTTCCACGAGGTCATCGCTTCAACGTAATCGGCCTTGGGGTCGAGAACGATGTCGGACAGGCCGGCGTCCACGGCCATGCGCTCCGTCTCACGCACGAGCACCGCGCCCGCGACGCAGCCGATGAGGGCCTCGACCGCCTCGACGACGTTCCCCGGCAGCGGCTGCAGCAGTGCCAGGTCCGACACGGCAACGCGTCCGCCGGGCTTGAGCACACGCGCCATCTCACGCCACACCTGCGGCTTATCCGGGGAGAGATTGATGACACAGTTCGAAATAACCACGTCTACGCTGCCGTCTGCAACGGGCAAGTGTTCGATCTCGCCCAGACGGAACTCGACATTGTCCAGGCCGGTTCTTTCGCGATAGGCCTCGACATTGCGACGCGCTTTGGCGATCATGTCGGGCGTCATGTCCACGCCAATCACCCGCCCGCCGGCCCCGACCTTCGCGCCGGCAATGAAGACGTCGAAACCGCCGCCGCTACCAAGGTCGAGGACGACCTCGCCTGGCTTCAGCGAGGCCATCGCTACGGGATTACCGCACGACAGGCCCATGTTGGCCCCTTCCGGCACGATCGCGAGATCGGCTTCGTCGTAGCCCACGTTCGCCGCCAAGGCGGCGGCGTCACTCGTGCCGCAGCACGATTTCGTGGGGCCGCAACACGCTCCGCCTTGCCGGGCAATAGCCGCGTAGCCCTCGCGCACTTTCTCTCGAATCGTTTCATCTAAGCTCATGGTTTCACCAACTCCTCCAAATTTCGCGGAAGTCCTTCCACAAAGGCGCGGATCTCGTTGCGTACGCGCCGATAGTGGCCGAGCGCTTCTTCCTCGCTTCGTGCGGTGGCGGAGAGTCTTGGCGGGTCGTCGAAGCCGATGTGAACCACCTTGGCTTGTCCGGGGAACCTGGGACAGGCTTCCCGCGCGTGGCCGCACACCGTAACCACGTAGTCGAAGGTAACGTCCGCCAGTTCGGCCACGCCCTTTGACCGATGCGCTGAGATGTCCACTCCCGCTTCGGCCATGACCTTTACGGCCCGCGGATCGAGGCCGTGCGGCTCGATGCCCGCCGAATAGGCCTCGATGACACCGCGTTTCAACGCCCTCGTCCATCCTTCCGCCATCTGGCTTCGGCATGAGTTGCCCGTGCATAGGAACAGGATTCGCTTGCGTTCAGGCATCCGAATCTCCCTTCTCATGGCGTGGTGTAGATCATCCAAAGCCCGCCTAACAGCACCAGGACGCCGCAAACCTTCTTCAGTATCGCTGTCCCGTGGGAACGTTCATTCCAATTGAGATAGCGCTGGACGACTTTGGTGAACGTACCGGCCAACACGATGACGGAACAGTGTCCCACTCCGTAGACGGCCAGCAACAAGACGCCGTAGGGAACATTTGTCGCAGCCAGTTTGAACGTGACACCGAGCATGGGCGCCATGTAGGCAAACGTGCACGGGCCGAGGGCGATGCCGAACACCAAGCCGAGGATGAAGGCCGCCAGTGCGCCTTTCCGCTTCATGCCTACCTGGCCCGGCCCGGACCACGGCATCGGAATCACGTCCAGCAAGTGTAGGCCGACGAGGAAGAAGATGACGGCCACGAAGTAGTTGCCGTAACGGCCGACGTCCCCCATCATCCGCCCGGCCGCTGCGGTGACCAAGCCGATGACGCCGATGGTGATCAGGATGCCTACCGCAAACAGCAGCGAGATGTAGAACGCTCGGCGGGTGCTGATGCGGCCTTGTTCGTCGATGAACCCGATGATGAGGGGAATGCTGGCCAGATGGCACGGACTGAGCACAATACTCAGCACGCCCCAGACAAAGGATGCGGCCAAGGCAATGACCACACTGCCTTCGACGGCATGGGTCAGGGCGGTGAACAGCTCCTGCATATCGCTACGCTCCGGTGGGGCCCGTGTGTATCATTCCTGCGCGCCGGCCGTGCGCGGATCGACATCACTTGGGGACGCATTCTCCGATCTTGCACGCCTTGCCGATCTGCTGCGGCGTCAAACTCATTTTCGCCGCCAACGCTTGTTCGATGGACACCTGATGCCCCGTGGCCGTGGGATGGTCTTCAGCCCATTTTCGAAGACTCGTTTCGCTTGTGAAGAACGCCTGTTTGAAGCAGCCGGTCGAGTGTATCTTGCCGTCGGCGTCCTTTTTGGCACCGGCCCAGGCCACGGCCGTTGGCGGAACCAACTCGCTCACGTGTCCCGCGACGGTTTTCACGCGGATGGGCTCGCCCGTGAGCGCGTCCTTCGTGGTGACTTCAATGTCCTTTTGCAGACGCGCGGCCACGCCCAGGGCGCACATGACGCAGCATCCCCACGTCTGCCCGCCGTCCACGCCCACGACCGACGCATCCTCGGGATACACGGGACGGTCACAGAACCCGCACCGTACCGCGGTCTCTTTTTCCTCGAACTGCGGCCACGACACGGTGTCGCCACCGGACTGGCCTTGTTCGCTTCTCGCCGCGGCTTCGTCCGAAAACGCCTTGATCATGGGCCGCCCGTTCGCGTCGACGCCGCACAGATAGACCGCAGCCGTTAGCGGCACAAGTTCGCCCGTGGACCAGTCGGTCACCCAGGCGTTTTCGTGTGTCTTGTTCGCCTCGGTCATGCTGGCAAAGGTGATGATGTAACAGTGAGGAGAGCAAAACGCCACATCGCCCGCCGAGGTCTTCATCACCGTCCGCGTCTTTGGATCGATACTTCCATCGCACAGGTAGCAGACGCCATCCTTGGGCCGGCTATCCGGCTGGACAGGTTGCCAGCGGCTGAATGTCGACTTTTCCTCGGGCGAGGAGCCCGGTTCGACGCCGAGCTCCTTCCACTTGGCCAGGATGTCCTCTTTGCCGAAGAAGCCGGTGTGACGGAAGCGCTCCGTGCCGGAGGCGTCGAAGAAGATCTGCGTCGGAATCATCTGGACACCGTATTCTTCTCCGGCGCTCGGATTCTTCCAGACGTCGATGAACTGCACCTCGAACTTCCCGGCGTATTCCTTCTTCAGCTCCTCGAGGATGGGCGCCATCATCTTGCAGGGGATGCACTTGTCCGCGCCGAGGTCCACCAGACGGGGCAACGCCTTGGTGGTTGGTTCAGCCTTCATTTCCTGCGCCGCCTCGGGGGCCGCCGAGGTCTCGGCCATAGACGGCGAAGCCGAGTCAATCTTGGCCGCGTCCTCCTCGGCATTGCGCGACTTCAACGTGACAACCGCTGCAACCGCCCCGGCAAGTAGAAGAACGATTAGGATCTTGGGAAGCATTCTCATAGACACATTCCTCGTTCGACTGAGCGACGCCACTGCTCGACGGCGCGCCCCGCCTCAAGTCCGATCTCCGGGCATGGGATCATTCGGCAACCATGGCCGCAACTTCTGCAGCACGCCGGCCCAGACTGGCGGCGAGGTCCTTGCCGAAATCGTCGTGTTCGATCGAATCATCCTGATTCCAAAGCGTCGCTCCGAACCGTCCGGAAGGTTTGCCGGTGCCGACCAAGATCACGTCTTGGCCCATGAGGGCTGCCTGGATCGACTGGACCGTGACCTCTTGCCCACCGTTGCGTGTGCCCCCGACCGCGACCACACCCGCGACTTTGTTGCGTAGCGTGAATCCGTCCTTCCGACACGCGATACAGCGATCCAGAAACGCTTTGCACAACGCGCTCATGCTGCTGAAATACACGGGCGATCCAACGATGATAGCCACTACGGCCGGATCGCCGATCTTCTCCGCGATCATCGGAAAGTCATCGGTCTCGCCGTCTCGCAGCGGTTGGCCTGCTGCCACCTGCGCAGGGATGCTAAGTTCGGCGAGTTCGACAAGTTCGGTTTCGATGCCCGGCGTCTGTTCTCGTGCCGCCTGCAGGCAGACATCAAGCGCGGCCGCCGTCGTCTTGCCTTTGCGCGGACTGCAACTGATTCCCAAGACCCTGCGCTTCGGCGTTCCCTCCTGTGCGGAGGCGCCCTTGGCCAGCACGCCGGCCAACACCGCTACGCCCGCGCTGCCCATCAACTCCCGACGCCCAATCTTTCCTTGCATGATGTGTCTCCCTTGTCGGCTGCTATTGCAACATCTTCCTCACATCCTCGACCGACGGCACCTTGCCGGTCACCTTCACCTCGCCGTCCACGACGAGCGCCGGCGTGATCATGACGCCGAACGCCATGATCTCGTCGATCTCTTTCACCTTCTCGATTTCGCACGTGATGCCGAGATCCTTGGCTGCGGCTTCCGCCGTCTCCGTAAGCTTCTGACACTTCGGACATCCCGTTCCCAGAATCTGAATCTTCATTTCGTTTCTTTCTCCACCTGGATTTAGTTGAACAGCGCGCCGAACAGGATTCCCGTGACGGTGGCCATCCCGATGACCAACGTGACGAATACCACGGTCTTCTTTCCGCCCAGGACGCTGCGAATCACGAGCATGTTGGGCAGGCTCAACGCCGGCCCGGCGAGCAACAGCGCCAATGCGGGGCCCTTGCCCATGCCGTTGCCGATGAGACCTTGCAGAATCGGCACCTCGGTCAGCGTGGCGAAATACATGAACGCGCCCGCAAACGAGGCCACGAAGTTCGCCCGGATCGAGTTGCCGCCCACGGCTGCTGCAACCCATTCCGAAGGGATAAGGCCTTCATGGCCGACGCGTCCCAGGAGCGCGCCGGCGATCAGCACACCGATGAGCAGCAGCGGCAGAATCTGTTTGGCGAAACCCCACGACGACGCGAACCACTCGGAGGTCTCGCCCCCGTCGGTGCTCATGAAAGCCGACAATCCGACAACACCGGCCGCAAACGCCACCATCGGCCGCTCAGGAAAGAGGATCGCGAGGATGGTCACAGGAACGGCCGTGGCCAGCACCTTCCACCATTTCAGAGCGAACCACCGAACCAGCATGAGGCCAAGCGCCGCCGCGAAGAACGCCGTAATCCCCCACTTCGCGGCGTAGATCGCCGCCCACGCGCCCGTCGGCTCGGCTGGCGCGCCCCAATTGGCGAACACGAGGATCCCGACCATCGACGCGAAGTAGAGCGCGTTCTGCCAGAGCGGGCGCTTCACGTCGGCCTCCGGCATGATCATCGCGGCCGCCTTCTCCGCCTCTTCCTTCCGGAAGATCGCCTGCATCATCGCGCCGATAACGACGCTAAACAGAATCGCGCCCACGGCCCGGGCGATGCCTAACTCGAGGCCCAGCACGCGGGCCGTCAGAACAATCGCCAGCACGTTGATCGCCGGACCCGAGTAGAGGAACGTCGTGGCCGGGCCTAGGCCGGCGCCCATGCGGTAGATCCCCGCGAATAACGGCAACACCGTGCACGAGCATACGGCCAGAATGCTTCCGGAAACCGAGACGACGCCGTAGGCGACCACCTTGTTGGCCTTCGGCCCGAGATACTTCATCACCGATGTCTGGTTCACAAACACCGCGATGGCGCCCGCGATGAAGAAAGCGGGAACCAGGCAAAGGAGCACGTGCTCTTGAGCGTACCACTTGACGAGGTGGAACGCCTCGATGACGGCATGGTCGAATCGCGCAGCCCCTACCGGAAGATAGAAGCAGGCGAGGAACACGCCTATGATGAGGGCGAGCTTCTTCCACTCCGTCTTCCAGTTCACTTGGCGGTCCTTCAATGGTTATTTGCGCCAATTCCCAAAT
>DAIPKA010000110.1:0-3167 GCA_036769985.1 Candidatus Hydrogenedentota bacterium | reverse complement strand
GATGCCCAGGCCATGGTGAACCAGTTGGAGAGCACCGTGAAGCGGCTGAGTGTTCAGTCCAAGCTCGACCGGGAGCGCTTGGCCACATTGGAGCGTACGCGCGACCTTGCGCGTGCGGAATTCGAGCGTCTGAAAAACCTCTTTGAGAACGATCAGGTGGGGACGCAGGCCGCCGTCGAGAGCACGGAACAGGCCTACAACGGGGCCATTGATCAGGTCGATCGCATGATCCAAGCGCTCGAGTTGTATCCGGTGCAGATCGCGGAGGCGAAGAGCGGCCTAGCCGCAGCGGAAGCGCGGCTCGAACAGAGCCGACTGAGTCTGGAACGGACGCGGATCGTGGCGCCGTTCAACGCACGGGTGAAGTCGCATCAGGTAGAACTGGGCCAGTTGGTGGCGCCGGGCGCGCCGGTGGTAACGCTGGCGGACGATTCGGTGCTCGAGATTTCCGTGCCACTCGACAGCCGCGAGGCCCAACGGTGGCTCGGTTTCGACGGCCAGCGCGCCGCCGAGGATAGCGCGTGGTTCTCCGGATTGGAGCCGGTAACGTGCGCGATTCAATGGACGGATGACGACGGGCACGTGTGGAACGGCACCCTGCACCGCGTTGAGCAGTTCGACGAGCAGACGCGCACCGTGACCGTGGCGGTTCGCATTGCGGCGGAGAACGCCTTGAGCGGCGACGCCGATCGCCTTCCCCTGGTCGAGGGCATGTTCTGCCAGGTGGGCATTCCGGGCAAGACGATGCCGTCTGTTTTCCGCCTTCCGCGTAGCGCCGTGAGTTTCAAGAATACGGTGTACGCCGCCCGAGATGGACGGCTGTGCACGGTCGCGGTGGATTTGGTTCGCGATCAGGGCGACGAGGCGTTCGTCGCGGGGGGCCTGTCGGAGGGCGACTTGGTTGTGACAACCCGGCTGGTGGACCCGCTTGAGAACGCCCTGCTCGACGTCGAGGTTTGGGGCGCGAAGGAGGAGTCGGAGGGATGAAGGGATTGATCGCCGCTTTCACGCGTCATTCCGTTTTTGCGAACATCCTATTGGTGGGCGTGTGTTTCGCCGGTATCATCGCCTGGAACCTGATGGTTCGCGAGATGTTCCCCGAGTTCGCCATTGATGTTGTCACCGTGAGCGTGCCGTTCCCCGGTGCCGATCCGGAGGAAGTCGAGGAAGGTATCTGCCAACGCATCGAAGAGGCCATCGACGGACTGGAGGGCATCAAGCAGTACACAACGCAGTCACACGAAGGCCTGGGCGTCGCCGTCATCGAGATCGTCGAGGGGTACGACGTGGCGAAGGCGAAAGACGAGATCAAGAGTCGAATCGACGCCATCTCGACGTTTCCGGTCGATGCGGAGAAACCCATCGTGTCGGAGATCATCCTCAAACAAGAGGTGATCTCCCTCGCTCTGTCCGGCAATCTCGACGAACGCCGTCTCAAGGAATGGGCCGAGCGGATCAAGCTCGAGCTACGCAACATCGACGGCATTTCCCAGGTTGAGGTGTCCGGCGCCAGCGACTACGAGATTTCGATCGAGGTATCCGAGGAACGGTTACGCGAATACGGACTCACCTTTGATCAGGTGGCGCAGATCGTCCGTACCAGCAGTCTCAATCTGGCCGGCGGGACGGTGCGCACCGAAGGGGAGGAAATCCGGCTGCGCACACTCGGGCGTAAGTACTGGGGCGATGAATTTGCCGGCATCGTGCTGCTCTCGCGGCCGCAGGGCGAGGTCATCACGCTCGGACGGGTGGCCACGATCAAGGACGGGTTCACGGAGGATCGAACCACGGCGACACTGAACGGCGATCCGGCGATCCTGGTGATGGTCTGGAAGACGACCGACGAGGACGCGATCCGGATCTCGGAACTCGTCCACGCCTATGTGGACGAGAAGAAACCGACGCTGCCGGAAGGCGTCAAGATGACGATCTGGAACGACTGGTCGGAGATGATCGAGGCGCGAATCCAACTCCTTCTTCGCAACGGTTCCGTCGGACTGTGCCTGGTACTGGTGCTACTCTGGCTGTTCCTCGACTTGCGCCTGAGTTTCTGGGCGGCGATGGGCATTCCCATTTCGCTCCTGGGCGCCCTCGCAATCATGTATGCCTCCGGCAACACCATCAACATGTTGTCGCTGTTCGGACTGATCATGGTAGTCGGCATCATCGTGGACGATGCCATCGTCGTAGGCGAAGCCATCTACGTCCACCGCCAGCGCGGCCAGCCGCCGCTCAAAGCCGCCATCGAAGGCGTGGCCGAGGTCGGACTCCCGGTGATCGCGGCTGTCACGACGACCATTGTGGCCTTCCTTCCGCTGGTCTTTGTGGGCGGCATCATGGGCAAGTTTCTGAAGATCATGCCGATCGCGGTCATCTGCTGCCTGTCAATTTCGCTGGCCGAGTGCCTCGTTCTCTTACCCGCCCACTTGAGTCACCTGCCCGATCCCAACGATCCGGGGCGGCTCGAGCGGATACGGCGTCATCCGATCCGCCGGGTGCGGCGGGCCATCAGCGACAGCCTGGAATGGTTTGTCGAGCACGTCTATGTGCCGGTGATTGGACGCGTGTTGGAGCGGCGTTACGTGGCCCTGTGTGTGGCCGTCAGTATCTTTCTCGCGGCCTTGGGCATGGTTCAGGGCGGATTCTTCAAGTTCGTCATGTTTCCGGATATCGATGGTAATTCATTGACGGCATCGGTTGAGTTTCCGAACGGTACACCGGTGAGCGTCACGCGAGACGCCGTCCGTCGGATGGAGGACGCCCTGGACCGCGTCGCCGCCGAGTCTAAGACGCTGACGGGCGAACCTCTGATCGAGAATGTGTACGCCCTTGTGGGCGCGCGCGTGAGCGACGATATCTCCTTCGGCGGCGGGGCCACGCCGCACATGGGTGGCGTGCGGGTCGAGCTTCTCGATTCCGAGCAACGCGGCATCCACTCGCAGACGGTGATCTCGGCGTGGGAGAAGGCCATCGGCGAGATTCCGGGCGCGGTCTCGTTGACCATCGGCAGCCTTGAGGGAGGCCCTCCCGGGAAGCCCATCGAGGTTTGGCTTCAAGGCTATGACATGGATGAACTCCTGCTGGCCGCCGAGGAGTTGGTGGAACACATCCGAACCTACGAAGGCGTCTCGCAAGTCGAGCACGATTTTCGCCCCGGTAAGAACGAA
>DAIPKA010000043.1:0-61709 GCA_036769985.1 Candidatus Hydrogenedentota bacterium | reverse complement strand
GTCGCTCCCCGCGCGGGGAGCGTGGATTGAAACTACAAAAGGGCATATGCCCGAAAATCACCTAAAGTCGCTCCCCGCGCGGGGAGCGTGGATTGAAACGTGCGTTGCCTCACTTGAGATCCGCGCCCTTGGTCGCTCCCCGCGCGGGGAGCGTGGATTGAAACATTAACATATGTGGCATATACCCAATATGCTTTCCGTCGCTCCCCGCGCGGGGAGCGTGGATTGAAACACCGCCTGGAGCGTGTCCATTTGACGGGTCTTTTGTCGCTCCCCGCGCGGGGAGCGTGGATTGAAACAGCGCGCACCGCGCGGCCTCCTCTGTGGCGAATGGTCGCTCCCCGCGCGGGGAGCGTGGATTGAAACTCCCTTTCGTTTGGGCTTGCGGTCGTGTTCGAAGTCGCTCCCCGCGCGGGGAGCGTGGATTGAAACCTACAAAGAGCTATTGTCGCTCAGGCCACAGATGTCGCTCCCCGCGCGGGGAGCGTGGATTGAAACCTGGTGGTGGGATAGGGTGCATTTCCATACCTCCTGTCGCTCCCCGCGCGGGGAGCGTGGATTGAAACCTCGGGTGGAGCGGGCAGCCCGTCCGTCCCGCTGGCAGTCGCTCCCCGCGCGGGGAGCGTGGATTGAAACACTTTTTGGCAAGTACTGTGATTGCGTGGCCGTGGTCGCTCCCCGCGCGGGGAGCGTGGATTGAAACGTCGTGGCCGCACTTCCTCGAACTCGTTCGGCAGTCGCTCCCCGCGCGGGGAGCGTGGATTGAAACTCGTGCTAAAATGTTGGGTGGTTGTTGTGGTTGTGGTCGCTCCCCGCGCTTGGAGAACCAGGCAACGCGGCCACCATGCCTCGATCTCAATACCCCAGAACCGTGGAGGCCCTCAGTATGATCAGGTCCGGAACGCGCATGGCCGATGCGGCTGACGCTGAATGATGGAGAGACTCCCAGTCGTTCTGCCTGACGGCGCTTTCCTAGGCCGACGCTGGTGTTCGGTGCGTCCTGGCTCGATTGGGATTCGCCGCTATTTCTTCCAGGGCGGCGTATCCGGCAGATAGGCGTCGAACTCCTTGATGAGCGCCGCTTCGTAGTCGCCGGCATACTCACCCCGGATGAACCGGTCGAGGCCTTCGTCGTGGAACCGCGCCCACGAGGTTTCTTCGTCGCCCGGGCAGATGGGGAAGAAGAGTGCCTTGTTGGCACGCGCAGCCTTCATATCGCCCAGGGCATCGCCGATCATGAGGATCCGGGTGGGGTCGTACTTGCCGCCGGCCGCCATGGCGATGTGCTCGCCCTTCTTGCCCTGTTCTTGTCCGGCGATGGCGAAGGGGTATGACGCGATGCTGTGCTCTTCCCACTCGCGGACAAGCGCCTCGTGGGGCGTAGCCGAACACACAAGGATATCGGCGACGCCCTTGGCCTTCTCGAGCGACTCGCGCACGTGCGGGAACGGCGGCACGCCTTCGACGATGTCGGCAACGGATTCGTTGACGGCGCGACTCCAGCGTAACGCTTGATGCATATCCGGCTCGTCATGTTCGCGGCAATACGCCTCGAGCGCCGGGTTGCCCAGCTTGGATTCTGTCTCGATCCAGCGCCGCAGGTTCGGCACGGCCGGCATCGCGACATTGCGCTCGCGCACCTTATCCCATTCGGCCAGGAGGTCGAACACCATCGTCAGCGCCGGAAACCGGTTGACGCCGCGCCATTTCGAATAGAGGTTCACGAACTCGGCCGCGGCCCGCGCGTATTTCGAGACCGGCTGCAATTTCCAATGCTTGATGATGTTTGGGATGAAACACTCCTTGTGTTTGATCTCCATCGTATCGAAGGCGCAACCGTCCGAGTCGATTGCGATGAAGAACGGTTTGCTGGGTTGATGATTCCTCAAGGCGGCGGCTGGATCGCTCATGTCCGTCATACTCCTCGTCATTCTCGCTCAATCTCGCGCTATGCTGCTCTATACACCCGCAAAGGCGGAGAACCCGCCGTCGATCGGCACCACAATACCCGTCACAAACCGCGAAGCCTCCGAGGCCAGCCACACCAACACGCCTACCAGAAAATCCGGCTCGCCGAACTCGCCCATCGGCGTGTGGTCGATGATGGTCTTGCCGCGCGCGGTCAGTTCGCCCGTCTTCTCATCCAAGAGCAAGAACCGGTTCTGGTCGGTTAGGAAGAATCCGGGCGCGATGGCATTTACCCGCAGCCTGGGATTGTACTCCTGCGCCAGGTGCACGGCGAGCCACTGCGTGAAGTTGCTCACGGCCGCCTTCGCGGCACTGTAACCGGGTATGCGCGTCAGCGGACGGAACGCGTTCATGGACGATATATTGATGATCGATGCCCCGTTCTTGTTGTTCCGCATGCGGTTCACGAACACCTGGCATGGAATGATGGCTCCCGCCACGATGTTCAGGTCGAACACGCGCCGGATCGCATCCGCCGGCAGGTCGAAAAACGTCTGCTCGTTCGACGTTGTGGCCCCTTTCATATTGCCGCCTACCGCGTTCACCAAAACGTCCACCTGGCCGAAGTCCGCGTAGATCGCCTCGCAGCACGCCTCAATGGACTCCTTGCGGAAGGCGTCCATCTGATAGCCCTTCGCGTCTCCGCCCAGTTCCTTGATGGACGCCGCCACGGCTTCGGCCTGGTCCATGCGGACATCCGCGATGGCGACCTTGGCGCCGGCGTACGCCAGGCCCTGCGCCATCGCGCCGCCCAACACGCCGCCGCCGCCGGTGACCACGGCCACTTTGCCTGTCAAATCGAACTGCTTGCTGAAGTCCATGGACAAACACTCCTCTGCCCGATGTCAATTCAGGTAGTACGCGACCTGCGCATTTCTGCTTAACGCGTGGTCCCGCTTGCGGCGCCCTGCTGGCCATGGGCGCATGCCACAGCACGCCTCGATGGCCGGGCGGAAGGGAGCCTACCACACCGTTTCGAGGTGTTCAAGTCGCCTCGTTTGTCGGACTCGGGCCTACGGCGCCGCGATGGTAAACGCGGGGCTCATGGCCCGTAACGAACTGTTCGTGTATGACTGCACACGCAACCGGTAGCTCGGCGCCGGCGTCAGGCCCATCGGCACCGTCCAGGCCCACGCGCCATCGTTGTCCGTCTTGCGGATCATCCAGTCCACGAACGCGCCGCCCTTGTGCAGCGCAATTCGCACATCCGGGCCCACAGCCGGCATATCATTGCATTCCCACGTCACCGAATACGTGCCATTCACCAGCAGCTCGTCGTGGAAGTCCGGATAGGTCCACAGGAGTGGGGGAAGCTCGAGTGTGAAGGGCGCGTCGCTCAGGTCCTTGATCCCCGCATCGCTGTACGCTTGCACGCGGATGCGGTAGCCGTAGCCCGGCGCGAGTTCCGTCGACGGTTTCCAGGAGTACAGGCCGTCGTTCGCCGTCTGACGGTTGATCCAATACAGGAACTCGGTACCCAGGTGCAGGCCTATCCGCACGTCGGCGCCGACCGCGGTGTCGTGCGTGCCCCAGGTGACCGTCTCGATGTCGCCCATGGTCCACATCTCGTCGCCGTTGGGCGCCTTCACGCCCAACGCCTGGATCGAGAACGGCGCGTCGCTCGAGTCGCGGTAGGCATTGTTCGTGTACGACTGGACACGGATCGCGTAGTCATCGGCCGGCTCGGCGGTCGTCCAGACCACCCAGTTATAGGTACCGTCGTTATCCGTGCGGCGGATGATCCAGTCGACAAACTCGCCGGCCTTCTCGAGGCCGAGGCGCACCTCCGGCCCGGCATCGCCCGAGGTGTTCTGCCAGGTGATGGCGTGCGTGGTGCCGCAGCCCCACGCCTCGCCGCCGTTGGGCGCGGTGAGTCTCAGCTCGCCCTCGCCTTCGCCCTCACCTTCACCCTCGCCTTCGCCCTCGCCTTCGCCCTCGCCCTCACCGGCCGTCGTGAACTCGGCCGTGACCGTGATGTCCGTGGTCACGCCAGTGTCCGTACGCGACGCGGTGAGGACGGCATCGCTCCACCGGACGAAAGCATGGCCGTCCAACGCCACCGCCGTGACGGTTGTGCCGTCGCTGCCGTAGGGCACGATCTGCGGCGTCGCGCCGTTGATCCAGCCTCCTGCGCCGGCGTTGTAGGTTAGGGTGCACTTGGTGGCGCCCGAAGCTTCCGGCCCATCACCGGTTTGCTCACCCGCACCGTTGCGGGCGCGAACACGGAAACTATGCGGCGTTGCGCCGTCGAGGCCCGTGACCGTCTTCGTACCCCATACCGCGGCGGTCTGCCACAGCGGTGAGGCACCCAGCGAACCGCTGCTCTGCACCCACCGGGCCTTCGTCGGGCAGTAGATGGCGTATTCCGTGGCCGCGGGATTGCCATCACCCGCGCCGATAGCCACATCCAGCGTCGAGACGCTCGGACTGCCCACCACTGGCGCCACAGGTGTTGACGCCAACGTCCAGGCCGCCAAGTTCGACGTCTTCCCGCTGTCGCCATAAGCGTTGGTGGCGCACACCTGGAACGAATACCGCGTGTTGGGCGTCAGGCCGTCGTACTGCCATTCGCTGATGTCTGCTGCAGTTGTCGTCCGCAACGTCGTGGGCGGGCCCGCACCCGGATCCGCATACACTTTGAAGCCCGTCTCATTGTCCGAATTGTCTTCCCACGTCCAGATGATGGCGCCCGCTTCGATCTCCGCCGTTCCCGGATTACCCGGTGCGGTTGGGACTGGGCACGTCCGGAAATCGTTCTCTTGCCAGCCGTTCCACGGCGTTGTGAACCACCGGCTCCGTTGCTGATACGGCGTGACCGCCGGATGGTAGAGAAGACGCACGCGCCAATGGTTCACACCTGCGCTCAGGCCCGTTACGAGTTCGGACAGCGCTGCGCCGGCCGTGCGGGTATCTGACCAGGTGACCGACGTGACTGTGTCCGTGCCATCGAAGGGCGTGCCCTGCGGCTTCACTTCACATTCGAGCTTCACCTTGCCCCGACCGAAGGGCGTCCGGCCCAACGCGGCCAGGCGAATGCTGTCCGTGCTGTCGCTCCTTCCTGCGGGCCCAATTGGGGCTGCGTCGTCCGTGCGCCGCTGTTGCGGACAAAGACTCAGGCCCCGGTCCACCTCGCCATTGCCATAGAAAACGAAGGCCCGGCCTTCGTCCGTCTGACCGTTGTCGTAGCCGTACGCACCGACAATGACGTCTGCATAGCCGTCTCCATTCACATCGCCCGCAGTCGATACCGAACAGCCGAACCACGCGTCGGCCTGGTTGCTCTCCGCCAGCCAGCTCGACGTAACCGAAAGCCCCGTCTCTGAACCGAGATACACCAATGCCCGGCCCTCGCCCGTTTGCCCGTTCGAGTAGCCTTCCGCGCCAACGACGACATCGGCGTAGCCGTCACCGTTCACGTCCCCCGCCGTAGAGACGGAAGAGCCCATGTGCGCCAATTCCTGATTGCTCTCGGCCGTCCAGTCCGCGCCGGCCGCAAGCCCGGCCGAGGAACCGTAGTACACAAACGCCACACCTTCCTCAAACTGCCCATTGTTATAGTAGTTAACGCCGACTATGATATCGGCGTAGCCGTCACCGTTCACGTCCCCCGCCGTAGAAACTGAGTAGCCCATATACCCGAATTCCTGGTTGCCTTCGGCCGTCCAGTCCGCCGCAGCCGCAAGCCCGGCCGAGGAGCCGTGGTACACAAATACTCCCCCCTCGTTTGCCTCGGCGTTATCGTAACTGCTCGCGCTAACGATCACGTCGGAATAGCCATCGCCGTTCACATCGCCTGCCGTCGACACGGAATGGCCGAACCGGGCTGACTCCTGATCGCTCTCGGCCGTCCAGTCCGCCGTGGTGGAAAGCCCGCTGGCCGAGCCGTGATACACAAACGCACCGCCTTCGTCCGTTTCCCCGTTGTCGTAGTCGCGGGCGCCGACGATGACGTCCGCGTAGCCGTCCCCATTGACGTCTCCCGCCGTCGACACCGAATAGCCGAATTCGGACCAGCTCTGGTCGCTCGTCGTGCTCCAGTTCGACAGGGCGGCAAGGCCGCCCGCCGAGCCGTGATACACGTAGGCCCGGCCCTCATACGTCTCGTAGCCGCACGCGCCGACAATCACATCGTCGTAGCCATCCCCGTTCACGTCCCCTGCGGTCGAGACTGAATAGCCAAAAAACGCGCTCACCGCGTTACTTTCCGCGCTCCAGTTTGCCGTGGCGGAAAGACCGCTTACCGAGCCGTGGTACACGTACGCCCGGCCCTCTTCCGCCTGGCCGCTGTCGTAGTACTGTGCGCTGACGATGACGTCGGCGTAGCCGTCGCCGTTGACGTCGCCTGCAGTCGATACCGAATAGCCAAACTGGGCATAGTCCTGATCGCTCTCCCCCGTCCAGCCCGACGTGGCGGAAAGACCGCTTGCCGAGCCGTGGTACACGAACGCCCGACCCTCGTCGGTTTGGTAATGGTCGTAGGAGTACGCGCCGATCACGACGTCCGCGTAGCCGTCCCCGTTCACATCCCCCGCCGTCGAGACTGACACGCCAAACTGCGCGCTGTCCTGATCACTCTCCGCTGTCCAGTTCGGCGTCGCCAAGACACCCCCGGCTGAGCCGCAGAACACGTAAGCCCGACCCTCGTACGTCTGGCCGTGGCTCTCGGAGTATGCGCCGATGATGACATCGGCGTAGCCGTCACCGTTCACGTCCCCCGCTGTCGACACCGAACCACCGAAGTACGCATATGCCACGTCGCCCTCGCGTGTCCAGGCTGCCGTTGCGGAGAGGCCGGCTGCGGAACCGTGGTACACGTAGGCCTGCCCCTCGCCCGGCATCCCATTCGTGTAGGTCCTCGCGCCGACAATGACGTCGGCATAACCGTCGCCGTTGGCGTCTCCCGCCGTCGAGACTGACCAACCAAAACGGGCAAACTGATGGTCCCCTTCCGCAGTCCAGTTCGGTGTCGCAGCAAGGCCGTCGGCCGAACCGTGGTACACGTACGCCCGACCTTCGCCACTCTCACCATTGTCGTACTCGTGTGCGCCGGCGATGACGTCGGCGTAGCCGTCTCCGTTCACGTCTCCCGCCGTCGAGACTGAATAGCCAAACCATGCCTCGGCCTGGTTGCTCTCGGCGATCCATGCCGCCACCGAGGAAAGGCCGCTTGCCGAGCCGTGGTACACCCATGTCCGGCCCTCATCCGTCTGCCCGTTGTCGTAGCGGTTTGCGCCGACGATGACGTCGGCGTAGCCGTCGCCGTTCACGTCTCCCGCCGTCGACACCGAGACGCCGAAATACGCTTGGTCCTGGTCACTCTCCGCCGTCCAGTTCGGCGTGGCGGAAAGACCGCTTGCCGAGCCATGGTACACGTACGCCCGGCCCTCGTCCGTCTGCCCGTTGTCGTACGCATCTGCGCCGACGATGACGTCTGCATAGCCGTCGCCATTCACATCTCCCGCCGTTGACACCGAGACGCCAAACCAAGCCTCGTCCTGGTCACTTTCCGCCGTCCAAACGGCCGTGGCGGAAAGGCCGGCCGCCGAGCCGTGGTACACAAACGCCCGGCCCTCGTTTGTCTGGCCGTTGTCATAGCAGTATGCGCCGACGATGACGTCCGCGTAGCCATCGCCGTTCACGTCTCCTGCCGTCGAGACCGAATGCCCAAAGTACGCCGACGCCTGATCGCTCTCTGCCGTCCAGGCCGCGCTCGTCGCCAGTGGGTCGACGGTGATGGGAAAGGCAGCCTCTGACGCGTCCACAACGATCCGAAGCGTCTGCGACAGATCGGACCGATCGGACGGATCCGACCGATCAGCAGCGACAAGTGCCAGGTGCGCGGGCAATTCCTTCCCGTCGGCATCGTAGGCTTTGAGCTGGCCATAGTGGATGACACCGACGCCCCCGGCGCTCAGAAACTCCACTGTTTCGCCGTCCGGCATCATACCCGGCACAAGATCGCCGCGCACCGCGAGTTCCAGCACAAGCTCTTCGCCTGGGCCCCCAGGCGCCGACGCAATCGTGAAACCCTGTTCGAGGCCCTGCTCGGTATTGACGTACCATTCCGCGACCGGCCCGCGCCGAAACTCGATGCGACTGCCCTTGATGTCCGCAGAGGGGCGGCCGTCCACATCTACCGCTACGGGCGGAAGACTCGCGCCGCAGAAATCCACCACTTCGAGGCCCCACATCCACGTCGGCTCCGATTCCGTCCGCCGCACCGTGCGAAAGCCGTGTTCGGTGAAATACGTGCGCAGATCCTGCGCGCGGTTCGCGCCGTGCCATGCCGCCGGCACGTCCGGCAGACAGGTGCGCTCCTGCCACGTGATGTGATACTCGGACTGCGCAATATCGTGTTGGACTTGGCCCCACCAGTCGCTCGGCACGTCGGCCGGCGGCGACGCCGTGCCGGGACTGCTGTCCGGGGGCAGGGCGAGAGCCACACCGGTCACCATCAAGACGGCAAACCACCCCATAATCCGAAGACTTGACATCCGTTATCTCCCCTGGTGGCTATTCGGAGAACAGCACACTTCCCCTTCTCACCATTCGGAACCCACACGAACCTCGAGCGTAGGGCGGCTACGCGGCCGCCCCGCCGCAATAACCTTACTCATATTTTACATTTACCTGACTGCCCTGTCAATTCGTCGGCTACATGCGCATCCATACATTTTCCGGTAGAAGGGAATTGAATGAGCGCGTGCTTTGGCGCTAACGTACCCAATGGCCATTTGACTCAGGGCGACATGACCCGCTCAAACGCGAGAGAGGAGATGGCAACATCATGACGACACTTAGCCGTAGGCAATTCCTGGGAATGACCGCCATCGGCTCGACGGCTACGATCCTGCGCGCCTCGGCTGAGACAACCGCCGCCGGTCCCAAACGGCCCAACGTGGTCCTCATCATCTCGGACGATCAGGGCTACACCGACTACGGCTTCATGGGCCACGACACGATCAAGACGCCGCGTCTGGACCAACTGGCTGACGAGAGCGTCGTGTTCACGCGCGGATACGTCACCTCGGCCCTATGTTCGCCATCACTGGCCACGATGCTGACCGGTCTCTATCCCCATCAGCACCGCATGACCGGCAACGATCCCGTGAACAAGGACGACCGGCCGCTGTGGTACGCGGCCTTCGAGCGGTGTCCGCGCTTGCCGGCCCTCCTTGCCGATGCCGGCTACGTCAGCTTCCAGTCCGGCAAGTTCTGGATGGGCCACTTCGAGCGCGGCGGATTCACGGACGGCATGACCGTCAAAGGCCGCCACGGCGAAGACGGCCTCGTCATCGGTCGCGAAACCATGCAGCCGATATTCGACTTCGTCGACAAGGCTCACGCCAATGGCAAGCCCTTCTTCGTATGGTATGCGCCATTCATGCCCCATCAACCGCACACGCCGCCCGAACGCATCCTCGAGAAGTATGCCGCGGCCGGCGACAAGGCCAAGTACTACGCCATGTGCGAGTGGTTCGACGAGACCTGCGGCCAATTACTCGACCACCTCGACGCCCAAGGGCTCCGCGACAACACCGTCATTGTCTACATCTGCGACAACGGTTGGCCGGCCGAGGTGAAGAACTCGCCCTACGAACTCGGCGTACGCACGCCCATCATGATCCGGTGGCCGGGGCGCGTCGAGCCGCGCATGGACACCGTCAACCTGGCCAGCAACATCGACCTCGTGCCGACGATCCTCGCGGTGTGCGGCCTCGAGCCAACGCCCGACATGCCGGGCCTCGACCTGCTCGACAGCGACGCCGTTGCCACGCGCAAGGTTATCTTCGGCGAGAACTTCTGCCACGACATGGCCGACGTCGACGCGCCCGCCAAGAGCCTACGCAACCGAACCTGCATCCAGGGCGACTGGAAGCTCATCGCGTGGCAGAATCCCGCTCCGGCCGTCAAGACCAATAACCCGGCACGGAAGACGGAATCCGACTTCGAACTCTACGACCTAAAGAACGACCCCACCGAGACCAACAACCTCGCGGAAGCTCAGTCGGACAAGGTTGCCGAAATGCGCCGGCTCCTCGACGCATGGTGGTCGCCCAAGTAGACCCACGCCGGGATCTCCCGAAGTGTGCCTTGTCGGTTGTCCTATCCCGCCAATTCAGGTACACTTCAGTGAGAAAAACCATTGACAGTGGCCTTTTCCCGTTCTTTCGATTAGAGGAGCGTTCCTGAGTGGTGTCGTTGTCAGTCTGGAAGACGCGGCCGCGATTCTGCCGCGTGGCGTGCGTTCCGCTCGCATTCGTTGTGTTCTGCTCCCTTGCGGCCGGCCAGGCCGAATCCAACCTACCGGATCCCGGGCAGGTATTGCGGGCGCACGGCCTGGATGCCGCGGCGTGCCAAGTACTCGTGACCTGGCATGAGCGCCTTCGCGATGGCGAGGGACCGCTGGTTATCGGCTGCCGAGTCCTGAGAGAATCCGGTGTTGCGCCAGTGGATATTTACACCGATGCAGACGGTAATCCTATTGATAATAATGGCTTACGCGCCATGGGGATGCACGCGAAGCGGTGGGGAGACACCCATCGCTGGCAAGGGCCGTCCTCGAGCGGGGGGCCGAAATTGCTGATACCGCCACCGCGCCCTGTGAGCGCAGCCGCCCGCACCGGCCCGAGCGCCTTTGTCGGGCTGGGCCAGATCGACATCGAGAGAGTCCTCGAAGAAGATGCCAGCGGCGAATCGACTGCCGAGAAAGGCCTGGCGCGCACCGGCGTGTTCCAGGATTTGGCGCAGCCGATCTCGATTGATGGCGCTACGGTTTCGGACGGCGCGTGGGAGGCACTTGCCGACGGCGCACATCTGTGGGCGGGCACGATCTACTCGCCCGAAGCCGTCGGCCAGCGCGTACATTTCGGCAGACTCGAACTTCCGGCCGGCGCGCGCGTCGTGGTTTACAACCTGCTCGATCCCACCGAGTGCTACGGCCCATTTGTGGGCCCTCCGCCGGACGAGTCCGACCTGTGGACACCAACCTGTTTCGCCGACGCGGTGACGATCGAGTGCTACGTGCCGGGGGATGTCTCCCTGGACACGGTGCACATCAAGATCGACCGTATCGTGCACCATTACCTGAAGTTCGAGGACTGGCCCGGCCTCAAGGCTGCCGGAACGTGCAACCTTGACGTCGGTTGCGACTCCGGTTGGCCCGACACGGTAAGCGACACCGCCGCCCGTTGGGCCACCACAGCCCTCGGCGTCGGCGGTATCGGCACCATTGGCAGTGCAGGAAGCCTTTGGTGCACCGGCACGTTGATCGCCGACAGCGATCCGGAAACCGACACGCCGTACTTCCTCACCGCCAACCACTGCGTCGGTAGCGCGTCCAAGGCTTCTAGTATCGAGATCTA
The DNA here is from genome assembly GCA_036769985.1 of Candidatus Hydrogenedentota bacterium. Lineage (GTDB taxonomy): Bacteria > Hydrogenedentota > Hydrogenedentia > Hydrogenedentales > SLHB01 > DAIPKA01. The sequence goes on along the minus strand of DAIPKA010000043.1, from coordinate 50,376 downwards.
CTGGCGCTACCAGCGGCCCGCCTGCGGCGAGAGCGTGCCGAGCCCTGCGACGGTACCGCGCACCACCGGCGGCGCCGACTACCTCGCGGGCTCGTACTACAGCACCGGCAACGACTTCACGTTCCTGCGCCTGCGCAACGACCCTCCGGCGGGAATCACCTTCGTCGGATGGTCCGGCGCGGCGCCCGATACCGGGATCGGCATCGTCTGCGTCCATCACCCCAATGGCGACTACAAACGGATCACCTTCGGCACGCTGACCAACGTGACAGACCCCTGCGGCTACTCGCCGCCCTCGCGAGAACGCTATCACCAGGCCTCGTGGTACGCCGGGACCACCGAGCACGGCTCCTCCGGTTCGCCCCTGCTCGATGCATCGCAGCAGCGGATCATCGGCCAGCTCTACGGCGGATACGCGTCGTGCGCCCAGCCACAATGCTGCGATTACTATGGCCGGTTCGACCTGACCTATCCGGTGGTCGAGACGTGGCTGGCCGCATCGCACGATCCATACGATGTGGACTTCTCAGGCACCGTTGACGCGGCGGACCTCCAGGCCGTCGTGAACGCGGCCTTGGGCATCACGCCCCTCGCGTCGGCTGACGTAGACGATTCGGGCCTGGTGGATGCCGTCGATGTCCAACTCCTTATCATCGCCCTGCTTGAGCCAACGGAATAGGGGGCCATCGTGCTGTCCGCAAGAACCGCCATCATGCTCCTGCTTGGTGCCGTTCTGCTAGCTTCCTTTCCCGCCTCGGCCGAGGCCTGCCGAGACTGCGGTGAACCATCGTTTCCCGAGGCGGTGGCGATCTTGGCGGCAAACGGCTATCCGGCCGACCGGTACGAGGTTCTGCTCACGTGGCTCGAGTGCGCGCCCGCGTCCGACGCGGCCTATGTCCAAGGCTATCACGTTCTCGACCGCGAATCCGGCGACACGCTGGACCTCTACGGCGACGGTCGTGGCACGCTCCTGACCGCGTCCGAAGTAACCGCCCTTGGGATTCGCCCCAAGAGCTGGGATCTGTCGCCCATCGAGCAGTCGGCCGAGCCGACGGCAGGCATCGGCAAGGCGTTCGGATCCATCCCTGGGGCGCGCGGCGTCGAACTGGGGCTTCCTGCACCCAACGTCGTAGAACTGCCGTCCATTCCTCTGGCCGACATCCTTGCCGAGGACGAGAGCGGCGCGTCGAGCCCCGGCAAAGGCGTGACACGCATCGGCGTGTTCCAGGAATTTGCCCGGGCCGTCGCCGTGGACGGCCACGAGGTTACGGCGGGCGCGTGGCGCGATCTCGAAGGCGGCGGTGCCTTGTGGTCGGTGTCCATCCTCTCGCCGGATGCGAAAGGCCAGCGCGTGTGCATCGACGCACTCGAGCTGCCCGACGGGGCCGAGCTCGTCGTGTACAACGCGCTATGCCCCCGCGAGGCCTACGGCCCCTTCCACGAGATTCCGGCCGATGATCCGACGTTGTGGTTACCGACGTGTTTCGGGGAAGTCGTTACCCTCGAGTGTTTCGTGCCCGCGGCAGGCCGGATTGCGGAGGTCCGACTGACCTCGAAGCGCATCGCCCATGTGTACAAGGATTTCGGCAGCCTTCCCTGGAAAGCCGCGGCGTGGTGCAATCTCGATCTCTCGTGCTATCCGGAGTGGGCGACAGCAGCCCTCGGCGTAGCCGGCATCGGCACCATCGGCACTGCCGGAGACCTCTGGTGCACCGGCTCGCTCATCGCCGATACGGATCCGAGTTCCGAGATTCCGTACATTCTCACGGCGAATCACTGCGTGTCGGCCCAAAAAGCGCGCCCGGCATCCACCTGCGAGTTCTATTGGCTCTACCACACGGATTCCTGCGATGGGGTCGCGCCCGACCCAACGACCGTGCCGCGCACCACCGGCGGCGCGGACTATCTCGTCGGCACGACATTGACCGGCGGCACGGACTTCACGCTGATGCGGCTCCGGGCGGCGCCGCCGGCCGGCCTGACCCATCTCGGATGGACTACGGCGCACCAGGCCACCGACACCGCGGTGACGTGCATCCACCATCCGCGCGGCGACTACAAACGGATCTCGTTCGGTACGGCCACCGACCGGACGGACACCTGCTGGACAGCGCATCCTTCCACCACGCGGTACATTCAGGTCACTTGGAATGAGGGCACCACCGAAGGCGGCTCTTCCGGGAGTCCGCTCTTCGACACTGAAACCGGCCAGATCGTCGGCCAACTATACGGCGGCTACGCGTCCTGTTCCGCGCCGCTCTGTCCGGACTACTACGGCCGCTTCGAGATCAGCTTTCCGCTGTTGATGGCCTATCTCCACCCATTCTCGGAACCGCCCGAGGCACGTTTTGATGGGGGCGCGCAGACAATCGATGAGGATGACACCGTGGTGATGCTCACCGTCTCCCTGGACCACGCGCCCGGCACGGGCATGGCCTCCGTTCGCTGCGCGTACTCGAATGCATCGGCCAAGGCCGGCCAGGACTACATGGTGACAACGGAAGTGCTGGAGTTCGCGCCCACCGAGTTCGAGAAGACATTCTCGCTCACCGTTCTTGAGGATACGCATCACGAGGCGGACGAGACCATCGTGGTAGCGCTGACGGAGCCCGTCGGCTGCACCCTCGCCGCGGACTACAGCCCCGCGGTAATCACGATTCTGGACGACGATCCCGACGGCGACGACGATGGCCTTTCCGACTACGACGAGACTAACGGCGTGTTCGGCTACTTCACAAATCCCGATGATCCCGATACCGACGGCGACGGTCACAGCGATGGTGCAGAGATCGCCGCCGGAACCGATCCCACCGACGAGAACAGCTATCCGCCGGCCATCTCCACCTTCGCTGTGCCCTGGTTCTACTCCGCGCCCAGCGCCTCCTCCATGAAACCGTAGGCAATTCCGCCGTTCCAGGCGTGGCCGCCCGGGAACGTGTGTTGGCGCGCCTTCATCGACACACCGAACACATCGTAACCTCGCACGATCTTGCGATAGCCGTCGCGCGTGCAGGCCACGGGAAAGCAGCCATCCTCGATAGCGCTCTCGAAGAGTACCGGCCTGGGCGCGATCAGGATATGGACCTCGGCGACATCGCACGTCTCGAGCAGGCCCGGCAACAGCCAACACACGCAGTTCGGCTTGCTGAGCACGCCCTCGGTCGTACACATCCACCCGCTCACAACGGCCGCCTTGAGTCGCAGGTCGCTCGCCGCCAGCCACATCGACCACTCGCCGCCCATGCTCAGCCCCGCGACGCCGATGCGCTCCGTGTCGACTTCCGGCCGCTGCTCGGTCATGTCCACCTGCCGCATCAGGTTCCACAACTGGTTGGCCGCGTAGGTGAAGTGGGCGAGACTCGGCGCGATGGTGACGAAACCTCGCCGTGCGTATTCCGCGGCGAAACCATGGTACTCGGTGCCGGCATCGTGAACCTTGTGCCGATCGCCGCCGTGGCCGTGTAGGCAGACCATCGCCGGAAACGGCCCGTCGCCATCCGGAATCGTGAGCGTCGCCTCAAGGCGCTCGCCCTCGTTGCTCGTGTACGTGACGTCCGCCTGGCGGTATCCTTCCTTCTGCGCGAAGCCGCCCACCTCGACATCCAACGGCCGATCCGACCTCGGATTCTGCGCCTCCACCAGCCCGAGGAGCCGCGTCCGTACCTGGTCTTGCCAGGCGCGCGCCTCGGCCTCCGTGGCCGCCGTGAACGGCATCAGGTACGATTCCGGCACGGACACCTCGCCCGCCGCCGCTGCCACCAAGTTGAAAAGCAACAAGGCCATCACGTCATCCTCCTAGTTCGCGCCCTGCGCCCCGAGCGCCAGCTCATCATCCACCAGCGAGGTATCGTTGGGATTCGGCACATGGAAATACGTGGTCACGCCCTCCGGATCCGGAAACTCCGTAAGGGCAAGTTCCCAGTCGTGCCGCGCGTGGGGATACCAACTTGTCGTGCGCCACGCCTTCACGCTGCACTTTAGGCCGCCCGGCCGTACCGAGTCGTTGGGCTCGACCTTACCCAGCGTGGCCGGATCGATGGTGATGACGCGCAGATCCTCCGACGTGACGCGCGGATTTTGGGCGAGGTTCAGGCAGAAGACCGTCGGGCCGTACATCACCGCTACGCGTCCGGCCTGGGCCTTGCGTCCCTTCACCAAACGCGGCTGCATGGGCATGGTGACTGCAACTCGATCGCCTGCCTGCCACGCACGCTGCACCGTGTGAAATGTGCCGGCCTCAGCGTCCTGAATCGGCTCGTCGTTGACCTGCACCGTCGCTTCGGAGCACCAGCGCGGTATGCGCAGGCGCAAAGCGAACGCTGTCGACTGACTCGGCTCGACGTGCAGCACAACATCACCCGACGTTGGATAATCCGTCTCTTGCGAAATGGCGACGCGCGTGCCGCCGACCTCGACCGTTGCCTTCGACGCGGCGTACAGGTTCACGGCGATACCGTCCTCGGTGCCGTAGTAGACCATCGACGGCAACTCGGCCACGATGCGCCGGTAGTTGCACGGGCAGCAATAGGTGTCCTTGTCGAAGTAGACTCTCGGCCCTTCGAAAGGCGCGTAGTACCGGATTTGGCGGCCGTCCGGCGACTGCGCGGCGAACAGGGCGTTGAAGATGGCCCGTTCCATCACGTCGCCATACAACGGGTTACCGTCCTGGCGCAGGAGTTCATCGAGGAATCGCACGAGGTAGGCCGTAGCGCACGTCTCGCCGAGGTTGGCGAGGCCGTCTTGCGTATCGTGCCAACACTCATGTTGCCCGCACGCGCCGGTGATGACGAGGCCGTCCTCCTTGAGCATGAAATCCATGGCCCGCTGCGTGCTCGCTCGCAAGGCGGGATTCGGCTCGATGCGATCGAGTCGGACTTGAGCGAGGCATCGCGCCAGGTACGCATAGGCGTGGCCCTGGATAGCGCCCCAGCGGCCAAGAACGATCGGGCCGTCCCATGCCGGCAGCGACAGGAACTCCTTGGCGGCGGCGAGATACTTGGCATCGTGGCACGCATCGTACAAGGCCAGCAACGCCGGTTCGAAACCGGTGACGCCCATGTACGTCGTGATGTCCCACGGCTCCTCGTGCGGATCCGCCTGCCACCGGCCGATGACGTAATCGGCGGCCTTCTTCGCGGCATCGAGCGATGCGGCCTTGCCGAAGAACCGGTAGTCCATGGTGAGGCCATAGATCAGGTAGCCTATCTCATGAATATCCCACAGCGACCAGATCCGCTTCTCGGGCACGAACATGCCGATGTAGCCGTCCGGCTCCTGGATGGCGATGATTTCGCGGACGACGTGGTCCTTCTTCGCGAGCACCTTCTCGTCGCCGGTGTAGGCGCCAAACCGGACCAGCGCATCGATGAGCTTGCCCAGGCCGATATAGCCGCCCGTTGCCGTGCGCTCGCGAAACGGTTCGAGGAAATCGCCGTCCGCATCAAGCACCATGAGGTTATTATCGACGGTAACGTCGATCCGCCTGCCGATTTCTCCGCCAACCTTCACGTTACGCACGTCGACGACCTCGAAACCCGCCGCCTGCGAAATGCCACCGCCCATGGTCAAGACTCCTCCGAGCAAGATAGATACCAAGCGTCTCAACGCGGTACGCCTCCTTCGTTTCACCGTAACCAAACGCCCTGTCGGCATCCGGCGTACACCGTGCAGACAGGGCGCGTTGGCTTGAATAGACTCTTGATCGCTACCGGTTCTGGAGTTTCTTCGCGGTGGCGATGGAACCGATGTGCTTGTCCATACCGATCTCGTAATCGAGGATCGGATTGCCCTTGCCCGTCTGACGGCAGCGCTGTTTGATCCACTTGTTCATCCGCGCACGGAGCGTTTCGACGATCTGAGGCTCCTTGTCGGCGAGGTTGTTCGCCTCCTCGGGGTCCTCGATGAGGTTGTACAACTCGACGGGCGGCTTGTGATGGAAATCCGGCTCGAGGGCATCCCAGAACTTCCAGATCGGCGTACGCCAGCCCTGCTTGCGCATCCAGGTGCACTCGCTGATGTAGAACTCGGAGCGCTGACTGTTCTCGGTGTCGGTGAAATACGGCACGTTGGACTTGCCGTCGAACTTCACGCCCTTGGCAAACCGTTTCAAACCGCACAAGTCGAGCACCGTCGGCATCAGGTCTTGGTGGAGCGAATACGCCTTGCTCCGCGCGCCCTCGGGCACCTTCTTGTTGCCGGCCCAGTAAAAGATCAGCGGCACGACCAGCGTCGGCTCATACAGGCCGTGGTGGTCGAAGTGGAGGTCGTGGTCGTAGAGCGTCTCGCCGTGATCGCCGGTGACGACGATGAGCGTGTCCTCTTCGCAGCCCAGTTCCTCGACGCGCGTCAGGATCCGTTGACAGCATGCGTCCATGTACGCAAGCTCGCCATCGTATTGCGCGATCACATAATCGGCGTCGCGACAGCCCGGCGGGACCCACGACTTGTGGAAGTCCGCAAACGGTTTGAAGTCGTACACCTTCTTCATCGTGTACGGAAGCTTCTTCGAGCACGGATCCTTCGAGTAGAACATCTTGTCGTAGGGAGCGGGGGGGAGGTACGGCGAATGCGGGTCCATGTGACGCAGGAACAGCAGCCACGGCTTACCCGACTTGTTCATTTTCTCGAGGGCCGGCACTGCCACCGCGTTCAGGTTCTCGGCCTTGCGCGCCGGACGATCCTCCCACGACACCCAGCCTTCGAAGTTCAAGTACTTGTTGAAGCCGCGATAGAACTCGCCGCCGAATCCCACGCATGTCGTCGTGTAGCCGGCCTGGCGCAGGATCTCGGGCAGCGTAGGCTGCGTCTTGTCCAACGGCCCCTTTGGCCCCAGCGAGACCATTTGCGTGGCGATGACGTCGCGCCCCGTGAGGATGCTCGAGTACGCCGGCGTCGTGGGAACGTACGCGCTGAACGCATTCTCGATGAGCGTGCCCTTGGCGGCCAACCGGTCGAAATACGGCGTTGTCAACCGGGGATAGCCATAGCAGCTCATGTGGTCGCGACGGATACTGTCGATGGCAAACATCAGGATATTCGGAAATCGCTTCGGCATACGGTCGTTCTCCTATCTTCCGCCACATGCCTTGAGGCATGCGTTCAAGTAGCCATAGCTTTCGGCGGCGATGATGGCGCACTGCGCGACATCGTAGTTTCCCGCGCCGATAACTTCAAGATTGACCGGGCCGTCGTAGCCGGCGTCGACCATGACCTGGCAGTAGCCGGCGAGATCGATATCGCCGCGGCCGCACGCCTGTAGCTCCGGCGCGCCCGGACTTGGCCCAGGCCCTTTGCAGTCGCGAATGTGAATGTGTTTGACGCGGCGGATCACCTGCTTCAGCGCGTCCTTCGGCACCTCCCCGCCGCGGTGGATGTGACTCGGATCCATGTCGATGCCGAAGGCCGGCGACGTGATCCGCTTCATTGCTTCGAGGGTGCTCGGCGTGCTCCAAATCGACGCGCCGACATGGGCCTTCACGCACAAGGTCATGCCGAAGGGCTCCGCCAGCTCAGCCAAGTGCGCCAGGCTGTCGATGCACTGGTCGAGATCCTCAGGCACATCCTTTTTGCCGCCCGGCCCGACATTGACCACCGGAATGCCGATTTCGGCGCCGGCTTCGTATGCGCGCAGCAAGCGCTCCTCATCCTGCGCGCCTTCCTCCATCGCCGTGATCGGCAACTCGAGATCCTGCGAGATCGCCTTGATTTCCGCGGCATCCTGCTTCCACGTGTCGAGACACAGGTGCTCGCACATGCCCTTGAGTGCCGAGATCTCCGCCGCGTCGTAGCCCGCCCACTTGATGTGTTGCATGGCTGTGCGAAAATCGTGTTTCCCAAAAAGAACCGTGTTTACGCCCAGTTTCACCATCGCTTCAACCTCTGGAAAAACAGGGACTGACACCAGCGAAGCGAAGCGGAGACGTGTCTGTCCCTGTTCTTCTGTTTCATGCCGGAAAGAATCCACTCAACGGAAAACGGGGACTGACTCCCTTCGAGTCTTCGAGAAGGGCTGTCTGTCCCCGCTTTCCGTTCCCGATCACCACGACTTACCACACTGGATCTTGCGATTTGCGTTGCTGCCTTGCCGGAAACAGGAACTGACTCCCTTCGAGTCTTCGAGAAGGGCGGTCTGTCCCGTTTTCCGGCCACCAAAACCAACATCGTTCACCCCATCAGAACTTGTAGTCGACGTCAATAACCTTCCCCGTCTCCCAGGACTTGATACACGCCTCGATAATCGTCTGGCACTTCAGCGCGTCCAATCCGGATCCGTCGATCTGGCTCGGGGCCGCTTTCTCGGTGTTCTGTTCGAGCCAGCGGTGAATCCGGCTCGGGAAGGTCTCGCCGAAGCCCGTCATCGCGCCGAGATGCGTGTAGGTTTCCTTCTCGGTGTTCACGCGGTTGTTGAACGTGAGGACTTCGCAGGCCTCCTCGAGGACGAACCGCCCCTTGCTCCCGGTGACCTCGCACCGCTCGAGGCCGAAGCCGCCGCCGGCATCGTAGCTACCCGTCAAGTGGCCAACCACGCCATTTTTGAACAGCATGTTCGCTTGGAGGTTCGACCAGCACACGCGCTGCTTGCCTTCGAGCGTGTTGCCGCGCAGAAAGAACGCCTGCACCTTCACGACGTCGCCGCAGAAGTACCGCATCACGTCGATCGAGTGCGGATGCAGCGCACGAATATGGAAGTGAGGCGAGGTCTCGTTGCCATTGTTGATCCACATCGTCATGTTGATGATGTGCAACCGGCCCAGCCTCCCGGACTCGACCCATTCCTTAGCCAAACGGGCCGCCGGCGTGAACCGATGGTTCAGGTTGACGGCATAGCGCAGCCGCTTCTTCTTGGCCAGCGCCACCATCTGCCTTGCTTTCGGCAACTCGTTCGAGATCGGTTTCTCGCCGAGCGTCGGAATGCCGCCCGCCAGCAACTCCATCGTCGGCTTGTAATGATCGCCGCCGTTCTCCTTGCCCGCCGCACACATGCTCGCGCAATCGATCTTGATGCCCGACTTGAGTAGATCCTTCACGCTGTAGAACGCCGGGCAGCCGTACTCGGCCGCCGCGCGATCCGCTCGCTCCTTGATGATGTCGCATACCGCCACCACCTCGGCCAACGGATCCTTCATGTAGCACCGGGCATGGAGGTTTCCAATGCCGCCCATTCCCACAACCGCAACTTTCAGCGCCATAGTCCATTCCTTTCCTTACACAACCTAACCGAGCGATGATCGGATACGCGCCCGCGCCAGTTTACGCCCAGTCTTTTGCAGGCACAATGGCCTTGCCTTGCAGCGAGGATTGCTCGGCGGCCTCGAGCACTGCGATCACGCGCCGCGAACTCTCCGGCGTGACCACGAGCGGCTCGCCCAGCATCAAGTGATCCGTTACGTTCCGATAGTAGGCGTGCCAATCGGACTCCTTATACGGAATCTCGCAGTCGACCCGCGATCCGTCCTTGAACGTGACCACTTTGAACTTCCCGACATCCGAGCCGAGATCGGTGAGGCCGCCCTTCGTACCGAGGATACGCCACCGCGTCTTCGGCGCCGCCGCGAGGTACGACCACTCGATGGTGGCGTGGCACCCGTTGGCGAACCGTACCGACGCCAGGCAGTGATCCTCATTCGTCACGTCATGCCATACCGCTTTGTGCACGAAGTGTCCACTGACCTCGGCGATCTTCGCCGGCACAAGGCCCAGCACCCAGTCCGTGCAATGGGCGCCCCAATCCAGGAACGCGCCGCCCGAGATTCGTTTGTCCGAACGCCACCAGTAGCTCGGATGGCCGTAGTGGCCCATGAACAACTCGATCTGAAACACGTCGCCCAAGAGGCCCCGCGCCACGATGTCTTTGATCGCCATGTAGTCGCCGTCCCAGCGCCGATTGTGGAACACGCTGAGCATGCGCTTGTTCTTGCGCGCCGCGGCGATCATGGCCGCGCCTTCCTTGGCGCTGACGCACATCGGCTTCTCGGTAACCGTGTGCCGGCCGGCATTGAGACACTGCTCGACGAGACGCGCGTGCACGTTGTGCTCGGTGCAGACCGCCACGAGTTCGACACTCGATTTCTTCAGCATCGTCGTGGCTGACGCGAACGTCTCGATGCCCGGCCACTCGGCTTGGGCCGCTTCGCGCCGATCGGCACGGAGGTCGCAGGCCGCCACCACGTCGAGGCCGGCCTTTTGCATGCTCTCGAGGTGCAGCCGCGCGATGTTGAACGACGGACCGTAGCCGATGCAGCCCGCCTTGAGCGGCGCGCGCGGTTTGCGTCCGAGCGCCCAGTCGAGGCCGCGTACCGTCAACTTCTGAAAGCTTGGATGATTGAACGCCCGCTCATCGTGGCCCAGCGCCAAGTAGAACACTCTGCCGTCGCCGTACGGCTTGATATAGGCCATGGGATGGGTCTTGTTGTGCCACTGAGCCGTCGCCAGGACCTCGACGCGGTCTTCATCCACACCGTCCATGATGTAGAACTCATCGGAAATGCGGAAGTCCCCCATCCGATCCGTAATCCAGCATTTGCCGCCGTGAATGGTCACCGGGAACTCGATCACCGGCCCGTGCGACTTGAACACGCCGCCGATCATGTCGATGTAACCGGCGTTCTCCTGCCACGAGGCCGTGGCCGAGTGCAGGCCCACGAACGCGCCGCCGCCCTTCACGAATCCCAGCAGGCCGGCCTCCTGGTCGCGCGTAAGCTTGCCGCCCTGCGTGTAGGCCACCACCGCGTCGAACCGATCAATGGCGCCCTTCTTCAGCGCCTGGTGATCCTCCGTCACTTCGACAACATATCGCCCCGTGCTCTCGAACAACTCACGAAGCCATTCGCCGGCGCACTCGAAGGGATGCCATTGGCCTCCCACCAATACAAGGACTCTCTTCTTCGCCATTCCGGAAGCCTTTCTCATTCATGCCCCAATGACCGCCGATTTCGGCGCGGCGATTCTATGCGGTTCGGCGAGGAAAAACAAATGCTCGGCGTGTCCGCTTATGCGTCGAGATGTCTCGCGATGCCGCAGGCGTGGCAGGAAGGATTCGACTGGCACCAGTCCTGGTAGATTTGGAGGAGGCCTTGCTGCGTGCGGAAGGTCAGCCGCCGAGGAGGTTCTTCGCCGTACATGCGCGGCACCATGCGTTTGAGGATGTGGTTGTCAGCCTCTTTAGGCAACGCCTCGAAGAACTCGAGCACGCGCTCTTCCTTGGTCCGATCGCGATGTTGTCGCGCCGACGCGAGGCCCAGTGGAACGAAGACGTTGCCGATGATCGAGCGGATGCGACCCGAACCCAACGGCGCAGCGGCTCGATCGAGTGCCTTGCCCATCCACGTGCAGTGATCGGCCCAGAAACCCATCGCGCCCGGGAACAGCGACTCAAACGCGCGACGGCGGGCCGTCGCCGATAGGTCGACCTCCCAGATCTCGTCGAGCGAGTCGGCCAGGCCTTTCGCCGCCGTGCGCGCGATGAATCGCGTCGCGCCGGCCAACCGCCGCTCCGGATAGTTCGTCGGCCGAACGCCTACGCGCCGCCACGTCATCGGCAAACTGCGCAGGCCGGGGAGATGCTCGCGCCGGAGGGCATCCAATCGCGTGAAATGCGGCGGGGATTCCGCGAGGACCTCGGGCAGTAGTCCGGCGATCTGCAGCAACGCCGTCTCGAGAATCAACGGATCCTGAAGAGCGAGTTGGCGCGCGCGATCATAGGGGAACTGCCGCGACACCACGCGAAAATGGTGTTTGAAATGGCTGTAGCCGCAGGATTCCATCAGCGACTCGTAGGCGGCCTGATCGGCGCCGGCGCGATCCGCGCGTTCACGCACCGCGCGGGCCTTATTCAGCATCCGCCACTCGCCGGCCAACCCAAGCAGTCTCTCGAGGCGCGCACCGTCTCCCGCTTGTGCCACGACTGCGCACCGGCCCTGCACTTGCGACGCCTGATACGGATAGTCATCGAGATCCAAGCGATCCGCAATGGCGCGTATGTCTTCGCTGAGGTAGCGGCCGAGGAGTAGGCGTGGCACACGGCGGCCTTTCGATGTCTCCGTAACGTTTGGCCGCGATTCTGCGCCCAGCACGACCTCGAGCAACACCTCATCGTACCGCGCGTCCTGATGGTGGCCGTGTTGACGCCATGCGCCGGCGTCCAAGTGTACCTCGACATCGCCCGTGCGCACGTTGCCATTGAACGACAATTGGGCGCCTCGGAAATCCGGCCCCGCCTCGTGATTCCACCAGCCCGGCGACAACACCTTCAGCGCCTGGCCCTGATCCGTGCAGAGACCCTCGTCGGAGAAGAGCTGGTCGTACCAGATGCACTGGACCACGTGCTCCGGCACGGCGGCGCTCGTCTCGCGCACGCACGCACTCAGCGTACGCATGCGCCCGTATTCTTCCGAGAACGTCCTCGCCGTGCGTTCTGTCGTCATTGTCTCCATCGGCTGTGCGACCTCGGTTTGCATGCCGCTACATGCTCACGAACACGTCCCGTTACCCTGATAGTATAAACCACTCCATGCGTAATTGCACTCGCTGCCCGACGCTAGTACGTAGTGCGGGCTTCAGCCCGTCAAGCGCGTCACCGTTGTGGCGAGGTCCACACATTCTTCTGGTAGCGTGGAGAATAGTGGAAAGATAGCGGAAGACGGAGATAGGCGGCAGGACAAGACCACAATGCACGATCAGTGAGAGCTGCGTGCTTTCTTATGTTCCGGTGCTCTTGTGCCTGGTGTTCTGGTGTCTGGCGCTCTGCGCGGCTCGGCGTTCTCGGCGACTCTGCGATGAATGGGCTTCGGTACTTCTCAACGCGGAGGACGCGGATCCCGCAAAGGCTCGCGGAGGAAAACACCCCACCCGGCCTCCCCGCAGGCGGGGAGGAGGCAGAACGTTACGCAAGCAGGCAGGGCGTTCCCCCCGTTTACGGGGGGATTGAGGGGGGTGTGCTTGCGGGGTGAACCGAAGGGGTACTGGCAGTCACCCCATTGCGCAGAACCAATCTGCGCCAACGCGGCGCGGTAGTTGGCGCACGATGATCGTGCGCTGATCCGGAGGGCTGGGCGTCCTCGGCAGCCGCGAACCACGCCCGAAGCCTTCATCGCGAGAGTCCGTCGTGCTCGTCGTGTCCGTTGCGGTTCGTGTTCCCTCGTTCCCACGGTCTCCGTGGGAATGCAGATCCGGCGATCAAGAAAGAGTCGATCCAAACGGGCCAAAGCCCGCACTACGTACACCATTGCACTTCCCGACGGATTGGGGTAGGCTATTCCCATGATTCGACAACAACACGGGTACCTTGTTAGGAATCCCCGGTCTGTGACTCGGAAGAGAAGATCCCGTGAATGAAAGGGACTCATACAGGGCGGCTATCAGACAGGCCCGAGGCCCGGCGTTGCGCAAGTTGCTCTTTCATCCGCGTCAGACCATGCGTTTGATATGGTTCTTTTGGGGCTTTTGCGCAGGGGAACGCCAACTCAGGAAGGGCTGTTGCGGACGAGCGCTTAGCCTCTTTCAGAAGTGCATGGAGCGGGCGACGGGAACCTCCCAGGCGTTCGAGCCTCTGTGTCTCGAGTCCATCGCCAAGTGCTATGAGGGGATGGGCCAGGAAGACGCGGCGCGATCAGCGAGGGAGAGAGCCCTGATGCGCAAAGACGAACTCGAGCAGTGCTTGGGCGTTCGAGTTCCCTTCTGATTGTAAGCGAGTAGGTTGCGGTGGGAGAGGCTGTGCGTACCTCGGCGTTCTCGGCGACTCTGCGATGAATGGGCTTCAACACTCCTCAACGTAGAGTACGCGGATCCCGCACAGGCTCGCGGAGGAAGACACCCCACCCGGCCTCCCCGCAGGCGGAGAGGAGGCAGAACGTTACGCAAGCGGGCAGGGCGTTCCCCCCGTTTACGGGGGGATTAAGGGGGGTGTGCTTGCGGGGTGAACCGAAGGGGTACTGGCAGTCACCCCATTGCGCAGAACCAATCTGCGCCAACATGGGCGCCGTAGTTGGCGCACGATGATCGTGCGCCGATCCTGAGGGCTCGACGTATTCGGCAGGCGTGAGCCGCGCTCGAAGCCTTCATCGCGAGAGTCCGTCGTGCTCGTCGTGTCCGTTGTGGTTCTCTTTCCGGATTCAACCACGACGACAGAACGAGCACGCGCGATGTTGACCATTGGTGTGCATGAACGTGCATTCGTGGTTCGTGTTTGCCGTTCGGTCAGGCGCACCGCTAGAACGGCAGGCGCACGATCGCCTTCGAGATGAGGCTGAAGGCGATCGAGATCATCGCCACAAGGCCCATGCCGCAGCCGTATCCTGCGAGTAGCAGCGGCGCCATACGACTCCAGCGCTCGACGCCGTACTTCGGCTCGAACACGCGCCGGCGCAGGATCGCCCCGAGCAGCATGGGCAGGGCCATATGCGGAAACACCGACACGCCGCCGATGGTCGCGTAGAAGAACCCGATGGGAATGCCAATAAGCTTCACAAGGCCGAACAGCCCGAAGCCTGCCAGGCATGCGCCGATCATCAGCGCCGGATCCAAGGCCTCCTTGATCCAGGCCTGGCCGCCCGAAACCGTTGAATCGACCCACAGCGATTTCATCAGCGCGAAGGTCGGCCAAAACCGCTGCACATACGTGAACGTCGACGACGGAATCGCTTCCATCCGCCAGATCAGCGCCCAGAACACGTAGCTGCACACCGCCATGATCGCGAACACGGCCAGTTCGGCCTTGAAAATGCTCGTGAACTTCGTCCGCGTTAACGTCAATACCTTAAAGGACTGGGCGAAGTGGCCGTGATCGAAATAGGGGAGAGGCGTGAACCAAATCTTCGCGCCTTGGTAGCCGCTCAGGATGAACGACGCCTCCTGTACCATCGGGAAGCTGACGCCCGCGCCGCCACCGCCCACGCCGGTGATGCCGTACATCCGGGCCGACACGTAGCTGAGCAAGGGTGTCAACAGGAACCCGAAGGCGATGACGATGTGGATGCTGAAGTCGGGCACCAGGATTCGGCACAGGATGACGTACCCAACCGTCGAGAGAAGCCACATGCCGACGGCCAACCACGTCGGAATATCGCCGCGCATGCGTGTGGCCACTTCGAGCGTTACCGCCCGTTCACGACGTGCCGCGAGCGCGCGAACCGCCGACACCGTGCTGATCAGCGCCACCGTCGTCGCGAGGCCGATGGTCACGCTTAACCAGAAGTCCAGGCTCGACGTGTATAGGGCTGGTACCGCCGTCATGCCCGGCGCCCAGTGCGGGTGACGTCCGAGGCCCTCGAGTACGCCGCCGCCGTACAAGAGCGCGTTGCCGAATAGCCGGGCCGCGAGGCTCCCGGTGACCGTGCCGATGATGACCCAGAAAGGCAACATCATCCCAGTGAGCACGAAAGCGAGATCCGTGGCAAAACCGAGAATGGCGCCGGGAACATAGTCGCCGAGGTGCGCGGTGAAATCGACGAACGGAATCGGCAACACCTCGAGCGGTTTGGCCAACACCGCCCCGGTCACGCCCGGAATCACGACGTACACGAGGCCGTACAACGCGCCGATGATCGAGCCGACGGAAAACACGCGCCAGCGCCACGAGTGCTTCTTCTCAGTGGACTCGGCCACGGCGAGGATGCCCTGCGCACCGACCGGCGCCATCGGAAACGGGAGCTGCTCGATGTCCGCCGTTTGTCGGAACACGAGGTAGCCCAGGCCGAGCCAATTCAGCCGGAAAAGCACCTGGTGGATGAGTACCACGATAACCGGCTTGATCCACGCCGCGTGGAACAGGTCGCGGTGCAGGAGCGCCTCCGATCCGACACCGGGCGCCACCCAGTTCGGCACCAGAGCGCTCAGGCCGAACTCCTGGGCCTGCTGCGATTGCACGTAGAACTGATCCCAAATCAGTTGGCCGAACACGCCGCCCGGTAATGCCAGCCCGGCAACGCCCAGCACGACGCCGCCGCCCACCATGCCGGACGCCACCCAAAACACCACCTGAATCTCTTGTGGTTTCAGCTTGACGAAGGACCGGCGCGCGATCTCCATGAAGAGAATCAGGGTGACCCATGGCGCGGCGCCTCCGATGCCCTGGCCCGTGAGCAGCGCCAGGTAGATGGCTCCCGGCAGCATGACGATGCCGATGAAGAGCGCCGCCCACACGGCCTTCATGTTGAATCCGTCTACGTAGGGCGCGTTCTTGTCGAAATCTTGATCGTCCACGGCATCGTAGAATAGGGGCACCGTCCCACGCTGTCAAATGCTCGCGGATCCCGGTGCGAAATGGGGATTCTCTGCCCTGTGCATAGGGGCATGCGGACGGGAGGATTGCGCTGAACCAATCCAAGACGCGAAGCGGCACGCTTCTTGATCCCCAGATTCCAAGTATGTGTAGGTAGTTCATGAAGAATTGAACCATGGGATCCTTGGAGCACAAGAGGCCTTGAAGACCCGGCCAATGGGGATAGGACGGACCGTTGGTCGCCGGCTCGCTGGTCAAGTTGGACCGCGCCTTTGCTCTTGCGTATCGGTGGGATTACGCCTATAATGCACTCAGGGAGAGCGAAGCGCGGCGAGTGCTAGGGCAGCGCAGGGCACTGGGAAGCCCTGCAGGTGGAGGGATGCGTAGTCATGCGCCGACGGGGATTCACGCTGATCGAGTTGCTGGTTGTTATCGCCATCATCGGTATTCTGGCGGCTATCCTGTTGCCGGCACTTGCGCGCGCGAGAGAGGCCGCACGACGGTCAAGCTGCGCCAGTAATCTCAAGCAATGGGGCGTCGTCTTCAAGATGTACGCGTCCGAGGCGCCCGAGAACCGGTTTCCCCCCATCGAACTCGAGTTCGATCCCGACGAGCACGACCTTATGCATGCCGCCAAGCACGGCAGTCTTGCCGTTGCGCCCATGTACGCGGCCGTCTATCCCGAGTACCTGACGGATCCGTCGATCCTCATTTGCCCCTCGGACCCGGACGAGACGGTTGACACACTCAAGTATGACGATGGAACCTGGATCTTCAACGAGGGCGAGAATCACATCTACAATCGCCGCTTGACTTGCGCCAGCTACGGTTATCTCGGATGGGTGCTCGACAAGTGCGCCGACGACGATGGCCCCGTCGCGATCGGCGACATCATGAACCTTCTCGAGCAGTTCGGCAACGAGACCAAGCCCGGCCAGGAGGACGCCGTCGCCCCGCGCCAAGTCGTCGCCGCCATTTACGGACTCATCGTCGCGGTCACGGAAGAAATCACCATGGGCGACGCGGCATCCTTCTCCATCAAGGCCATGCGCGTGACCGATCTCGACGTCGACACCGGCAAGGTCCCCGATCCGAACCTGCGCGGCTGCGGCAACGGCAACTCTCCTCTCATCTACCGATTCCGCGAAGGTATCGAGCGGTTCCTTATCACCGACGTGGCCAGTCCGGACGCATCGTCCTTCGCCCAGAGCGAGCTCTGGGTCATGTTCGACCAGATCTCGACCAATGTCACCTTCTTCAACCATCCCCCGGGCGGCTGCAACGTGCTTTATATGGACGGCCACGTCGAGTTCGTCAAGTATCCCGGCAAACCGCCGATCTCCGAGGGATTCGCTACGTTCATCGGCGCCATGGTGCAGAGCACCTACTTCCGCGTCAAGTAGTCGCGCCTACAGCAGCCGCCGGAACCCGGTGTGCGCCACAGGTCCCCGGAGTGCCTTCTCCACGGCGTCCGCGGATAAGATCGCCGCGATCTCCGCGAACACCTCGTCGATGGCCTCGGCGTACATTGCTATGATCTCGTCCGTGTGCGCCATCGTGCAGTACAGCGCCGTGCCGGCCAAGAAGCCGCGTCCCAGCATCAGTTGCGCGTACAAGGTCCGTAACGCGTCCGTCTTGGGATGATCGAACTTGAAGTGGGCTAGGCAGTCCACGCCGTCATCCACGACCACGGGCAGGCCGTGCCGTTGGGCGGCCGCGCGCCATGCGGCCTTGGCGCGTTGGCCGACGCCCTCGATGTACGGCGGCACGTCGACTCGCGCCATCTTGTCGAGGGTGGCCAATGCCGCGGCCGGGCCGACGCCCTCCGTCCAGTAGGTGCTGCTGATGAACGACCCGTGCGCGCCTTCCATGGCGGCCCTTGTGCCAATGACGGCCCCAATGGGATGGCCGTTGCCCAGCGCCTTCGCGAGCACGGCCATGTCGGGCGCGACGCCCAGTCGGAGATGCGCTCCACCGTAGCACAGACGCCAGCCGATGGTGATCTCGTCGTAGATGATCAGCGCCCCGGCACGGTGCGCCCGGTCGCGCACGTACTCGAGAAAGCCGGCCTCGGGCACATGGTGACGCATGGGTTCCATGACCACCGCCGCCAGGTCGTCGCCGTGATCCTCGAGAATGGCGTCGAAGGCGTCGCGGCGCTCGTAGGCAAAGGTGCGTGCCGTGCCGCGAAGCTCTTTCGGCACACCGAGCGGATCGAGCCCCGGAAGCAGATGGCCCATGAGGGCGTCGCTCTCGCCGAGGTTCGCCGCGAGGTACCAGTCGTGCCAGCCGTGGTAGCCGCAGATCGCCACATGGCTCCGCCGCGTCGTCGCGCGCGCGATCCGAACCGCCACCACGGCCGCCTCGCCGCCGCACCGCGTGAACCGAGCCTGATCGGCCCAAGGATGAATCGCGCACAACCGATCCGCAAGCGCGACCTCGTCCGGCGGATTCAACGTGCAGAAACTGCCGAGACGGACCCGGCGCAATACGGCCCGCGTCACGTCCGGATCGCGATACCCGAGCAGGCACGCCCCGATTCCGTGGATGGATAGGTCGTAGAAATGGCGGCCATCGAGGTCCCAGATCTCGCAGCCGCGCGCCTCGCGGAAGTAGGCCGGCCACTGATCGGGTGCGAGCATCTCCGGCCGTTTGCTCAGGAGTTGCGTGCCGCCTGGAATCCGCTCCTTGGCGTGCTCGTAAAGCCCCTGCGTCCGGTTGTCGGGCTCGTCGAGGAGCCCGAACAGCCGCGCCGCGTTATCGTGGAACACATCGCACAAATCGGCCTTGCTCAGACTCGCGGCGTCGGCGGCCTCCTCGAGCGCCCGGAGTGCCTCGAACCCTACCAGCGTTGCGTGGCACTCCGGCGCGTCGGCTCCGCCATCTACCCGTTCGGGACAGATCCATGCAAAGCCGTCGCCCGCCGTTACCGCTCGGCCGCGCTGATGCGACACGGTGAAATCGCTGCCCCACAGGAGCTTGCCCGGCCCAAACCAGCGCAGGATCGCCTCGAGCGGGGCCGACTCACACACCGCCGCCGTATCGAAGAACACATTTTCGAGGCCCGCGAGTTGCCCTACCGCCTTGACGGTGTTCGGCGCGTGGAAACCGCGCGCGGCATGGGCGAGGATCACGCGCGCCCCGGGATAGCGCCGGCCCATCCGACGTATCTCGTCCAGATTCTCGCGATCCGCGAGGGCGCCATCGCGCACGAGATGGATCGTGATCGCGAGTCCGCGTGCGTCAGCCAAACGCCACGCCCATTCCGGAAGATACGCGCTCAGCGGTGCTTGAAACGTCGGCTCTTCCGGCGCGAACCGGTGATACGGCTTCAATCCCACGACCTGCGGATGATCGAGCAGCGCCGTCACCTCCTTCTCCGTCCACTCCGGCCGGATCAGAATCGAACCGCGGCTCTCCGGAACGCGCTCGAGCTGGGCAAGCAGATACTGGTTGGCGTCGACCGTGGCGCCATCACGCACCGGCCACGGCATGAATAGCCCACCCACAAGACGGCCTGCGCCCAACTGCTGGCTCAGCGCCTCCCGCCAATCGCCCGCCGTCAGCTCCGCCGGAAAGGCATCCATCAATGGCGACTTCACAGAGCCAACGTCGCACATGCGGTAGAGATGGGCGTGGGCATCGAACACACGCGCGGGTACAAACGATTGCAGGGACGCGGCCATCCGCTCATCCACAGGCTGAAGTGCAGCAATTCTCATGGCACCGAACTCTCCTGCAAGAGACCGGTCGGATCCGACCGATCCGGCCAATCAGTTAATCCCAAACCGCAGGCACTCTCCAAACCGTGTCGCGCGCTCGTCCAGGCAGATGCACAGCATGTAGTATCCCGCCTCGAGCGCCAAACCCTCCACTGCAACGGCAACGTTGGCGTACCGGGCACACGGCGCCAGAATCGGCCATGTCCCGACCAACGCCGTGTCCGGTAGCGACTCCGGCGTCGAGGCCGGATCGGCCGCGAATCTCCGGAGCTCGACGCGGACATCACCTGCGTTCCACGCCGCCTCGCCCGTGTTGCCGAGAACAACCTGTGTGATGTGCGCCGGCTTGGCGATATCCGCGCCGTCGACAATCTCGACGTCGTTGATTTCCACGGCGTAAAACTCGCCGTTGAGATGATGGATCGCGCACGTCGCCGTGGCCATACCCGTCCCCGCTGTCGCCAGCCGCGCGTCCTTGCCTTGCTCGACCGCTTCGAGGAACACCTCGCCGAGTTCGGCGGCAATACCCGGCAGGCCGGTGGGGTGGATGGCGCGATCAAATGTCAAAACGGCCTCTTCGCGGCGCGGTCCGGCCTCGGCCGAGGCGAGAATAGCCGCGTTCGATGCCGCCAGCGCTTGGATGGCAGGGCGCGGCGAACCGTCCGGATCGAAGACACCGTAGTCGCTGTTCTCGCCGTAACGCCATCCGCCCGGATACCACCACGCGGCGTAGCCGGTGCCGCCCTCGCGGAACAAGCGCGCGAAACTCTCATAGAGCTCACGCTGCTTCTCGCGTTGGCCCGGAGAATCCTCTTGGGCTTTCGCGCTGGATAGGTCGCCGCCGGCGATGGCCAAGCCGAACTCCGCCCAGAATACGGGCTTGCCGTTTCCGGCCCACTTCGCGTACGCATGGGCGAACAGGCCCATGCGCGTCTCGGCCCATGTCGGCCCGAGGCCATAGCCCTCCGGCGAGATGAAGTCGAGCTGCTTCGCGCCGCTTACCAGATCGTAGGGCATCTGCGCCGCCGGCCACGGCGAAAGGTTGCCGCCGTATCCGCTCCGGACGCCAATGAGGTGATGCGGATCGGCGGCCAGGATGATCTTGCGAAGGCGGCGATAGTCCGCGTTTACCCAGTCGTCCAGGAACCGCCGGTACGCTGCCACGAGGGCCAACCGGCCCTCGGCCGAGTCGCCGCCGGCCGGCTCGGCCAACCAAGCATCGGGCGGGCCGGTAACGCGGCCCTCGCCGTTGCGGGGCGTCGCGATGCCCCAAGCCGTCTCGGCGGCGGCGACGGAGCCGTACCGGTCGACGATCCACCGGAGCCACGCCCAATCGTAGCGCTGCCGATCCCCCTCGGTACCGTGCCGAGGCTCCCACCGAATGTCGTGGGCGTACACGACGTCGCTTAATTCGAGATGAGCCGCCCGCACGGCGTCCATATTGCCGCCGTCGTACAGGTTGATCTTGATGCCGTGGGCGCGACACCGCGCCGTGAAATCGATCATCGGTTCGGCATACAGCGGATCCGAGCACTGGATGCTCAGGCTGTTGAGGCCGAGCGATTCCAGGCGCATCAGGTCGTTCTCCACGCATTCAGGCTCGTATTGCGACGGGTTCAACCAGTGGCCTTGCGGCACGCCCTCGGTCTCGGGCCAGTAATCCCGAAACGGCAGGCCGGCCATCGTGCGCGGCCAGTAGTTCACGCCCACCGGTAGCCACGTCTGGCCGCCCAGCGTGAACCGGCCGCCATCCACGCGCACGAGCTGGGCCGGATCCGGCCGCTCCACCACATACACGCGTACCGGCTGTACGATGCGATCTACAAGATCGCCGGCAACGCGGATCTCCGTGCATACATCATAGACGCCCGGTTCCGTGGGCGCGGTGAATGTGCCCAGCTCAACCGTGGCGGTCGCACCGGATGGCACGTCTACCTCGGCCGCCTTCTCCCAGAACCGGCCGCCGTTTGAGTCTAGGGCGAAAACCGTCAACGCAACGCGTGCCGCGGCCGCGCCAAGGTTCAGCACGTCGGCCTTGACAGGGCACATGGCGCCGGCCTCCGCGGCCCAGCGCGTGCCGGCCTGCTGGAGAAACACCCCTTGCGTCAGCCGGCCGCAGAGGAGGACGGCGAGGTCGGCGAGTTCTTCCTGATGCTGTTGACGATACGCAGCGTCCGAGACGCCCATGTAACCCCATGCCGCCTTTGGGAACCGGTCGCTGAAGTGAACCAGCAACGAAGCCAGCGCACCGCGCGCAAACCCATCGGCGTCGTCCACCATAATCAAGGGAATCCAACGGAAGTGGCGGTAGAGGGCGTGGCCCTGACCGCGTTGCCGCCACGAGGGCATGACGAACTCGCGCAAGCCCTCGGCAAGGGCGGCGGCGTCGACGCCAGCCAGATACGCCTCGCCTTCGGGCGTGGGGCGCACGGTGAAATCCGAACCGCGCACGCGGTAGTGCTTGGTCCAAGGCGCGATCAGCTCCATATCGAGGCGCGACGCCAGCGGGTCGCAGCCGGGCGGCACGGGCACGGCCTCGAGGGGCCCCACCTCGATAGCGTGCGGCGTGTCGAGGTCGACCAGCGGCGAGTGCGTGTCGCTGAGGCCGACATTGATGGCCACCACGTGATCGAGCCGAACGCGATCACCCTCGCCGCCGCGTCCCTCCGACTGGTTGTCCGGCCAATACACGAAGGCGTGTGCCGGCAGCAGGCGTCGCATCCATTCCCGGGTTACGGGGACCGTTGCGATCCACCTCGATCCGTCCGCCTCAACAAGCTCGAAACTGAACTGAGGCGTCGTTTCATCGCCCTTGGCCCATAGGCCGATGGCGTTGCCGGACGCCGCGAGGCCTTCGTGCGGCAGCCGAAACATGAAATTCTCCCAGCGGTGCGGCTGCTGGAAGGAGAACCGGAGCGCGTTCTTGAAGCCAAGACCCTTGATAGATTCCGCGACGACCGCCGCCGCCGGCGCGGCTTGAACGCCGGCACGTTGCCAGGCCGAGGCATCCGTCGCGCCGGTATCCAACACGCGTTCCCCTTCCGCGTCGCGCGCAAGCGTCTGCCACAGTTCGTCGGTAGACACCCATCGCCCGTCCCACGGTACCGTTGCTTGCTCGAAGGGGCGATCGCCAATAAAGAGGACGTGCCCGCCGCGGTTCACGTATTCCTCAATGGCTGCATCAAGCAGGACGGCCGGCAGGCGGCGGCTACGGCCAAGAACGAGAACGTTGGGCTCGCCCCAGGCCTTGACGCCCGAGCACAGTTGCCCGCCATCGAGCCGGACCACCTCGAAACCGGCCGTGGCCAGGCGCGCGTCGATGGCGTCCAAGAGGCCCCACGGCGCGTCATCGAATGCCTCGTGGACTAGCGCCGCCTTGGGCGGCGCAGCGTCGGCGCCGGTCGCGGTCATGATGACTACGCCAACAACGGCCAGAATCTCCCGTTTCATTGGTGCACACCTCCGCATGCCCGGCAAGCTATCAACCCGGCTGACCCGGCGCAATGTCGACCGTCCTCAGAAACGATGTGCGGCGGTTCTGCCTGGGCGACGCATCGACCGCTACGGCCTGGAATGTGTGTGCGCCGGCGTCCGGCCACAGCGTCCACGCCCACGGCGGCCGCCGCTTCGTGCCCACGGACGTGCCGTCCGCCACCAACTCAACGTATTCCAAACCGCTCGAATCGCCCGCCCGCACGAAGACGTTCACGCGGCCGTCCGGCAGCGCCTCAAATCGCTCGATCTCAACCGCTGGCGCAACGCAATCCTCCGGTCCGTCTCCGGCGACCTCGATAAGCACAGCCGTGTCGGCAGGCAGAGTCGCCGCGAAGGCTTGCCCATCGCGAATCACCTCGACGGCGACGGCGTCTCCGTGGGCGTCTTGCATATGCGCCGAGACAGACGCCGCGTCGACGGCGCAGCGAAATACTACGTGGGCCGACAGCCCCCGGGCGATTGCCCTGTATCGGTTCCTCGTCTCGCGGCGCGCCTCGACCACGGCGGCTCCATCCACGCGCGCGTAGAGGTCGAGAACCTCGGCGGCCGACTCCAACGGCCGGCATTCGACTACGCTGCACGCCGTGGCGCCGGTGATCGCCGTGGGTGTTCCGAGAATCGGCGCACCCTCGGGAAACGTGAGGCGGAGGCATGCCTGATTTGCTGTCCCCTGGAAGTTGGCCAGCAGCACATAGCGCTTGGCCGGAAACGCGGCGTCGCGCGTCACGAGTCCTACCCAACCGTCCGGCAGCTCGCCGTCGATGCGCGTGGTGTCCTGGGCCGCGGCCGCGATGGCCTCGTGCGGTGTATTCGCGTACACGACAGTCCACAAGTCAACGGGCACGTCGCCGGGCACAAGCGCCGTCTCGGGAATCGGCGAGGCAATCACCGCATCGCACTGATCGCGATACTCGGGCTGGCGCGCCCAGTTGAAACCGGCACTCCGCTCGACGGCAAGCGTGTCGTTCCCACCCACCACAACCATGCCGAGACGATCATCTACGCACCACCAATTGGATTGGCGCTCGAGGGGCGCGCGCAGTTCAGCCGCACCTTCCGCGTCGTGCAATGTGCGCACGTTCGTGATGCCTTCTCGCGCGTAGAAGTAGATGGGTAGGCCCGTCCAATGGAAGTCGCCGGTCTCGTGGGCTTCGAAGCGCGTAGCGAGTGCGCAGGGCCCCTCGGCGAATGAATAGAATGCTCGAAACTGGTCGAGCCTGGGCGTTTCACGTACGCCGGCCGTATGGAAATGGGTATCTGTCATCGAAGCGGTATAGCGCGCCGCCGGCTGCGCGTTCCCTGGGCAGTTCAGCCAATCCGTACGCACTCGGCCCGTCATCGAGTCCGGATGAAGGTAGACGAAAGGCGTTGGCGCCGCGTCTTCCGCGATGTCTACAAGGGCCGGGACCATGAAGCCACAGTGGCCCTCCGGATTCCGTCCCGGCACGATGCCCCACGACCATGACACGTACTTGTCCGGCGCGCGCTGCACGAACTCCATGTGCGAGTGGTGATGATAGGTGCCTTCAAGTGCGGCCAGTGCCTCGGCGCGCGGCAATGGCGCTACCCGCGGTCCATAGTGCCTGTGCATGAGATAGGCCGCCGCCGCCTTCGCCCACGAATTGCGGTGATAGTCATACTGGCGAACCACCTGCGATTGCCGGCGAAGCAAGAGCGCAGACTGATCCTCGAACGCGGCCGCCACGGCGTCGTGATTCAGCAGCGCGCCGTAACAGGCTGCCAACAGGCCCGCGCCATAGTAGCTGTCGTACTCGGCGCCATGTGCCGGCGCCGGTTCGCCTTCCGGCAGCGTGATTCGTTTGACCCACTCGAGCACACCGTTGAAACCGTTGGCAGGATAGGCGAAGGTTTCCGGGGTCGGTACTCCCGTGAGTGCACTCAGCAGAGCAAGGTAGGTTCGCGCCTCGAAAACGAGGTCGCAGCCGTACCACACTTGCGCGTGGCCGTGGTGATCGCTCGAGTAGTCCTCATACAGGTTCCATACATTGGCCCAATCACGCACCGGCTTTCCTTCAACGGCGGCGGCATTCGCAAAATCGTGACGCGTGGACACGATGTCGATGCCGGACTGACGCACGTAATCCATCGAGCGGCGTCCCTCGTCGGTGTCCGGAAACAGAAAGGCTGCGGCGATCAGGCTCGAAAGCCGATGCTTGACGAGGTCATGTAGGCCACCTTCGCGTTCCGTCCACGTGAATTGCTCGTACTCCGGCCACGCCTCGCCCAAGAGCGCCGTCTTCACGAGCCCCAGCGTCTCGGCATCCAGTTCATCCCGGATCAGCGCCAGCGCTACCGTGAGCCAGCCCTGCATGTCCGTTCGTACGCCCGGCGTCCGGGTCCACTGGCGACCCCGCATGTAACCGCCCTGTCCATACTCGACGAAATCGTACGGTGTTTCGGCATGCGCGTTCGTCAAGGCGATCCAACGAAGCGCCTGACGGATTCGGCCTCGGAGGTGTTCTCGGGACGTCCCCCCGTCGGCAAAGGTCTCCCGGTCCGTCTGGGTCAGGAGGACGGCGTAACAAAACAGCACCTGGCCATTACCCGGCACCAGGATGTTGCCGGCGTAGGCGTCATCGCGCCAGTTCGCATACATCGAGAAATCATAGTAGCCGCTATCCGGAATACGCGCCGAATCGTCGTGCCAAATCGGCTCGAAAACCGTTACCGCGTCCTCAACAACGCCGAGATAGAGCGCCTGGAGTTCATCCTCGGTGAGTCCCTGAGCGGGCCATCCGCCGATCATGGCGATCAAGCCCGAGAGACACAGCGCGAAATATGGACGACGCATCCAATCACCTCCGCCCTAGGTAGAGCCCCGACGTCTCCGGAGTCCACCACATTACACAGTTCCCAGCCACCTCCAAAGACTAATCAATACGTGATGTCGAATTCCATGCCCTTTCGTCGAAAGGTCGTGCTATGATGCCCAACACGCCAATCGGAACGACACGGGGAGTACCGACGCCATGAACGGGATTCAACTGCTCTTCTTCGCCATCGCATTGGCCGCACTGCCGACTACCAGCCAGATTGCCGGCGCCGTCGAACCGGCCAAGCGCACCAGTTCCCTGTATCCGCCCGAGGTCGTGGCCCGTGTCCGCGAGAACATCGAGACCACAGCCTGGGCGGCTCAGATACGCGATGACGTCGTCGAGGGTGCTGAGCGTTGGATCAACCTGAGCGACGATGCCCTGTGGGATCTCATGTTCGGTGCGACAATCACGCGATCGTGGATGGTGTGGTCCAACGGATTCTGCCCGGCTTGCAAGCAGAGCGTGCCCATGTACAACTGGAAGATGGATGCTATGGGCGAGCCTTGGAAAGTCCGGTGTCCCCACTGCAACGAGGCATTCCCCAAGAACGATTTCCAGGCCTTCTATCGCTCCGGCCTCGACGCCCACGGCGTCTTCGATCCCGCCAAGGCCGACCGCAGTCTGCTCTTCAACACCGAACATCCCAACGAGGGCGATCCGTTGCGCGCCTTCGGCGTCGACGATGGCGAAGGCTACGTCGAGGGCGATAACCACTGGCGATTCATCGGCGCCTATCTCATCTATGGCCAGTGGAAACAGGCGGTGGTTGGCGGCATCCGTGTCTTGAGCGCGGCATACCTCCTTACCGGCAACGCCGAGTACGCGCACAACGCCGCCGTCATGCTGGATCGCGTGGCCGATCTGTATCCGACCTTTGACTTCGGCAAGCAGGCGCTCGTCTACGAAGTGCCCGGCGATCGCGGCTATGTCTCGACCTGGCACGACGCCTGTGAGGAAACGCGCGAACTCGCCATGGCCTACGACATGATCTTCGAGGCGCTCCCGCAGGAAGATGCCCTCGTTGCCTTCCTCTCGCGCAAGGCCGCCGAGTACGGCATCGAGAATCCCAAAGCCTCGTTCGCCGATATCCAGCGCAACATCGAGAATCGCATCCTCCGCGATGCTATCGCCAATCGGCCGAAGATCACCACCAACTACCCCCGAACCGAAATCGCCGTCGCCATCCTGTGGGCCATCCTCGGTTGGGACGAGAATCGGGACGCCTTCTGGAATGAAGTGACCCCCATGCTCGAGCGCGCTACCGCCGTCGACGGTATCACTGGCGAGAAAGGCCTCGCTGGCTATGCGTGCTTCACGATCCAGGCCCTCGGCATGTTCCTGGCCGAGTTCACCAAGAGCGATCCCAGCTTCCTGCCCACACTCCTCCAGAAACAACCTCGTCTTCGCGAGACGTTCCGGTTTCACATCGACACGCGCTGCCTCGGCCGCTATTATCCGCTCTCTGGCGACACCGGCTGGTTCGCCGGCCCCATGGAAGACTACGTCGGCGTCAACTTCCTCAAACCGGGATGCTCAGAAAAGAGCTTCTCCGGCTGGACCCTCGCGCCGCCATCCATGTTCACCTTCATGTGGGACCTCTACACCCACACCGGCGATCCCGCCTATGTGCAGACGCTGTACGTGGCTAACGGCTCCTCCTACGGCGGTGTACCCCACGACCTCTATGCGCATGATTCGGAAGCGGTTCAGCGCGGCGTCCAGGAGGTGATTGTGCGCGAAGGCGCCGAAATCCGTCTCGGCTCCGTCAACAAGACGCAGTGGCACTTGGCCATCCTACGCTCAGGCGAAGGCGCCCATGCGCGCGCCCTCTGGCTCGACTACGACTCCGGCGGCGGCCACGGCCATCAGGACGGCATGAATCTCGGTTTCTTCACCCTTGGCCTCGACGTCATGCCCGAGTTCGGCTATCCGCCAGTGCAGTACGGTGGCTGGGGATCGCCCCGCGCCCGCTGGTACACGATGACTGCCGCACACAACACCGTCGCCGTCGACGGCGCGAACTCGGCCAGCGGAGCAGGGGAGACCACGCTCTGGGCCGACGGCCGCTTGTTCCACGCTATTGGTGCGAGCGGCCCCGCGTTGAACGGCGGCAACCGCTACGACCGTACCGTAGCGCTCATCGACATATCACCCGAAGCATGCTACGCCTTCGACGTGTTCCGCGTCGCCAACGGCGCCGATCACACGAAGTTCTTCCATAGCCACTTCGGTGAAGTATCGACCTCGGGCCTCAACCTCGAGTCCGTTGACGACTACGGTCACGACACGCAGATGCGCCACTTCCGCGCCGACCCCGCGCCGCAACTGGGATGGAGTGCCGAATGGCACATCGAAGATCACTACGATCTCTTGCCGGAGGATCGTGACATGCGCGTTCGGTACGTCGATTTCACATCGGGCGCCGAGGCGGGCCTGTGCGAAGCATGGATCGTGTCCGGCAGCTTCAACTCAACCAAGGAGAGCTGGATCCCGCGCGTGTTCACACGAAGGAGGAGCCACGAAGGTGAAGATCTGAAGAGCACCTTTGTGGCATTGATCGAGCCGTGCACTGGCGAGTCGGCCATTGCATCGGCCCGTCGAGTCACGGACGGCCTGCCATCCGACGCACACGTCGTTCTTGAGGTGAAACTGAGGGATGGCCGAACCGACATCATCATGGCTCGCGATCCGGCGGATACCACCACGGCCGAGGTCGCCGCTCCGGGCGACCCGCCGGTCGTGAGCAGTGCCGAGCTCTGCCTTGTGCGTCTGGATGCTTCCGGCACGCTTGAATACGTCGCGTTGGCCAATGGCGGCCGCTTCATTCGAGGCGCGATCGAGATGGCTCCGGCCAAAGGCGAGCAATTCGTCGAGTGGGGCGCGCAGGAGCCCTGAACGCCGAGCTCGTCAGGGCAGAAACGGACGCGGATCGATCGCTTGGCCGTTGAGCCGGACCTCGTAGTGGAGGTGCGGCGCTGTGGTACGGCCGGTTTCGCCCGAACGGCCGATCACCTGGCCGCGTTTCACGCGTTTGCCGCGCTTTACGCCGATCTTCGAGAGATGAGCGTACAGCGTCTGATAGCCGTTTCCGTGGTCGATTAGCACGCTCTTGCCGTATCCGCCATTGCGCCCCGCCTCCATGACGCGTCCGTAGGCCGTGGCCACGATGCATGAGCCCTTCGGCGCGGCCAGATCCACGCCACAGTGAACGCGCCGCTCATGCGCGAAAGGATCATTTCGGTAACCGAACGGCGACGTGACCGTGTGCGCCCCCTGCTCGACCGGCCAGAGACTCGGGTGGTAGTACGCCGCCGATACGGGCCGCCCTCTCGCACACGACGCCAGCGCAAGCACAAAAATCACCATGATGATCGCCACGCCGCCCCGTACACCACGGTACGCTAGAGAAGAGGACTCGAGTCGCCTCATGTTTCTGAGGTCCATCCTTCTTGTCAGGCCGGAACAATCTTGACGGGCCACAATGGGCGGTCTACTCCGGGAAATCGATGGCCTGCGCGCCGGACGGGCGATCCGACTTCAGCATCGATGCGCCGCTCACATCCAATCGCGTAGCGTCGAGCGCCAAGGCCTGTCGCGGTCGACGCCCGCTGTCGCAACGCAGGAGCAATGCCGTTCCCTTGAAATGAATCGGCCCACAGGTCATTTCCGCGGGACCTTCGTACGAAAGAAGAAAGAGATCATTACCGTGCCAGAAGGCCACGCATGCTTGCGATCCCGATACTCGTACGAC
The DNA here is from genome assembly GCA_036769985.1 of Candidatus Hydrogenedentota bacterium. Classification (GTDB taxonomy): domain Bacteria; phylum Hydrogenedentota; class Hydrogenedentia; order Hydrogenedentales; family SLHB01; genus DAIPKA01. The sequence goes on along the minus strand of DAIPKA010000043.1, from coordinate 20,355 downwards.
CTCCGGTTCGACTATCCGGACATCGTCGGTACGGCCTGGGGCCAGCGGTTGAATCACCGTGGCAAACGTGGAAGGAAGATCCGTGTCGCAGGCGTATACAACATCATGAGACGGAACCTTACCTTCCAGCGCGTACCAACCGCGAACAGGCCGCTCCTGCCCGATGTAGTCGTGCAACTCGAAGCGGGCGCCTTCCAGCGGAAGCAACGCCACGTTGCCCGCCGAGACCTCCCGCGTCACCACAACCCCATCCTCTCGTACCTGCAGATCCACCGATCGCTTCACGGTCTCTGCCCCCGCGCCTTCAGCGATAGGGGAGATGTGAAATATCAGCTCGACATCATGCCGTCCAGCACCCAATACCCGGTCGCAAACAATCAAGTACTCGCCCAGGACGTAGAAGAGACATCGCTGATGCTCGAACTCGGGCTCGCCGGCGACGCGCGATGCACCCAGACCGCCCGCCGAATACGGGCCACGAAACCAACCCTCGGCGTACTGGAATCCCGGCCCTACGACGAACCGGCGGTCGAGATCCGGAATCGCCTCCGGCGCCGCCAGTTCCCGAGCCTGGCCGAGGCCGTCGATCACAATCGTGTTGTGTCCCCAGGAACCACGCCAATATGGCTCCCACGGATCGCGCACGTTCCCATAAGAACCGACGTCCCCGATGAGTTCTCGACCCTCGGCGTAGTAGACGAAACTCAGCTTGTCCTCATGCTGATGGGCGGCTCCGAAATACCCCGCGTCGAACACGATTACCTGACCGCTCGGTTCCCACCGATCCCGCATCGCACAGAAGCCCGATGCCGCCAGGTTGCGCCCGAGAGACTCGGGCGACGCACCTTCCGCGCCTCCCGTGGCAAACCACCGGAAACCGTCGTGAGATAGCACCCCCGCTGCGGTCTTGAACACGCCGGCGGTCGGCAACCGAAACGGGGTCGAGTCGTTGATGAACGGCACCGAACCGTCCGGATACACCATGTACATGAGCGTTTCCACGGCCTGACTGTACGTGCGCGTTACCGATTCGTCCAAAGGCCAGCTCTGGCGTGCGGCCAGACTGACGACATTCCCCAGCCCCCACAGTGTCAACAGGTGGTAATGCGGCGAACACGAGGACTGAAAACCATCCGCCAAGAAACACTGGTTACCGCTCCGCTGAAGCCGGTTCACACCGGCACGGTAGAACGCATCCGCACTGGCAAACTCGGGAAACAGCAGCGCCACGCACGCAAGCGCGGACGATTCCACCACGAGCCCACTGCCGGCCGACGACGCGAACACCTCGATGTATTTGGCATGGTCAAGCATGCTACGCGCCATATTGAACAGGGCTTCCGTCCGGAATGTCGGGTGGTTGGCCAACGTGGCCAAAACCGGTGGGAAACTCTGCCCGGCCCGACACCCCGCATCGATGACCTCCCAGCCCGGTTTCGCCCACGTGAGTGTTGCCGGATTGGCCGAGTACCACGCGTTGAACAGGCGACACAGATGCTCCACATAGCGTTCCTCGCCGCTCGCGCGGTACGCATTGAGTAGCGTCCACATCCAGTAGTGCGACCCGGGCGTATCTTCGCCCGGGCTATGATCGAATAGGCGCGCACGCGCATCGAACACGCCCAAACAAAGACGATCCGCGCTGGATAGATCGACCGTCTTGTCCAGAAGAAGATCCGGCCATGCGTGCGGTGCCCGGAATCGCCGCGCCAACATCGCCGTGTACGCCTCTCGCGCTTCCTCGAACTTCCGCGCACGAACCAACGGAGACACTTCCGCCATGTCCGGATGATCGAGGTTGAGCTGGCTGAAGAAGTCCTCCTCCGACACGGTCAGTGTCAGCAAACTCGCGGGGACGCGCCGTGCCGCCTTCATTAGCGCATTCGCGGCGCCCTCGAGTTCCGGAGGACCATCACCGGCACGCAGCGCGAGTTGAGCCGCGCCAATGCGCAGGCAGGTCGCGGCGAACTCCCGCAACGCCGAGTACTCCGGCGCGCCTTGCCAGAGCAAGGCGCCCGTGAGCCCCATCGATGCTGCCCCTGCATAGAACGACTCATCGACAGCGTCGATCTCGATGGGAAACAGCCACTGGAGCCGAAGGTTCTGGATTACACACAGCCGTGCCACATTGCGCCGCCCCTGATCGGACCCGCTGGCCAGGTAGGCAAGCGCTTTACATTGCCGCGACGCCGTGGCGCCCACATCCCAAGGCGTTGGCCCGGTGTAGTCATGCGCCGGCTGAGGAAACCGAGCAATGAACTCGGCTACACGACGACTGAACTTCGAATCTTCCGGCGCCGGAAGCTCGTCATCGTCCCGCCAAAGAATCGACGATTCCTTAGGGAAATCGAATCGTGCCTCCGCCATAATGTCTACCGCCTGCTCAAGCTGAACAAGCTTGGACACGTCCATGAAGGCCGGGCCCGGCCGAATAACGATATCCTCCGACGCGCACACGCAACAGATCAGGGCCAGCCACGTCATGGGCGTTCATCCTTTCCAGTACCGGTGCGCGTCCCCTCGTAGTACTGCGCGATGCCCTTCATCAGCGCCGCGCCGGACGCCTCGTTCTCCGACTTCGTGCAGATCGCCCCGCCGCCTTCGCACAGAACGCTCGTAATGCCGAACTGCAAGTGCGGCCCGTTGCTCCAATAGGTTGGGTTGCCGCCCTTGTAGTGCGCCGTGAGCGGCTTCACCAGGTTGTCCGGGTCGTTTGCCTCGATGGCCTCGCGAAGTGCCGTCCATTCCGGCAACGCCGACCCCATCTCAGGTCCTGGCTCGATAATGGGCTCAACGATGCCTTGCCAGGTGTGCATGCTCCAGACATCCGTTGCCGGTGTGTCCGATGCCATCAGCACCTCGAGGTCGCGCTGGAGCACGTACGCCTCGTGCGGCTGATCGGCGGCACTCGCCCCCTCGACGCGATACGAACGGTTCATGTCGACCCCCTCCGAACACACGCGGTACCAGCCGTGGCTCGGCGCGTCCGGACTACTCATGAGTACGAAATGGCAAATGCTTCGTCGCCGGCAATCCGCCCCGGCGTCACTGAGCAGCCAATCGATCATGCCTACCATCCGCCACTGCGCGTTGTGTTCGCCCGGATGCTGGTTCGCGAAATAGTGAACCCAACGCGCCGTCCGCGGAGGGGGGCTGTCGGCATCCGTGATCTCAAGCCGGTACAGATTCCGGCCGCCGCGCGACTGGCCCATCACGTGCAGCGTCACGTCGGGATCGGCCTCGTAACGGTGCACAAGTTCATCGACCATCTCGTACGGCATCGGAACCTGATGGCCTACGTACACAGTATCCTGCGCGAAGGTCGGAAACAACAGCGTGTCGCCCACGCTCGAATCCGTCGTCTTGTTCTGCCAATGAACCGGTTGCCACTCGACATTGTCATAGGACCACGAGTACGAGTAATCATTGAAGCGGTACGTGCTCCCGCCGTGGAAGACCACGTCCAGCCGAAGCGCATTGCCACTGGCATGCCGAAGAATGCGGAACTGCACCATATTGGCCCAGTCGGGATGGCCGGGCGCATGGCCCAATGTCACTTTGAAATGGTTCGTGTCCAGTCTCTCGATGACCGCCCCTTCAGACCCCAGCGCCCCATCGAAAGCGAAGTCCTCGACAGCAAGCTCTGCCGCGCCGGCCACGCCGCACGCCAACACCAGTGCCGCGGCCTGCACCCAATCCAAACGACCTGGGACGCTCGGCAGCTTCATATTCGACCACCTCCCCGCACAATTTCCCTATTGTACACTGTACACAGGCTACAGGATCTTCTCCGCGGGTTTCCAATCCGGCCGCCGGGGCGATAGAATACCCTCTCATGCAGCACCAGAAGGAAATGCCGAACGAAACTGTGGCACTGAGCAACGTGCTGACCCGCTACCGTATTCCGACGGCAACCATCGAGCGCGCCGGCGGCACCGCCGGCAGCACCTGGCGAGTCGTGTCGCACTGCGGGCACGCCTACTTCATCCGCCGCCGCGGCGCGCGCACGTCGAGTCCCGAGCGCATCCGGTTCGACCACGGTTTGCGGTGTCGCCTCGCCGCCCACGGGTTTCCAACAGTGGCTCCGCTCAAGACCGACACCGGCGAGACATGGATCGCCATCGACGGCGCGGCGTACGAGACGTATCCCTTTGTCGATGGCCTCGTCTACTCCGAGCGAATCGCCCCGAGCGCCCGCGCTTCAACCGCCCGGGTCCTGGCCCAGTTGCACCGAGTCAGCGCCGGGTACGACGGCCTCTGCGAGACGCTCGTGCCGCAATTCTCAAGCTATCCCGAGCCCGTCGTGCCCCGCGAACGCTTCGATGCCCCCGACGCGCACATCGAGGCCCTCGATATGATCGAACGGCGGTACGCGACGCCGGCCGAGCGCTCCGCCATCGCGCAGGCACGCGCCCGCATTGTCGACGTCGGCCGGGCGTATGCCGCGGTGTACAGTGACCTCCCGCGTACCGTCATCCACGGCGACTACAACTGCTTCAACCTCCTGTTCACGGCCGATGGCCACGTCGTAGGCGTGTTCGACTTCGACTGGGCCTGGCGCGAAGTGCGCGTCTTCGACGTCGCCCAAGGCATGTTCTTCTTCGGCGCACACCGTACCGGCGATCTTGACCCCGCATCCATCTGGTCGCTCACGCGCTGCCCCGACCTCGACACCGGCGCCATGGCCGAGTTCGCCCGCGCCTACCACCGCGAGAACGCACTCACCGACCTCGAATGGTGCGTGCTGCCGCTCGTCATCCTTGCTCGGTGGGTCTCGTGGCGGCTCGAAGGCGCTATGAAGGTACCCGAACGCCGCCGCGTCGAGTTTCTCCTCTACGGCTTCCAACAGCCCTTCGCTTGGTACGACACCGCCGACTGGCCGCCGAATCCCTAACGCTGCCCCCTTTCAAAGGATCCGTCGGATCGGTCCGATCCGTCCGATCGGTCAGATCAGCCCTTCTGCCCCTTTTCTCCACGCCCTCGAACGCCTATACTACCCGCGGTCTTTCGTGCGGAATTCCCGAGGGAGAGAGCCATGCGTAGGCAGCTATGGTTCACGGCAGTGGCGACGTGTTGGGCGCTCGTTGCGCCCTATGCGGAGGAGGCCATGGCAGACGAATTCACGAATTCCATCGGCATGCGGCTCGTCTCGATCCCTGCCGGCACCTTTCCGATGGGACAGTCCGACGGCGATTGGGACGAACGGCCCGTCCACGAGGTCACCCTCTCGAAGCCCTTCTACCTAGCCACTACCGAAGTAACCAACGCCCAATACGAGCGGTTTGATCCGGATCACCGCCGCTATCGCGGTCATAACGGCTTCTCAACACGCGACGACGAGGCCGTCGTGTACGTCAGTTGGGACGACGCCGTCGCCTTCTGCGCGTGGCTCTCGAAAGAAGAAGGCAAACCCTATCGCCTGCCCACGGAGGCCGAGTGGGAGTATGCCTGCCGCGCCGGCACGCAAACGCCCTTCAACACCGGCGACACGTTGCCGCCCGAGCATCACCGCCATCAGAAACGCGAATGGATCCACGAGCCGGCGTCCCTGCGCGTCGGGATCACGCCGCCCAACGCCTTCGGACTTCACGAAATGCACGGCAATGTCGAGGAATGGTGCCTCGACTGGTACGGGCCCTACGACGCCGTGCCACAAACGGATCCCGTTGGCCGCGTCGAGGGCCTGGCGCGCGTAACACGCGGCGGTAGCCACAACACCGATCTACCGTTCCTGCGCTCGGCCAATCGCCTCGGCGCTATGCCGGACGACAAGCACGATCTCATCGGGTTCCGCGTCGCCATGGCTGATGCGCCGTCGACACGGCCGCTGCCCGCGGTCGAACCGCCGCTGTGTATGCGCGACGTCGCCCAGGAACCGGCTGCGTGGACGCCAACCGACGCGCCGATCTTCGACGGCCCGACACCCTTTGTCCTCCGTCCGGACAACGTCGCCGACATACCCATGTTCAAGCACAATCACTGCCCCAGCATCGCCTGGTGCGCCAACGGCGATCTCTTGGCCGTCTGGTTCTCGACGGAAGAGGAGGCCGGCCGCGAGATGGTCATCCTCGGCAGCCGCTTGCGCCGTGGACGAGCCGAATGGGAACCTCCGTCGCTATTCTTCAAGATTCCCGACCGCAACATGACCGGCTCGGCCTTGTTCAACGACGGCAGCGGCCGAATCCTGTTCATGAACGGCGTCGAGGCCGCCGGTACGTGGGAGAAACTGGCCATGGTCTTGCGGTCGAGCGCGGACAACGGCGCCACGTGGTCGACGCCGCGATTCGCCAACGCTTTCCACCAGCGCCGCAACCAGGTCATCCACGGCATGATGCGCACGCGCGAAGGCTACCTCGTCCAGCTATGCGACGCTGTCCACACCGGTAGTGGTGGCACCGCCATGCACATCAGCCGCGACAACGGCGAGACCTGGGAAGAGGCGACCAACTACGGCTACGGCGCCTTCGCCGTTGATGGCGGCATCGGCGGCTGGATCGCCGGCATCCACGCCTCGGTGGTCCAACTCGAGGACGGCGCGCTCATGGCCTTCGGCCGAGGCGACGACATCGACGGCCGCATGCCCATGAGCGTCTCGCGCGACATGGGCCGCACGTGGACGTACTCGGCGAGCCCCTTTCCGCCCATTGGCGGCGGCCAGCGGCTGGTGTTGATGCGACTGCGCGAAGGCCCGATCCTCTTCTGCTCGTACACCGACACGAGCAAGGATCGCAAGGAGCCCAAGGGTATGACCGTCACCGACGCCGCCGGCAACGAACGGCGCATCTACGGCCTCTTTGCTGCAGTTTCCCTCGATGATGGTGCAACGTGGCCCATTCGTAAGCTCATCTCTCCCGGCGCTGAACGCCGCGAACTCGACGGCGGCGCCTGGACACAGCAATTCGAGCTGGATGCCACCCACGCCGAGCCCATGGGTTACCTCGCCGCCACGCAATCGCCCGACAACGTGATCCACCTGATCTCGAGTGCCCTGTATTATCGATTCAACCTGGCCTGGATCAATGAGCCGATGCCTGCGGAATAGCGATTCAACGAGGAGACCCTTCGATGAAGAACGTAGTCACTTTTGGCGAAATCATGATGCGGTTGTCGACACCCGGCTTCCAGCGCTTCGTGCAAGTGCGCCAGTTCGACCTCAGTTTTGCCGGGGGTGAGGCGAATGTCGCCGCGTCCCTGGCCCAGTTCGGCCAGTCCGCCGAGTTCGTGACCGCACTGCCGGACAATGACATCGGCGACGCCTGCCTCGATTTCCTCCGCCAGTACGGTATCGGCACGCGGCACATCGTCCGCGGCGGCCAGCGCCTCGGCATCTACTTCCTCGAGACCGGCGCCGCCCAACGCCCAAGCAAGGTCGTTTACGACCGCGCCCATTCCGCCATCGCTACGATGAAGCCCGGAACCGTTGACTGGGACACCGTATTCACCGATGCCGACTGGTTCCACTGGACGGGCATCACGCCCGCCATTTCCGAATCCGCCGCCGCCTGCTGCCTCGAAGCCGCCCAGTGCGCCCGACGCCTCGGCCTCACTGTGTCGTGCGACCTCAACTACCGCGCGAAGCTCTGGAAGTGGGGGAGAGCCGCCAGCGACGTCATGCCCGACCTCGTCCGCCTCTGCGACGTCGCCATCGGCAACGAGGAGGACGCCGACAAAGTCCTCGGCATCAAGGCCCCCGACGCCGATGTGACTTCCGGCAAGGTTGACGCCGATGCCTACGTGTACGTTTGCGAAGAGATCGCCCGCCAGTATCCGAATCTCAACACCGTTGCCGTCACCCTGCGCGGCTCCCTCTCCGCCAGTCACAACACCTGGAGCGGCCTCCTCTATCACGGCGGCCGACTGTTCCGCGGCCCGCAATTCGACATCATGCCCATCGTCGATCGCGTCGGCGGCGGCGACAGCTTCATGGGTGGCCTGATCTACGGCCTGCGCCACTACGACGATCCGCAGCGCGCCATCGATTTCGCCGTGTGCGCCTCGTGTCTCAAGCACTCCATCCCCGGCGATTTCAACCTTGTCCGCGTGCCGGAGGTCGAGAAGCTCATGAAAGGCGACGCCTCCGGCCGCGTGAGTCGCTGACCCGGGTGCCTACCGCCCGAACACGTCGCGGATCGCCTCAAGATAGGCCATGCCGTGGACGGCGTCCGGTTCGAGATAGCTGCCTTCCGTCCACTCATTCCAGGCGTTGACCGTGAGGATCCTCGGCTGCGTGAGGCCCTTGTCCAGGAACGCCTTCGCGCGCTCCAGGGCCTTCTTGAACTCGGCCGGCGTGTTACCGGCCAACGTCGCCATGTACGGATAGCCCAGGTTCTCGTATACGTCCGACTGAATCGTTCGCGGGCTCGAATCCCATCCCATCGTCACGTTCGGAAAATACGGCAACGCGTACTTGGCCGTAAAGGGCTCGTAGTCCTGCGCCGCCACCTCGGCGTAGGCCGCGTATGCCGTCTCCGGGAAATCGCTTACCGCGTGGTGATGCACCCAAACGTAGGACGTCACGCTATCGAATCCAAGCTGTTCGAGGAGGGCGTTTGGATCCTGGATGCCCGTCTCCGATGGCAGGACCGGGATGTTCCACACGACCGCGTTCAGATGGAGTTCACCAAGTCCGGCGGCCCTAACGCGCTCGCGAAACCCGTCCAGCTCGCGGCGTGTCGCCTCCGGCCCGCCGAGACTGTCGAGGAGCGTGCCGAGTTCGTATGTCGAGAAGTAAAGGCCGTCATTAACGCGCCAGTACGACGGGTGCGCGAAATACGTCCCGATCGCGTGATCCGTAAGCGTGCGGAACGCCTCCGGCGACACCTTGCCCTGCGCCAAGGCGTTCGCCGGCCGACTCCGCTGGCCCGGATGGATATCGATCCACGTGTGATTTGCCCACATCAGTCCGAACTTGAGGCGGTCCGCATTCGCCGCCTTGAGAAATCCCTCCTCGATCGCCCGTTCGAGGAACGGCCCATCCTCGTACCAGTACCAGTCGAAAAGGAACGCGTCGACACCGTGATCCGCCGCCGCGTCGATCTTCTTCGCCATGACCACGGGATCCGACTCATCCTCATAACCCCACGCCGGGATCTTCGGCTGCTGGTGGCCAGCGAACCGAGGTGTCGCGGCCTTGACCAGTTCCCATTCCGACCAACCGGGGCCATGCCACACGCAATTCCGCGCATCCGGATGGTAATTCGGGAAGTAATACACAGCAATCTGACAATCGCGGCCCATAATCGATCCCTTTCTCCCTTGACCAGTCGCATTCTACGCGAAATGTTGAGCCGCCGCATTGAATCCGATTCCGTAATGCGCCAAGATAGCCCGGCCAACGCGGCTATGCAAGAGGAGCGCGCTATGAAGATCACCAACGTCGAAGCATTTCCCGTCACGCCGAGGTGGGTGTTCTGCAAGGTCGAGACGGATGAAGGTATCACCGGCTGGGGCGAGTCCACGCTCGAAGGCCACGCGGCCACGCAGGTGGCGGCGGTCGCCGAACTCGCGCGGTTGCTGGTGGGCGAGGATCCCACGCGCATCGAGCACCACTGGCAAGCCATGTACCGCTGCGGATTCTATCGGGGCGGCCCGGTGCTCATGAGCGCCCTGAGCGGCGTCGATATGGCCCTCTGGGACATCTTCGGCAAGTCCGTCGACTTGCCGGTGCACCGGCTCCTAGGCGGCGCCTGCCGCGATCATGTGCGCGTCTACGGCGGCTGCGGCGGCTCGGAGCCCGCCGAGATTCGTGAAAGCGCCGCCGCCTGTGTCGAGCGCGGCTTCGACGCCATGAAGTTCTGTCCCGTCGACGCCACCGAGATTGTCGACGGCTTTGACGTCCTCAAACGCGTCGAGGCGCGCGTTGCGGCGGCGCGTGAAGGCGCCGGTGACGCCGATGTCGCCCTCGATTTCCACGGCCGCATCGCCCCGCCGATGGCCATTGCGCTCGCCGATGTCTTGAAACCGCTCCGGCCATTCTTCATCGAGGAGCCCGTCCAGTGCGAGAACGTCGACGCACTGTTGAACGTGAAACGCTCGACGCCCATTCCCATCGCCACGGGTGAGCGCCTGTACGGCCGCCACGGCTTCCGCGAGGTCATCGAGAAGGAAGCCTCCGCTATCCTCCAGCCCGACCTTGCCCACGCCGGCGGCATTTCCGAGGTCCGCAAGATTGCCGCTATGGCCGACACGCACTACATGGCCATTGCGCCCCATTGCCCACTCGGCCCCGTGGCCCTCGCCGCGTGCATCCAATTCGCCTTGTGCACGCCCAACTTCCTCATCCAGGAACACGGCCACCTCGGCGACGGCTACCTCCAAACGCCCTTCACCGTCCAGGCTGGCCGAGTCGCCGTGCCGACCGGTCCAGGCCTCGGCATCGAAGTCGACGAGATACGCGTTCGGGCCCTGCCTTGGGTGGATTGGGATACGCCGCGCCTCTATCACGCCGACGGCTCCGTCGCCGATTGGTAAGAACAAGTTCCCGCCATCCGCAGAAAACCCCCTTTCTAAGTTGATGTGTCACAGTGGTTTAAACCGCGCATGACATCAATGATATTGAGTCCAAAGACAACGTTAGAACTACCCTTCTATCTTCTGCCGAAGCCGCGAGAAGCTGGCGAGTTCACTTCCGAGACAGGCAATAGGAAGTTGACATTTCTGGAGGGAGGGCGTAGTATGAATTCGTCGAATTCGGTGTAAGCCCCGAAATGAGGTGGTTTCGCGAGCCCGGACGCAACGAAGGGGCTGTTTTGCGTAGGCTGCGCGCATCTTTTAGGAGAATGCTCAATGCAGAAGAAAGCCTCTTGGGGATGGATTATTGTGCTTCTTGTGATCGCTTCCCTGGCAGTAGCGCCAGCTTTCGGCGATCAGGTTGCCACCAAAGGCAAGCCAGGCGGAGGAACAAAACCTGAGCGTATCAGTCATACCGCGCGTCAGGAACGGCCGATTCAGCTAGGTACTTCCGGAGGAAGCGTTGTGGATTTGGCCAATGGCTACTGCTGCAGCGGTACCTTAGGCGCGTTGGTTCAGGACGCCGCGGGAACCCAGTATGTCCTGAGCAACACACACGTTTTTGCAGGGGATTCGGCCCTGGGTGGAAACGGGTTATTCGCAAGCGTCGGTGATCCCATCAACCAGCCCGGATTCGTGGATGTCAGCTGCCAGAACATCTCGGCGGACTATGTGGCCAGCCTCACCTACTGGATGCCGTTGATTCCTGGAGCCGTGACGCCCGTGGATGCGGCTATCGCCGAGGTAATTCCTGGGGCGGTGGACCCCGCAGGGAGAATCCTGGAAATCGGAACGATCGCAGCAGATCCGGTGGCCGCATATCTCACTCAGCAGGTGAAGAAGAGCGGGCGGACGAGCGGTCTCACCACCGGCAAGGTGGCAGGACTGAACGCTACGGTGACGGTTCAGTACGAAGATGAATGTGCCGGCAATCCGTTTGTCACCACGTTCGAGGGCCAGATCCTCGTCACCCCAGGCAAGTTCCTCAAGGCCGGTGACTCCGGTTCCCTTCTGGTGGAGAAGAAGTCCACCAATCCTGCCGCCGTGGGTCTCTTGTTTGCCGGCAGCTCTCAAGTGGCCATTGCCAATCCCATCCAGGACGTTCTGGCCTTCCTGGGAGTTTCCATGGTTGGAGTCGAGACCGCCGGAGCATCCGGAGCCGCGCCACTCGCGGCGGCCGTCGCGAACGCATCGAACGTGAAGAACCGCCATGCCAGCCGTTTGGCTTCGCTTCCCAAGGCCGTTGGCCATGCGGTAGGTGTGGCTAACGGCAAGCCGGTGATCATGCTCCTCGTAGAGCAACTAACGCCGGAGGTCCAGCAGGCCGCACCGGTGGCGTTGGACAATGTCCCAGTCGAGATCTGGGAAGTCGGTCGCATCGTCGCCTACTAGACCGACTCCGCAATAGGGCTATTCATCGTCGCGCGAGCCGGCCCTCGGTTCCCAGGGCTGCGCTCGCGTGAGGAGTCTTCTCTTGCACGAGGCGAGCCACGCGAGCATCCAGGCGGATACCTCCGCACCTCGCGTAGCCTGTAGTTGAGTGCAGCGTCCTCGGATGCTACCATCGAGTCCTCTCGCAGCACTTAACCGGAGGTCAGACCTATGGAATACCGCAAGCTTGGAAAATGGGGCGCCCGCGTCAGCAGTCTCGGATTCGGCTCCTATCTCACCATCGGCTTCACGTCCGACGCCGACACGTCACGCGCCATGGTCAAGCGGGCCTACGATGCCGGCATCAACTACTTCGACACGGCCAACGCCTACAACCGTGGCGAGGCCGAAAAGGCTCTGGGCGAACTCCTAGCCAACTATCCGCGCTCGGCCCTGTTCGTACTAACCAAAGTCTGGGCGCCCATGGGTGACGGCCCGAACGACAAGGGCCTGAGCGCCAAACACATTCGCGAACAGTGCGACGCCAGTCTCGCTCGGCTCAAGATGGATTACGTCGACTGCTACATGTGCCACCGCCCCGATCCCGATACGCCCATCGAAGAAACCGTCCGCGCCATGGAAGACCTCGCCCGCGCCGGCAAGATCCTCTATTGGGGCGTCAGCGAATGGCCTGCGCCGCTCATCGTCCGCGCCAACGCCGTCGCACGCGAGATCGGCGCCCGGCCCATCGCCGTGAGTCAGCCGCGCTATAACCTGCTCTATCGCGATCCCGAGAAAAACCTGTATCCCGTTACCGCGCAGGAGGGTATCGGCAACGTCGTCTTCTCGCCCCTGGCCCACGGCATGCTCACCGGCAAGTACAAGCCGGGCGAGGAAGCCCCCGAGGGCACCCGCGCCGCCGATCCGCGCCAGAACCTTGTGATTCGAGGCATGTACTGGAACGAGGAGAACAAGCAGAAGAGCCAGGAGCTGGTCGCCATGGCCAAGGACTACGGCGTCGGCGCGGCCGAACTTGCCCTCGCCTGGTGCCTGCGGACCGATCACGTCAGCAGCGTGATTCTTGGCGCGTCGAAGGTGGCCCAGCTCGAGCAGAACCTCAAGGCTGTCGAGGTCAAGCTGACGGATGACGTGCTCGAGCGCCTCGATGAACTCTTCCCGCCGCCCGGCGGAGGTCCGGGCTTCTGATCGCTACGTGTGGATGAAGTGAGGCAACTCCATCGCCGTGATGTTGAAGTTGGCCTCCTTGAGCAGGTTGTGCTTCATCACGTGCTGAAGCACCTGCCAGAAGTCTTGCTCACCCTTGAAGCGCGCGCATATGGGAAGTTCCTTGCCGGGCATCAAGAGGAAGCGAAACTCCACAATGCTGCCGCCCGAGTGCCCAAGCATCATACACCGGTATAGGTCGCCCCGAAAAGTGATCGTGCCGATCTCGCGCTGTTTTCGGCCTGCCAGAGCTTCGCGCAGTGTCATTGCGTTTTTCCCTCCTTCCGTCAGGTGGGATCTCGAACCGACATCAGCCCCAAACGCTCAACACCTTTGATGCTATGAAGTCCAGCCACCTATATTTTACCATAATTCTCTCTACCGGGCGAACGCCCCTTGCCTTCACACAATTCAACCGTCTAGGATCCGCCACGGAGCCGCCAAACGACTGAGGAAGACCCTAGATGAAGACTTCTCGCCGCAGGTTTCTCACGCACGTTGCGTCCGTGCTCCCCGGCAACTGGTTGTTTTTTGCAAGCCGCGCGGCCGATGCCCAAACGGCCTCTCCCCACTACGACGTGGCCGTAGTTGGCGCCGGGAGTGGGGGATTGGGCGCTGCGATTGCCGCAGCCCGAGGCGACCTGCGCGTTCTCCTCGTCGAGAAGAGCGACCGCTTGGGCGGCACGGCGGTCGCCTCCGGCGTGACCATGTGGGAGCCCGGCGTCGGCGGAACCGGCCTGCCGTTCGACATCTACCGGCGACTCAAGACCATTCCCGAGGCGGTGAGCGCGTATTCCTTCGGCCGGCACTGCATGTGGAACGGTTGGGACGCCTTTCCCGGCGGCGAGTACGTCGTAGACCCGGAACGTCGTTACGTGGATACGCTGCAACGACATGGCGGCTCGGGCGAGGAATTCAAGCGAACCGTCTGCCACGGGGTCGTCTTCGATCCCGACGCCTACGAAGGCGTCGCGCGCACGATGCTCGACCAAACCAAGCGCTGCACCATCGCCACGCGGACCACCTTCTCCAGCGCCAAGGTCGAAGGCAACCGTGTTGCCGCCCTGACGCTTGCGGACGGCCGCCAAGTCACGGCTGACTACTTCATCGACGCCACCGGCGGCGGGGCGCTGTGCGCGGCCTGCGGCTGCGAACGCATGATCGGCCGCGAAGGCCGCCAGCGATTCAACGAGCCAAGCGCAGCCGAAACGCCCAACGAACTCCTGAACGGCGTCACGCTCATCTACCGCATCACCCCCGTGCCCGATCCGGCCATTGAACCGCTGCCGGAAGGCGTTCCCACCGAATGCTGGTGGCGTCAGTCCTTTCCGGCCGTCAGTGCCACGCGGTATCCCAACGGCGACTACAACTTCAACACGTTGCCCACCATGGAAGGCGTCGAGTGCCTCAAGATGGCGCCGGACGAGGCCTACGCCGAGTGCAAACGCCGCGTCTACGCCCATTGGCACTACGTACAGACCAACTACCCCGAGTTCCAACGCTACCGAATCGACCGGATGGCTCCGGCCCTCGGCGTGCGCGAAACCTACCGCGTCGTCACCGACTACATCCTGACCGAGCACGATCTCAAGGCCGGCCTCTCGGCCCAGCAACACCCCGACATCGTCACTATTGCCGACCACTCCGTGGATCGTCATGGCAAAGAGAGCGGCGGCTACGAGATGCGCGAACCCTACGGCGTGCCGTACCGGTGCCTGATCCCCAAAGGATTCTCAAACCTGCTCGTGGCCTGTCGCGGGGCGGGATTCAGTTCCCTGGCCGCATCGAGTTGCCGACTCTCCCGCACAATCATGCAACTCGGCCAAGCTGCAGGAACCGCGACTCTCCTTGCCGCAAGAGGACACATCGATCTGCCCGACGTGTCCCCCGAAGACCTCAGAACGGCCCTCCGCGAACAACACTGCCAGCTCGATTGGCCCCTACCCGACACCCTCCGCGACTACCTTCAGACCGAGTGAACAAAACCAGCCCATCGAGCGCACAGGACCACAGCCCGACCGGACTACCTCGCTTACCCCCACCCGTGGCCTTACGGCACCTGTACGTAGTGCGGGCTTTAGCCCGTCCGGAGCGGGCCCTCCGCAGCGACTACAGCACACCATCGGTGGGACGCGTGTCGCGGTCAGAGACCACGACACAACCGGGGCGGCTACGTCACCGCGTAACGCCTCCCTTTTTTCGCGGAGAAGAAGGACGGCAAGACGTGAACGAATGCAGCAATGGAACACTGGGCCGATTCTTTTCTCATGTAAAGACAGGCAAGAAGCATGTGTAGCACTATGAAGTAGGTGGAGTTATGAGCATTCGCTTGTCAGCGATAAGCTGGTCTACTCGTGTCTGCAACTTCGGTGGAATTGAATTCGTAGCGACGTCACAGTCAACGAAACTGCCTCTTGTTCGGATATTAGATATGTTCACATCAGTGTCGGCATCATCCATTTTGCCTTCCATACAGAACCAGAAGGAGTCGTAGATGAAGTAAACCCGCAGAACATCCCGTGCTGTTTGGAAAAAGACTCTGGTTTCGTTCACCTGCACTGCGCATTCGCCAATATCGTCGGCGAGCAGAGCGCTGGATTGGGACATTTTCATAATCTCCATCTAGCTCCCGATGTTTGCCAAGGTAGAATCAACCATCCTTAACAACCGCATTCTACATATGTCAATTCGCGCAACCTGGTCAACTTGAGCCAGCAGCTCGCGTCTACGTTCTCTTGCCGCCTCGTAAAACGGATCGGAAGCTATATCGGTGACCATAAGGAGGACAGCCGCCGTACCTGTGGCGACTTTGGTCACCATGGAAACATCTGGAGCGGCAAGAGCGTATACGGTCAGCGCCGATTGCGCCGTTCGCAACCCAGCCTTGAAGCCTAGATACTCCACGTCTATCTCACCCGATCTCCACCGCCCGTAGTCACCGTAAGTGAAATAGACATTCGTCGCAATGTCAACAACGACAAGTCCGCGCGATAATGCCCTTCCTCCCCCAACGTAGGTCTTGCCTGCCACTCCCGCGCCTCTCTTAAGAACAGTCATGACTGAGCGCTGCCATCCGGTGGGCATATGCCGTACAAAGCGGCGACCTTGCCGCATAATGGCCCGCGCAACATTGCGCGCCTGATGTTGCTCCAAACGCGCCTGCAAAAACACTCGTTCCTCCCTCATTCCCATCGAGGGATTTCGAATGTACTCCTTCTTCAGATCATCTATTACCCTTTGGACGCATCTTTCGTCCATCCTCTTGAGGAGTTCTTGTTTCTTGAATTCAAAATACCTGTCATATACCTGCCGGTTGCTTCCCTTAAGGTTCTCGGGGTGCGCAAGATCGACTTTTCGAGTCTTGACTCTTGACGCATCAATTCGAGGAGCTTCGCCGCCATGTGTTTGCTCCAGACGATTGAAGTGAACACCCAGTACGCCATTCTTCACATCGGCGTGAAAGAGCTCCGTTCGGTAATCTCGATACTCGACATATCTTCGTATCCTCCGTAGCAGCCGGATCTGTTCAGAACACACCGCCCTTTCTTCAGAGGATGCTCTCAACAACCTCTTCTGGTATTTGGCAATCTGTTCGTCAAGACTCTTGAGTATCCACTCATGGCTCATCTGGTGACCCTTGGTCAGAGTCTTTCTCAGTCTTGACGTGCCTGACTTGCTCTCTGCTATCAATACTCGGAGACGTCCATTAGGTTCTGCCCGGTAGAAGAGTCCATCAATTCCTTGTGAGCCAATGCGGTCAATTGACTTCCATCCTTGCCCCGAGTAATACATGTCCATCATGCTTTCGGTGGCCGCACCGTTCACGTGATTGATCGCGGCAAGAGAGGACGACATCGACCTGTGCGGGATGTTAGGGGCTCTACGGGAGGGAAGAGAAGAAGAACGTGAGATTAGGTCCTCAACATCGCCAAGAGCGGCCTCATTGTCCGGATACAGTCTTGAAAGGAGATTCGCCGCACGACTTGACGCGCGCGGACCGTCCACAGGCGGCTCGGAAGAGCCAAGGAAGACACTTCGCCCGTAAGCACTAGTTGAGACGACCGCAAGAAGGAGAGGAAGCGCGAAAAGACGTCTGCGGAACCGAGGGATCGCCATTAGAATTGCTCCTGGCGGATCTTCTCCTGGGACAGCAAGGTCCTTACGCAAACATCACGCCGCAAAGGATCGGATTCCTTGCGGATGAGATCATCATAGGTCAAGGAATACAGTGAAGAGACTGAGGGATCCAGATTCTGCAAGTCGATCGAGCCGAGGATGTCCGGCCAAGACAGTGCAGTCTCTGCCAATCGGATTTGCCGAAGCGCCCAGATGTTGTACCGAAGGGCCTGTAATCCAGTAGCCTGCCAAGAGAGTTCCGCTAAGCGTGTTCCAATGGTCTCAATCTGCTCCGAGAAGTCCGCGTGGGCAATTAGCGACCAGCATGCCAGGTCCGCCGCTTCAACATCGATCTGCAGCTGCTCGAAAGCTGCGATGGCTCTGTGGTACGTTCCCCCGCCCATTCCCGGCGCCGGATCAATAGCTTCTCCCCTCTTGTCCTTCGCGGCCTCTTGAGCAAGCCTATCCAGTTCCGACCTCAGAAAAGCATCCCCCTTGCCCAAAACGCTTGTGACCAAACCCGCAACTGCGCCGCGGAATCTCTCGAGAGTGGCATCTGGCGCTTGTGTCTTATCCGCCGGAGCGTCCTCCTCATCCCAATCAGCAAGAGAAGACGACAAGACAAAGGCTAGTGCCTGGTCATTCGTGTTGGACGGAGCCGAACTCCGCATGGAAATCAGTGCCGTGACGTCATCCTCAAACGAAGTAGATGGCCCCGCAATCCCTTGAGTGGCTTGCGTCAGTTCCTGCAAGGCGAGCACATGGAGAGAAGCGTGTGTTTTCTGTGCCGCCACTTCGATTTCCTTGAGCACATTCCATACTGTCGAGAACTCCGATATGGTCTGGCATTCCGAGAGAGCCCCTCGCACTTCGGACATAAACACATCCAACCGACTTGCATGATCAGCGGGACTGCCAAGTCTTTCCATTTTGCTTTTGAGTAGTTGCCAGACCGCCGGCACATCGGATGGGCTACGTCTCATGCGCACAAAGGCCATCTCCTCAAGCTGCGCTGCCTTTTCGCCTTCCTTCGCAGCCTCCAAGCGCAGAGCTTCCTCAATAATTGAGGAGGCACTATCTTGTGAACGCGGACGAGAATCACCGCAACCGAGCGTTACGAGTAGGGCTACAAGGAATGGCAGTCTCTTCATTGAGGTCGTTTTTCCCGTCGTTCTGCACACATCAATCCAGGGCTTCACCGGTCACCTCGGCAAATGTGACGGAAATGGCATTGTCTTCCGAGTAATTCTTGCCAAGATCCTCTTTGACCGGCGCATTGAACGCGGTGGCCGTCAAACCTGCCCTGCTGAATATCATTTGGTCGCGGCCCCACTGCGAATCCCAAAGCTGCACTGTATACGAAGCTGACGAATCCTGCGCAATATCCCAACGGTTCCTGGATTTGTCGGGAAACTCGCTTTCCCAACCGACCGCACTGGTAGACGGCTTGCCAATCCGCTGGCCATTCTGCAAGATGACCACGTAAGAGTGTGGAGGCACATAGATGTCGGCGCGTTTTCTGTGAGGCGAATCAGGTGGTATCTTGACACGCACAAGCCGATAGGCTTTCATTTCTACACCTTTGTCTTGCGCCCACAGGAAGTCTACGGGCAGAAGTGTCAAACCGGCCAAGATCGCGACTAGGCGAAGAGTTGCTAAGACGCCGCTATTCGTACGCCACATATCTCGGAGCCCCTTTCCAACAAGCCTTATAGAACCACCACCGCCGAGCCGCCGGAACGCTGATCCCGGCGCTCCGGATTCGTAACACAGTTCTACTCCTGCTCAATGAATGCATTGATTCTACTCCTGCTTGTTCTGCGAATGTCAAGTTGATTCCTTGGCGTTTTCCTATCCCCGTTTCAGCATGGCCCTGCAACCCTTGTTGGGCTGCGGCTCATTCATCCTGCTCATCGGGGGTACCAACGTGGCGAGGAAACGAGCATCGTAATCATCCTTGACCCAGTTGAGGGTCCACCGAAACTCCGAGGACTGCATCAACTGGTGTGCCCACTCCTGCCAATATGGCCACTCGTCATTGGACAACCACCCTTCTTCGCTGGCCAACCAGATTGTCTCGCACACGGCAATCACCGCGTCGCAGTAGTGAACCCTTGCCCTTTGTTCTGGAGTTAGGCCGCCGTAGTCCCCGTCGATGTTGCGGTCTGAGTAGTCGTAGATCCCGTGGAGATCCGGTTTCTCAACCATCAGCTTGGCAAGATCTACGAAGCCAGCCATGCCGTCTAGGTAGTTGCGGAACCTTTGCTCCCGCCTCCGGGCTCGGATCTCCCATCCGGTGAAGACCAGAGCCGCCACCACAGCCACGGTTTGAAGTACGTCAGTCCACGTAGACGCGCTCATGTCACCAAGCCTCCGGTTGTTCTCCCACCAAACATGGGCTACACGGCTTCTTCGTAGCACCTGTGGGCCAAGCGACATTTTCAGGAACATACGACAAGGTTCTGTCCCCCAGGGCCGATGAATCGGGAACCCGCACACATTCTAGTCCTACATGTAGGCTGGATTTCAAGTAAGTCGACAGCGGAGCGCCCCCTGCACTAGGCCGAAGGGCGGTTCGTCCACCGGGTCGGTCGTCTTGGAACGGCTCCGGTCAGCGTTACCGCCGAGATGCGTTACCTCGTGAACGGCGGCCCACACATCCTGTTCGCGCACTTCGGTGGATTCCCTGCATTCCGTGGTTGATGTCTCCTTGTTGCCCTCGTACCTCCGTTTCCCAATCTGCGGAAATCTGCGCCATCTGCGGATAAAATGAACGGAGTGTGGTCCGCAGATTTCGCCAATGCACGCAGATGAAGAGGGACCAAACGAAAGAGAAGAACCAGCGTCTCCATCTTTCCGTTCTTCGCCCCCTGAAAGGATCGTTCGTCGTGCTCGTCGTGTCGTCGTGGTTCAGATCAGGAAGACGAACCATCACGTTGTTTCTGAAGAAGATGCATCAGAGATTTCGCTCTTCTCAAGCCGCATTCCTAAGTGCTTGTAGTGCAGCCTCTTAACGGAGACCTGCCGCCCTGCAGATGCGTCGGTCTCGGGTCAATCCGGCCAACACCCCACCCACCCAATGCAACGCACCGGGCCAATCTATAGGGTGTTCTTCTCGGAACTTCCGTGCACGGA
>DAIPKA010000042.1:0-62237 GCA_036769985.1 Candidatus Hydrogenedentota bacterium | reverse complement strand
GGACCCGGCGCAGGTGGACTACGGCGATACGAGCGACATTACCGTAACGCCCGCGGTCGGCTGGCACATCGTCAGCGTTGTGGACAGTGAGGAAGGGCCACAACCCGGCTCGTACACGACTACGCCCGTGACGGCCAACCGGACGGTGACGGCGACGTTCGCGATCAACACGTACACGATCACGTGCGACGTGACGGGCAACGGGACCTGCGTGGCAGACCCGGCGACGGTGGACCACGGGGATACGAGCGACATTACCGTAACGCCCGCGGTCGGCTGGCACATTGTGAGCGTCGTGGACAGCGTCGAGGGCGCGAAGACCGGCTCGTACACCACGACCGAGGTGACGGCGAATCGCACGGTCACGGCGACGTTTGCATTGGTGGTCTATGTGGACCAGAACGCGACCTCGGGCGCGCAAACGGGCGAATCATGGGAAGACGCCTACCTGACGATCCAGGACGGAATCAATGGCGCAAGTGGTTCGGGCGCCCAGGTCTGGGTAATGCAGGGCACCTACGTCATAGGCGCGCCGGTCACAATGGCCACTGGAGTCAAGCTCTACGGCGGGTTCGATGGGTCGGAAACCACGCTGGACGCACGAGATATCCAGGCGCACGAGACCGTGGTTGACGGAAACAGTGGCGTCTATCACGTACTTCATCTGGACTCACTGACAGATACGGTTGTTGACGGTTTCACGATCATGGGCGGCCTCGCCAACGGAATCTTTCCGGACAATGCGGCCGCAGGGATACTCTGTTCGTACCTGGACGCCACAAACACCGTTTCCAACTGCGTCATTCGCGACAACACCGCTTCCCAAATGGCAGGCGGTATCGGCTGTCTTACTTCGTCCCCTCTCCTGAAGAATTTGTCCATCGTCAACAACTCAACGCCAAACGGCTACGGAGGAGGGGGCATGGGCGTTGGCTACAACTCGTCCCCAATGATTATCAACTGTCTGTTTCAAGGAAACACGGCCATGGATCCGGGGCCCGGGGACGGAGGCGGAGGCGGACTCGGCGTGGACGGAAACGGATTCCCGACGCTGATCAACTGTGTCTTCCTCAACAACGCGGCGGGATGGGAAGGTGGCGGAATCGCGATGGGCAATGCCACGCAGACGACACTCATCAACTGCACATTCTATGGGAATTCCGCCCCTTCCGGCGGGGGCGCTTTCCGCAACAGTTCGCACATCGGGACTTCGGCGATCAACTGCATCCTTTGGGACAACTCGCCGGACGAGATCGAAGATAACGGAACCGCGATAGTTACCTACTCGGACGTCCAGGGCGGATATGGCGGCCCGGGGGACAACAACATAGACGCCAACCCGCTTTTCGTGAACCCCGCTGCGGGGGATCTCCGTCTTGCGTCGGGCTCGCCTTGCATTAACAGTGCGGACACAGCTTCCGGGCCTGATTATGACTTTCTCGGTGTGGCACGGCCGCAGGGTGCCGGTTCCGATATGGGCGCATATGAGTATGTCCCAATACCGGTCGTAGGGTCTCTGGCCATCAACGGCGGCGCAGCCACGACGGCGGATCCCGAAGTGACGTTGGACAATACGGCCACGGAGAACCCGACGGAGTACATGGCGAGTGAGTCCTCCGACTTCTCCGGTGCCTCCTGGCAGGCTTACGATACTGCGCCAACCTTCACGCTGTCGTCCGGCGAGGGCGGCACAAAGACGGTGTACTTCAAGGTGCGCAACGCGGGGGGCGAGTCCGCGCCGGTGAGCGACACGATCCATCTGATAGTGGAGCAGACCATCCTTCTCCCGGGCGACGTGCCGCTCGAGTTGGTCTGGGTGCCGTCTGGCTCTTTCCAGATGGGCCGGTATCCGGGCGAAGCGGATAGTGACGCGATAGAAGACCCGCAGCATTCGGTCGCGCTGGCCTACGGGTTCTGGATGGGCAAGTACGAGGTGACGCAAGAGCAGTGGCTGGCGGTACGGGGCTCGTGGCCGGGCACGGCGCCGTCCTCAACTTACGGGGTGGGCGACAGCTATCCCGCGTATTACATTTCGTGGGACGACGCGAAGGATTTCATTACGTCGCTGAATGCGCATATCGTGAGCAGCGGCCAGGGGCCGTTGACGGTGCGTCTGCCCAGCGAGGCCGAGTGGGAGTATGCGTGCCGGGCGGGGACGCAGACGCGCTTCTACTTCGGGGAGTCCCTGGGCTGCGCGGGGGACTGTTCGGATTGCGCGGCGGGCGTATTGCCGGGGAACCGCACGGATTACATGTGGTACTGCGGGAACAACGGAGCATCGGGAACGCCGACTTACGGCACCAAGCTTGCAGGCGGCAAACTGCCGAACGGCTTCGGGCTCTACGACATGAGCGGGAACGTGTACGAGTGGTGCGAAGATGACTACCACGCAAGCTACACCGGTGCCCCGGCGGATGGGAGCGCGTGGATAGAGTCGCCCAGGGCCTCGTACCGGATGATCCGGGGCGGCTACTGGATCAGCAGCGCCTGGTACTGCCGCTCGGCGTTTCGGTGCAGCGGCACGCCGTCGTTTCGGGGCAGCAGCGTCGGGTTCCGGCTGGCCGCAGTTCAGTAATTCCTGTCGAGCCAGGTCAAGCAGTCAGGCAAGAGCGCATCGGCTGCAAGCGTAGGGCGTGCGGTAGCCGCCCATAGCCGCAGCCGATGCGCGGTTCTTTTCTTGTGTTCCATGAGCCCGTTCTTTGGGGTTTGAGGCGAAGCCCCAGTGATTCTTCTTCTGCCCATGCTCCGGAGCGCGCTTTCGAGTTGCTTCCACACCTTCCTGCGGTATTCGCATGCCGGCGGCACTCCCGAGCACATCGAATCCTTGACCGGCCACATCCACCCGTCTACAATGCCGGCCTGGTTGGTGGGAGGCGGATCGAATGCGTGAACCACGGGTGCATAGGGCAAGGCTGAGGCCCCATCGTGGGCCGGGGCTGTCTGCGGGCTATTCGTTGTGACGCGGCGGCGCGCAGTCCTGGGGGTGATCGTCCTGTTGGCCGGTGTGGCGTTTGCGGGCGCTTGGCACATCTTCGCCGAGGCAGGCCTGCTCCAGAATGTCGGGGTTTCGGGGCCGGACGGGCCTCCGCCAGGCTGGCTGCACCGGCTGGTGCATGGGCGTCATTACGTGATGTTCGGGCTCAGCGATGAGATGCTCGCGCGTGAGCGGTTGGACGTGAATCCCGCCCCCTGGGAAGACGGGTTGCGCGCCGACACGGGCCCGGGTTGTTTCGAGTGGTGGTACTTCGACGCGCACCTGGATGACGGCTCCACCGCCGTCATCGTGTTCCTAACGAAGCCGGCGGCTCAACGCGAAGGGCCGCTGAACCCTCACGTCCAGGTACGCGTCACGCGACCGGACGGCCACCTGATCGAGCACACGCTCTTCTACGCGCCCGACCAGTTCTCCGCCGCACGCGATACGTGCGCCGTCCGCATCGGCCCTAACTGGGTTCGGGGCGACCTCGACCGGTATCAACTGCACATCGAGGCGGAGGATGTCGCGGGCGCTTTGACCTTCGACGGCGAGGTCCCCGCGTGGCGCCCCGGCACGGGCAAGAATTTCTACGACCCCGACCTAAGCCGGTATTTCGGCTGGTTGGCGGCCGTGCCTTTCGGGCGCGTGGCGGGCACGCTCACGTACGAAGGTGAGACCCATCGCGTCCGAGGCACGGGCTACCACGATCACAACTGGGGCAACGTGACGCCGAACGTGGTCATGTCGCAATGGTATTGGGGGCGGGCGCACGTCGGCGAGTTCACGCTCATCTTCGTCGAGATTGCCTCGTCCGCGCAGTACGGCTACGAGCGCATCCCCATCTTCATGTTGGCCAAGGGAGACACGCTCATCACGGGAGACGGCCGGCCGCTCACGCTCGACGCGCGCGACTTCGTGACCCATGACGGCGGGCGTGCCTATCCGCAGGAACTCGACCTGCGCTGGGAAGGCGATACGGGATCGATCCGGATTTCACTGCGCAATCCAACGCTGATCGAGGCCACCGACCTGCTCGAGGGCGTGCCGGCCTGGCAACGCGTGTTGGCCGGTCTCTTCATGACGCCCTACTACTTCCGGTTCGATTCCGAGTTGACGCTGTCCGTCGACCTCGAGGACATCACGGCCGAAGCGCATGGCCGCTGCCTCTACGAGCAGATGCTTCTCGACTGACCGCGCGTCAGGGCGCGCTGAGGGTGAACGCCGGACTCATGGTGCGCAGGTTGCTGTCGGTATTCGACGGGAGACGCAGTCGATAGCTGAAGGCCGGCGTGATCCTCATCCGATCCGCCTCCTCCATCTGGAGGATATCTGGCGGGTACAGGAAGATGGTGAAGCGCCCGACGAGGGCGTTGTCCAGTGCCTGGGTGGCCCTGTAGCACGATGTCGACGATGCTGATTCGCTTCCGTTCTTCGAGGATTTTTCGGGGGGCGTCGCTGAGACCGGCTTGGCGGCATCGCTGAGCGAGTGTTTTCCATCGTGCGTGGACCAGGAAGCAGACGAGGATGTAGGCTTGGACGCGTTCGGTTCTCTGATGCCATACGGGGCGGATACGCAGGTCGCTTTTGTGAATGCGAAATGCGGCTTCGGCTTCGGTCAGTTGGATGTAGGTGCGCCAGAGGTCGTCGGCGCCCCAGTGGGTGACGTTGCTGCGCAGCAGGTAGCACCCTTCGCTGAGTTCGGGGCATTTCGCGCATGGAGTGTGTGGTGGTACCGGGGTTGCCGCACCACGTGACCCAGCGGGGCAACCGGAATTTGCTGGATTTCGTGGTATTTACGCAGCTTCACGCAACCGAAGTGCCGGGACAACAGCGCCCGGATTTCTCGGTTTACCCCTTCATTGTGTAGACTCAAGCAGACTCAAGACGACATGGAGTAGTCCGAGAACACGACAGTCGATCGGATTATTTGTTGACAAAAGAGGGGAAATGCGATATGCTCTGCTGGACGAATTTGGGAACTGAAGGGCAGGAATTGCGCATGTCAGCGTACCGAGAGGAAAATCCTGCCGGGCGCGTATAGCGCGTACGAATACGAGGGCGAACGGGGATGAGTTCGCCTAAGTCGCGTTGCGCGAGGATCTTGTGTCTTGTCGAAGACAAACGTTGTTTGTTCGGCAAGGGTGTAGTCCGTGCGGGAACGGGATATGCGTACTCTATCAAGAGGATGGACTACGGTTGAGCAAGATAGAGCAAATCAGGGATGAGAACACGTTGATTCGCGTTATTGTACAGTGTTGCCAATGCAAGCGCGTCCGGGAAGACGGCGAGTGGGTCGGGATTCCGGCCCCGGAAGTCGCGAAGTGCGTCGTCAGTCACGGATACTGCCCCGAATGCGCCGCCCAAGCGTTTGAGGAGCTTCACGAGTTGCTCGGCGCCGGTGCGGAATGCGAGGCGCTTTCGCACGCGGTCAACGGCTGATCTCTGCGCCCGCCACGCTTCCCTCTTGCGGTAGGTACCGCGTATGCTTCCCCCGCCTTATGCGTCTCCGCCATGTCCGCTGCGTTCCCCTGGAAATCCGCCCCCGTGAGCCTTGTCGGATCGCCTTGTGCTACCATGGCGTCCGCTGAACCGGATCTCGGGAGCCGATGCGCTTTGCGGACATTCTTGGAATCCATCGTGCTGGCGGCCGTTATCGCGGTTGGGTTGCATGCGGCGATCGTGGGGAGCGGAGACGTCCTGGATAGTGGGGCCTTCGCGCACTACGCCGAGTTTGGCCCTCACGCCTGGCCGCTCACGCCCGTGCAACGCATGGTATTCACCGCCGGCAAAGTCTACGGTGCGCCGGTGCACGCCCTGTTCGAGATCATCGACCGCGTCACGCCCATCGATGTCTTCTATGTCCCGTTCCGTGACCTCCAGATCTTCGGGAAATCCGCCGGCCAGCGCGTCCAAGTGGTCTACGTCGCCTTCTATGGAAGCCTCCTGTGGCTGTGGATCTTGGTCTCGCGCCTGCGACGCGGCACCATGCGACGGACGGGCAAGCAGAAGCTGGCGTGGATTCTGGCGGTAGCCCTTGGCATCGCGCTGCCGGTCGCGGCCTCGCGGGATCATCGACACGACCATCCGAGAATCGGACATCCGGTGGACCTCGTGCGGCTTTCCTATGCGGAGGACGACGTCGGTCGCCCCCCGGACCCCATGGGCCCGATCACGCTGGCTCATCCCAGTGTCACGTCTCACGTCAAGGCGCTCCTGCGGATGGCTCATCGCCGCGTACTCGCCATCGACAAGCCAATGCCCATCCTCGTCGAACTCATTGCGGAAGACGGACAAACGACGACGCTCAGGAGCGATGGTGATTTCACCGTGTTCGCGTGGGAATGCGTTCCCTACGGTTGTGACCCCAACGGGGACTTCTGCCAGCGACTGCTCTGTGCAGCCTTGCGCGGCGGAGTGCCCCTGGCGTCCCGCGGCCGGCATCGGCCGGTATGCGAGGCCGGATCGCCGCTCGCCGTTACGTACAGCCTGTGGAACATGGGTGTCGAGGCCGTCATGGTACCGCACACCATCGACGTACAGGCGACCTGGTACCACAAGGAGACCGGCCTTGACGGCGAGCCGTGCTGGGTGGCCTATCCCGATGAAGTGATGTGGGTCAGGAGTATCCCGGCGCTCGCGCGCGATACCGATGCGCCGTTGCCGCCCGGCAGCGAGGCCGAGTACGGCTTCCCGTTGCCGACATCATCCCGGTTCAAGGGTGATTACGTGTTGAACCTCGTGGCACGTCTTCCGTACGAGGAGCGAGATCGGGCCCTGCGCCTACCGGCGCCCGATCGCTACGCGAGGAGTCCGGTCTCATTCTGGAGCAACACGTCTGACTCAGTGCCCGGCGTCCAAGACCTTGCGCACGGCACGCAGTAGGGAATGACCGGCAAAGGGTTTCTGGATCAGCGTCAGTCCCTCATTCAAGACGAAATTGGTGTGGACCGCATTCTCGCTGTAGCCGCTCGCGAAGAGCGCCGGAATACCCGGCCGCATCTTTTGGATGCGTTCGTAGGCCTCGCGCCCGCCCATGCGGGGCATGACCACGTCCAGCATGAGGAGATCGATGGTGCTGCCGCATTCGTGAAAGGCGGCCACGGCCGCTTCGCCGTTTGAGACCGCGGTCACCGTGTAGCCCGCCCGTTCGAGCACGCGCCGGGTCAGTTCGCGGACCTGCTCGTCGTCTTCGGCCAACAAGATGGCCTCGTGGCCCCCTGCGGGCGCGGCTTCGATCCTCGAATCCACAACGTACGCGCGCGGCTCGGTCGCGGGCAGGTAGACCTTGAACATGGTGCCCTTTCCGGGCTCACTGTAACAGTGGATCATTCCGCCGTGCTGTTTGACGACGCCGTAGACGGTGGCCAGTCCGAGGCCCGTGCCGTGCCCCATTTTCTTCGTCGTGAAGAATGGTTCGAAGATGCGTTCACGGGTCTCCTTGTCCATTCCGCAGCCCGTGTCGGTAACACCGAGCAGCACGTACCGACCCGGCATGGCCCAGGCATGCTTTTCGCAGAAGACGTCATCGACCACAACGTTCTCGGTCTCGATCGTCACCCGCCCCCCTGCAGACATGGCATCGCGCGCGTTGACGCACAAGTTGATGAGCACCTGCTCCATCGTGCTTCGGTCCGCGCACACGCTGGCCAAGTGGCGCGCGGGCAGGAAATCGAGCTGGATATGCTCGCCAATGAGACGGCGCAACATCTTCAGCAGTTCCGAGACTACGGCGTTCAGATCCAGATCCACCGGTTGGATCACCTGTCGCCGGCTGAAGGCGAGCAACTGCGCCACGATCGACGCCGCGCGCCGTCCGGCGCCAGCCACTTCCAGGAGATTGACGCGCGCTTCGCAGTCCGGCGGCAGCGCTTCCATGGCCATATCGGCGTGGCCGTTGATGACCTGCAGTAAGTTGTTGAAGTCGTGTGCGACGCCCCCGGCCAGTTGGCCGATAGCCTCCATCTTCTGGGCCTGCCGCAGCTGGTTCTCGAGAAGACGCTCGCGCGTGATGTCCACCGAGGAGGCCATTACGGCAAGGGGTCTCGCTGTGGCCTCGTTCACAATGGTGTGCGTCGAGACGCGCGCCGGAAACGTGGTTCCATCTTTACGCCGGGCGGTGAGTTCGCCGTTGAAGCGACCTTCCCGGGCGATAGCGCGGGCCACGTGGCTGATATCGTCTTCCCAGAAAGCCTCTACGCGACGGCCCAGCACTTCCGCCTCATTCTCGTAGCCCCACAGATCGAGAAAGGCCTTGTTCACGTAAGTGGGTCTCCCTCGCAGGTTGGCCAGCGCCATGGCATGGATCGACGAAGCGATGGCGGCGTCCTTAATCCGGAGCGCCCCTTCCGTATCCCTTCGTCGCTTGATCTCCTCGCCTTGTCTGTCCAGTTCCTCCTGGATCTTCCGGTTCATCGTGTTGATGCTCTGAGATAGCGAGACCAGTTCGAGACTGCCTCCGATGTTGACCTCTCGCGCCCGCTGACCGTTCGCAATATCCTCCGCCATGGCGGTCAACTGACGAAGGGGGCGCGTCACGGCATGCGCCAGAACGAGACCAACCGATACCCCGACGCCCAGCGCGAGGATGCCGACGCCCAACGCGTGCAGCGTTCCCTGATGCACCAGCGCGTCCACCACCTCGATGCTCATGCTCGCCCCGAAGCAGTACGGACGGCCGCGCCCATCCCGGTAGGGCACGAGCACCATCCGGCCGTCACCCCATTCGTTGTGGAACTCGCTGAAGTCCGGTTGCATCGTGGCCAAGACGGCGTCGAAGGCGGGCGGATCGCGGTGGACCTCGAAGAAACCGGCGTAGTCGCCTTGGGTCACGTCGAGGCTCGGGGATGTGGCCGTGGTGAAACGGATGGCCCCATCATCGACGAGCACGCTCCAGATATACTGGAGGCCCAAGGCTCGGCACAGAGCGTTATTCCGCTCGACGATGCGGCGGTACTCCTCCGCGGGAACCGAGTTGGCGTCCACGACGCGGTT
Source organism: Candidatus Hydrogenedentota bacterium (assembly GCA_036769985.1). Lineage (GTDB taxonomy): Bacteria > Hydrogenedentota > Hydrogenedentia > Hydrogenedentales > SLHB01 > DAIPKA01. The sequence goes on along the minus strand of DAIPKA010000042.1, from coordinate 53,269 downwards.
GTGAAAGTCCTCGGGAAGCATTGCTTTCGCGCACTGGATGACGGTGAGGAGCTGCTGATCGATGCCGTGAATCAGGGCGGAGCGCTGCTGCCGATACGCCAAAACGGAGAGCGCCGTCGCCGTCAGCATGACCGTGGCCGCAAAGGCCGCCACCCACTGATCCCGGATTCGCAAGATATCCGTCCTCGGCGGAGAGTCCGCGACAGTGAACCGCGCCATGATAGCAAATGGGATGCCTGCGGGATACTCCCTCGCACTCGGCCGCATCTGCACATCGAGGTATGGCCGCGTGCGTGTTCATACGCCTCGGGCAGGAAGGAAGAACGGCGGGAAGACGCCGTGTCAACTATTCGTATCGAAGGGCCTCGACCGGATCGACGCCGGAGGCCTTGAACGCGGGATACACCCCGAAAAAGGCGCCCACGGCAATGCTGAAGATGAAGGCGAGGAGCACAGCCCACGTCGAGAGGTAGGCCGGTAGCGTCGGGTAGAGCAGCCGGATGACGGTGGTGCCGACCCAGCCGCCGCCGATGCCAAGCGTTCCGCCGACGACACTCAGCATGATGGATTCGACCAGGAACTGCATACCGATATCCGTCCGGCGGGCGCCCACGGCCTTTCGCACGCCGACCTCGCGCGTTCGCTCGCGCACGGACACAAGCATGATGTTCATGATGCCGATACCGCCCACGAGCAAAGAGATACCCGCCAAGCCGGCCAGCATGAACCGCAAGGCCGCGAAGATCCGGCGGAAGCTTCCGAGCATGGCGTCCTCGTCGAGAATGGTGAAGTCTTCCGTGTCGTTGTGACTGGATTTCAGGATGCGTCCGATGGAGTCCGTGGCCGCATCGATCTCCTCGTGCGAACGGGGCAGCGCCAGGATCTGCATCACTTCATCCTCACCGCCGTGGAACATCTCCTGACTGCACCGCGTCGGCACAAAGACGATGTCGTCGAGGTCCATGCCGAGCGTCATGCCTCGCGGCTCCATAATGCCGATCACGAGATAGCGCGTGTGGTTCAGCGAGATGCGCTCGTAGAGGGCCGGCTTGTCGCCGAAGAGTTCCTTCTTGACCTTGACGCCGATGGCGCACACGCGGCTCCCATTGGCGGCCTCGTTCTCGTTGAAGAAGCGGCCCTGAATGGTTCCGGTCTTCCGGACGAGCGGAAAGGCGGCCTCGGTACCGATAATCGAGAGATCGCGCGTGCGGTCGCCATACTTGGCCTTGCCTAATCCGAGGTCCAACGGAATCACGCCTTGGATGCCGATGGCTTGCCGCTCGATGATCTTCGCGTCGCGCAGCGTGAGTTTGTGGATGCTTCGGCCCATGACCGGCATCTCGCCGGTAGTCTCTTGTTTTCCCGGCATGACGACGATGAGGTAACTACCCATCGCCTCGAATTCGTTCTCGATGTACTTCTGAGCGGCCGTGCCGAGCGAAACCAGCAACACCACCGCCATGACGCCGATGATGACGCCCAGCATGGTCAAGAGCGATCGCGTCTTGTTCTGCGCCAGCGCGCCGAGCGCGGTTCTGAAACACTCGAACAGACTCATACGGTTATGCCCCGCGCCTGCTACTCATAGCGGAGCGCCTCAACCGGGTCGACCCCGGAGGCCTTGAAGGCCGGATACACGCCGAAGAAGACACCCACGGAGAGGCTGAAGGTGAACGCCGTGGCCACCGACCAGCCCGACAGGAAGACCGGGAGCGTTGGATACATGAGCCGCGTGACCGCCGTGCCGACCCAACCGAGCAGGATGCCGATAACGCCGCCGAGCAGACTTAGGGTGACGGCTTCGATGAGGAACTGGCCGCCGATATCTCGACGTGTGGCGCCCACGGCTTTGCGGATACCGACCTCGCGCGTCCGCTCACGAACGGATACCAGCATGATATTCATGATGCCAATGCCGCCGACCAGCAGCGAGATGCACGCGATGCCCGCGAGCATGAACCGGAGCGCGTCGAAGATCTTGCTGAATGTTCCGAGCATTCCGTCTTGATCGGTGATGGTGAAATCCTCGGTGTTGTCGTGGGCCGCCGTGAGCACTTCCCGGATCGAGGCCGACGCCGGTTTGATGTCGTCGGGCGTACGGGCCGAGCAGAGAATCTCCATCACGTAGTCTTCACCGCCCTGGAACATGTCCTGCGCGCTTGGCAGCGGGATGATCACGATGTCGTCGAGGTTGATGCCCAGCATCATACCCTTCTGCTCCATGATGCCGACCACCAAGTGCTTTGATCGGTTCACGGAGATCTTCTCGTGCAACGCGTTCTTGTTGCCGAACAGCTCCTCTTTCACTTTGGTGCCGATGACGCAGACGCGGTTCTTTCGCTCGATGTCCGTTTCGTCAATAAACCGGCCGATCTGCGCGTAGAGCTGCCGCACATCGTCGAAATCCTCGGTCACGCCGATGATGAGGGTGTCGCGCCGACGATCGCCGTACTGCACATAGCCCGCGCCGAACACGTTCGAGGTGATGCCGCTGATGCCGGACGCCTTACGCTCGATCTCGCAGGCATCGCGGTATGTGAGACGATGGAAACTCCCGGCCGAGATGGGAAACATGCCCGACGTCTCCTGCTTACCGGGGGTGATGATGAGCACATTGCTGCCCATGCCGGCGAACTCGTTCTCGATGTACGCCTGAGCGCCTTCCCCCAAAGAAACCAGCAGGATCACGGACATGACACCGATGATGACGCCCAAGGTGGTCAGGAACGAACGCACCTTGTTCTGCGCCAGCGACCGCAGGGCGGTCATGACCGCTTCGAAAAGGTCCATTAGTCCTCGAGACGGTCCACGACGCGGACCTTCACGCCATCCTTGAGCTCCTTGAGCGATACGGAAGTGATGATTGTGTCGCCCTCCTTAATTCCATCCAGGACCTCGACGGCCTGCCAGTTCCCGATGCCGGTCGTCACCGACTGCCGCACGGCGCGTCCGTTCCCAATCACGTACGCATATTCTTCGCGAACCAGGACTTCCGTCGGCACGCTGGGCACGTCTTCCTTCTCATCGACAATGACCGTAACGTCCACCGACATGCCGGGCAGAAACAACTCCTGGCCCTCGAGGATATGGATCTTTACGTTCAGCGTGCGGCTGAGCGTGGCCGCCGCCGCCGCCGCCGCCAGGTCTGCGCCCATCCCGACGTTGGAGGCGATGATGGGGGAGATGTAGTAGACCTCGCCGGCGAAGTCCCGATCGCGGTACGCGTCCGTGTTAAGCCGGACCTTCTGTCCAATCTTGATGTCGGCCACGTTGGCCTCGTCGAAGGGCGCCTCGATGTACTTGTCGGTGTCGTTAACCAATTGGAGCAACGGCACACCCATGGTCGTTGCCTCGCCCACATCCTGCAGCCGCCGCGCCACAACGCCGTCAAAGGGTGCTTTGACCAATGCGCGCTCGCGGGCGGCTCGAGCCGCCACCGCCGCCTGTTCGAGCTGCTCCATAGCCGTCTCGGCCATGCGAACTTCCTCTTCGCGAATCTGGTTTTCCTTCTGGGCGGATTTCGCGGCGGCGTGGGTCTCTTGCGCCACACGCAAGGCGGCGGCGATCTTGTCAAAGTCGCTCTGCGATACGGCCTTCTTATCGGCCAAGCTCTTGATACGTTCGTATTCGGACTCGGCCAACTCGAGTTGGGCGCTGGTGAGGCTCACGCGGGTCGCGGTGATCTCGGAGTAAATCTTGGCCGCGAGTTTGACCTGTTCGAGGCGCGACAGACCCACGCGAAGATTTGCCTCGGTCAAGGCGACGTGGGCGTCCATCTCGGCGTGATCCAACTCGACCAACAGGTCGCCTTTGGTGACGCGCCGCCCCTCGTCCGGAACCGCCGCAATAGTCCCCAGCAGTCCCGCGGCGATCATCGAGTCCTGTTCGGCTACGACCGTACCGGCCGAAATAGACGCCACCGTTTCCTCGACGTGACCCCGCGACACCGTCATCACGGTCACGTCGAGGATGTCCTCATGAAGGTAGAAGTAAGCGAGCGGCGCGCCCACGACGCATACCAGGATGAGCCAGGCGACAATACGGGGAGCTAAGCGTTTCTTTTTTTGTCGAGCCATTCGTCGTTCACCAGTTTCCCGTCGCGGAAACTCATGATGCGTTGGGCGTGCTCCGCCACTTCACGCTCATGGGTTACCATGACAATTGTGTTACCTCGTTCATGGATTTCATCAAACAGCCTCAGAATGCTCTCGCCGCTTTTCGTGTCGAGGTTACCGGTCGGCTCGTCGGCGAAGAGGATCGACGGATTGTTGACCAGCGCGCGGGCAATGGCGACGCGCTGGCGCTGGCCGCCGGAGAGCTCGTTGGGCCGGTGGTAGATGCGATCCTGGAGCCCGACCGCCGCCAGCGCCTCGGTGGCCCGCCGGATACGTTCTTTGCGCGATACGCCGTCGTACAGCAACGGTAACTCGACGTTGGTGAGCGCCGAGGATCGCGCCAGGAGGTTGAAGTTCTGGAACACGAATCCGATTTCGTGGTTGCGGAGTTGGGCCAGGCGCGACTCGGGCAAATGGCTGACGCGCTCCTTCGTCAGCCAGTAGGTGCCGCTGGTGGGCCGGGATAGACAACCCAGAATGTCCAGCAGCGTCGTCTTGCCGGAACCCGAAGGCCCCATGATCGCCACGAAGGATCCCTGCTGAATATCGAAGGACACGCCCGCGAGCGCACGCACCACCGTGTCGCCCATCTCAAAGATCTTCTCAAGGTCACGGATGACGATCAGTGCCTTGTCGCCTTCGTTGTCCGCCATGCAAGACTGCCTTCGACTACCGTGCACCAAAACAACCCGCGCACACGTACAGGGGAATGCTGAGGATCCGATACACTTGCTCCCTCGCGTTCACGGATTTCAAAGTATAACGTCCTTCGCCCGGAGAGCGCAAATGTTTCCGGAATGATTCCTGAATGCGCAGTTTCCGCAGTCTTCTCTCGGGCCCATGTGATTGGCGGTGAGGATTTGCGGTATAACGAACCGGGTCTGCCGCGGTTTCGTGAGGCCCAAGATCAGGGCGGCCGTGGCATACGATCGCGGAAGAACGGAGAGAATGCATGTCTATCGACAGTCTCTCGATCATGGCCGTGTTCTTCCTGTACCTGGCCGCAATGATCGCTATCGGCGTATTCTTCTACCGCCGCACGGAGAGCGTGAGCAACTACTTCCTGGGCGACCGGAAACTGAACAAGTGGGTAACGGCGCTGAGCGCCCAAGCTTCGGACATGAGCGGCTGGCTCTTGCTCGGGCTTCCGGGGTTTGCGTACCTCGAGGGCCTTTCGGCCGCCTGGACAGCCCTCGGCCTAGCCGTGGGCACCTACCTTAACTGGCGTTGCGTGGCCCGCCGGTTGCGGCTGTACACCGAGGCCGCGGGGAACGCCATCACGTTATCCGACTACTTCGAGAACCGGTTTCGTGACCACTCGAAGAAATTGCGCGTGGTGTCGGCCGTGTTCATCATCCTCTTCTTTCTGATCTACACCGCGTCAGGCTTTGTCGCGGGCGGCAAGCTGTTCAGCACGGTCTTTGGTATATCCTACACCCATGCCCTACTGATCGGCGTGGTCGTCGTGGTTTCGTACACCTTTCTCGGCGGTTTCAACGCCGTGTGTTGGACGGACGCGATTCAAGGCAGTCTTATGTTCTTCGCTATCGCGATCGTCCCATTCGCGGCAACGTTGTCTTTGGGCAGGAGCGTTACGTGGTCCGAACTCCAATCCGTCGATCCCGCGTTTCTGGACCTCTTCGGATCGGCCCGAGGCGTCGGATTCGGCGCCGGACTGATCGCCATCGTATCGGCCCTAGCCTGGGGCGTTGGCTACTTCGGCCAACCGCACATCCTCGCACGGTTCATGGCGATCCGATCCGCCGAGGACATCACGCCGTCAAGGCGGATCGCGATGACCTGGGTGGCCATCGCACTCGCCGCCGCCGTAGCCGTCGGCATGATCGGTCGCGTGTACCTAACGACAGCGCTCGACGGAGCCGACAGCGAGAAGGTCTTCATGCTGGTTGTGGCCGACCTCTTCCCATCCGTGATAGCGGGCGTCTTGCTTGCGGCGATCCTCGCGGCCATCATGAGCACGGCCGACTCGCAACTGCTGGTGACGGCGTCCGCCCTGACCGAGGACATCTACCGCGTCTTCGTTCGCAAGCGCGCGTCGGATGCGGAACTCGTCCGGCTCAGTCGACGGACCGTTGGGGCGGTGGCCGCTGTGGCCTGCCTTGTCGCCCTGAATCCGGAGAGTTCCGTATTTGACCTCGTCGCATACGCCTGGGCCGGATTCGGCGCGGCTTTCGGCCCCACGATCGTGCTGTCGCTCTATTGGCGTCGGATGAACCGCCAAGGGGCCTTGGCCGGGATTGTTGTGGGCGGTGTCACGGCGCTGATCTGGAAGCATATCGAGGGGGGGCTCTTCGACCTATACGAGATCGTGCCGGGCTTCGCGTTCTCCTCGGTGGCCATCGTTACCTGCAGTCTATTGACCGCGCCGCCTTCCGCCGAGATCGCCGCCGAATTCGACGCCGTCAACAGCGGCACATAGCCGCGCGGTCCGTGCGTGAGATACGTTGGGTGCTTCCCGGTTTGATCTGCCGTCAAGATGACTCCTAGGATGGATCGGACCGATCCGTCGTATCGGTGGGATCCGTCCAATATCGCGAAATCGGTTGCCAGGAGAAACGGCTATGCGCGGGTTTTCGCTCGTACTGTCGGTTGCCACAGCGATTCTGGGCGCGGCGTCCGCCTTGGCATGGGACGTCGTCTGGACCTACGACCTCGAGGCTCCGGCCGCAGCGCCGACCTTATACCCGAATGCGGAAACGCCTTCCGGCCTCATCGTGGTGGCCGGGGCCAACGTCATTCGCCTCGATGGGTTTGGAGCCGCCGTTTGGTCGGTCGACCTGCCGTCCGTGGCGGCCACCCCGGCCACGGTATCCGACCTCGACGGCGACGGCACGGCCGAAGTGCTGATCGCGCTCGAGGACGGGCCGGCGGTATGCCTTGACGAGCGCGGCCAAGAGCGCTGGCGGTGCGCCCTCGCGGGACCTGCCGGCGGGTTCAAGATGATCACGGCAGCCGACGTGTTGCCGGATGCGGGCCTCGAGCTGCTTTTCGGTTACGACGATGGATGGCTCAATTGCCTCAGTGCTCGCGGCGAGTTGATCTGGCGCTTCTCCGGCGACCGATTCCGCGTGGGGCCGGTGGCCGTCGGCGACGTGGACGGCGACCTCGAACCGGAGATCGTATTCGGCACGGACAACGGCCATGTGTACTGTCTGACCAGTGCCGGGCGCATCCAGTGGCGCTATTGGGAGATGGCCCCGTACGGACGCTCGGGGCCCAACCTCGCCGACCTCGACGGCGACGGTTCGGTTGAAGTCCTCATCACGCGCAGCAACGTGGGCAACGCCACCTGTCTCATGGCGCTGGATGGCGCGACCGGCGCGCTCAAGTGGCGTACGCAGGATGTGATGCAGGGCTATTGCTCGAACGCCATCGCCGACCTCGACGGCAACGGGTCGCTCGAAGTCATCCATGGCGACAAAGGCAACTGGATCTACTGCGTGTATGCCGATGGCACCGAGCGTTGGCGCAAGGAGTTGGGCGGCCGTGGCGTGTTCTGGGCACCGGCCGTGGCGGATATCGACGGGGACGGCCAACTCGAGATCACGGTTGCCGCGCGCGGTGTCGATCCCGCGGACAACGCCTGCGTTTTCGTGCTCGAGCCAAGCGGTGAAGTGCAGGATCGGCTAGCCCTCGGCAGCGACGCCAACGCCGCGCCAGCCATAGGCGACATCAACGGGGACGGAAATCTCGAAGTGATACTCGCCGTGCAGGGGCCCAATCGGATCCATGTCCTTAGCTGGGGCGGCGGCGGGCCGGTAGCGTGGGCTTCGGCACGGGGCGACTCCGCCATGAATGCGCGATCCGGCATCGCCCTGGGCTCGGCCGTGAGGCCGGCGCGCTTGCCCGAGATGGGCGGTTTGCAGGTTGCACCGAAACTCGCGCTGTGGGGCGAGAACAACTGGCCCGTTTCGTGGGATACGCCCGCCGCCGAGGAGACCGGCATCGAGCTGGCCGTCGATCCGACTGGAGGCCCGGCCGAAATCACCGTGGTGCCGGTTGACGCCGGCGCTCAGGGCGTCCGCGTTCCTTGGCAGCTCAGCCGACCCGGCCTAACGGCCCTTACGTTCCGCATGTTCGTTTCGGGCCAGCCCGATCCGCTCTTGGTGGCGTATCAAGAAGTCCAGCCGGAGCCGGCCACCTTCTGCGATATCCGGAAGGTGCAGGAGGCGTGCGGCGCAGCCCGACAGGAGAGCGCCAAGATCGGCGAGGACGTATCCGGTATCGAGTTCGCGCTGACCTCGCTACGGGTCGATCAAGAAACCCTTCAGCGCCGCCTCGATGCCGGCGAGGCCGGTATCGCCATCGCGGCCCGCGCGTCAATGCTTCGCGAGGATGCGCGAGCCTTGTTGGCGTTCGCGCGCGCCGTGGCCCGGTTCCGTACCGAGGGCGGCCGCGGCTCCTTTGTCGTCTGGCCTGACAAGAATCCGTGGCACACGTTCTACGACAAGATGGCCGCACGCGATTTCCCGCTCGAACCCACCGTCGAGGTCTCCGCCTACGGCGATGAGTACGAAGACACCGTGATCACGATCTTCAACATAACGGGTAGACCCCTCGACATCCGGTGCGCGTTCGCCCCGCCGCGCTTGACCCAGGGCCCCCCGGAGCCCGAGCCGGAATTGGCCAAGCACGTGACGTTACGCCGAGCAGTGCGTACACCCTCGCAGTTTGGCGAAATGGTCAACGACGCGTTGCCCGAGCTGGATGCATCGCGCACCGTCACCGTGCCGGCGTACGCCATGCGCCAGCTTTGGCTGGTAGCCGACACCCACGGCCTCGAGCCGGGCGCCCATACGCTGACGCTGTACCTCGGTTCGCTTGAACAGGCGCCGACGATTCGAGCCGTACCGATAACCATCAACGTGTGGCCGATCCGTCTCCCGGAAGGGGTGTTCGCGAAGATGAACTGGGCCCGCATTGACGCGGGCGACATCTCGGACGAACAGGTTGGCGATATGATCGCCCACGGCAACTCCGTGAGCTATGGCCCCGCGCTGCCGAGCGTGCCCCTGGATGCGACGGGCGGGCCGGCAGGCGATATCGATTGGTCGCATGTCGACGCCACGCTGGCGCGTGTGCCGGGGTACTGGCAGGTCCTATTCCCCGGGCCTCCCGACCCGAAATGGCCCGAGGGGGTCTCGCCACAGAAGAATTCCCCCGTGTGGCAAGAGGGATTCAAGACCACCGTGAGGGCACTGGCGCAGCATCTGAACGCCATCGGCTGGGCGTATGATCGTTGGGCCTTCTATCCGGTGGACGAGCCCTGGAACACCGGCGAAACGCTGATTCCGCAGTTGCGAGGGTTCTGTACCCTTGTGAAGGCGGCCGACCCCAAGGTGCGCAACTACACGGATCCCGCCGGAAACGTGCGCGTCGAGAAGATCGCCGAGTTCAGGGACCTCATCGATATCTGGCAACCGGAAATGAACTTACTCAAGCGCGACCCCAGACTGCTGGAATGGTTCCGGCAGAATGCCAAAGTGTTCTGGGCCTACGAGGCGACAGGACCGGGAAAAGATCTTCGGCCGCTCGGCTACTACCGTGCGAACGGCTGGTTGGCCTGGAAGTTTGGCCTCGACGGCGCCGGCTACTGGTGCTACAAGGGGAACGACATCTGGTGGCCCGTCCGCGGTGGCGACTGGTCCGTCGTGTACCAGACCGGCGACGAGGTGGTGCCATCGCGGCGATGGGAGGCCTCGCGCGACGGGGTCGAGGACTATCGGGCGCTGCACGCCCTCAACGTCGCGATCGAACGCGCGAAGACCGAGGGCAAGGCCGACGTCGCCGAGGCCGCTCAGGCACTCATGGACGAAGCCGTCGAGAACCTCGTGGGGCGACAGGGGCAACTCGTCGACGAGATCACGCGGCAGACACGCGACTACGAGATCGATTTCGCCCTGCTTTCCGACTACCGCGTGCGCATCAAAGACGAAATCCTCAAACTTCGTGCCACCGCGGCGGCTACGCCGTGATCTCCGGGCAAGCCAACGCCAGTCTTGGACGCCCTGTGACGACCAAGGTATACTCATCCATCTCCACTTGGAGGTAACCCAGGGAGTGCGAAGGCCATGAAGGTCGGTATCATCTCCGCATCGCTGCCGATGGAACTCCGGGCGGCACTGAAGAAGGCCAAGGAACTGGGCGCCCATGGCGTTCAGCTTTGGGTGGCACACAACGAGTTGGATCCGCGGAACCTCAGCGCGTCGGGCCGCGAGGACGTCGTGACCTACATGGCCTCCCTCGGCCTCGAACGGTCCGCCTTGTGCGGCGACATCGGCGGCTTCGCCGATCCCGCCACCGTCGACGAGCGGATCGCCCACACCAAGGAGATGTTCGACCTCTGCGTCGACCTGCGCACGCCGATCCTGACCACCCATATCGGCGTGGTGCCCGAGGATCAGGCGTCCAGCGCGTATGGCGCACTCGTGGACGCCGTGCGCGAGGTCGCCGAGTACGCCGCCGCCCGGGACTGCTGTTTCGCCACGGAAACAGGGCCCGAGTCGGGCGCGGCCTTGGCCGCGTTTCTCCGGTCCGTCAACAGCGGCGGCGCACGCGTGAATTACGATCCCGCGAATCTATGCATGGCCGGATTCGATCCCATCGGCGATGTGTATGCCCTGCGGGAGTTCATCGTCCATACGCACGCCAAGGACGGCCTCGCCCCCTCTCGGCCCGATGGCCGGCGTGAGACGCCCCTCGGCCAAGGCGATGTCGACTTCGCCCGCTACACGGCCGCCCTCGGCGACATCCGCTACAGCGGGTATCTCACCATCGAACGCGAGTGCGGCGATGACCCGGTCAAGGACATCGCCGAGGCCGTCGCCTTTCTCAAAGGCTTGGAAGGAGTCGATCCATGACGCCCGAGCGCCAACTGCAGCCGGCCCGTGTCATGCTCGGCCGCGTGTCCGTATCGCGATTCATCCTCGGCGGCAATCCCTTCGGCGGCTACTCGCACCAATCGCCCGAGCGCAGCAAGGATATGGTCGACTGGTACACGATGGAGCGGGTCAAGGAGGCGTACCGGAAAGCCGAGGCCGCCGGTGTCACGACGCACCTCGGCCGGGCCGACCATTTCATCATGCGCGCCCTCAACGAACACTGGAACGAAGGCGGAGCATTGACGTGGATCTGCCAGACGTGCCCGGGCGTCGGCCCTATCGAGATGGGCGTGCGCAACGCCGTCGCCGGCAAGGCCAGAGCCTGCTTCATCCACGGCGGCGAGATGGATTTCCGCGTGGCACACGGCGAGACCCAGGAGATCCGGGACGGGATCAAGATGATCAAGGATCACGGCATGGCCGCCGGCGTGGCCGGACACAGCACCGCGACGATCCGGTGGGCGCTCGATCATCTCGACGTGGACTTCTTCATGACCTGCTACTACAACCCCGATGACCGCACGCGTTCGGCAGCCAAGACCGGCGAAGAAGAGCAATACCTCGCCGAGGATCGCGACGCCATGGCCGCCTTAATCCAGCAACTCCCCAAACCGGCCATCCACTACAAAGTGCTCGCCGCGGGCCGCCACAATCCCGCCGACGGCTTCGCCTATGTCGCGGACGTGTATCGGCCCGGCGACGCGGTTTGTGTCGGGATTTTTACCAAGGATGATCCGGACATGGTCCAGAAGGATGTGGACCTCCTCGAGACGGCCTTGCGCGCCCGCGGCAAATAGCCGGCGCTCAGTCCGCCCGCGACGCCAAATCGCGATCGCGGTGCTTGGTGAATACGGTGAACACGCCGCTGAGCAGAAAGGTGCCGATCACCCAACCCAGGCCAATCATAACGAGCGCTTCCGTAGGATAGCCGCCGAAGGGCGCGGCGAACTCGTCCATGACACTCCAGGCTAGGATGATCGCGAGGGCCGTCGGCGCTACGAATTTGACGGACCACTCCCACCAGACATCCCACGCCATAGGATAGCGGCCTTGCTTGGCTTCGCTCAGATGGAAGTGGAGATGGTCGATTCGGTAGTACCAACCCACCAGAATCGCCTCGAGCAGTCCCACGATCACCAGTCCGTAGCTGTTGAGGAAGTGATCCACGATATCCAGCCATAGGAGTCCCGCGCCCGTGGTGAAAACGACGCTGCCGCCGCACGCGACCAGGCACACCACCGTTACCACCTTGGTCCGCCCCCACCCGAACTTGTCGACGGCCGCCGCGACAAAGGCCTCGATGATGGACATCGCCGACGTGAGGCCCGCCAGCACCAGCGTCAGAAAGAACAGAAATCCGAACACCGAGTTGAAAGCGGGCAGCTTGGAAATCGCCTCGGGATACACAACGAAGCAGAGGCCCGGCCCGCTCTTGACCACGCTGTCCACGCCAACACCCTTCACATGGGCCATGTAGCCGAGCACGCTGAACACCGCGAAGCCCGCGAAGATGGAGTAGCCGCCATCGGCGATGGCGGTGATGAAGGCATTGCGCACCAAGTTGGTACGCTGAGGCAGATAACTTGCATAGGCAATCATAATTCCGAAACCCAGCGAGAGCGAAAAGAACATCTGGCCGAAGGCCTCGCGCCAGACCTGTACTTCGCCGAGCTTGGCCCAGTCCGGCTTAAGGTACTGAACGACGCCGGCCGGCGCCCCCGTCAGGAAAAGCCCCCAGACAACGAGGATGGAGGTTAGGATGAACAGCACCGGCATGAAGATCTTGCAGGCAACCTCGACGCCGCGCTCGACGCGGCGGACGCAGATGAACCACAGCACCAGCCACAGCACCGCGGTCATGCCGACAATCGGCAAGGAAACATGGCCCATATCGAACACGCCGTCCGTGAGGCCAAGAAACTCGTGGTAGAAGTAGGTTTCCGTGTTGCCTTCCCAAGGAAACGGCGACTGGACTGAATAAAGCATGTACAACGCACACCAGGCTATAACGACCACGTAGTACACGTTGATGCCGAACATCACAAAGATGACGGGCCACCAGCCGACCCATTCCCAATCGTGTGCGATGGCGTGCATCGATTTCGGGGCCGACGCACGCATCTTGTGGCCGAGGGCGAACTCGAGGATGAGCAACGGAATGCCCGTCGTCAGCATCGCCAGGCCGTACGGCACCAGAAAGGTGCCCCCCCCGTTCTTGTAGCACAGAAAACTGAACCGCCAGATATTCCCCAGCCCCACGGCCGAGCCGACGGCCGCCAGCAGAAAACCGAAGTTACTCCCCCACTTGCCTCGCTCCATGGATCCCTCCTTCGTGCAAATCGGCGAAAGTATACTCCAAGAAGGGGGGGGCGTGCGACGCGCGCCACGCCCGCGATGCATCGCGACGGCCTGCCTCGAGGCGGCCTCCGAGAAACCGCGGCGCTGGGGAAGACACAGAAAAAACGAAGCCGTGATTCACGCTTCGTGAACCACGGCTTCGCCACTACGCATTCAAGCCGTTTCGTCTAGACTCAGGAGTACGCCGACGCGGCACGGACCGCTTCCATAAGCGCCGCCCAAGGCATCGTGCACGGAAGCTTGCTCGTGAACTTGCAGAACTCCACGTGACCGTCCATGAACAGGACGTTCGAGCCACCCGGCACGTGGTTGAAGTCGCCGGAATTCGTGCTGGTGTTGTCGTACATCACCACCAACTCGCTCTGGCCGACATTGGTCTTCGCGGCTTCGTTGATGTTCATGATCAAGAACCGCTCGATACCTTCTTTCAGGCGGTGCAGCTTGCGCTCCGTCTCACCGTCCGGGCCGACAGGATTGAGCGTGAATTTGATGTCCTCGTCCATCTTGTTGCTCGCCAGATCCTGATTGTCCAGCACCTGTTTGAACTTCGTGAGGAAATCCGCGTAGTACGGGGCACTCAGGTCCGCAAACGTGGTCACCACATTCGGATCCGGGCGCGGATCGAAATCAGGGCCTGTGTCCGGTGGATTGCAGTAGCGGGCCTCGTTGTCAATCGCCCACGGGAAATACGTGTAAGATGCGCTGGTGATCTGGCACGCGTCGAACTTGCCGTTCGGGCCAGTCGGGTTGTTCCACTCACCGCGACGAAGGATACCGGCTGCGCTCGAATCCGACGGGCAGATGAGCACGTTCGGGTCCGTCAGGTACTCGGGGAATACCGCCGGGCCATCCCAGAACAACTCATAGTCGGGATAGGTCGGGTTGACATCGCCCGCCATCGGCAGGTGGTCGTTACAGTTCGGACGATAGCGCTTGCCGGCCGGGAACTTGCCGCCCCGCGACTCGCCGCTATACATCTTGAACACCACGCCCATCTGCTTGAGGTTATTGGCGCAGCTCGCACGACGTGCAGACTCACGGGCGCGCGCCAAGGCCGGAAGCAGGATCGCCGCCAAGATACCGATGATGGCGATCACGACCAACAACTCAATCAGTGTGAAGCCTCTTTTCTTCATAATTACTATGACTCCTTCAGTTCATCCACAGTGTTGACACCCTCAACTCACTATACACATCCTGCCTCGGCCAATACCCAGGGCCAAAGCAATCGACACTCCCAGGTTCGACGCTTAGTCTTTCACATCCCTCCTTTCCATGTCAAGCCCATATCCTCTTCTCGTCCACCGTATCGTGACGACGCTTGTCCGCATCCCTTCCTTCTTTTCAACTTACCATTATAGCAGGTGGACGTCATTTGTCAAGCAATAATCTGACACCCTCGACCGCACCGCTTGACGTCCGAAGTAGCTCGCAGACACGGACACCGCACCGATCCTCCAGCCCTATGGCCGAATTATACACCAGCCGAGCGGAATTTGGAAGTGGAAAATCCTCGACAATTCGCGGGCCGGCGGGAACGGAGGCGAGGGGCGCGCGCCGCTCCATTGAAGTGTCCGAAGCCCTTCTGCGAACATGGGGCGCGCGGCCGTTCGACGGGCCACACCTGCCCGGACTTGCCGCAGGAGAAAACCGCCGTATGCCTCAGCCTCACCACAGCGCCCCGCGGTCCGGCAAATCCGTGCTGATTGGGGTGGCGTTTTGGCTCACCTTTGCGGTGGTGGCCGTGGCGCTTCGCGGGGTGCGGTGGGATGAAGACTACGAATTTGCCCAGGTGATCACGCGCGCCGTGCCGTACCCGCTAGGGCATCCCCTATTCCGCCACGCCCGCGGCCTGTTTTCCATCCAAACGCATGTCCTTGCCGCCCTCAATCTCGCGACGGACTCCCCGGTCCTGCTGTGTGGCTTGCGGAATGTCCTTTTTCTGGCGGCCACGGTCTTGCCGGCGTTCGTTCTCGGCGCGGTCTTGGCGGGCACCACGGCTGGGCATGCCGCCGCCGCGATGATGCTGCTCGGGACGCACGTCCCGTTCTTCAGCACCTACCCCCAGTTCGTCTGGCCCTATCTCTACTCAAACGGACACATCGGCACCGGCGCCGGCCTGCTAACGCTCGGCCTACTCACCGCCGGCGCCACATTCCCCGAAAACCCCACCATCCTCCAACGACGCTGGCTCAACGCCGCCCTGTTTCTGGTCGGGTTGATGCCGTGTATCCACCTCGGCCAGTGGCCGCCGGTCCTCGCCGCCGCCGCCTTCGTGCTGGTTGAGCGGCGGCGTTGCGCCTCCGAGCCATGGCTGCGACGGCTGACGTGGCTGGCGGCCGGACTGGCGGTGAGTGCGGCGTCGGTCGTCGTAGCCCGGGCACTCTCGGTATCCGATCCCCTCAGCGGCCCCTACGTGTCGACGCTCGACGTCGAGGCCGTCTGGGGCACGTACATGACGCGCTATGCCACGCACCGCAGCTTCCCTTGGGGCACGGCCCACATCGCCCTCGTTGCACTGCCCTTGCTGGCCGCCGGCGCGGCTCGGAGCGCGCACGGCCGCGAAGGACAGGCGCGGCGGTGGCGCGTCATGTTCGCGTACAGCGTCATTGTGGCGGCCATCGTGTGGTTCACGGCGCTTGTTCAGCTCGCCGCGGGACCGAGAATCCCCTACGTGCTCATTGGATGGATGCCGTATCGACTGATGAATCATGTGCCCCCCTTGCTCATGGTCGCGTCCACGGCCGTGCTCATCGGCTCGGATAGGCTCCGTCGTCCAACGGCCATGGTCGTCGCGGCGGTTTTGGCCATCGGCGCGTGTCGACCGGCGCTGCGGCCCCTGGTCGGCGAGTCCTTCTTCGCCCGCTACGTCGAATGCGGCATCGGCCTGGCCTTCTTGCTGTACGGCGCCGCGATGGCTACCGTTGCCCTCGATCTCCGCGATCAGCCGCGCTTCTTCGCGGGATGGATGGCCGCCGCCATGGCTGCAGCCATCGCGCTTGCCGCGGTCCATCAATTCGGCCTGGTCTGTGCCTTGGCCGGCTTCGTCGCAGCCGTCCTTCTCGCCGCTCGGCCCGTCTCGCGATCGGGCTCGCGCCCGGCCGAGGCCCTTCTCGTAGCGGCCGCGGCCTGCGCCGTCATCGCGACCACCTACGGCCAATGGACGCAACGAACGCACCTGCCGATTTCGCCATTCGAACGCGCTGTCGCCGCCTATCTCGCGGGACGCGGCGATGCCGAGGCCATGATCGTGCCACCCTACGGCCAGGAAGGCCTACAGGCGCGCACGGGCCATCCCATGATGGCCGATATGGCCACGATCACCTGGATCGGCTACTCGCCGAGATTGGGGCCGGCCATCGCCAAGGTACACGAAGACATCTACGGCATGCCGTTTTCGCCCGATCTCGGACCGCCATCTTCCAAGCCTTGGTTCGATCAGTGGGCGGGGCGTTCGCGCGAGGATTGGTGCGCCCTGGCGCGTGCCTACGACTTCCACTACGTCATCGCGCCCGCCTTCATCCGCCTCGATCTGCCCGTCGCGATCGAAGGCGAAACCGAACGGCTGTACCACGTTCCGACCGAGGACTCGACGTGATGGCACGCACACCTACATCGGCAAAGACGCGGCCCACGGCCCTGTGGATCGGGGTCGCGTTCTGGCTCGCGTTCTGCGTCGTGGCGGTGGCCGTACGGGGCGTGCGATGGGACGAGACCTTCGAGCACGCCCAGGTGCTCGCTCGGGCCGTGCCGTATCCCGAGGGCCATCCGCTGTTCCGCTACACGCGGGGCGCCTTTAGCGTCCAGACCTATACCTCGGCGTTGCTGCTCAAACTCGGCGCGGGCCCGGTGTCGGTTTGCGGCCTTCGCAACGCCCTCTCTCTCGCCGCCACGGCCATTCCCCTGTTCTTGCTCGCCGCCATGCTGACCGGCGAAGCGCTGTGGGGACATCTCGTCGCGCTGCTCGCCTTGGCCGGCGTGTACCTCGAATTCGACGGCAGTTATCCCATCACAGTCTGGCCCAATCTCTTCTCAAATGGACCCATCGGCGGCGGCTATGCCTTGCTCGCCCTGACCCTACTCGCCGGCGGCCGATGGCGTGCCGCTTTTCTCATGATCGGTCTCATGCCGTGTGTCCACATCGGCCAACTGCCGCCGCTCCTCAGCCTCGCGCCGCTCTATCTCGGCTGGATGTGGCTAGGCCGACGCGGGAAGGACGCCGCCACGGCCGTTGCCTATGCCGGCTTGGGCCTGGGTCTGTGCGCAGCGTTCTACGCCGTGCGGTCGCGATTCGCCGTTGGCCCGCCGGCCGACGGGCCCTACGCCGTGACCGGCGACGTCATGGCCATCTGGCGAGCCTACACCGCTTGTCACGACCTACACCGCGCATTTCCACCCGATAACGGCCATATCGCCCTCGTGGGCGGACTCGCCCTGACCGGCCTCGCCGCGTTCATCGAGTACCGCGCACACGCCGCCGACCGTTGCGAGCATCGCCCGTATTCTTGGCTTTTCCTTTATGTACTGGCGGTATCCGCACTCGTCTGGGGCACCATGACCCTCCACCTGTGGCTCGGCGACAGGATCCCCTTTCTCCTCATCGGCTGGATGCCCTATCGCCTCATCAACCACCTGCCCCCATTGACACTCGCCGTAGCGGTTGCGCTTGTTGTATCGAATTCTCGAACGAAGGACGCCGCGCGTGCCGCCGGCCCATGGCTCGTTCTGGCAACGGCGCTCTTCTGTGCCGCGCGTGCGCCGCTATCGGTCACCATTCCGCCCGACTTCTTCCAGCGCTATGCCTCCCAGGGCGAGGCCGTCATGTTCCTACTGACCGGCGCGGCCCTCTCGGCCTGTATGGTGAAACTCGACGGCGTCGGCCGGCGCGTGGCAGTCATGGGCATCGCAGGACTCCACATCGCCCTGGCCTTTGTCCATCAGTTCGGCTTCGCGTGCTTCGCCGTGGGCTTTCTAGTGCCGTACATCTCCGATCGGCACGCGTTCCCCCTGCGGCTCCCGCGGGCCATCCTGTGGTGCGGCGCCGCGGGCCTCGGCATTGCCCTGATCGCCAACGAAGCCCGCTGGCGCACGAATCTGCCCGTTAGCGACTTCGACCGGCGCGTTACCGCTATCCTCGACGAGCGGGGCGATCCGGACGCCCTGGTCGTCGCCCGACCCGATGAGTTCCTGCTCCAGGCCCGGACCGGGCATCCGGTCTTCGTCGAGACCGCCACCGCATCCCTCATCAGCTACATGCCCGACCTTGGCCCCGCCATCCAACAGATGTACCACGACGTCTACGGCATCCGGTTCGACACCGCCGATTCGCCGGAGATCCACTGGGCACGCCTCTGGCAGGAACGCACGAAGGCCGAGTGGCGCGCCCTCGGCCAACACTACGGATTCCGATATGCTATTGCCCCGGCGGGATGCGTCCTCGACTTGCCGCGACTCGACGGCGATGACAACAACACCCTATATGCCGTGCCGGCGGATGCCGACACGCCATGATCCGCCGCAACCTCTTGCCCGAGAGACGTTTCCAAACACGCGGCCGCCGAGTTCCGTTTGACTTCGGACGCCCGAAACGGCTAAGATTCTACCGTCAAACTGAGCCGCGATACGAGTCAACGGCTGATTTCGTGCCAACTCCCCTTTCCGTGGCCTTTCCGTGGACGGGTAGCTCAGTTGGTAGAGCATCGGACTTTTAATCCGGTGGCCGCGGGTTCGAGCCCCGCCCCGTTCACCATCTTAACTACAAGCTCTACAAAAGCTTAGGTCGATGTCCGGAGCTCCGGCCGGACGTGTCTCCGCTCGCGGCGCGGGGCCTGCGTCTGGTTTGCAGGCGATGCGTCCGGCGTTGGACGCAACGCGGTCCCAACCTATAGAATGGATGGAGCCGCAACAATCCGGGGGAATGCCCGGCGTAAGGAGATCACTCATGAATGAAGTCGATCTGTTCCGAATCCGGATCGCCTTGGTTCAGGCCTTTCTCGAATCCAACGGCTATGATGGCATCTTGCTGTCGCGGGTCGATAACTACGCCATGGCCACCGGGGGCAAGCGCGGTTACATTTGGGTGGCCACCGATATGGGGGCCAACGCACTGTTCGTGACGAAGGACGGCAAGGCCTTCTTCGTCGGCAATACGATCGAGTTCCCGCGCCAGATGGATGAGGAACTGGCCACGCTCGGCTGCGACGTCATCAAGTTCCTCTGGTTCGAAGATACGCCGGCCGAGGCCGTCAAGCGGAGCTTCTCGGGGAGACTCGTGTCCGACGATGGTTCGCTGGGCCCCAACGTCAACGCTGCGCTTGCCAACCTTCGCGCCATGTTGACGCCGCTGGAGTTCGAGAAGTATCGTCGCCTGGGCCGTCGCGCTGCGGACGCGATGACGGCCACGCTCGAGGCGATCGCGCCGGGCATTCCGGAAGCCGATATCGCGGCCCGGCTTGTGGCCGAAGGCGCCAAGCGCCGGTGCCTGGTGCCGGTGGCCCTCGTCGCGGCCGACGGCCGCATCGCCAGGTATCGCCATCCGCTGCCCACCGAAGCGCCTCTGGTTTCCGGCAGCCTCGCCGAGAACGGCGTTAAGGGTTACGTCATGGTCGTCGGCTGCTTCATGAAAGAAGGACTCGTCGCCTCGATGACGCGATTCAAATGCGTCGGCGATCTGCCCGCCCACGTGCCGGACGCCTACAACCGGATTTGCGCTGTCGATGCCATCATGCAGGAGGCCACGGAGGCCGGGCGTTCGCTGGGCGACGTGTTCGCGGCGTGCCAGCAGGCCTACGCGGACTACGGGTTTGCGCCGAACGAATGGCACAATCACCACCAGGGTGGCGCGACGGGCTACGCGGGCCGGACGTGCAAGGGCGCGCCGGGTGAGACGTTCCCGGTGGTGGATCGCTCGTTGGCCAAACGCGCGAGCGAATTGGCGCAACTCGACGTTCAGATCGGCGCCGCGTTCGCGTGGAATCCCTCGGCCGTCGGCGTCAAATCCGAGGACACGTTTCTCTTGTTGCCGGACGGCACCAAGGAGATCGTGACGGGGACGCCCCAGTTGCCCCAGGTGAACCTGGCGGCCATTCTGGGACGCGAGACCTCGGTGGTGAAATCGGCCATCGCGTAGGCCGCGAACCCAAGCAGCCTGCGGCGTGCATGCAGAAAAACAGGGCCGCTGAGGTCATCTCGCTCATGGCCTGTCCTCACTCGGGCAGTTCGGCGCGGAAGGAGTCCGGGTAGATGCCGACCTGGTGAAAGGGGATGGGCCGGAATCCTGGGATATGGACAAAGGCTGGGGCCTCATCGCGGAGCTGGAAGTTCAGGGCAGCGGCATCGAGGAATCCGGGGTCATCGTCGGTGATCCAGTTGTTCTCTTGGCGGAGGTAGGGCTGATCGATGTGGTTGCCGGAGGTCTCGCGGCAGTAGGCCTCGGGATCGTGCCATTCGCATCGGTACACGAGGTTGTTGATGAAGGTGTTGCCGAGAGGCGCCTGGGGCGTCTCGTCGAGGATGCGGGCCAAGGCGGGATAGCGGACACTGTAGGGCGGCTGGTCGTGGTGGATTTCTTTGAGCTGGTCGTACATGGGTCCGCCGGGCCGGAAGTGCTCCCAGCGGAGCCCGCGATTGTCGAGGTATAGGGGAAAATCGCACTCGATGTAGAGGTTGTTCTCGACGCGGTTATCGCGTCCGCCGCCGATGAAGGTGGGTTTGAGCATGTCGTAGAACACGTTGCCGATCATGTCGGTCGAGCTGCAGCAGTCGTCGAGGTAGATGCCGACGCTGCCGAGTCCCGGCCCGTGCGGGATGTTGTGGATGAAGTTGTGGCGGACGATGTTGCCTCGGAAGGTCCAGTTGCAGCCGGTGTAGAGGACGCCGGCGTCGGCGGATTCGAGGACGACGTCGTGGATGTCGTTGAACTCGATGACGTGCTCGTTGCCGTCGTAGCCGATGGCCTGGTGCGGCGCGTCGTGGATGTGGTTGTGGGCAACGCGGTGGCCGCAGCCGTAGAGGCGGACGGCGGGCTGATACACCTTCTTGCGCTGGGCGTAGTGGTGGATGTGGTTATTGACGATGTAGTTGCCGGAGGGTTCGAGAGTGTACCGGTTGCCGCCGCGCAGGTGCACGCCCATCGTGCCCGTCGCGTAGATGTCGCAACTAAGGAGACCGTTGCGCGTGCCGCCGTCCATGTGGACGCCCGTCGAGCCGATGCCGCGCACGACGCATCCGGCGATCCGGCTTTGCGTGCCGCCGCACAACAGGATGCCCAGGCCGCGTGTCACCTCGAAGGTCATGCCGCGCACGGTGACATGCGACACGCCGTCCATGGCCACGAGGGGCTCGGCAAGCATCGAGGCATACAGCGGCTCAGCCGGACAGGCCTCGGGCGGCCACAGGTAGAGCGTTCCGGCCTGGCGGTCGAGGTACCATTCGCCAGGCGTGTCGATCTCCTCGAGCAGGTCGAGCGCGTAGAACCACTGCTCTTCGCGTATTCCGCCGCCCGGCACGTGGTCGAGCGTGATCTCGGCGCGCTGGGCGTCGATGCGCTCGATCGTGGCGAACTCGTCTGTCCAGCCGAACCACCAGAAACCGTGAAGCGTCGCATCGCGCGCGTCGATCCAGCGGGCCGGCCGATCATCGAGATACCGGAACGTGGTGCCTTGTTTGTTGCCGTCGGTGAGCGTGCGCCTGCCGTTTGGATCGACTCCGACGACCTTGCCGATGTGCATCCAGCCCTCGTTGGGATATCGGGCTATCGGCAATCGCTGCCCGTGGCAGAACAACTCGATCATCGGCGACTGAATCGACAGCGCGCCGTAATCCTCGATGCCATGCGGTTTGAGGTCGGCGCAGACGACCTTGTCGCGGGCCGAGGCGTCGAGGCGATCGAGGATCGCGGCATCGCGCACCGGACCGAACCACGCCGGATCGAGTCGCACACCGCCCACAACGTGGACGTCTTCGCCGGGATAGGATCGATAGGTGATCGGGGCGCGCACGCTACCGGAGTCTTCTTCCCCAAGTGTGAACGTCGCGGTTCGATAGTGGATGCCGCCGCGGACGTACACCGTCACCGGCTCGGAAAGCGGCGCGACCTGCTTGAGGCCCCGTATGGCGTCGCGGGCGGCTTCAAGGGTGGCGAACGGCTCGGCCTCGCTACCGCAGGCGTTATCGTCGCCGGTTTGGTCGACATAGAACGCCGTTTCGCCGGCGTAGCCAACCGAGGCGAGCGCGAGCAGCATGGCCAGCGCCCTGCCATTGAACGAATGCGACATGACCGATTTCCCCGGTATCTCAGAGCGCCTATGCGCGGCGCGTGCTCCAACTATCGCGTTCGCGATGGCGATACAACATCAGCGACGCCTGCGAGCGCGCGCGGACTTTCTCCTCGCCGAGGCGGATGGTCTCCGCCATGTCGGCCTCGGTGAACGGTGTGAAAGCGCGCGCGGCCTTGACGGCGCGGTTCACCTCGGCCACGCTCCGAACGCCGATCAGGGCGCAGGCGACGCCCCGCACGCTCAACGCGTAGCGAAAGGCGCGATCATAGTCGTCGGCCAGGAGACCCGGGTGGCCGCCGAGCACCTTCATGGCAACGACGCCGACGTTCTGGTCGACCGCAGCCGGGATAAGGCCCTCGATCTGCCGCTCATCCGTTTTCTGCGCGCGGGCCACATAGTTGACGAACGGCATGATGACGTCCCAGTCATCGGTTTCGTCGAGGAGCGTCATCGCGCCATCGTAGCGCGCGTGGACGCTCATGCCAATGAATCGGGTCAGGCCTTCGCGCTTGGCCTTGCGCAGGAACTCGATCGAGCCGCCCTCGTACAGCAACCGCTCGGTTTCCTCCCACGGCTTGAGGCCGACGCCGTGCTGAAGGAAGAGATCCACGTGATCCGTCTTGAGTCGATCCAGACTCCCGCGCAAGTCCTTCTCGGCCTGTTCGGCGTCAAAGGCGTAGGTCTTGGTGACGAGAAAACACTCGTCGCGCAGCGGCGCAATCACCGGCCCGAGGCGTTCCTCGGCGGCGGTGTACTCGGGCGCGGCATCGAAATAGCGGATGCCGCCGTCAAGCGCGGCCTCGATGATGGCGCGCGTGGTCGCCTCGTCGATGCCCCCGCCCGCGTACGCGCATCCCAGGCCGATGATCGTCACCGATTCTTTGGTACGGCCGAGCACGCGGCGCGGCAGGGCGGCGACGGGCGCCCGATCCGCCCGAGTCGCGGCCGCACCGGAGATGGCGGCGGCCATGCCCGAGGCCGCGGCAACCCTGAGAAACGCGCGCCGCGTCCGTTCCACGACTTGACTCCTACGTCGACTCCATGACGCCGTCATACTGCCGCAAACCAACGGAAGTATCAAGCTCAAAACGCGGGATGGCCCTTGTTGGGCTCCAATCCGTGTGGTACACTGACGCGGTGGTCGGATCGGGAATACGCGCCATGAAATACCTCGAGCCCATCCTGGAACACATGAAGGATCACACGGCGGCCTATGTGGGCGGAGCCGTGGCCGTGCTTCTACTCCTGATTCTCTTCCGAAGGGTTTTGGTTCCGCTCGTTCTGAAAACCTTCGAGATCGCCATCTATCTGGTGATCACCCATTTCGTCACGGCGGCCTTCGTGCTGCTGGTCAGTGCGTTCAAGGGAGCCACGTCGATGGAGGCGTTGGGCCGCCGGGATCGCAATCCCAATCCGAACTGGAAGATTCCGTGGATCGAGGTTTGGGACACGAAGCAGTTCAGTCCCGAATGGCTTCTGTATGTCGAGATGGGGTTGGCTATTGCGGTCGTCGCGATCGTATGGTATCTTCGGCCTCCCGCGTTCAGGCACAAGGATGCCGGCAAGCCTGTGGCCAAGGAGAAGACTACGTATCAGAGCGCGCGCGATCGCGCCGCCGCAGCCACGCGTCGCGCGGCAGCGAAGGCGGGTTCAAAACGAGGAAGTGGACGAAGGAAAGGCAAGCGATAAGGATGATTCCGGAGTATGTTCATGGCGCCATTGCGCCGGTGTTCACCGCATTCAATGAAAACGGCACGCTCGATGATGCCGGCCAGCGCAACCTGCTGGATTTCTTGGTCGAAACGCAAGCCGTCAGCGCCTATTTCGTCCGGAGCGGGCTCGGCCAGATGTACACGTTCAGGTTCGAGGATGTGAAACAGATCCTCAAGAACGTGTGTCCCCACCTGGCAGGACGCGGGCCGGTGCTGGCCGGCGTGGCCGGCGAGTGGGATCGGGACCGGAATGCGTTGCCGGATCCGGCGGTGTACACCGCCCAGGGCGTCGAACTCGCCAAGTTCGCCGAACAGCACGGCGCCGACGCCGTGGTGTTCACCATGCCGGAGGCCATCGCCCCGGGCCCGGGCGAGCGTCCGGCAGATGTTACGCTACGGTATTTCGAAACCATGTGCGCTGCGACGGATCTGCCGGTGTTCATCTATCAGCCGCCGGGCACGAACGAGGCCTACGAGGTGGATATCGACCTCATCCGCAAGCTGGCGGACATGCCGTCGATCAAGGGCATGAAGGTCTCGACGACGAAGACCGATTACGTTCTCGACCTGACGTGGGCCGTCGCCGATAAGGACTTTGCCTTCATCTCGGGTGCCGAGACCGCGTTCTACGCCGGCTTGTGTTCGGGCGCGAGGGCCGTGATCGGCCAAGGCGCCACGATCAATCCACAGATCCTCAAGGCCATCCAGGACTGCTTCGAGGAGGAGAACTACAAGGGGGCCATCGAGGCGCAGCGCTCGACGAATATGCTCGTGCAGGAGATTGACAGCGCCGTCGAGTTCTTCAAGCGCTACGTCACCGAGAAGGGCCACCCGGTCAAGCCGTTCGCCCGTGCCATGGGCATCCACGTGTATGGCAAGGGAGCGCCACCGGTCCTGACCGACGAGGCCTACGCTCGAGCCAAGCACCTGCTCGAGGCCGAGCTGGCCAAGTACACCTGAACACGCGAAGAGATGCCGCCACGCATCGCCGGTTGTCTCGAACGCAAACGAAGGGGCTCGTGCATCCTCGCGGTGGGCCACGGTGAAAACGAGACTCGAGTCCGCAGGAGTGCGTCACGATGATAACGGTGTCCGTATCGCTCTTGTGTGCCATGATCGGCGCGTCGCGCGCGGACTTGCCGCCGCTGCTCGAACGGTGCGATGGTACCGCCGTCGAATCGGCCGATCAATGGGCAGAGCGGCGCGCCGAGATCGCCGAGTTGATGACGGGGTATTTCGTCGGCACGTTTCCCAAGGAGACGCCGGCGCTCGAGAAGGCCGAGATCCTGGATGAACAGCATCCCGACGACGGCAGCACGCGCCGGCGCGTCAAACTGACCTTCGCGACGCCGAATCACGCGGCGTTCGAGATGTGGGTCTGGATTCCGAAAGGCGCAGGGCCGTTTCCCGTTCTCCTGGCCGCGCCGCGCTACTATCACCTCGACTGGGCGGAAGCCGCCCTGCGCCGTGGGTATCTCGTGGGTCTCTATCCCGGCGTCGATCACATGCACCACGAGGACGCGTATCCCGGCTACGAGACCGTGTGGGAGACCTTCCGCGCCGAGTATCCCGACGCCACGTGGACGGAGATCTCGACGAAGGGCTGGCTGGCCGGCCGCGCCCTCGATTACCTCTTCGATTCAGGAAGCGGATACGCCGTAGCCGAAGGACAAGTCGGTGTGATCGGTTGGTCGCGCTACGGCAAGCAATCCATGATCGCCGCCGCCTTCGACGACCGAATCACGTCCGTCGTAGCGTATAGTCCCGGCTCGCCCGCCGCCTGTCCCTACCGGTTCACCTCGCGAAACACGTTCGCCGAGGCCCCGGCGGACTTTCCCGGCGAGTGGTTCTTGCCCAGCCTCCGCGAGTACACGGGCCGCGAACACGAGTTGCCCATAGACGCCCACGGTTGGCTCGGATTGATCGCCCCGCGCCGATGTCTCATCCACACCGCTTATCACGACGGTTGCGAACCCACCTTCGCCGTCGAACAAGCCTATGCGGAGGGCCAGAAGGTCTACACGCTCCTTGGCCATCCCGAGAACCTACGCATCAAGTATCGCGACGGCGATCACGAGACCCGAACGGACGAACACATCGATCAGACTATCGACTGGCTCGACCTGTCCTTCGCACGCGGCGATGCCCGGCAGGAGGATTTCGCCGAGGCCTTCATCCACCGCTTCGATTGGGAACGGTGGGAGACAGACCAAACCATGGTCGAACTCCGCATACCTAACGAAAGCATCAAGGCCTTCGGGCCGCGCATGGCCATACTGTGGTCGCTGGGCTACGGCCAGACGCCCATCGAGTGGGACGGCACGTACACGTTTCTGAGCGAGGCCGAGTCGAAGATGATGACGCACGACCGCTGGGCCGTCGAGAATACGGCGCGCATCACCGTCAGCTTCGGCAAGAACGTCCGAGGCAACATCTACTACAACCCGACCGTAACCACACCGGCGCCGGCCGTCATCTGGCTCCATCCCTACTGCTACCACTCCGGTTACAACGAAGGCTACGGCGTCGAGGACACCACGGTGTACCATCGCCTCGCGCAACACGGCTACGTCGTCCTCGCCTACGACCAATGCGGTTTCGGCCTGCGACTCCTCGAGGGACGCGATTTCTACGACACGTACTCCGACTGGTCGATCCTCGGCCGCATGGTCCACGACGCCGTGGCCGCCTACGAGTTCCTCGTCCATGGCAAGGGCGAAGCGGCCACGACGATGCCCAACATCGATCGCCGACGCGTCGCCCTCCTCGGCTACTCGATGGGCGGCATGGTGGCCCTATACGCCGCCGCCCTCGACGAGAGCATCCCGGCCGTCGCGTCGTTCTGCGGCTTCACGCCCATGCGTACCGACACCGACGCCAAGTCCACCGGCGGCATCCGACGCCTCTGGGAATGGTACGCGCTCCAACCCAAACTCGGCCTCTTCAATGGCCACGAGGCCGACATCCCCTTCGACTACGACGACATCCTCCGCCTCATCGCCCCGCGTCCATGCCTGATCGTATCGCCGACGCGCGACCGCGACGCCGATTTCGACGACGTCAAGGCCTGCGTCGAGCGCGCCGGCAACGCCTGGACCAAGTCCAAGCGCCCCTCCGGCCTCACCCACCTCACCCCCGACGACACCAACCGATTCCAAAAGGCCCAACACGAACTCTTCATCCAATGGTTCGACACCCTCCGGCAAGAGCCCGAGGAGGAATAGGCAATGGTCCCGAAGAACGACATCATGAGGAGCTTTGCCTTTGCGGTATTGGCTGCCGCGTTGCCCTTCTCCCTTCATGGTGCCTATGCCGCGACCGTGTTCACGGCATCCGAGGAGAAAACCCATGTCGAGGTGATTCGGGCGCGTACCGCCGCGTATCGGGTCGAGGTGGGCGGCCGGCTCGATATGGATAACACGATGACGCGCGAGCACGGTACGCGGCGCATCACCTTTCAGAACAATGTCTCGCTCACCATCGCCAATACCGGCTCGACGCCGGTGGTCAATCCGCGCGTGGTCGTCAACGATCGCGGCCGCTGGTGGAATGTGGACGAACTGGTTGCGGAGTTCACGCGGGGCGCGCGCGACGATCAGGAGCGCGTCTATCTCATCTGGGAGAACATGCGCGAGAACATGCACCATGACGCGCCGCTCATGGAGGCGGATTTCCACGATCCGGTGCGCATGGTGAACATCTACGGCGGCGGCCTGTGCGATGACGCGGGCGCGTGCGGCTCGGCCTTGTTCAACTACATGGGATTCAACAAGGCCAACGGCGGTCAGGATCCCTTCAACCGGACGCTCCACGGCCACATGCAGTGTGAGGTATTCCTCGACGGCGACCACCAATTCATGGACATCGATCAGGACGCGTTCTTCCTCGACCGCGAGAACCGCAAGCCGGTGAGCGGCGACGCGTGCGCCCGCGATCACGATCTCGCCAAGCGCGAAATGCCGTACGGGCCGCCCATGGGCGCGTGGACTTCGGCCGAGAGTAACGCGGCGCTGTTCGGTATCGATGACGGCCGCGCGCCGTACGGCCTCATCGGGCATCGTATGGACTACACGCTGCGTCCAGGCGAGGGGATGATCTTCCGCTGGGATAACATCGGCAAGTACTCGTACGTCCGCGAAGGCGGGCCGCATCGGTATTTCGGCAACTCGAAGATCATCTACGAGCCGCCCCTCGACGCCACATTGGCGGACTACGCCGAGGCCATGGACGGCTTCGAGGCCGAGGCCGGCGCGTTGCGCGTCAAAGCGCCGGACGCGCACGTGGCCATCGCGATGACGACGTGCTACACCGTTTGCGGCGCTACGGTATCGGCGACGTGTTCCGGTGGCGGTGAGTCGAGCGTGTTCCGTATCGAGAGTTCGACAACCGGTGCCGATTTCACCGCCGTGTGGCAAGGATCGGGCGAAGGACCGCATGCGCCGGAGGCGTCACTCGACGAGGCGCTGCCACTCCGCGGCCATCCGCCCTTCCGCGCGCACTATGTCCGGTTCGTTGCGGCAAACGCCGAGGGCGCAACGCTTTCGGCGATCCGTATCGAGACCGATATCACCGCGTCGCCCATGGCCTTACCTCGGCTCCGCGTCGGCGAGAACCGTGTCGAGTATCAGGACGACACCGAGGGCGCGCACGAAGTCACTGTGTCGCACCGGTGGATCGAGTGCGCGGACGTTACGCTGCCCGAGCCGCCCGCCGAGCCGGTCTCGCCGCGCATTGATGAAACCGTGCACGCGACCTTCGTCGAATTTCGTTGGCCGGCGGTCGAGGACTGCGACGCGTATCACATCCGCGTCAGCCGCCGCGAGGATCTTGCCTATCCCTATCGGCCGAACTACGACCTCATCGTGCCGGCAAACGAGCACTGCATTCCTCGGCGCGGCATGTTCTCGCCCGGCGAGACGTACTACTGGCGCGTGCGGCCGAGGTTGGCTTCCGGCGTCTGGGGCGCGTGGAGTCCCACGTGGCGTTTCGAGTGGAACGGCCCGATGGTGCCGACGGATGTTGCCCACACCGAGGATGGTCTGCGCATCGTGATCACGTGGAAGCCGAATGCACGTGGCACGCGCCCGGCGCGCTACGATGTGTTCGGCAGCGATGAACGTGGTTTCTCGGTGAGCCGCGAGCCGTACCAGGTCCTCGGTCGCGGCGAGGTCCTGCCCAATTTCCTCGCATCGACATCGGACATGGCCATGATCGTCGTCGATCCGGACGCCGAAGCGCCCAATGCCAACAAGGCCTTCTATCGCGTGGTGGCCGTCGATGCGGACGGTGTCGAGAGTTGTCCGTCCGATCTCATCGAGTTACCGACGCCCTTCATCTACAGCCGCCCGCCGAGGCGCGCCGTCGTCGGCCAGCCCTACGAGTACCAGGTGCGGACGCTGATGTCCATCGGCGACTTGCAGAGTCGCTACGTCGATCCGCGCCTCGCGTTCCGCGAGAAGGAGGCCTATGCCTTTGAGTACCCGTCCGGCGTGCGATGGCTGGCCCTCGATCCCGCCACGGGTCTACTCCATGGCACACCGACGGGTGACGACCTCGGCGTCGTGAACGGGGTAATTCGCGCGACCGCAAGCTATCCGGACGAAGTTGCGGCGGACAGCATCAACGGCAACCCGTTCCAGAACCGCCGCACGCGCCCGGATCTTCAGTTCGAGGCGATTCAGATGTTCTCGATCGAAGTCGTGACCGAGTGAGCGCGGGCAGCCCATCCTACGGGGCAACGACGGTGAACGCGGGACTCATGGCGCGCAAGGTGCTGTCCGTATACGACTGGAGACGCAAGCGGTAGCTAGGGGCGGGGGATAGTCCCATAGGCACCGTCCAATTCCATGCATCGTCGTTCTCGGTCTTCCGGACCATCCAGTCGACGAAGGCCCCGCCCTTGTGAAGCGCGATTCGCACATCCAAACCGGCAGCGGGCACATCCTTGCAGTCCCACGTGACTGCATAGGTTTGCCCCATGACAAGCACGTCGCTGCGCACAGGCGAAGTCAACAACAGCGGCGGCAGCTCAAGTGTGAAGGGCGCGTCGCTGAGATCCTTGACGGTGGCGTCGGTGTACGACTGAACGCGGATGCGATAACCGTAACCGGCTTCGTAGGTGGATGGAAGCAGCCACGAGTAGTCTCCATCGTTGGGCGTCATAAGGTTGATCCACTCGACGAACGTGGTGCCCTTGTGAAGCCCGATCCGGACATCGGAGCCGACAAGGGCGTCGTTGCCCGCCCACTGGATCGAGTACACACTCCCCATTGTCCACGTTTCGCCACCGTTGGGCGTCGTGACGCCTATGGCCGATATGGTGAACGGCGTATCGCTGTAGTCTCTGATATTGGCGTCCATGTACGACTGGACGCGCACGAAGTAGTCGTCGCCCGGTTCGAGGCCCGTCCAGACGATCCAGTTGTAGACGCCGTCGTTGTCGGTTCGCCGGACAATCCAATCGATGAACGTAGCGCCCTTGTGCAAGGCAAGCCGGACTTCCGGTCCCGCAGCGACAGCATCGTGGCACGTCCACGTGACGGTTTGCGTCGTGCCGCAGGGCCAGTCCTCGCCGCCGTTGGGCCCCGTCAGGACGAGCGGATCGGGCAGGATTTTGACCACAAAGGCATCCCAAGAGCCGGCGTAGACGGTGTCCCAACCGCCGGTGAGCCAGCCAACGGAAGTCGTCATTCCCGCAACGTGCAGGGCTCCTGCGTTGTCCACGGCAATCGCCCAGTTCTGTTCGCGACCGCTCCCGCCCAGGCATGTGGACCACGCGTGTCCGCCCCGCGTGTTCAGTCGAACGATATACCCGTCGTCGTCGCCGTTGACCACCGTGTCCCAACCGCCGCTCATCCACTCCGAAGTCTCCGTGAACCCGACAGCGTAGACATTTCCTGCGGCGTCCACGGCAACGCCATAGCCCTCGTCCGACTGATCCCCGCCGAGGTGCGTGGACCATACGTGCGCCCCGGCATCATCGAGTTTGACCACGTAGCCGTCCGACGATCCTCCGAGAGTCGTGTCCCAACCCCCGGTCGCCCAACCGGAGGATCGGGTATCGCCCGTGACATATACGCTCCCTTCTTCGTCGGTGACCAGGCTGTATGCGAAGTCCGTCGAAGTCCCGCCGACATACGTGGACCACGTATGCCCGAGCAACGGGGAGAGCTTCACTACATAGCCGTCGCAACTGCCGTTCGCGGTGGTGTTCCACCCTCCGCTCACCCAAGACGGAGAGTTGGTGTTTCCGGTAACGTACACGTTCCCGTCGGAATCCAGGGCGACATCTTCAGCAGAATCAGTCTCGGTGCCGCCCGCATACGTTGAACGCACGTGTGCGCCGGCGGCATTGAGCTTCACCACATAGCCGTCACCATCGCCATCGTTATCCAGATCCCAACCGCCGCTGACCCAACCCGGCGACCAGGTACTTCCCGAGACGTACGGATTGCCCAGAGCGTCGAGGGCAACGCCGGTGCCGGTATCGTCGCCAAGCCCGCCCAAGTAGGTGGACCACACGTGGTCGCCCGACGCGTCGAGCTTCACAAGGAAGCCGTCTCCCCCTCCCCCGAGTTCGGTATCCCAGCCGCCGCTGATCCAACCGGACGACTTCGTCTCGCCCGCAACATACACGTTCCCGTTCCCATCGACCGCGATGCCGCTACCGAAGTCGTAGTCATCCCCGCCGACGTACGTGGACCACAGATGACCTCCCGAAGCGCTGAGCTTCGCGGCAAAACCGTCGTTGTAACCGACCAGTGTGCTGTGCCAGCCGTCGCTCACCCAACCCGCCGATCTCGTTTCGCCGGTGATGTAAACATTCCCTTCGTCGTCCACCGCGACATCGAACGCAAAGTCGAAGCTGTCACTACCCAGGTAGGATCCCCACGAGACTTCCGGATCGATCGCGAGAGGCAGCGAGGTGTCGTACGGCCCGAGCACGTCGAAGCCAACTGTGTGATCGTCCATGAGTCGGTACTCGCCCGGTATCGCCACGTGCTCACCGTCCACGTCCTGAAAGAGATACGGGGCGGCATCCACGAGCGGCGCCCAGCCTGCCGCAACGTGGACGTCGAGCGCACCGTTCTCCTGGATGGACAGGCCCGAGATCCCCTCATAGCGAATGCGAATCGATTCCCATGATGCCCCCGGCGCCACATGGAACGTATACTTGAGACCGGTTCGCCCGCCGGTCAATTCGAGATCCACGCCCGGGTATACGCCCTCGTACCACACCGAAGCAAAGGCGGGAACGTGCCCCCGGTGCTCTCCCGGATGACCTATGAGGTAGTTGAACGTCTGACGAACCCGATCTCGTCCTTCGGGCACTACGGGCTCCGCACCGTCGAGCACGGCCCGGAACTCGAACATCTCCGTCGGGGCGGGAACGCGATCCGAGAGGTCATTCGCAGGAATCGACTCGGTATCTCGAAACACCTGGAATCGAGGCCCGAAATCCGTCAGGCCCACGTTGGCCCCGAACCCGTCCAAGGCGAACCGGATCGTCTCATCGGCCCACTGGCCCTCATTCGAGACGAACACCGACGGTCCGCTCATGAACGCATCGAGCCGGGATCGAGGTGCCGTCGCCACGCCCTCCGCAAGTGCACTCGCACTGACGATAAGGATAGCCAGTCCCCCTGCCGCAAACCAGGTTCGTCCAGGCGCAGACACGGATCGCGTGTTCATCGAGACCATGAAGACCACCCTCCCCGGAGCTGGCTCGCGCTCGCTCCGTTCCCCATTCACAACATACAAACCCCGGTCGTTGTGCCGAGACCCCATGCGTCCCGCCCGGCACTACAACCGGCACACGTACATTGTACCACGAGCGCGGCACTTTTGTGGACGAACGCGCCCGGATCTCCAGTTCGAGGCGATTCAGATGTTCTCGATCGAAGTCGTGACCGAGTAACACGTCCGCTGGAACGCCGCCGGCTACTCGGCGAGCACGGCGTGGGCGTGGCGCGCGTGGTGACCGCGCAGATCCTGCTCGTATTCACGCAAGATGGTCTCGCCGAGGCCGCCGCAGTCGCCGCAGCGATACAGCGCGCGGGCGAGGATGAGTTCGCGGAGCGAGCGGTCGCGCTCGGAATTCGGATTGGGCGATTGCGCGCCGCGTTGAGCGTCCTCGATGGACCAATAGGCATGGCCCATCATGCCCGGCTTGCGAAGCAATGCGGCCAGCGGCTCGGCGGCCCGGTGATCGCGCAGCGTCTCGAGCGCCACGGCCACGGCCCGGTGGTGCGAGAAGGAACTATCGCTGTCGAGCCCGGTCACCTTCGCGAGAATTGGCTCGACAGCGCGCGCGTCGCCGGTGCGGCCGAGGGCGATGATGTAGCTGTCCAGCGGACTCACGCTCGCGCCGAACTGGCCGCCGCCCGTGAACGACCAGCCCGCGTCCCACGCCATGGTGGTCACGACGTCGAGCAGCGTTTCGACGCCAGCGGCATCGCCCAGCATGCCCAGCACGTGAGCGTACACGAGCTTCGCGGCATCCGCGTCCGCCCCCGTGTAGGCCGCGCGCAAGAGCGGCAGCGCGGTATCCGGTTGCGTGAGAATCACGCCGAGTCCAGCGTAATCGGCGGCGAGTGACGTCACGCCTTCGCGGATCGCCTCGAGCGAGAGCGGATACGAGTCGGTATCGGTGAGGCAGTGCTCAGGGATGTTGCCGATCTCAACGAGGTGTCGCTGGAGCGCCTTGACATCGATGTGGCGCGGAACCGTGTCCGCGTCGACGGCCATCGCGGCGGCCACGCCCATGGCGTAGCCTTGGTTTTGGATATCGGGCTGCATGCGGAGGATCGGCATAGCATCGCGGTGCGCACTGATCCCGAGTCCGGTGACGAGGATCCCGTCGAGGCCTTTCGGCAGGTGGCAGCGGTACGGTGTGTAGGCGAACACCTGCTCCTTGTCCGGGGCCTTGATCATGAAGAACGGGTCCACCGTATAGCCGTGTGTGTCAAAGTTGCTGCACGAGTAGACGACGGTGTCCGGGAAGGTGCGGCCGTTGAAGATATCGAGCGGCGAGATGGTGAAGTCGCCGACGATGCGGCGTCGCTCGCGCGTGTCGATGATCTGGCCCAGGTCGTAAGCGCTTTCATACTTCGTACGGCCGGCGACGTAGGTCCGCCACATGTCGAGCATATCGCCGTCATCCGTGATCGTGTAGTCCGTGTTCGTGTACGAGGCGCCCGGCTGGCGTGGCGGCATGCCGGTGCCTTGCACGGCCGCATGCGTCGCGTCGGTGAAGGTGGTTTCCGCGCCGGCGGCCGCGGCGATATCCGAGTTGCCGGTCGAGTCGATTACGGCCTTGGCCAGCACGACGCCACGGCCGGCCAGCGTCGCAACGATCACGCCCACCACGCGGCCGTCTTCAACCAGCGCGCCGCAGCCGAGCGTATGAAACCAGATATCCGCGTGGGCGCCGCGCAGCTCGTTGCGGTACCACTCCATCTTCCATTCGACATTCCAGCTAGAACTAACCTTGGCCTCGGGGCCTTCCATGTCGGCCAAGCCGCGATCCACTTTGGCGGTGAAGCCGATCCGGTTTCCGTAGTAGTAGCTGCCGATCAGACCGAGCGTTCCGACACCACCGAGACCGGAAAGATACTCGACCACGAGCGTCTTCGCGCCGTGTTGCGCCGCGCCGATGCCCGCCGGTGCGCCGCCGGTTCCGCCGCCGACCACCACGACGTCATACTCACCGAGGACCGGGAGCGCGCGCGTATCCGACGCGACAGTGGGCAACCCGGACTGGATGGGTCGGATCCCGTTCAGGAACTCGCGAACTTCGCCGGCGTCCGTCACGGCGTCCGCGCCGGCGGCGACGTGTAGCCCCGCCGGCACGGCCCGTACGCGTGCCTCGACGCCCAACCTCGGCGCGAGCGCTTCGGCCACCCGTTCCGCAATGAGCCGCTCCGCCTTGGGCGACGGATGCACACCGTCCGGAAACAGCCATGACGCGTCGTCGACCAGCGCGGCGTACAGGTCAACCACCGGCGTTTCCGTGTCCTGTCCGACACGACGGACGGCCTCGCAGTAGCGCGCCAGGATAGCGTCGAGGCCGCCCTCGTCATCGTACAGCGCCTTGGGATGGCGCGTGAAATACGCCTCGGCCACCATCGGCGTCGGCGTGCACAGGAGCGCTCGGATGCCGTGTTTTCGGCACTCCGCCACCATGGCGCGCAGGTTTGCCTCGTACGTATCCACCGACGTCTGATATTGCCTCGGCCCGGCGAGTACGCAATCGTTGGCGCCGAAAAGGATGGCCACGGCCGCCGGGGCAACCGCCACGACATCCGAATCGAATCTCGCCAAGCCTTGCGTGCTCGTGTTGCCACCTACGCCGGCGTTAGCCACGCGGCACGTCGGCAGGAGCCGACCCAACTTCGCCGGATACGCCGAGGCGGTGATGCTGTCGCCGAAACACACAACACACGCCTTCTTCGAAACGCCGGCCTCCGCGGCCGCCGCCCCGCCGATACGCGCGCCGAGGTCCATGAACGCCAGCGGCCGCAGCATCGCGGCGGCGGCCTGGCGCGACACGGCCGCGCAACCACCCAGCACGTACAGCCCGGAAACGCCGGCCGGCCGGAAAAGGTCAAGGTCGGCCTGTTCGACGCCCGGCCACGCGCCGGACAGCCGGCGCTCCCCGACCATGGCGTCGGGCGGAAGCTCGAAGAGCATATCCGAAGCGGCCACCTGGGCCGGATCCCACGTATGATCGCGGGCGATCTGCTCGGCTTCGGCGAACGCGGCCGGCGAGTCATCGGCCATGTTGATCGTCAGCGTGTACTCGAAGGCTGGCCGCAACGCGTCGCCGGTTGGCGCCCCGCTATCAATCTGCACCGGTGTTGGCCTCTCGCGCACGACGATGCCGTCGCCCTCGTGCGCCTCGCCGCCCACCACCACGCGCGTGAACGTGTGCGGCCCGCCCTCGTACGGCGCGAAAGAGGCACCGGCCAAGCGGGCCACGGACGCGCGCGGCGTCGCGTCGATGATCGTCTTTGCCACGACGGCCTGACGTCCGGAGCGATTGGCCATGACGATGCCGGCCAAGCGGCCGTCGGCATCGCGCAGGACATCCGTCACCATCGAGCCGTAGAGGAACTGAACGCCGGCGTCGATGAGCGCCTGGTCAAGGGCGCGCTTGATTTGCAGCGGTCTCGGCGGAATTCGATAGCCTTCAAGCGATGCCTGAGACGCGTCGCGCCGGGCGGCCGTTTCCGTCGCCGGCTCGACCACGATCTCGCCGAGAAGAATCCGCTTGACGCGTGCTGTCTTCTCGACGGCCACGCGCACATACCGGGCCGTCTCGGTGACGGGCGCCGACAGCACGAACGCCCTATCGGTGTAGTCGCCGGCGCCGGGGGACGCGTTGGTAACGACGCCGGCAAGCGTCCACTGCTCCTTGTCCGTACTCGCGAAGATGGTAGCGCGCTCGACCTCGAAATCGTTGGGCCGCTGGAAGGCCAGCACATGCACCGCGCCGAGATCGACCGGAAAGCCGAGGTCGAGCGTGATCGTTACGTTCTCGCCGTACTCGACGCTCTGCGTCGAGGCGTTGGCCCACTGGCCGTCGGAAAGCGTGGATGGGGGCGTTTTGTCGGGATGGATACCGCCGGAAGGCACGTCGGTCTCGTAGGTAAACGGTAGGCCTTGGCCGATGCCCAGCGCCCGAGGCGGCTCGGCAAACAAGGCTTCGGCCAAGGGCGTCTCGGGCACTTCGCCCGGCTCGAGCCACAAGCGATACGTGCCGCACACGTCCTCGCCAAGATACGGCATCGGCGCCGCGAGGAACACATCGCCGCCCTGCTGCGCCGCCTCGACGGCCGCGCACACCGCGCCGGTCGTTCCACCCACCACCACCACGTCGACGCTGTAGGCAATCGGAATACCGCGCATGGATTCCTCCACAGATCGGGCCGAAGCGTACGGTCCGCCGACAAGCGCCAAAACGGCCAGAATCGCCGCATATTTCCAGCGATGCATCGTGTTCATTCAAAACCCTCGCAATCGGTGATCTTGAGAACTCATTCCGCCGCAATCTCGGCCGGTTTGAACTGACCCTCGAGCCATGCGTCGAAGATCTCGGCGACCGGCCGCGTGTCGCCTGGCACGCGGTCGACGCAGCCAAGGTCCGAGGCGAACACGATCTCGCGCGTCAGCGCATCCCACGGCGCGGCCTCCGGCGCGAGATTCGGATCCGCGGCGAACGGTGCGGCCGCCACGCAGTCCCATTCCTGAACGCCGAAGCTGAGCGACCAATTCAACACCCACGAATACGATCGGATGAACTGCTCCTTTGTGCCTTCGACGGCGGCGACCGGCACGGTCACGAGGACCAGATCCGGCTTGAGCTCACGCACCTGCTTCGCCTCTTGCTCGATGGCAGACAACGTCTTGCCCTCGATGGGCCACGGCGTGACCTCGACCCGTGCGCCGGCCTGAACGCGCTCGAGCGCCGGCCCGACCAGCGCGTCGAACGGCGGCATCGCGTACACGCGCACCGGCGTGCCGGCCGTGACCAACGCCACCGTGCGCGGAATCGCCGGTTCGAGCGGGGCTACGTCGCGCAGCGATACCGGCCGGCCGGCGATAGTCGCGGCGATCACCTCTGCGTCAACCTTGTGACCGAGCATGTTCGGATGAATGTCTTCGCTCATGAGCATCGCCCACTCAAGGGCGTCGCGATTGTGCACCGCCTCGTAGGCGGCGTAGCAGTCGGCGAGGGGCGCGGCGAGGGCGTGGGCCTCGGCGCGGATGGCCTTCACGTAGGTCTCGAGCATGGCGATAGGACGATTCGGCGTTTCATACACCGAGTTCGGCGTGCAGAGGATGACCTCGGCGCCGCGCTCGCGACACCGCTGTGCGATGGTCTTGAGGTTCTCACGGAAAGTCTCCATGGGCACGCGCGTCATGTCGTTCAGAGCGAACATGACCGTCACAAGATCGGGTTTGTGGGCCAGCACATCGGCCTCCATCCGATTCAGGCCGTCGGTCGTCGTGTTGCCGCTGATGCCGGCATTCACCACATGCACTTCGGCCTCCGGATACAGGCGTTTCAGACCGATCTCGAGCATCTCCGGATACGCGCGCCGGCCGCCCGTGTGGTAATAGATGCCGGTCACGCTATCGCCCAGGCAGACCACCGTTACGGGTGCCGCACCCTCGGCGAGCTTCCCCGCCGTCGCGGTTGGCGGCGACTGGGCCACGGCACAGAACGACACGATCAGTGTGATGGCTAGGCCCCACGGCATTCCTCGGCACATGGCTAATCTCCTCGGCGCACGACGCCTTGCGAAAGCCTGTCTACTATAGGCAACGGCGGGCCCATCTCACAACCGGCCGGTCGAAAAGGAACCGCCGATTGCGGCACCGTCAACAGAGGAGTACGATGAGCGCCGGCGTTCATAGGGAACACTGGGCAGTGTTGAGGCAGGTTTCAGCTTTCAGTTGGAGGAATCAACTATGAGCATCCTCAGCGAATTCAAAGCGTTCGCCCTGCGCGGCAACGTGGTCGACATGGCGGTGGGCATCATCACCGGCGCGGCCTTCGGCAAGATCGTCTCGTCCTTGGTGGCCGACGTGGTCATGCCGCCCATCGGCGTCCTTCTGGGCGGCATGGACTTCACCAGCCTGGCGATCACCATCAAGCAGGCGGTCGGAGACGCACCGGCGGTCGTGATCGGCTATGGGAAGTTCATCCAGACGGTTGTCGATTTCACCATCGTCGCCTTGGCCATGTTTGTCGCGGTGAAGACCATGAACGTCATGTCCAAGCGCGAGCAACAAGCGCCCACCGCACCGCCCGAGCCATCGAAGGAAGAGATCTTGCTCGCCGAGATCCGCGACCTGCTCAAAGAGAAAGCGTGAGCGGTCACGTAACGTCCGCCCCGAGCGATGTAGAATGGACAGGAGCGGCCGGAAGCTCAGCCGTCGCAAGAGGAGGGTATGAGCGATGCACACCATGATCCGTTGGAGCGGTCGACTGTCCGCGGGGGTCCTCTTGGCGGCCCTAGCGCTCGGCTGCCCGAGCTCATGCGGCCCGGGAACGTGCAGCCCGCGAACGACCGTCGAACTGATTCCGTTCTCCGGCCGTTACGGCTACGGCCTGGAGGGCCCCTACAACTTTGCCGGCGCGCTGACGAAAGACTCGCTCGACGACGAGTGCTGGAAGCTTGAGGCCCAGTTCGTGTTTCCAACGACCGGATATCAGGTGGCCGAGCCCGAGATCCGGATCGCCGAGTCCTATCCGGAACAGGTTTCGATCATCCTCCACGTGACGCCTCCGCCCGAGGGCGCGATGGTGGCGCAAGTCTTGACCACCGTTCCCGTGACGGCCGAGATCCCCGCCTCGAACCGGGCCGAATTCTGCGTCTGCGTCGCCACCGATTCCTGAGCGGAACGCCGATGATCCGTCCGATCCGTCCGATCCATTACGCGCCGTAGGCGCCGAGATCGCGGTACGCGCCCAGCAAGGCGTCGACATTCGCCAGCGGTACGTCGGCCTGGAGGTTGTGGGCCGTGCAGAGGATGTAGCCGCCGCCGGGGGCAAGGGCGTCGATGCGGTCGCGCACCTCGGCCCGGACGTCGTCCGGCGTGCCAAAGGGCAGCGTGCGCTGAATCGAGAGTCCGCCATGGAAGACCAGCCGATCGCCGAAATCGCGTTTCAGCGCCCGCGGCTCCATGCCCTCCGCCTCGGGCTGGAGCGATTGGAGTACGTCGAGGCCGGCGTCGATGAGGTGCGGAATCAGGGGGCGAACGCCGCCGCACGTGTGATGAATCACGCGGACGCCGTAGGCGTGGGCCAGCTCGATGTACTGGCGGAAACCGGGCTCCAGAAACTCGAGCCACATGGCTTCAGATACGAGCGGCCCGCCTTGGGATCCGAAGTCGTCGCCCGTAAGCAGCAGGTCGATCTTGCCCCGGGCCGCTTCGAAGAGGCGTTCCGCGTAGGCGAGGTAGAACCGGCGAATCTGCGCGAACACGGCGCGGGCAAGTTCCGGCGCGACGGCCATGTCCACGAGGATCTGCTCGACGCCGCGCAGGTACATGCCCGGCTTCAACTGGGCGAGGCGGTTGAGCCGATCACCCATGAACACCACCGCCCGGTCCTGCTCGTGTAGCGCATCGCATTGCGCCTCGATCACGGAGAAGTCGAAGGCGTCCACGGATGGCCACCCGGCGTAGGCGTCGACCGCCTCGATGGTCTCGGCCTCGGCCAGCGGCGACCATGCCACCTCCTTGTACGTCTCGGCGCCGCCAGGCGTCTCGACACGCACCGTCCGGCGCCGCACGCCCCAGATATCCTCGTCGGTGCCATCAGGGAAAGTGCGCAGCGGCGGCCCGATGTACTCCGGCCCGGCGATGTAGCGCAGATCGACGTCATGCGCGTCGAGGAACGCCTCGAAGGCGATACCGCGCTCGGCTTTGAGCTTCGCCTTCATGCCGGCGGACATCCAGACGTCGATGGGAACGCGATCCGGCTGCTCGCGCCCAACAGCGCGCAACGTTCGTTCACGTGAGTCCATGGGTGCTCCTCGTATAGCCTTGCCCCGCGTCAGTCAACCAGACTGGATGCCCGCGATTCAACCTTCGCCCGCCGGTTGGCGTCGTTCGAATCGGATTGACCCAGACGTTGGTTTCTGCTGCGTGCCACTTGCGTTGCCCCTCAAGTTGGTCTATACTTCTCTCAAGAGCGGACATATTATGGGACAAAATAGTCGCATCTGCTTTGTATACAAGAGCTTATAAGGGACATTCATGCGGACATATGAGCGGACACATCCGTGGCTCAGATTCGCCCTCGACCTCACCGAACTCGATCATCTGACGTGGCTGCTCCTGGGCGAGGCAGCCTCGAAAGTGGAGCATATTGCCGGCGTACCACTGGAGCCGGAGGCCGCGCGGCGTCTTCATGCCCTGTATCTTGCCAAGGGCGTCCTGGCCACGACCGCCATTGAGGGCAATACACTGACGGAAGAAGAGGTGCGAGACCTATTGGCAGGACGAAGAGAGCTTCCCCCCTCGAGACAGTATCTTGCTCAGGAGGTTAGAAATGTGGAGGCCGCGTGCAACCGCATCGGTGAGGAAGTTATCCGGGGCACGTACGGTCCCATCTCGCCGGGCGAAATCCGGGAGTACAACCGGCTCGTACTCGAGAAACTCCCGCTGGACGAAGATGTTGTGCCGGGCGAACTCCGCCAGCATTCCGTTATGGTTGGCCGGTACCGCGGCGCGCCGGCAGAAGACTGCGAGTTCCTGCTCGCCAAGTTCTGCGACTGGTTGAACGGCCTCGCCTTTCCCAAGGATATCGAGCGGGCCGGCCCGATTCTGGCCGCCATCGCCGCGCATCTCCACTTCGTCTGGATCCATCCATTTGGCGACGGCAACGGCCGAACGGCGCGGCTCATCGAGTTCCGCTTACTCTTGCAGGGCGGCTTTCCCACGCCCGCGGCCCACTTGCTCAGCAACTTCTACAATCTCACGCGCACCGAGTACTACCGGCAGCTCGATAAGGCCGGCAGGGCCGAGGGCCGGATGTCCGAGTTCGTCGCCTATGCCTGTCAAGGTCTCGTCGATCAACTCAAAGAGCAACTGGAGTTTATCCGCGAGCGGCAATTGGATTCGGTATGGGAGAACTACGTCTACAAACGCTTCGGCAGAGAAAAGGAAACCGCAGCCCGCGCCCGGAGGACGCGGCTGGTACTTGATTTGTCACGCGTCACCGAGGACAACGGCTGGGTGCCCATCTCGAAGATTCCAACGTTGACGCCCAAGCTTGCGCAGGCATATGCCGGCAAGACGACGAAGACACTCACAAGAGACCTGAACGCCGTTGCGAGAATGGCCATCATCCAGCAGGGACACCGATCCGTAAGGACAAACAAACACCTTATCCGGGCCTGGCTTCCGGCTCGCGCCTCGAAGGAAACCGGCCGCCCGAGCGAGGGCAAGTCCCAAGGGTAAAGAAAACGGCGCTGACGGCGGCCGCGTCGGGCGGTAGCTTCAGCGCCTTGGTCGATCCGTCTACGGTATCAGTTGCACTCGGCCTCGAGGGGGCCGGCAAGCTCTTTTAGGAAGAAGAGCCGGCCTGCGAGGGTCGGCATGAAGGTGCTGGGAATCCACGGCGTCGGCGCGTGATGCAGCGTCGCCCAGAGCGACATGCCCTGCCACATCATGCCTCGGCCGAGGGCGCCGTCGGCGCCGCCGATGATCTTGTCGGACTTGAGGAACAGGCCGGGCCCGATGGTGTTGGCCGTGGTCGGCACGAGGGTGGTCCGGCTCTTGAAACTGGTGATGGCGTTCTGCTCGACGGTGAGCGGCTGAAGTTTGGCACCCAAGCGGTGCGTCGCGGCCTTCCACTCCTTGAGCGACTTGTACTCGGCGGCGAAGTGCGGCTCCCAGAACGCGATGTGGCAGACGCGCCCGATGCCAAACACCGTCACCAGCCGTGCGCCCTTCTTCTTGAGCGCGGCGATCTGCTCGGCGTACTTCGGCAACGCGTTCTTCGTGGCGAAGTGGCGCTGCCCCTTGGGCACCGTCAGTTTGCCGAGCGGGCCGTAGAAAGCCTGTTCCATGGCGTTTTGGAACGCGCCGGGATCCTTGGCCGGCAAGGTGTTGCCTTTCGCATCGCTCCACTCGTCCATATTGAAACCATGGACGTGGCCGCAGGGGACGCCCCACTCTTTCAGGAAATAGACGGCCCAGCGATACATGCCCATCGGCCCCACCGGCAGGATGAACGCGATGGGTTTCTTGGCCTTCCGGGCATTGGCGATCTCGAGGGCGATCTCGTGTCCCATCATCGTGTCGAAATCCGCCAGTGTCTCACAGGCGATGGGCTCGAACCGCTTGTTCCACCACGTCTCGCGGTTCGTGATCGTCTCGGGCGCTCTCGCGCAAAGCTTGTCCAGCGCGTCGAGGTCCCAGCCTTCGGGAAAGAACCCTTCCAAGAGCGAACCTTTCAGCGTGCTCATCAAATTGATAGCCATTGCTTTCCTCCCGTGTTTCGCGGAAGTGCCTCCGCATCCGATCCCCACCGCGGGGAGCCAGTTTATGGTACACCACCCATCGTCTCGGTTCTATTCGCTTGTCAGCCGGTAAGCGAAAACGTCCGCCGCACACGGCAGGCCAATCTCGCGCCCTCGTCCGCGCACCGCAATCGTCTCGACCACCGAGCCATCCTCGGCCAACGCCTCGGCGCGGCCCGCCACGGCGCCCGTCCAGCCCATCGCGTCGTAATTCAGGCGCACGGCGAAGGACGGGCTCTCCGGCAACGGGGTTACAACCACCGCGTCATCAGCGACCGCCACGCGACACGCGCCGTCGGTGATGATACCGCCGAAGCGGATCGCCTTGCGTGTCACGTTGAACCGTTCGGCCAACGGATCCGGCTCGGTCGGGCGTGGGTTCCAGGTCACGTCATCGATGCGCGCGCCATCGCCTACGAGCATGAGCGTGCCGAGGCGAATCCGCGTCTGGCCGTCGTCCGTGCCTTCGATGGGCACGCGCGCGCCGCCACTCACGTAAAGGCCGACGCGAAGTTCGAACGCGGTACCGGCCGTGGCATCCTTGGGCAGTACAAGTCGGGCCGTACTTGATACGACGCCCTGCCACTGCGTGGTAGGCACGGGCGCGTCGTGATCGCCCTGGAATAGAATCTCGCCGCCGGCATCCACGCCGTGGACGAACACCCGGCAGTCCTGGTCGAGCGGCTTGTCGGCCTGCCACTGGAGTGTCACCTCGCACGCGCGTTCGCCGAGGTACTCGACTGATTCGACGGACACCCGGATGGGCCGTTTCGCCGTGATGTACGGCCGCGCGTTCACATACACGCCGCCGGGGCCGCGACTCCACTCCGCAATCACACCATCGAGCCGCTCGATGGCCGCCTCGACGTCGCCGACGCGCGCGAAGAAACCATATTGCGGCAACACGTGATCGCCGACGCTCCAGTCGTCGGCGCCGCGATTCATCCATACCTCGGCGCCGTTCTGCCACCGTACGTACTGGCGGTGCATATCGCCGTCCGCGAACTCGACCGAGTCGATGCGTTCGAGGGCCAAGGCGCGCATGAGGTCGTGCAATAGCCAGTACTTCCGCACGACATCGCGTCCAAAGGGCACCGGCACCATCGCCGGATGGCCCGTCAGGACTTCGGTGGCGATGTAGTCGTCGCTGTAGATACCGTGGAGCGCGCCGTCGAGGCCACCTTGATACCGGCTGCTGTAGCCGGCGCCGTGGAGTACAAAGCGATCGTGATGGGCCGTGTCAAACCATGGCACGCGTTCGGCGTCCTTGCACGTGATACGCCAGGTGGTCCACGACTCGCCCGTAGGATGCGCGTCGACGCGGAGGTGGTTTGTTTGCGCGCCGTCGAGCCAGCCGATGAGCTGGTCGTGGCCGCTTTCCGAGATCTGCGGCGCGTTGCCGCCGAACTGATCGCGAATGTACGCGAAGAACTCGCCCCAGCGCGTGCGCGTGTAGGCCTTCGTGAAGAACTGGCCGTCATGCGTCCAGTAATCGTACGGCCCGATGGACGACCACACGTCAATGAAATAGCCGGTGGGCGCGATGGTGTCGCGCATCCACGCGACGTTGCGTTCGAGG
The DNA here is from genome assembly GCA_036769985.1 of Candidatus Hydrogenedentota bacterium. GTDB lineage: Bacteria > Hydrogenedentota > Hydrogenedentia > Hydrogenedentales > SLHB01 > DAIPKA01. The sequence continues at coordinate 8,285 of DAIPKA010000042.1, read as the reverse complement.
AACGGCTCGAGCGTATCCGCGCGCCATCGGTAGGACTGGGCGTCGCGGCCCTCGTTGAGCCACGCGCGAATCGGGGCGCCGGTGTTGGTAAAGGCGATGTGGCGGTACGAGTAGCCTTCGGCGTCCGGATAGAAGTCAATGTAGTTGTCGTGCGGCGCGAACACGACGTCGCGATCCTTGCACACCTGGGCGAGGCGCTGGAACTCGTCGAGCGTGCCGAAGTCGGGATTCGGTGGATAGATGTCCGGCAGCCGATAGTCGTAGCCCCAGCGCTGCCAGTTGTGCCACACGACCATGCTGTCCGTCAGGCCGTAACGGAAGGCGCGCTCGAGGGCGTCGGCGCTCGATGCGTAATGGCCGCCCCAGAGGTCGAACACGAACCGGCCTGCCGCGCGCGCGACGCCGCCGGCCGCTCCGAGGCCGTTGACATCGTGCCACGCCTTGGCGCCCTCCCACACCGTCGGACACGGAATGAAGCTCATCGTCTGCGCGTCCGGCGTATGAAACGAGAAATGTCGCGACGCCGGCGTGACTTCGAGGAAACTCGGCGGCGCATCGAGGCCCTGAACGAGTCGCATGCCGTTGTCGAACTCGAAGCCGGCAAATGAGGTGGCGCACTGGTGGCCGTCGAAGTACAGGCGAAAGGCCTCGGGCGCCGCGATGACATTGCCGGGACCCGCATAAACGCGCTCGATGCCGGCGGTCCATGGCCCAGCGGCCGCGTCTTCAATGTGAACCACCTGCCACGGTTTCGGTTCAGGCGCGCCCTCGACGGCAAAGGCCACGCGCAACGCGCTCGCCTCGAGCCACACGTCGATAACCAGGTCGAATGCACCGGCCCAGCCCTCGAATCGATGTACAATCCGTCGGCCGTGATCCGCCGGCCGTTCCTCGACACTGACGAGTTCCGTGAGCGCGCCCGGCTGCTCGAGGGCGTCCTTAAGCACGGTGGTCGAGAATCCGGCGCACTCGAGTCGCTGGTCGCCGTGCCGGAACACGACGCGGCCGTCGAGGATGCCGCGTGTGCCGAGCGCTACGAGGACATCGTACGAGTCCCCTCCGCAGGCAACGACGCCAAGAGGCTTGGGTTCGGCCGGCGCGATCGCCCGCCGTGTCGAATCGCCCGCGATAAGGCGCGGCGCGCCCCAGTACCCTTGGTCGCACGTCGTGTCATTCGTCGGGCCGGGATGTACCTCGAGTTGGAGCCGGATCGTCTGGCCCGTGTAGGCACCGAGATCGACGTTGGCGTCTTGCCACTGCTTGGCATCGGTGTGCTGCTCGAAAACCACATCGCCCCATGCGCCGGCCGGTGCATCGAAATCGGCCACGCGCACGCGGAACGTCACGCCGTCGCTGGCCGGCTCGTTGCGCGTGACATCGTTGTCGCGGATGGCGTTCGCGAAGGCGAGGCGGATTGGCACATCCTCCGGCAGACGTACCGGAAACTCGACGTATTCGGCGCCGGCATGGCCGCCGTACCACGGCGGATGCATGGCGATGGTGCGGCGTGCATCCGGACGCGAGGCCGAGCCGCCCACGTCCACGGCGCCGCGCGTCCGTTCGTCCGAGCCGTGCCAGGCTACCGGCTTGATGACGGGCTCCTCGCCGAACGCCTCGATCACCACGCGCCGCATCAGGCTCTGATCGAGGGAGACCTCGGTATCGGCGGCGAGTACGATAGGCCGCCACGGCACCTCGACGTTGGGTTCAGGCACCTCTGGCAACTGCGTCTCGACGATCTTGACGGCGTGGGCCGCGTATGCCTGGCCGTTCGCGGCGAACTCGGCGAAGGCGTGAATCGGATAGAGCGCGTTGTAGGCGCCAGCGCCTACGATAACGTTGAAGGTGTATCTCGCCTCGCCGCGCGCCTCGATGCGAAACGCGACGGCCTCCGCCGGCTCGACGCGCCACGTATCGATGACGCCGATGCGCAGGCTCCCGGCGACGGCCTCGTCGCTGGCGTTGACCAGCGAGACCTCGACGGCGCAGGGCGTCTCGAGTTGGCCGATGATCTCCGGCGCGGCGATTCGGATGGTCACCGGGCCGGCCGTGTCTTCCGGTGGATTGAACGCCCACGCCGGATTCAGGATCGCGAGCGCCGCGAGCAACGAAAACAACCCTTTTCCGCTCATTCGAGAACCTCCTAGGGCCCAGGGCCCATTCTTCGATGCAGTCTATCATACGGAACACCCGGCATTGGCGTTGCCGCGGCCAAGAAGAGTACTGTAGAGGACGCAGTCAGCGGACAGACATTACGTCTTGGCCGACAGAAGGAGTCGGAGATGGCGGCGAACTGGTTGGCGTGGATTGTGCCGCTGTACAACGTCTCGGTGGGCGTGCTGGCCTTCGCGACCATGGCGGTCGGCGTCACGGCGTTGATGGCGCCGAACCTCCTGCGCCTGATGTTTCGCTCTCCTTCGTGCATGCTGTTCTGGCGGTTCGTGGGCGGCGTCGCGCTGATGCTTGTCGGCGTCGTCATGGCCGTCCGGCCGCTGGAACACGACGCCGATCCCCTGCTGTTTCCTCGGCTGGTCTCCTGGCTCGGACTGCTCGTGCTCCTCAAAGGCGTACTCTGTCTCGCCCTACCCTCGGTAGCGGATCGCGTCATCGCCTTTCACGCGGTTCAGGGCAATGCGTGGTTCCGCTTCTTGGGCGGCCTGTGCTTGGTTTTCGCGGTACTCTTCTTCCTCGCGACCAACGTTGCGCGCACCGTCTGAGTGCCTGAGGATGTCACGAAGTGGCGCGCCAGGAGTAGAGTGGGCGTACGGGCGATGGTGAGGCCGCTTCGGGGTGTCATGCTGCGGGCCACACTGCGCTTCGATAGAGGAGACGACCTATGAGTCCCATCATACGCAGGGAGTCAACGATGGCCCTGTGTGTAGCCGCGGCCCTAATCGCGGCCTTGGACGGATGTCCGACACCGCCGGTACAACCGGTCGAGCCGGCCAACGTACTGCCCATCGCCATCGGAATGGAATATGCCTTCCCTGGACTGGCCGCCGACTTCGCCCAACTCCGGGCGCCGGCGGTCAAGTTCATGCCGGACCTGATCGGATGGGGAGAGATGCAATCGTCGGCCACGGCATCCATCAACTTCAGCACGCTGGATCGCCTCGTACGCGAGTATCAGCAGGCGGGATTCCGCGAGTGCATGATCGGCCTCAAGTCCGAGAGCGCGTGGGCATCCGTTCAGCCGTTTCCGCTGGAACCTAGTCCGAATCTCGCGCCGAAACCGGAATACATGGATGACTACGAGGCCTGGGTCGGCGCGGTCGTCGAGCGCTACGACGGAGATGGTATCGACGACTTCGCCGACCTCGAGCATCCGTTGCGCTATTACGAAATCGGCGTCGAATTCTCCTCGTTCGAGCCGGAGCCCGTTGAGGACTACGTGGCCATGCTCGAGGTCGCGTACCGTGCCGCGCACAACGCATGTTCCGACGTCATCGTGATGCACGCCGCCATTCTGGCCGCGAACGCCTTCATTGGCGATCCGGGGCCCGGCGAGTACGAGGCATCATTTGCGGCCGTCGACGAACGCATTATGTTCCATTCGCTCGATGATATCCGCGCCATACTGGACAGGCCGGATCTCTTCGACGCCGTGAATTTCCACGCGCTCTCATATCCCGATGAAATCGAGGCCACGGTTGAGTGGCTGAACTACGAGATGGCGCAACGCGGTTACACGAAGCCGCTTGTTATCTCGGACACCGGCGCCACCTCGTTCATTGGCTGGGGGCCCGCCACGTTCTGCGACGGCACGCCGGATCAGATGGGCCTAATGCTGCCGCCCGCCACCGAGGCGGACCGCTGCCGACTCGCCGCGTACTTCCAGCAACTCGTCGCAGGCGACCAGGCCACAACGGCCTGGGTGCGTGGATTCTGCGCCGAGGAGATGATCAAGGGCGTCATCGTCGCCGCCCAGCAAGGCGTCATCTTCTTCAACACGGCGTTCATGGAAGATCTGACGCCCATGCAGATCCCGCTTTTCCGCGCGTCGGCCGGAAACGCGCCGTGGGGCGGCATGGTCGAGGGAGTCATCCACTGGTTCCGTCAGGAACACAGCGTCCGGACGTTCTATCCGCTCTACTACGCCCTCCAGCAGCTTGTCGATCATCTCGACGGGTGCGACACCGTCGAGCGCGTCGCCACCGAATCTACGGTTCGCCTGTACGCCTTGTCGAACAGCGCCGACGCTTCGGCCGTGGTCGAATGGATCGCCTGGTATGCGCCGACGGAGTTGTTCTTGCCGGAAGATCCGCGGCCGGAGACCGAGTTCTCCTTCAACGAGACGGATGCCGACATAGCCATCGAAGCGCTCATCACCGGCGTTGGCCAAACCGAGCCGGATACCGTCACAAGCGCCGGGCCTGCGCCGCATGTCCTTACCCTAACTCCAACGCCGGTGTTCATTATGCCCAGCACGGCGCGCTGACCCGGCCGCGCGCGCCTTGAACGGGATCCGTCTGGGATGGTAGAACCTCGCGCGTCACTTCGGCCCAACGCATGAGGCATTCCTGTGAACGTTACGCTCGGCATCAACACCGGTTTCGCCATCAATCGCTATCCTGAACCCGACGACTGGATTGGCGTCGTCGCCGATGAGCTCGGCCTCGATACCGTCCAGTTCACGGCGGATCTCCTCAATCCGTTCCTGCCGGAGGACATCGTCTATCGCGAGGCGGCACGGATCCGCTCGCTCTGCGACGCCAAGGGCGTGCGTGTCGAGAGTACGTTCACCTCGGCCTTCACGCGCGTGAACCACGTGTTGCATCCGGATCCGGACCTGCGGCGCATCTGGATGGATTGGTTCAAGCGGTTCTTCCGATTGTCGGCGTTTCTGGGCGCCGAGGGCGTCGGGAGCCACTTCGGCATCATGTCGTGCCGGGACAACGCCGATCCTGCCGTGCGCGCGCGCCGTATCGACGACGGTATCGCGGCCTGGCGCGAACTCGCCGCGTACGCCGCCGAGCTGGGCCTGCGCTACGTCATGTTCGAGCCGATGTCGATTCCGCGCGAGGTCGCGGGCACTATCGCGGAGACGCGGGATATCCTCGACAAGTGCGCTGACGGATTCGCCGTGCCGATGTTGCTGTGCCTCGACGTGGACCACGGCGATCTCGAGTCGCCCGATCCGCGAGATACCGACGCCCATGCGTGGCTGGCCGAGTTTGCCCGCGTCGCGCCGGTCATCCACATCAAGCAAAGCCTCCGCGACAAGGGCGGCCACTATCCCTTCACGCCCGAGTACAACGCCCGCGGCAAGATCGTTCCCGAGGAGGTCCTGGCCACGCTGCGCAACGCCGGCGCCGAACGCTGCACGCTGCTCCTCGAGATCTCGCACCGCGAGCGCTGGCCCACCGACTACACCGTCGTGAGCGATCTCAAGGCCTCGGTCGACCACTGGCGCCCGGCCATCGAAGCCGCGCGCGAACTCGCCTGAAAGGTCCGCAAGTGGCCCTTCTGCGCGCAAGGTTTCCGGCCGGATCCTATTTTCCTTTCACGAGTTCCTGGAACCACACGGGCCGGTCGGGTCGGCTGGCGGAATCGAGGAGCGCGCGCCAGGCCTCATCCGTCAGGCGGTCGTCCATGGGCTGCTTGAACTCGTAGTACGAGAGCACCGGCCCCGCTGCCAGGAAGGCCCCGCCACTGGGATGCGGACAGGCGACAACGATCAGGTCCACGTATCCGGAGGCCTCCTCGACAACCCGGCCTTCGACGCCGTGCGTGTGAACATCGGCGACGAGCGTTGTTTTGAATCCATCCTCGGCGACACCGGCCACCGTGGTCTCGAGGGTATCCCCGAAATCCCGGAGGTACATGTGGTCATCTGCGGTCAGCTCCTCGTTGGTCAGTTCCTTGCCGGCCAGTTCGAGGAGCCGTTCGAGGATGGCCTCGAGACTCACCAGCCGGGCTGCCGCGGCCGGAGACAGGGCATCGAGCACCGTCAATCCTTCGCGCGTCATCCGGGCGAGGGCCAGCAGGCGACCATAAAACTCCGGCACCGGCTCGACGTACCCGGCCACGTCCGGCGGCACCGAGACGTATCCCGGCGTATAGCTCTGCTTGGCGTAGAGGATCGTGTCGTGTCGCAGCTCGGCCCACGAGGCCAACGCCGCGTTGAGTCCCTTCTTCTGCCACGCCTCGGTGCGCATGAACTCGGGATAGCCGGCCGGCAACTCGTTCAGGAGCGCGCGAAGCGCATCCAGCCAGCCCCAGTATAGGTTCTGATGCCAGTCGTCAGCCGTGAGCAGGGCAAGCCATGCCTCGAGCTCCGCGATGCGTTCCGCATAGCCTTCGTAGTCGGTGTCGCCACCTGTCTCGAGGAGGTCGGCGGCCAGCTCCGAGCCCAACAAGGCCATAGCATCAAGGCCGCGAGGATAGCAGCGCCCGGGGCCGCCGCCCGTCTCGCCGAGCGTGAACGGTTCGGGATCGCCGGTTCCGGTGTAACCCAAGACCTCCGGAAACACGAGATGCTGGAACATGTACGAGTCCGGAATGAATCGCTGGCCCATAAACCGCATGCCTTTGGTGCGGTCGAGGACGCTGTCGAGGGAATCCGGCGTGATAGGCGGCGTCAGGTAGATGTTGCCGGTGCCGCCGTAGATCTGCGGCGACCGAAGAAGAGCGAGTTCCTTCTTCAGCTCGAAGAAGGTAGCGTCGTCCTCGAGTATGGTCACGTCGAAGGCGTCGCCGAAGAGCATGTTCAAGACCTCGAGGTATTCGTACGGCGTGAGGTCGTCGGCCAATCCCACGTAGAACGACGTAATGGCGTAGATGCGATCCCAGACGTCGCGCCCGGAGCGATCATCGACGTCGACAGCTTCCAGACCCGTCGCCAGCAACACGGCCTGCAACGTCTGAATCTTGGCGTCGGCCTCGCTGACCAGCGCCTCGGCCGTCGGCCCCCAGACTTCCGCGCCCTTCAGTAAGAACGCCATCCGGCCGTACCACATGAAGGCCTTGAAATACCGTTCGAGCAATTCGCTGCGCGTGTAATGACCGCGCGGCACATACTGCGAGTAATCTTCGCGGTAGGTAAACAACGGGCTCGTGTCGAATCCTGCGTGCGCGTCGATCTTCGCCACCTCCGCCGCCACGACATCCTGGACTTCGGTCGGAACAGCCTCCGCCGGATCGAGGAGTGCGCGCGCCACGGCAAGGAACGCTACGTTCCGCCGCGCGGCTTCTTTCATCGTGCCGGCGTACGTCGCATACTGCCCTTGAGCATCCGCCAACAGTGCGTTCGTCAGATCGAGCAGATCTGCCGCGAACTCGCGTTCCTCGATATCCTTGAGCGTCTCGTCGAATTGGATGTGATACAGGTGCAACAACGTGTCCGTCGTGATGAAGAGCGGCACGTCGGCTTCGTGGAGGAACTTGTACGGAAACACGATGTTCTCGCGATCTATGAGGCTCGCCATATACCCGGTCACCTCGTAGTCGACGACCGCGAATCCGTATGCCTGGAGCAACGGAGTGAGGTCAGCCGCGTCCACCAAGGCCCCGAGCTTTGCCAATACCGATGTTGCGTTCGCCACCTTGTCGAGGTCGAGCGGCAGCGTATAGCCTGGCGCCGCCGCGGTGATTCCATTCTCGAAAGGCGTGTAGTAATCGCCCAACGATCCCCTCGCCGTCTGCGCCACCGTCACGTGGCCCGGCGTCACATGCACCGGCACGTCCTCGGCGTAGGGATCCGCGGCCGTCTCGGTACCGTCCGACGCGATCGCCAGCACATCTTCCGGTTGCGCGGCCCCGAGGATCTCGAACCGCATTGTGAATAAGCGGCCGTCTTCCATCGCGGCCGATAGCTTGAGATCGTCCAGCACGTACAACGCCAGCTTGCCCTCGAGATCGTTGCCAACCACCTGCTTGCCCGCCTCGGTGACCACCTCGCCGTCCTCGAGCGACACGAAATCCAACTTCGTGGCGTCGTATAGGAGCGAGAAGACAAACGCCGACGGCTGCGTGCCGTGCGTCAACAGACCGACATCAACGTAGACGCTGTCGCCCACGCCGCCTAGCGCCGTGCCAACGAGGATCTCGGCTTCACCTTCGCCCTCGCCTTCGCCTTCGCCTTCGCCTTCACCCTCGCCTTCACCCTCGCCTTCGCCTTCACCTTCGCCCTCGCCTTCGCCTTCACCTTCACCTTCGCCTTCGCCTTCACCTTCACCTTCACCTTCGCCTTCGCCTTCGCCTTCACCTTCACCTTCACCTTCGCCTTCGCCTTCGCCTTCACCTTCACCTTCACCTTCACCTTCGCCTTCACCTTCGCCTTCGCC
>DAIPKA010000041.1:0-64693 GCA_036769985.1 Candidatus Hydrogenedentota bacterium | reverse complement strand
CGCCGGCGCCGGCGAGGAACTGGCGGGCCTGCCGTACCGGACCCTCGGTGTGATCACGTCGCGCGGATGCCCGTTCCGGTGCCTGTTCTGCGCCAACTCGACGCGCGTGGCCAAACTCAGGTTCCACTCGCCCGAACGCGTTATCGAAGAGATCCGGTTCGTGGCCGAGCGCTATCGAATCCAGAGTATCGCGTTCTACGACGAGCTCATGGCCACCGATCAGGAGCGGTTCTGCGGCATCTGCCACGGACTCATCGAGAGCGGCCTGAACCGCTTGCGCTGGGAGTGCCAGGTTCATCCGAACGCCGTCCGAGCCGACGTGTTGCCGCTGATGAAACAGGCGGGATGTGTCCAGGTTGCCATCGGCTTCGAGAGCGGCAGTCAGGCCATACTCGACCGTATCGGTAAGCAGGCCACGGTCGAGCGCAACCTCGAAGTCGCCCGGAAGGTGCGCGAAGCCGGACTCCGGCTGCGCGGCTGTTTCATCATGGGCGTTCCCGGCGAGACCGTCGACGATATCGAGAAGACCCGCCGGTTCATCAGGGACGCGCGCATCGATTTTGCATCGATGCACTTTCTCACGCCGTATCCGGGTACAGCCTTGTACTTGGAGGTCGCGGATCGGATTGCGGCAAGTCACATTCCGTGGAGCAAGTTCACCTGCGGCGATCCCGACACGTTTTTGTGCAACGAGTGCATTCCTCGCGATGAACAGAAGCGCCTATTCGAGACCTTCAGTGCCCAGCTCGCCTTCCACAACTACAGCCTCCCGGACATGATCCGCCGCGCCATCAAGCATCCCCGTCACGCCCTCCATGTTGCCGCGAAGCTCCTGCCTTGGCGCCGATAGGGCGGCCTGAAGGGCCGCAAGATTACAGCCCCGGGCAACGCCCGGGGGAAAAGGGAACCCAGCAGATGGAACGCCCTGCAAGGGCATGACCGTTGACGACCCGGTGCCTGGGAACCAAATTGGGCAACGATGGGGCGATCTTCTCGTTCACACGCTCCCGCGTGGGAATGCGTAGGGATGGCGTCACGTTCTTTCTTCTTGGGAACGAAGAAAGAACCAAAGAAGAACCGATGTCTTGCGAGGTAGCGGAGCGGAGCGAAAAACGCTGTCTCTCCCGAGCCTCCCAGGGACTGACACGTTGTTTTGCGTAGCGGAGCGGAGCGAAAAACGCTGTCTGTCCCGAGCTTCCTGACACCCCACAACTGAGCACCGTGCCTGCATTTCCGAACGGCTCACGCGGGAAGCGTTTGAAGAGCTTGTTCTCGAGGCGCAAGGTCATCACGCGGCCTCCCCGCAGCACAACGCGATTTGCCGCGCAGACAGGAAACAGCTACAATCAATACGAGTAGAAACGACGAAATCGCGAGGTCCCGAGCATGTACCCCGCCTGCGTTCGCGCGAGGAAACGGACCGCGATGGAATGAGGAAACAAGTATGCGCACCATCCGTTTCACGGCGTTGATTGAACGAGAAGACGACGGGTTTGTTTCGCTTTGTCCCGAGTTGGACATCGCCAGCCAGGGGAATACCGTCGAAGAAGCGCGCGCCATGTTGAAAGAAGCCGTTGAGCTCTTTTTCGAGTGCGCCAGTGAAGACGAAATCCAGGAACGCTTGGGTGGCGAATGCTACATCGTCCCCATGGAATGCAACATTGCCTAAGCTCAACCCCATATCGGGCGAGGAAGCGTGCCGAATACTGAGGCAGCACGGGTTTGACGAGGTCCGTCGCCGGGGCAGCCACATCATCATGCAGAAGCAGGACGGCGACAGCACAACCACGGTCCCCGTCCCCAACCACGATGAGTTGCGCCGGGGAACGTTACGCTCAATCATCCGGCAATCCAGACTGTCCCGCGCCCTGTTCGAAGTGTAGTCAACCCTTCCACTTCTGTTCTTCCCGTGCTCTTTCAGCATCAGCTTTCATAACGTGACAGTAGGGCAGATGTATAGGCCGGTGCAAGGCGCGTGCTCGCGGCCGGACAGGACGACGCCCCGACCAGATGCTGACCGGGGCGCCGTGTAAACTAAAACCGAGGCCAGCGGCCTCGGGAAAAGCCTGGCTCCCCAGAAGGAACCCTCTTTATAACGTCTCTATGCGGAATCTGCCGGAAAGCCTAAGTAGACTCTAACACCAATTCCTCAAGACAGGCAACAACACGAGATGCACGGATAAGGCCAACCTTCGTCACGTCACCCATCTACGCCGACGATATGCCCAAGTGCGCGGAGACCGAGCACCGCCCTGAAGCGCCGCGCCCAGTCCCCCGGATTGGCTACCTGGAACTGGGTTTCCACCATTACCCTCTAGTGGGGCTGGAACGCATGCACATGTGAACATGAGTCGCAGCGCGTCGCTTCAGCCACATTGCTTTATCAACACGGCCCGTTGCAGTCGCGCGCTCTGGCTACACTCTTGGGGAGTCACCAGAACGCCTGCTGTCATTCCTTCTCTGACGACTTCTCCCTCTCATCAGGCTGTAGTGTGCCCGGCCCGCCGAGATATTCATCTCTAATCGCGTCCACGCAGGCAACGAATCCCTGGCCGTTCCGCCAGTCGCCGCCACAGAATAGATACAAGGGTCGCACCAACCAGTCTTCCCGATCATCCCTATCGTACGCAATGAATACCTCCTCGACACCCCTCTGGGTTGCACCTGGCATAAATGAGAAGCACTTGCCCTCCTTGAGCGCAGAGAGTGCTTCCTCGGGAGATAGGACCGGATATCGTCCGTAGATCTTTATCGATGGAAACCAACTCCGGCAGAACAACACGTCGCCATTGGGGCCTACACCGAGCCTGAAGTGTCCAGCACAGATCGCCTCGTATTCATCTATTGCACGATTAATATGTACAAGTATATATCCTGAACTTCTCCCTACATCCTGGCATACTCCAATGTCATAATTGTGTTTTTTCGGTAATAGTCGGTGTGTGCTCAGAAACTCGACTGCAATGCTCCGGCATGCTTCATCATCGGGGTAATCTTCCCTTCCCAACGTGCGACACACCTCATAGGAAGGCGTCCCGCCGGGATTCCTGTATACAATAAACGAGTTGTCATCGCGGCGTACGCTGATCCACTTCCCGTCCGCCAGGACTCCCGGATCGACCATATCATTTCGGATGGGTCCGTGGACACCGAAGCGTGCCGCAATGCAACGCACGTCATGTCTGCTCGTCGGTTTTGGCATGATCTTGTATACGTACAGTTCTTCACTATTAAGTGTAGGTAGTGTCAGGTCGACCGGGGTTGTGGCGTCACGATTCCACCGTCCATGTCGTGCAAGGAGCGAGGGCAACTTACCCGGCGGCCCGCCGTAAGCACAGCCACCTAGAAACATAATAACTACTACGCCCATGAGGATCATGCGGACGGCGACGTACTTGTCTATACCCATCTGAGGTCCTCCGTTCCTAGTCGCACTGGATGCTCTGATCGCAGCTCCGTAACATGCTAAGGGATTTGTCCGGGGGCCTTTCCGCCAATATGCCATTCGCTGTCTACCTTTACCGGATCTACATGCGCAGGGTCTGCACTTCGCAAGGCAACCGACGCTGTGATCGGCAACACATCTGCAAAGCACCTCTCGTCTCCACAGACTACTGAGCGAAATACATGAGTGGAGTGTGGCTGCTCGACTTCCCTGATCACACTATGCCATGCTCGGGCAATTGTATACAAAGGACTCCCATCAGGAGCGGTATCGCACAGGTATTCGGAGAGCCGTTGGCCGAGAATGCCCGGCGCTGCATGCGTATCGCCATAGCCACAGATAAGATGAACTCCGTCAAAAGCATCCAGGAGATCGGGCTCGTCACCGATCAATGAGGAACACCCGCCCAGGAACACCCATTCAAGATCCTCGCCCCATCGCACTTCCGAATACTCAATGCTCTCAAGCGGCCACGTCACGAGCCTATTGCATATGAGATGTCGCCCGTGTGTATGAAGGGATGCTATGTCCGCAGTATCCGCAAGTTCTGCTCCGCCCGATCCTACGGGCTGGATCCAATGCTCCTGCCTGGCGTGCAACTCCGGATTGAGGAAGGCTACGCGCCATCCCAAGGTTTTCCTTGTGTTTAGACACAACCCCCAGGCATGACTCAGCATCTGAGGTAGGTCATCCATTGGACCATCACCGTCTCTAGCCTCATCCGCCGCCATGTAGGCTTCGTTCTCCGATGTGCGCTCGAAGAACCTCGTCTGGTATTCGGCGCCGACCTCGCCGTAGTCTACCTCGACCTGATAGGGGTCGACGCCAGCAACGCTATGATAGCCCTGTCCCGTGCTTTCCTGCAACGTGAATGTCAGCAGGGGTTCTTGAAGCACGAGGACGGTCCTCAGATTGTCAGCCGAGGCGGCGTCCAGTCGGAGGGGATTGGATCCGTTTCGGTAGATGCCGTGTTGTTCTTCGCTCAGTCGGATGTACGCGCTGTGCTCGGGATCGTCTGAGCTGGTCACCTGCACACGGTAGCGCCCGTCGGCGAGGCGCGCAGGCCCCACGACCTTGATGTAGATCCCATCGTCCCGACCAAACATGTACGCGGGGGACCGTGGGAACGAGTTCCGAAAAGGACCGGGACGACACCGGAAACGCGCGAGACCAACCGCCTCTGTGCGAACGCGGCCTGAAGGGCCGCAAGATTACAGCCTCGGGCAACGCCCGGGGGAAAAGGGAACCCAGCAGATGGAACGCCCTGTAAGGGCATGACGGTTAACGACCCGGTGCCTGGGAACCAAATTCGGCAACGATGGGGCGATCTTCTCGTTCACACGCTCCCGCGTGGGAATGCGTAGGGATGGCGTCACGCCACGGCCATGACGACGCGCGGAACTCGCCCGGATATGCATTCCCACGGTGGACCGTGGGAACGAGTTCCGAAAAAGACCGGGACGACACCGGAAACGGGCGAGACCAACCGCCTCTGTGCGAACGCGGCCTGAAGGGCCGCAAGATTACAGCCCCGGGCAACGCAACAGATGGTACGCCGTGTAAGGGCATGACCATTGCCGACCCGGAACCCGGGGATTGTTTCGGCAACGATGAGGGGATTGGGCCGTGTCCGTGCCGCAACCCGGTCTGCGTGAGGCGCATCCCTGTTTTGCCCTTTCAGGGCGGCGGGAAATCTCGTAACTCGTTTATTCCCAGGGCGTTGCCCTGGGCTAGAATCTTGTGCCCCCTTCGGGGCGTCCGTCTGGGGTGAGTGAGTCCGGCCCTACGTCAGACCATTGTGCCCCCGTCGGACGTCCACCCCGGGCAAGGAAAACAGGAACAAGAACGCCGGGTCCTACTGTTGCGTTCTCTCTGGGGCGTCTGTATCGGGCAGGCCGCTATCTCTGCCGTCGGTGCCGGTCTCGGTGGTGTTCTCGCCGCCCTCGGTTTTGGTTTCGGCTTCCTCGAGTGCGCGCGCCTGAGCCGCTTTCCAGAACTCGTCCAATGTCTCCAAATCGATGCCGTACTTCCGTTCGACCTCTTCCTTCTTCTTGTCCAAACGCGCCTGTGTTTCGTCGTCGAATTCGCCCGGCTGGTATGTGATCCTCTGGATTCCGCAGCTTCGCTTGATCGCCAGCCCGAGATAGAATGTGTTGTGATGCCAGATTTCAGGCGGAATGCCTTTGCCCCTGGCAAAGGCCTCGATTGCGCGCTCGCTTCCGCTCTCAGCTATGGCCTCGCACGCCTGGCCTCTGAGGTAAGCCTTCGCCTCATCGCCTTCAAGTTGCGAAGGCCAGTCCAGGCGCGGCACTCCTCCTTGCTGTGCCCAATAGTCATCCATCAACATATAGAACAATTCATTAATAGCCCTATCGTGTCCAGTGAATCCTATTGCATATATCGTTGCCCACAGGAGGTCCGAGTCTGCTTCGTTGAGCATCGGCTCTTCAAGTAGTGCATCGAGAAGGCGCAGCAGTGGAGCAACCGCACGACTGTCCTGCGTCTTCCCCAACCAGAACATGGCGCTTTCTCGATCACCCAACGTTTCTTCGGGATCCTCAAGCACATGTATCAGATATGGAACTACATCAACATTTTGGAACTCCTCTGCCGCGTACGCAGCCGATGCGGCGGAACCTATCGTAGACAACCACGTCGTGACGGCGTCGCGTTCGCGCTCTGTGAGTCCATACTCGAGCGGGCCTTCTTCTGCCGTGTTATCTGCAGGTGAGTCGCCGGTCGGTGACGTCTGTCCCCATGCATCCGTGCCGAGTGCGAGCACGATCAGGGCCAGCAGCATCCGCGTAGTCATATCGATAGCCCTCCTGGTCGCGCGATGGGCCGGGCCGTTGGGCGCCGGTCGAGGGGCGAAGCTACGGCGGCCCCCGATCATCGCGGCGTTGGCACGGTTCATCATATTGCTATCGTCATAGATCAACCTGCGCGAAGTCAAGCCCGGGGGCGCATCCGGCGTCTTGGCAGCCTGTGGTGGAATGCGGTAATTCTGTTGACCACAGATCACAAGGCGCAGCCGAGCCGCAACCAAACTCTGCGAGGCCCACATATCCTACTCGTGCTACAGGACATACGCGAGAAATCCTTGCAGGAAGCAGCGATTCTTAGAGATAGTAGTACGAATGGCTCGGATCGGAGCCAAGAATGCATCCGTACGGAATGACCAGGCTCCGGTAGAGGCTCTCGGAGCGTCTGAGGTGGCATGGGCATCCTGCCCATGGTCTTCCTGGGATCGCCGCGCTCCAGCGCGGCGGCGGGGCACGATGGGCGACTACGGACCAATGGACGATACGGTTTCCCGCCGGCCGAGCTCGGCGTTGTCCTTTTGGTCCCTGAGGTCTTTTTCGTCCTTTCCAGTTCTTGTTTGGCGCGCAACGGTCGGACTTAGGTTGAAACGCGGCCCATTATCCTCTAGATTAGCTGTGGCCCGAATTCGAGGCGGAGAGCAACCGGATGGCTACGGGGAACTGAGATGCCGATGCACTATGCGGAGAACTACGAGCGCTGTTGCGTCGAGGCGCCCAATGTCGTCCAACGCTGGATGATCCGCGTGCTCACGCGCAAGGCCGAGGCCATCGGCCAACGGTCACACAAGATCTGGTCGCTCAAGTATGCGCTCGATACCTACTTCGCCAACCGAACCGGATTGCGCGTTCTCGATTGCGGCGCGTGGAACGGCTGGTTCTTGAGCTACAACGTGCCGGCTATCGCCCAGCGGATCGCCCTGGATTTCGACGCCCATTTCGCCGCCGACCTGCGACGCGACGGCATCGATTTCGTGCTCGCCGATATGGAGAAGGGCGCGCTGCCGCTCGCCGCCGATACCATGGACCTCGTGGCGATGACGAGCACGCTCGAGCACCTCAGTTGCCCTGAGCATGTGGCCACCGAGGTGAGGCGCGTGTTGAAGCCGGGCGGCATCGTGTTCATCACGGTACCCGACATTCTCAAGTACAAGTTCCACTTCTGGGACGATGTCACGCACAAGCGGCCGTTCAGCGCGTCATCGCTGCGTTTCCTGTTCGAAACGCACGGATTCGAGACGCGCGAACTTATTCCGTACAACCACAACCTGTTCATTGCCGGGAACCTGTTTCCCGAGGCGATACACCGCTTCCTGATGCGGTTCCGAGGCAGAGCCCTTCTTTACGTAGGAAGGAAGCCTGAGTCGTGAGCGGGGAAACGCCGGCCGGCTTCGATCTCGATAATCTCCTCCGCCCTCAGAAACGCCGCACGCGGCATCTCTGGATCATCGGAATCGCACTATATGTCGGCGCGGTATGGTTCATTGGCTGGCGCAGCATCCGGGATGCCTTGGCTACCCTTGACGCTGCGAGTCTGGCGGGCATGCTCGGCGCTACGTTCGTGGCGATATGGCTGCGTGCGGTGAAGTGGCGATTCGTGCTCGGTGGAGGCCAGAACGCCGTCGGCGTGTACTTCCTGTCCAAGGCGGCCGGCGGGTGGTCGCCCGGGCGCGTCGGCGAGTTGGCGCCGCTGCTGCTCAAACGGTACCGCACGCCTCGCATGGCGGCATGGATAGCCGTGGATCGCTTGCTCGAGATCGCCGCGACGCTCGGCTTGGGTCTGATTGGCCTCGTGGGATTTCGGGCGCCCGAGTACGCCCTGCTCGTCACGATCTGCCTGGCCTTGGGCGCGCTGGTGGTCGCGCCGTTGTACGTGCTCACGCGGCGCGGCTGGTACCTACGGTTGGCGGCGCACACGCGCGAGGCGTCCATGGTGCATCGGCTGAGCATGTTGTTGGCCGCCATGAGCGACGAGATACGCCATTTGGGGAAGTCGATGCCATTGGCGTCGGCCCTGACGATTCTGGCTACCAGCGCCGATATCGTCGTGGCCATGTTCCTCTATCACGCCTTCGGCTTCGATGTCTCATTCCTTCTGCTGGCCGTGGTCCAGTGTGCCCACGGCCTGGCCAGCGCGGTACCGATCATTCCGAACGCCACCGGCGTGCCGTATCTCGTCGCCGCCGGGCTGCTCTATCGCCTGGCCGGCGTGCCGGAGGAAGTTCTCGTGGCCGCGATTGCCATCAACATGGTGACGTCAAATGTCGCCTTCTGGAGTTCGTTTGGTATTGGCGGCGCTGCGCCGCTTTGGCGAGGTCAAGATGCGGCCGAGATGCGCGGTGAGGATCAGGCTGCGCTTTTCGACAGGCTGGCAGCGCGTGGCGTCTTGTACGTCTACACGCCGGAGTCGCTTGTGGCCTTGAACGGCATCATCGAGGCGAAAGGTCGCCTTCTCGACGTTGGATGCGGCGATGGCGCCATCGGCGAAGCGCTGGATGCCGATGCCGTCGTTGCCACGGACATCTCGCCGCAGTGTGTCCGACTCGCTGCGAAGCGGGGACTGCATGGGGTTGTGGCCGACGCGACGCGCGGCTTGCCTTTTGCCGACGGCACATTCGATACGGTGTATTGTGCCGACGTGTTGCACCATCTGCGCGATCACTGGGCGGCTGTGTTCGACCACATGGATCATGCGCTCAGGCCGGGCGGGCGTCTCGTGATCGTCGAGCCCGACGTGCACAATCCGATGGTGCGCTGGACGCAAGCGCCGGAGTCGCCGATTCGAACGGCGCCGTGCGCCAACGAGCCGGCGCTCGACGTGAGCGAGTTGATGCCTTTTCTGTTGGGGCGAGGCTATGCGTGCCAGTGTTCGTCGATGTTTGTCCGAGGCGAACAGGTCGAGCGGGCGACATTTCCGCTTTGGCAGCGCGTATTGAAGGCGCCTTTTGTGATGCCGTTGGTCTGGATATACGGACGAGGGCGGTATCCGAACAAGCTCGTCATCGTGGCGCAGAAACGGGAGGACAAGCCATGAAGGTTGCCGGAGCAACGGCCTTGGTCACCGGCGCGTCTCAAGGCCTCGGGCGCTGCCTGGCGACGCACTTGGCCTCGTGCGGGGCGCGCGTGTACCTTACCGCCCGAAACGAAGCCAACCTGAGCGCTGCCTGCGACGCGATTCGGCGGGCCGGCGGAGAATGCCGATACCGGCCCAGCGATCTGCGCGATGCCGCGAGCCTCGAGGCGCTGGCGGACGCGATCC
Source organism: Candidatus Hydrogenedentota bacterium (assembly GCA_036769985.1). Taxonomy (GTDB): domain Bacteria; phylum Hydrogenedentota; class Hydrogenedentia; order Hydrogenedentales; family SLHB01; genus DAIPKA01. The sequence goes on along the minus strand of DAIPKA010000041.1, from coordinate 55,170 downwards.
GAACGGAGTGGGGAGGAGTCGACCTTCTCATCAACAACGCCGCCGACGTGACGTCAAAGCCGCTGCTGGATACCTCGCTGGAGGCGATCGCGGCGTTGGTGGGCGCTAACGTCACCGGTTGTCTTCAACTGACGCGGCTGATCGCGCCTATGATGATCGAGCGTGGCCGAGGCGTGGTCGTCAACGTCTCTTCTCTGGCCGGCTGCAAACCCAATCCAACGCAGACGGTGTACAGCGTGACGAAGACGGCCGTCAACGGCTTTTCGGAGGCATTGCGGGCGGAGTTGAGGGCCACGCCCGTTCGCGTCCTCAACGTTCCTTTGTCCTCGGTGGCCACGGGTGAGGTTGCCCGGCCTGGGCAGGTCGGTGCCGAGGAGGTTGCCCGCCGCATCGCGCGGGCGATCGAGCTGGAGCGTGCGGAGCTATATCTATCGTCCGCCACGAAGTGGCTGATGAGAGTCTATCATCTGTTTCCCGGGCTGATGCGCTTGCGGTAACCGGGGAACGTGGTCTGATAGGCGTCTGGGGAGGATAGAAGAGGCGCGCCGGCCGTGATCGGTTGGCGCGCCTCTGCGTCTTTCATGCTGATCGGCTTAGAGCGAGTCGAAGGCTTCCTGGAACCCTGCCTCCTGACTGCGGATCTCTTCCTTCTCGGCCAGGACGCGGATCTTCGCGGCGTAGTCCTCATCGCGGGCGCTGAAGATGTCTTCTTCGATGGTCTTCTGGAGGCGCGGCGATAACACGTCGCGGAAGCCGTAACGGGGCGTTTCCGATTCCGCGATGTTTTCATACACGCCGATGTTCTTGCCGTCGAGCGTCCGATAGTAGACCGACCAGTTGCCCATCATCAGGCATTCGGCCCACTTCTCGTCCTTCGAGCCGAACTTGTCGACGACCGGAATACTGGCGTAGAAGTATTCCTTCTTGGCGGCGATCTCCATTTCCCGCTGGTACAACTCGGTGTATTCCTTGAGCAAGGCGGGCGTTACCCATTTAGCCATGTTGGCCTTGCGGGCGAGTTCCTGAACGGCCTCGATGCGCGCGGCCCGGGAATACTTCTCGGGGGTGAGCGGAATGCCTTCCTTCACGGCGATCTCGAGGCGTTGAATGTCGCTCACGAGGGCATCCTTTGTGGCCAGCCGCCGGTTGTTCGCGTCCTCAAGTTCGCCGGCCATGCTCGTGAGTCGGTCGACTTCGGCCCGCAGGCCGACTTGACGCGCTTTCACAATAGCCGTCTCGTTGACGAGTTCCTCGTAGCTTTCCTGCGCCTGGATGTATTCCTCGTTCTTCGCTTCGATGTCCTCTTCGACCATGGCCACGTCGCTGCGAAGTTGCTGGAGCTTGCTTTCGGCCTGTTCGTGCTGGCCGGTGAGGGTGGTGATGGCGGCTTGCAGCTCATCGCGCTGTTTCACCATCTGGTCGATCTGCTCGGGCGTCAAGCCGGGGGCTTCTTTCCCTTCCTCTTGCGTCAGCTTCTTGATCTGACTATCTTTCTGGGCGATGGCGGCGTTGGCCGCGGCGAGTTGTTCCGCTGTGGGATTCGGTACGAAGCTCAGGAAGCTCAGCTTACTCACCAGCAGCGGGCCGGCACAGATACCGGCTACGGCTGCGACGAGCACAAGCGCTGCAGCAATGAGGATGCCACCGATGCCGATCCCGCCACCACCGGCACCGGCCGGCGCTACCGCCTTCGCCTTCTTGGCTTTCTTCTGGCCCTTCTTGCCCTTGCCGGGGGCCTCAGGGGCTTCGCCCGTGCCGCCCTCGACGCCGGTGTCCGGCGAGAAGTCGGGCATTGGGGTTCCGCCCTCTTCGAAGGGACTCGTCACGCCGAAGCCGCCGCCGTCAAAGGGGCTGGCGTCGCTTCCGGACAAATCGGGGGGCGTCTCGAACATGGGGGTTTCCATGGCCTGAGTGGGGGCGGGCCTGCCGCCGCCGAAGGCGCTATCTTCGCCGAAGGCGCTGTCGAACATGGGGGTTTCCATGTCGGGCGTTTCGGGTCCTGGGCTCAAATCGGGTGTGGCCGTTGGGAAATGGCTATCCGCGCTGAGGTCCTGGAATCCCGAGCCCTCGAGGTGTCGGGGCTCATCGATGGGGCTCCGGAACGCGCTGCCGGCACCGCGGCCACTGCTTTCGAACCCTGGGGGCGTCTGCTTGATGGCGCCGCCCGTGGGAATAGGCGTCTCGACGGAGAGGTCCTCGATGGGCGGCAATCCACCGAGCGAATCGCCATCACTGCTCTCGAAATCCAGGTTACCCAGAGGCGGCAGACTGCCCTCCTCGGCAGCGCCCGACGAAGACTCGAAGTCGCTCAAAGGTGGCAGGTTCCCCAGATCGCCATCGCCGCCTGTCAATGCGCCGAAATCATCCTCTTTCGATTCGCCATCATCCCGGGGCGTTCCCTTGCCGTTGCGGACCTTGTCGTCGGCCATTCAACGAACCTCCGTAATCGAGTGAAAAGCTCAATCGTGACAGAAGCTTACATCATACGAGGCATTCTAACACGGCATGGATCCCCTGTCAAGAGAATCCCCTGTGCCTTACCGGACCGGTTCCTTGTTCGGCCAGACACAATATCTCGTGTTTCCAGGCGTACCAGATCCTCGCGAAACGCCACATGTGCCTGCCCTATGGGCAGGGCGCGCCGCCTCGCCCTTACGGCAGGACGACGCCGATAGTGAGCAGCAAATTCGCGTAGATACGTTGTTCGCCGGTGACGATCTGGAGGCAGGTGTCGGCGCCGCCGGCCTCCTCATAGAACTCGAAACGCCCCAGCTTCGTTAGCGAAACGTCGGGCATGAGACTACGAAATTCCTGGAAAATGCCGGGTTCGGGGCCATCTTCCGGGGTCATTACCATAGCGTCCTCGACCACGATGGACGTGAGGAGGATGTCGAGTACCTCCGTGACGGTAGGCTTTCCGGGGGCAAGGTTCAGGTACACCAGCGAGGCGTTCGGGCCCAGGCACGTGCTCGCGGGATAGTTGCCGTCGGCGATGAGCACCTTGGATCCGTGTCCGGCGGCCGCTAGGGCCTCGAGGATCTCGGGGTGCGTCAGACGCTGTCTCAACATGCATCGGTCTCCGTATTCACGCGCGTCGGACTAGCCGGCCAGCACGTCGAAAGAATCGCCTTCGATGGCCAAATACTCGAGGCGGACGCCCTTGTTGTTGCCAATGATGCTTCGCATGCGCAACGTGTAAGGCGGATCGAGGAACTCCTCGCCCTGTCTTACGCGGAGCGTCTGGGCTTCCTTCTGGCCGAATAGCGTGATATCGAGAAACACATACACATCGTTGTTCTGTTCGTCCTGGAAGAACCCTTTCACCTTGACTTTGGGCCGCTTCAGTTCGAGTATGGCGCGATCCATATACCGTTTGGTCTTGGTGTTTCCCGGATCGAGAATGTCATAGGCCTCGCACGAGGTGCACACGAGAGGCCACATTTTCTTTTCCTTGGCTTGATCCAAGACCCCCTCGATCTCTCGGGCAAGTTGGCTCAACGCGACCTCGCCGTTGTAGATCGCGCTGTGTTTGGCCTTTGCCGCCTTGAGCTTGTCGAGTAGGTCGACGCGCGCCCCAGGCTGCCATTCCGGCCCTCCGGTCACGAGACTTGTCATTGGGTCGATGATCGGCCTGATCTCTTGAAAAATACTCTCGACGGAAGGCGGTGGCGGGGGTGGTGGGGGGGGCGGGGGCGGGGGTTCCTCCTTTTTACATGCCGGTAGCAGAACTACCGCGAGCAAACAAAGAATGACGACGCCTCTCATGGATGTACTCCCTCTTCTCGCGTGCCTTGTGTAGGGCACAGACTTTCGCGCTAAGACCCTTCGTCGAAACGTGCATGGCCTTTGCACACTGTCGCAGCCCATGGTTCAGACACGAGTTACCCTTAGCGTTTTCAGGCCAATCCTACCACACCGTGGCGTTGGGTTCAACGCGTGGCGGACGTGACCCGTTGCTGAACCTAACGCCATGCCTTCAGGGAACCCGTGCGGCGGCGCAAAAAGTGTACGTTTGTCTCGCCTTAAGCGTGAGTTCTCGTGTATACTATGGTTTGTGATGGGTCGAGTAGGCGCGCGACAGATAGTGCATTAATATCTAGGCGAGTGTGTCAAGGGGTCAGGAATATGGCAAAAATACTGATGATCGACGATGATGTCGATTTGACGGAAATGGTCCAGATGAAGCTCTCGAACGAAGGATATGAGACCTTCGTTATTAACACGGGAGACGGAGCCTTCGAGCTGGCGAAGCAAGTCAAGCCAGACATTGCGATTCTCGATATCATGCTGCCCGGAGTCACCGGGTTTCAGATCGCGCGCCGAATCCGCAAGGATCCCGAGCTCTACCGAATGGCGGTTCTCATCCTTACGGCGTTGGGCGAGGAGCCGGAGATTCTGCACGGCTTGGAGCAGGGGGCGGATGACTACCTCATTAAGCCTTTCAAGATGGAGCGGCTGCTCGAGAAGCTCTTGGCGATGACGTCGTTGCTGGCTTCCATCGAGAAGCGCAGTCCGCTGACGAACCTTCCGGGTACCGATGCTATCAAGCGGGAGATCGACTTCCGGCTGGTTCGCGGCACGCCCATTGCGGCGGTGTACGTGGACGTAGCGAATTTCAAGGCCTACTGTGCCGCCAAGGGCCGGGACGGGCAGCGGGTCGTTCTCCAGTTTGTGGCCAAGATGCTCGTCAACGTCACGCGAAGCCTTAGTATCTATGAGAGTTTCATCGCGCACATGGGCGGCGAGCATTTCGTCACGGTGGTCAATCTCGAGGATTACGAGCGATTCTGCAAGGCGTTACTCCAGACTTTCGACCGCAACATCGAGCTTTTCTATTCGCCTCAAGAGATGGCTCAAGGTTACATCATGGCAGGTGATCGCCGGGGCCAGGAGGTCCGGTGTCCTTTGATGGCGTTGTCCGTGGGGGTGGCCCACACGCAGTTCCGAAAGTTCAAGAGCGCCAAGAAGATGTTCGAGGTACTGGCCCAAGTCCGGCAAATGGCTCAACCTGACGGCCAGAGCGTTATGTTTGTGGATCGCCGGCATACGGATCGCTAGCCAGAGGTTGTGCATACGCGCGTTTCCATCGTGATTGTGTTGGTGTTGGCCGGGGCGCTTGCCGTGGTGTACTGGGCGCAGGCGCGCCGCGCGTCTCTCGAACCGGCCGATCTGGCGCAGCGCGTGGCATCGAGTCGCCCCACGTGGGAGAACTATCACGAGGACGTCAAGGCCCAGGTTGGCGCGACGCCCGTGGCGCAATGGGTGGGCGAACCGGAATCGGCCGCGCGGGTTCCGCGCGGTGTCCGCGTCACTTTTCTCGTGACGGGTGCGTGGGCCCAACGCGATTGTGCGCCCCCGGTGCTGCTTCGGGATCCTCGGGGCGAGGTGCATCGGAGCGCGCGAGCGGCGATAGAGGGCGGGCGAGTGGCTTACTCTTTCGAGTGGCCGGGCAGCGAACGGGCCCTTCTTCCCTGGATCGAGCTTAGGTATCCTCACGGGGAGAAACGGTTGGTGCTCTCCGAGGACGGTACGTGGCGCCGCTGAACGGACGGTACCGGACCCGCGACTGGCATCCTTCTCCACGTTGGCCCTATACTTGCCTCATGAAGTCCAACATGCCTATCGCCTCGATTGTGCTCTGCGCCGGTCGGGGCCGGCGCATGCAAGCGCCAAAGATACCGAAGGTCTGTTTTCCCATCGCCGGGAAGCCGGCGATTCTGCGTCTGTTGGGGCACATCGAGGCCTTGGGCAGCCGGCCGAACGTCCTGGTTGTGGGCCATCTGGCCGGCCAGGTAGTAGAGGAAGTCGGAGCCGCTTTTCCAGACACGGTTTTTGCCTATCAAGCGAAGCTCCTCGGCACGGGCCATGCGGCCAAACGTGGGGCCGCCCTGCTCAAGGCGTTGGGGTTTCAGGGGGCCGTGCTCGTTGTGGCGGGCGATAAGGTCATTGAGCCTCGCGTTATTGGCGCCCTCGTCGAGCAGTTCGAGGTTACGGCGGCGGATCTAGCTCTCGTCGTGGCTCCCCATGGGTATTCGCCGAGCGCAGGACGGATTGTTCAGGACCCTGAGGGCCGGGTGCTGCGCTGTATCGAGTACGCCGACATCCGACACGCGCAGGAGACGGATACCGTTTTCGATGTCGGCGGTGAGCGCCTGTCCGCGCAGGAGATCGAAGGGCGGTGTCGGTTTGTCAATCAGGCCGTGTACCTCTTCCGAACGTCGGCTCTTTTTGAGGCGCTCGAGGGTATCGGCCGGGATAATATCCAGGGCGAGGAGTACCTGACGGACGCCATTTCGATTCTGGCGGAGGCTGGCCGGCGGGTGGTACCGGTTCCCGTCGACGATCCGCATGACGTGCTTGCCTTCAACAGCCCTGAAGAACTGCTGTATATCGAGGAGCACTTCCGCCAGAAGGCCGGCATTGAGGTTGGCCCGTCGCGCGCGCTCGACCCCGGCGTTTTCAAAGCGCCGCGTGCGTGGGCGCAGCGACTGCGCGAGGCCGATGCCGACGTGCGTCGCATGTTGAGTGCCATCTACGGCCACCATGGCGGGCTGTGCGAGGAGAAGCGCCAACACCTGCTGGGCGCCGTCGAGTTGTTCATCGACGTGTTTGGCGGCGATGAACCGGTGGCCATCGTCCGTGCGCCCGGCCGGGTGAACCTGATGGGGCGTCATGTTGATCATCGCGGCGGCGACGTGAATCTGATGGCGATCGACCGCGAGCAGATCCTCGTTGTGCGCGGCCGTGAGGACACGGTGGTTCGCGCGCGGAACGCGGCCCCCGAGGCGTTCGGCGACCTCGAGTTCACCGTGGGCGATCTCGTGCGCAAGGTGTGTCTGGACGACTGGCGGGACTTCGTCGACAGCGATACCGTGATCGAGCTTGTCCGCGATCTGCGAGGTGATTGGGGCAATTACCTGAAGGCGCCGATGCTGCGGCTCCAGGGCGAGTTCCGCGACCGTCAGATTCGCGGCATGGATTGCGTGGTGCGCGGCGACATTCCTATGGCGGCGGGCCTGAGTTCATCCTCGGCCCTGGTCGTGGCTGCGGCCGAGGCCCTCGTGCTTGTCAATGGACTCGATGTGTTGCCGCACGACCTGGTCGACATGTGCGGCGAGGGCGAGTGGTTTGTCGGCACGCGTGGCGGAAGCGCGGATCACGCCGCCGTGAAACTCAGCCAGTTCGGCCGCGTGGCGCACGTCGGTTTCTTCCCGTTCACGATCAAGGGCTACGTGCGTTTCCCGGACGGATACCGGCTGGTCATCTGTAACTCGCGCATTCAGGCCCGCAAAGCGGAAGCAGCCCGTGACGTTTTCAACGAACGCGTCGCCTCTTATGAGTTTGGCGTCCGGCTCATCCGCAAGCGGTTCCCGAACTATGCGCCGCTGATTCATCACCTGCGCGATGTTTCGCCGGAGACGCTCGGTGTCCGGGCGGCGGATGTCTACCGCGTGCTGCTCGACGTGCCCGAGCGCATTACGCCGGACGAGCTCGAAGTTGAGCTGGGCGCGGATGCGTGCGCCCGCCTGTTTTCAACGCACAGGACGCCGGCCCACTATCTCCTTCGGAGCCGAGTGCTTTTTGGTATTGCCGAATGTGCGCGGGGCACCCGGTGTCTTGATTTGCTGAGCGAGGGGCGTGTCGCAGAGCTCGGCCAGCTCATGGCCTATTCGCATGACGGCGATCGCGTGATTGCGCGGGACGGTCATCCTTTTGTGGTGCCGCTGGACAACGAGACCCTTCTGGATCGGATTGGCGATCTTGAGAGCCAGGATCCGGAGCGCGTGTGCGCGGCGCAACTGTGGGCGCAGCCCGGCGCGTATGCCTGCAGCATTCCCGAAGTGGATCGGATGGTGGATATTGCCGTCTCGGTTCCGGACGTGATGGGCGCCCAACTCTCGGGGGCCGGCCTTGGCGGCTGCATGATGGCCCTGTGTCGAGAATCGGCCGAGGAACGTGTGATCGAACGCATGAACGCGGAGTACTACGAGCCGAAGGGATATGAGCCCGGCGCGTTTGCGTGCGTTCCCATCGCGGGATGCGGCCCGTTGATCCTCGATGCGTAGAGGCGTGCTCCGAACGGAAGTAGAAGGGAATTTCATTAGGTGGGTAGGAAGGTGTCCGGCCCGAAAGGCCGCGGAGTTGGTGGCCTGAAGGGCCGCATCGCCGTTTTGGTGCTGCTGGTGTTCGCCGTGGTGGCCGTGGTGGCGCTGGTCGCGGTCAACGTGCGGTTCGAGGTGATCACGGCATCGCCGTCGATCTCACACGAGGCCATAGCGCCGGTGGGCACGCGCGCGCGGCTCATCATGAGCCCGCCGCTGGCCCGGGATTTCATCACGAACCGGTACCATGTGACGACGCCCATCGCGTTGGTGAACCGTTTCGTGGAACGGTTCGATCTGACCGAAACCATCTTCGACGCGGTTGTGCCTCGCGAAGTGGCCATTCTTTTCACGCCCGACATTCGCGCCGCGAAGATCCGAACGACGGTGTTCGTGAATGATCGCCGAATGAGCCCATTGATCGCGCGCGCCAGCGAGCGAATCGGCCTAGCCGATGAGATTCCCTACGTGGAGTGGGACTCGGCGGGCCTCGAGCCTCACGGACGCGGTTTCCTGAGCATGTCCGGCACCATGGAGATCCTGCCCGAGGCGAATACCATCGTCCAGCAGAAGTGGGGCCGGCCGCCGCTGACGCTGTCCATGCTGCCGTCCAGCGGGGGACATCTGATCGAGGTCATCCTCGACAATCGGGATGGTTCGAGTTGTGCGATTCTCATATCGCTGTTGGCGGCGAATGGGGCATCAACGGAGCGCCTGACGAAGCCGGACGTGATGGATGTTATGGTTCACGTCTCGCAAGGCTACATCACGGCGGATCTCACGGAGTCCGGCGAACTCGGCATCCATGTCGACGTCGAGATTCGAGAGAGCACGTCGGATATGCTGTTCGAGGGATTCAGGAATTCCTTCGAGTTGGTCATGGATGAAATTCGGGTGCATCTCCCGACCGACATGACCGGCTCACACGCGGTGGAAGGCAACCACCTCGTTGCCGATTACACCATCGCCGATCCGGCCACGCTCTTCGGACTCGACACGGATTCCGCTCGCTGATCGAGTCGGCTCCGCTCGGAAGGAGGGTCTCCTTTTTGCCGTCGTGGGAATGGGCATGCTAGAATTCCTGTTAATTCCATTGGGAGTTAGTGGAAATGGCGGTTCTGGATGTTTGCCTGTACCCCGACGATCCGTTAACGCGTAAGGCCGATCCGGTGACGGATTTCGGGCCGGATCTGGCCGCGCTGGTCGCGGATATGTTCGACACGATGGATGCCTTCGAAGGCAGTGGTCTAGCGGCGCCGCAGGTCGGTGTGAGTCAGCGTTTCTTCGTGTTGCGTCATCCCGAGAACAACAAGAAGATGTGTGTGGTCAATCCGGAGTTGTCGGAATTCGAGGGCGAAGTCGAGGCGGAGGAGGGTTGTCTTAGTCTGCCCTACGTGTACGCCGGCGTGAAGCGCGCGCAGCAGGTGCACGTTATCGGCCAGGACCTCCACGGCCAGCCGCTGGATTTCATCGCAACCGACTGGCTCGCGCGGATCATGCAGCACGAGACCGACCACCTCGACGGCATTGTCTTCCCGGATCGACTCGACGTGCTCAGCCGTGAAGACAAGATGGGGGAGTGGGAGGCCGTGCGCATGCGCATGCGCAGTGCTTCCGTCGAGGGAGTCGGGGGATGATCACGGATACCCCCGCCGTCGAGCGGCTTATCGAGGCGTTTCGCAGGCTGCCCGGCGTGGGCAAACGCTCGGCCGAGCGCTATGTGTTGCACCTGTTGAGCAGCGGCGACGATTGCGCCGCCGCGCTGGCCGAGGCCATCCGCGACGCCCGCGAGCGCGTGCGCCGGTGCTCGCGTTGTGCCAATCTGACCGAAAGCGATCCGTGCCGCGTTTGCGCCGATCCCGAGCGCGACCAAGGCCTTATCTGCGTCGTCGAGCATCCCTCTGGCGCCATGGCTATCGAGAAGGGGGGAGGCTATCGCGGCGTGTACTACGTCCTGCACGGCGTGCTCAGTCCCCTTGACGGCATCGGCCCGAGCGAACTTGGCCTCGAACGCCTGTTCCGGCGCATCGAGGAAGGCGACGTGCGTGAAGTCATCGTGGCGACGGATGCCACCGCCGAGGGCGAGGCCACCGCGCTGTACCTTGCCCGTCAACTCGGCGAGCAAGGCGTCACCGTGTCGCGCATCGCCCACGGCGTGCCCATGGGCGGCGGACTCGAATTCGCCGACGACATGACCCTCCACCACGCCCTTCAAGGGCGGACGAGACTGTAGGCTGGCGGGGGACATCAGACGGATCGGTCAGATCGGTCGGATCGGTCGGATGGAATAGGGTGTCTCGCCAATCCACGCGCTCCGTCTCAAGCTCGGATCAGTGCCGGCGGGGCCCGCGTCGGCGCTGGTGGGGGCGTTTGCGCCGCGAGGGATTCTTGTGGGGGGCCGTGGCGGTTTCGCCGGTTTCGGGTTCTTCCTGCACGGTGGGCGTCAATTAAAGGGACACCTTACTTAATTACAAGGCCCTCCGAGTTAGCCGCCTTTTCGGAATGTTGTGCTCGTGGGTCCCTGGCGTGATTCAAGGCGTGCATGAGCAGCCGAGGGACTCAGGCTGGGGCTGTCCCATTTCTCAATTGTTGACTTTTGTGATAAACACGTCTAGCATTCTCACAATCTGTGCTGGTTTGGCCGCGTCGATGAACCGTCTCGGGGCCGAAGAACGGCCAAAGACGTGTCTCAAGGGGCGATGTCACAAGGGAGGTTGGTGGAAATGGCGAAGCGACTGGCTCTTGTCTTATTCCTAGCTTTCGTGTTGACTGGTTGCTACACAACAAGGATTTCTTCAGCACGTGACGAATCGATTCCTGCGCGGCGCTATGTGCGGATTCTCGTGGATGGCCCGTGGGAGGTGGTGGAATCTGAACTTGCAGGACTGCTGTCCGTAGAACAAACCGAATCGATTCCGTTAAGCTCTGTGAAGACACCCGATTGGAAGGGCTCCGATTCAGATCTCGCGACCCTTTGTGAGAAATACAAATTCGAGGCTGTGCTCAGCGTGAAGTTCAAGGATTCGACCATAAATGTGAATCACGTGCCCGCTACGTCGGAAACGCAGCTGTATTTCGGTTCACAGCGGCCCTTGGGCCAGCTGGCCTACGGCGGAAACCGAGTAGGTACCACAGGAGGTGGTCTCGGAATGTATCAATACACCGTCTTCAAGCCCGCACATACCGAAGTCCATACCTATTCCAACTACTACGCCGAACTGCTGGACTGTGATTCGAAGATCGTTGTATGGCGCGCGGACATCACGCAGAGCGAGGGGGAAGCTTCCGCGTTGACGGAGGAGTCGAGAGGCAAGGCCGTAGCTCGGAAGTGTGTCAGGCAGCTTGTGAAGGACGGCCTCTTGGCTGAGAAGTGACCGGGCGCGAGGTACGGCCTAGTGTAGTACCGCTTGAATTCGCCGGAATTAGGCAAGGTGTTCCTTCAACTTGCCCTTCAACCTGCCCGAGGCTGTGGGCTATAGGCTGGAGAGGGGCGGGGCATCGGTTCTATCGGACGGATCGGTCGGGCGGAATAGGATGTTCCGCCAATCCACGCGCTCCGTGTCAAGCTCGGATCAGTGGCGACGGGGGCCGCGGCGGCGCTGGTGGGGGCGTTTGCGTCGGGACGGGTTGCGGTGGGGGGCCGCGGTTTCCTCGGCAGTCTCGGGCGCTTCTTCGGCGGGAGATTTGACGCGCACGAACCGGGCATGCTTGTCTTCGGCGGAGTTGTAGCTTTGGCATCGGGGGCACTGGGAGATGGTGGCGGCGCCTTCGTCGAGGTAGGTGAATCCGCAGAAGACGCAACGCCACAGATACTGCTTCTCGAGGAAGCGGCGGTATCGGTGGACGGTGAGCTCGGTGTAGATCGAGATGATGACGATCAGGAGGCCGAGGGCGATGCTGTACATGGCCAGGGCCTGGGTCAAGGTGATCTCGATCATGGTTCCGTCCTGGAGGCCACGATGTGCAGCGTTGCCTGTTGCTTGGCATTGCCGTCCACGGGCTCGAATCGGTACTTGAGCAAGGCGTTCTGGGCGCTTCTGGTCACGCCGTCGTCATCGAGGCCGGGACTCCATACGCTGACGACGCGCCCCGAGGTGTTGACGGTGAATTGGAGCACGATGGGCGCGGCCATCTCGGATGGGGCCATGCCCCATAGGGCCTCGATGGGCGGCGCGAAGAGGAGTTGACGATCGCGCGGTTCCGTCACCCACTCGATGTAGGCCTCAAACCCTTTGGCAGGGCGGCTGACCGGTTCGGGGGCGACCTCTTTGTCCTGATCTTCGCCGCCGGACAGACGCAGGTGCGACAGGGCGGATCCGAGTTGCCCGAGTTCCTCGCCGAAGCGCGCCCACGCGTCGCGGGGTTTCGGCCCGAGCAGGGCCTCGTGTTCCGTCCAGAGGGCGAGTCCTTCTTCGCGCACGCGCAACCGTCGAAGCTCGGCGAACTCGACGGTGGGCAACTCGATGGCGGGCAGGTCCCACAGCGGTTCTTGCCAGCCCGGGTCGGTTTCTTCGGCATCGCCGCCGACGAGGCCGGCGGGCGTGGCGTTTGGGGAGGGCACGCGCAGGCGATCGGCGGAGTGGGCCTGGAGTTGGGCGGGGCGTTGTGCGGGCGCCACGATGCGAAACGAGACATACTCGATGTTTTCCCGAGGAAAGGCGATGACGATGCGAAACACGGTGACCATCGAGAGATGGAACAGGATGGAGATGGCCAAGGCGACGTACAACGCACGGGCGTGCGTCATGGCGGCCTCACTCTTCCGGCGCTGCGGGAGGCTGCGCGGCGATGCCGTAGTGCTCGATTCCGACGCTGCTCGCGATCCCGAGCACCTTCACCAGCCGCTCGGTGGGGACGCGGGCGTCCGGGCGTATCAAGACTAAGAGGTCCGATCGCACAGCGTGGGCATCGGCCAGCCGTCGGGAGAGCTCGCCCCAGGTCTCCACCGGGGTTTCGTTCACGTACACGGCTCCCTGATTTTCGGGCCCGCCCTCGCCGTATACGACCGTGATGGAAAGATCCTTTTGTTCGAGCGCCATGGAACCCTCGGCCTCGGGGACTTCGATTTGGATGGATTGCTGGACCACGAACGTGGCGCTCAGCATGAAGAAGAGGAGCAGTTGGAACACGACGTCGATGAGCGGGGTCAAGTCGACGCTCGCGCTGATTTTTCGTTTTTCTCGCGAATCGAATCTCATCGCCCTACATCTCGTAGTCGGCCCGGCCCTTGGTCAGGAGTTCGAGCAATTCGGACGAACTGATCTCCATTTCGAGGATCATGTTGTCCACGCGCGCGACGAGGTAGTTGTAGACCACCAGGATCGGAATGGCCACGGTCAGGCCGGCGGCCGTCGTGACCAGGGCGTTGCTGATACCTTCGGCCAAGTCGGAAGGATTGACCTGGCCCCTCTTGTTCTGGATCTGGGCGAAACACTTGATCATGCCCTGCACGGTGCCGAGCAATCCCAGCAACGGCGCGATGTTGGCACATGTGGCGAGGGCGCTGAGGCGGCGTTCGAGGCGGGGAGTCTCGAGATGCCCGGCGTCCTCGATGGCCTCCCGGATGTCTTCCTTACTGCGGTTGGCCTTGAGGAGGCCGGCCTTCATGATCCGCGCGACGGGGGCGTCCGTTTCATCGCACAGCTCGACGGCGTCGCGGATGCGGTTCTGCCGCAAGACTTGGCGCATGGCATCCATGAACTCGCGGGTATCGATCGAGGCGCGCCTCAGAACGATGAACCGCTCGATGATGATGGTGAGGGCAACGACGGATGTGGCCATGATGGGCCACATCAGGATGCCACCCTTGAAGATGATTTCGAACGTATCCATCGGCTGGTTCACGGAGTCTCCGACCTCCCTTATCGTTGGTTGCTGCGCGTCTAGTGTGTGACCAGCGTGCCCAGGCCCTGCTGGGTGAAGATCTCGAGCAGCAAGGCGTGGGGCACGCGACCGTCGATGATGTGCGTCTTGCGGACGCCGCGGTCAAGGGCCATCATACAGGCGCTCACCTTTGGAATCATGCCGCCGGCGATGATTCCGGATTTCCTTAAGTCGTCCACCTCTGTCATCGAGAGTTGATGGATCAAGGTGGTCGCATCCTCCTTGTCGCGCAAGAGGCCGGGCGTATCCGTTAGAAACACGAGTTTCTCTGCGCCCAGGGCGCTCGCGATCTCCCCCGCGACAAGGTCGGCATTGACGTTCCACGTGCCCCCCTCGCAATCCGTCGCGACGGGCGCGATGACCGGGATCATGTCGGCCTTGCACAGGCCTTCGACGACGCGCGGATAGACTTCCGTCACTTCGCCCACGTGGCCGAGGTCCGTTCCGTCGCCGAGCGCGGTTTGCCGCGCATGCAACAGGCCGCCGTCCTTTCCCGACAGTCCGACGGCCCGGCCGCCGGCGCGGTTCAGCAGGTTCACAATGTCCTTGTTCACGCTGCCGCACAGTACCATCTCGACCACGCCGATGGTCTCGTCGTTGGTGATACGCAGACCTTCGTGAAACCGGGATTCAATGCCGAGGCGCTTGAGGGTCTTGCTGATCGCCGGGCCGCCGCCATGGACGACGACGGGATTCATGCCGACGTACTTCATCAGGACGACGTCCTCGGCCGTGCTCATGCGCAAGTTGGCGTCGAGCATCGCACTGCCGCCGTACTTGATGACCACGGTTTTTCCCTCGAACTCGCGAATATACGGGAGGGCCTCGATGAGCACCGCGGCCTTCTGAATCGACGCTTCCATGCCTTGTCTGCCTTATTTGTCGCCTAGGACCTGTAGTCCGCGTTGATCGACACGTAGTCGTGACTCAAGTCCGAGGTCCAGTATACCGCCTCGCCCGGGCCGTTGCCCACCGAGACGCGGACTAGGAACTCCGGCTTGCGCATGCGCGCCGCCGCGTCTTCCTCTCGGTACTGGGCCACGCCGCCGCCCTTGACCAGTTGGACGTCGTCGAGCCAGAGGTTGAAGGAGGCCGGGTCGAATGGAACGCCCGCGTAGCCGGCGGCGCAGGCGAAACGGCCCCAGTTGGGATCCTGACCGAAGAACGCGGTCTTGCACAACTGGGAGTGGGCAATCGCGCGCGCGATGCGTTTGGCGTCGGCCGCGTCGGGTGCGCCGGCGACCTCGATCGTCACGAATTTCGTTGCGCCTTCGCCGTCGCGCACGAGCCGCTGCGCCACCTCCTGACAGAGCGCCGTCAGGCTCTCCTGGAATCGATCCGCGTCGGGGCCGACCAGTTCCACGCCGGACGCGCCGTTGGCCAAACACAACACCGTGTCACTTGTGCTCATGTCGTTGTCGACGCAGATGCGGTTGAAGGATACCTCGACGGCGTTTCGCAGCCAGGCCGACAAGTTGCCGGCCTCGACGGCGGCGTCCGTCGTGATCACACAGATCATGGTGGCCATATTCGGCGCGATCATTCCGGAGCCCTTGGCGATGGCGCCGAGCCGCACCGTCCCGCCGCTCAGCTCGATCTCAAGGGCGACTTCTTTGGGCACGGTGTCGGTGGTCATGATGGCCCTGGCTGCCTGGGCGCTGCCGTCGGCGGCGAGCACATCGAGACACTGCCTCACGCCACAGTGCACCCGATCCATGGGCAACGGCACGCCGATCACGCCCGTACTCGCCACGCAGACTTCCTGGGCGGTGATGCCGAGGCCTTGGGCCACCCAGCCGGCGGTTGTTTGGGCGTCCTTGTGGCCCGGTTCGCCGGTGCACGCGTTGGCATTGCCGCTATTGATGAATACGGCGCGGGCACGGCCGCCCGCACACACATCGTTCGACCACTGGGCCGGTGGCGACTTGAACCGGTTGGTGGTGAAGGCGCCTGCCACGGTCGCCGGCACGTCGCTCGCCACGAGGGCGCAGTCCAGTTTGGTGGAGCCGGGCTTGATGCCGGCCGCCACGCCGGCCGCCCGGAACGACTTGGGTGCGGTTACGCCGCCTTCGACGTACTTCACGGCGCCATTCCTCCGAACGCAAGGCCTGTCGTTTCGTCAAGGCCGAACATCACATTCATGCACTGGAGCGCCATGCCGGCCGTTCCGCCGACGAGGTTGTCGATGGCGCTCACAATGATGAGGTTGTTCGTGCGCTTGTCGAGTACCCAGCCGAAATCGCAGAAGGTCGAGCCCCGGACGTACTTGAGCTCGGCCAACCGGCCTTCGCCCAGCACGCGCACAAAGGGCTCGTTCGCATAGCGCTCGTAGCGCGCCGCCACGTCGAACGGTTCTTTGAGGTGCACGGTGATCGTGCTTAGGATCCCTCTCGTGTAAGGGCCGACGTGGGGCGTGAACTGCACGAGATGCTGGTCTTCGAGTAACTGCTCGATCTCGGGGGTGTGCTGGTGGGTGCCGACCCTGTATGCCTTGATGTTCTCGTTCATCTCGGGGAAGTGGAACGGTTCTGCCAGGGCACGGCCGGCGCCGGACATGCCGGAGATTGCGTCGATCACAATCGGCACATCGGCAATGGGCGCGCCGAGGAGCGGCTTGAGCGGCAGAATGATGCTGGCCGGATAGCAGCCGGGCACGGCCACGAGCTGGGCATCGCGCAACTGGTCGCGGAAATACGGCACCAATCCGTACACCGCGTCCGGAAGCAGTTCCGGGGCCACATGGTCGGTGCCGTAATAGGTCTTGAACCGTTCCGTGTCCTGGATGCGGAAATCCGGTCCCATATCGAGCGTCCGGATGCCGGCGGCGCGCAGCGCCGCGCCCACCTTCATGGACTTGGTGCCGGGTACGGCAATAAACACGGCGTCGCACTTCTTCTTGAGCGATTCCGTATCAAGGGTTTCGCAGACGACGTCGGTGAGTTTTCGGAACTGCGGAAGGATCTCGTCGAGGCGCTTTCCGCCTTCGATCTCGACCGCTGCTACCAGCTCTGCCGCCGGATGGATGCCCAACAGACGGATCAGTTCGCGCCCGCCAAAGCCCATGGCACCGACCACACCTACTCGTATCATGGCTACCTCCTCTCAAGGCGGCGCATTATAGTCGCGCGGCTCCGAGCGATCAAAAAAACGCGTACGCTCGACCGGCCAGGCGCCGGCCCAAATGGTATAATGATGATCCGTTTGCGCGTGTCCGTCAGGAGGCGTTGTGCCTCCCATCCGGACGGGGCGCCCGCAGCGCTGGTCGGAACGGATCGGAACACAGAGGCGTATACCGGTATGGCACAGTCGGCACGGCGAAAGGTCGTTGTCTGTGTTATCATAGGCATCGTTCTGGTGATCTGCCTGGCACAGTCCGAGTATCTTCTGCTGGCCCCTGCCCTCGATCCCGTTGCCCGACTCCTTTACCGCGTGGCCTATTTTGTCGTGCTGCCTCTCCGCGGTCTTGTTTTTCCGATCCTGCCGGAGACGGACCATCACTGGTCGCTCCTGCATACGTGTGTCGTTGGCGTGAGTGCTCCGTTCGCCTTCTGGGCTTTCGGGCACTGGCGAAAGCGGAGGCGCATGGCGCGCCGGAAAGACCCGCGTGAGGCCGCCCGGCGGTCTCGCCGATCCAATGCGATGCTCCTCGACCGGCGGCAGTTCTTGACGCGTTCCGCGGCCGGGGCCGCCTGTGTCGCGACCGGTGGTTACGCCGGTTTTGTCGAGCCGTCACTGCTCGCAGTGCAGCGCTATGACGTGCCGATCGACGATCTGCCCCGAGACTTGGACGGGCTTCGCGTCGTGCACATTTCCGATACTCACTACGGCCCGTTCACCGCACTCGACTACCTCGAACGAGTCGTCCGGCAAGCCAATGATCTGCGGCCGGATCTGGTCGTCCTGACCGGTGACTACGTTCACCGGACAGCGCGGGCCATCGATGCGGGCATCGGCGTTTTGGGCGGGCTGAAGGCGCGATTCGGGAGTGTGGCTGTCTTGGGGAATCACGAGCACTGGGAGGGAGCGGCGGCGTGTCGCGAGGCGTTGGGGCGCCTCGGCGTTCCCGTGTTGGATAACGGGCGCGTGTTCCTGGGCCGCCGCGGCGTGTGCCCCAGCGACGAGGGCCGCGCCGTTCTGTGTGTGGCCGGTGTGGGCGATCTTTGGGAGGGACAGGTGCTGCCGGAGACGGCGTTGCGCGACGTGGGACCGCGCACCCCTCGTGTACTTCTGTCACATAATCCGGATGTGGTCGAACAACTGCCGCAGGGTCTCCGCGTGGACCTCATGTTCGCGGGCCATACGCACGGCGGCCAAGTGTGGTTCCCCGTCATAGGAACACCTTTCCATAAGAGCAAGTATGGAGATAAGTATATGGGCGGAATATGTCGCGGCCCGGTGTGCCCGATCATCGTGTCGCGTGGGGTGGGTTTGGCCGGAATTCCGGTTCGTTTTTTGGTGCCTCCCGAGGTGGGGTTGATCACGCTGAAATGCCCGAGAATAGGCCTTGTCTGACGTTCTTCATTTTCCCCTTGCGCGACTGCTTGAAGGGTGCTATACTGCCTCATCCTTTGGGTGCGAGGTCGGGTTCGGCGCCCGGCAGATTTGGGCCAGGGGACCAGAGCCATCGATGAGTGTGGCGCATATCCTTGGCTCTGAAGCGACCCGTCGCTCAAGGAAAGAGTGTGCGTTTTTTGGGACAGGAGAGGTGTGTCCGGACGAAGAGCGGGACCGCGGGGACGCGTGGGAGAAACGGGTGGCGTGACGGTTGGTAAGGGCATAGACACGGACGCGTTGCGTGCCTCATGGGCCATCCAGGAACGCGTGTCGCGGCGGGGTTTCGACTGGCCGGACGTATCCGGTGTACTTGCGAAGGTCCGCGAAGAACTGGTCGAGATTGAAAATGCTTTGAAGGAAGGCGATGCGGAAGCCGCCCGGCGCGAACTCGGCGACGTGTTGTTTGCCGTGGTCAATCTGGCGCGGTTTCTGGAGGCCGATCCAGACGAGGAATTGCAGTGCGCCAATGCGCGCTTCGAACGACGTTTTGCGCTGCTGGACGCGGAGTTGGTTCAGGCGGGGCGTCGAGTGGAGTGTTGTACGCTGGCGGAGTTGGACGAGGTGTGGGAGCGGGTGAAGAGCCGCTTGGCCGCGACCTCGTGTTCGGAAGAGTAGGTGCCTTGGAGGTTTTTCCGCGTGCGGAGAGGCCCTGGGGATAACGTGTGGATAAGTGGCCGTGTTGGGCGTTGCGAGATGGAGGCGATGACGGGACGGCGCGCGGGAATGGGCGCGTCGCATGGAGGACCGGTGGCCCAAGAGGGATAAGGTGACGCGGCCTTAAGTTTTTGATACCAAATGAGTTAAAAGAAGTTGTGGTCAAGACCTCGTGAGTGGCCCACGAGGTGGGTGTCCTGATCGCACATGCGCCGGCAGGCCGGGCTGCGGGATTCCGGAGCGGCGCTTCGACGCGTGGATAACGTATTGCTGGGAGCGGACATGCCGACACAGAAGACCAATCCGTGGGCGATGGCCCAACCGGAATTGCGGCGGGCGTTAGGCGAGCACAGTTACCGGAACTGGTTTTCCCAAACTCGATACGAGTCGTTCGAGAATGGGCGACTCCTTGTGAGCGTGCCGAGTCAGTTTTTTGCGGACTGGCTGCGGGATCACTACCTGGACGTGGTGCATGAATCGGTGCGGACGGTTGCGCCGGGCTTGGCTGAAGTGGCGTTCATTCCGATAGGGGATGCGCCTTCTCAGGCATCGCCGGATCCCGCGAGCGTTGCGCATGCCGTCATACGGCCCGTGGCTCCACCGGCCCGTCCCGCGCCACCCACGCCGCAGGCTTTCGACGGCTTCAATCCTCGGTACACGTTTGACCGCTTCGTGGTGGGGGCGGGTAACCGGTTTGCCCATGCCGCGGCGCGCGCCGTGGCGGAGAATCCGGCGCGTGCCTACAATCCGCTGTTTCTTTACGGCGGCACTGGATTGGGCAAGACCCACCTGATGCAGGCCATCGGCCAGGAAGTGCTCTCGCGATGGCCGGACATGAAGGCCATGTTCATCTCGTCCGAGCATTTCACGAATCAGCTCATCGAGAGCATCGCCCGGAAGTCCACCAGCCGTTTCCGGGAGAAGTACCGCAAGGTCGACGTGCTTCTCATCGACGATATTCATTTCATTGCCGAGAAGGAGGCCACTCAAGAGGAGCTGTTCCACACGTTCAACGTGTTGTTCGACAGTCACAAGCAGATCGTGCTTTCCAGTGATCGCGGTCCTAAGGAGATCCAAGGCGTCGAGGAACGGCTTGTGTCCCGCTTCGAGTGGGGGCTGGTGACGGACATTCAGGTGCCCGACCTCGAAACGCGTATTGCCATTCTGCAGAACAAGGCCCTCGAAGAGAAGCATCCCGTTGCGCCCGAGGTGATCCGCCACATAGCGACCCATGTCACTACGAACATCCGAGAGCTCGAGGGGGCGCTCGTGACCATCCTCGCCTTCAGCCGGCTGACGGGCCGCGAGTTGACGATGCCGATGGTCGACGAGGTGTTGCGCGATCTCATCGGCCGCGAGGCGATTCGTCCCGTCACCATCGAGGAAGTTCAGCGAGCGGTCGCCGAGCATTTCGATGTACGGATCGCCGATTTGCGCGGCCGGGGCCGCCAACGCCAGATCGCGTTTCCTCGGCAGATTGCCATGTATCTCTGTAAGCGGATGATCCAGGCTCTGTCGTTCAACGACATCGGCGAGGCTTTTGGCGGCAAAGATCACAGCACCGTGCTATACGCCTGCCAGAAGATCACGCAGGACAAGGAGAAGGATCCGACGTTGCGGCAAGCGCTCAGTCAGCTCGAGCGTCGCATTCGTTCTTGAGCGGCGTCCATCCTGTGTCGGGGCGTTTCGGGCCGTCCGGCTACCGTCGGAGTAGTACCCCGAACAGGCCTTTGAGGCCGCCCGACGGCACGGTTACTTGCTGTGCGCCTTCCTGGATGATGGCGCGTGGCGGCGTGTGGATAATCCGAACCAGTACGGCCGTGATGTTGTCCAGTCCCCCCTCGTCGAGTGCACGTCCCACGAGGCGCCGCGCGGCCCCCTGGAGATTCCTCAGGCCGAGGACACGAGCTATCTCGGTGTCTCCTACCATGTTGCTCAGTCCGTCGGAGCAGATGAGCAATGTATCGCCCCGTTTCACGCGCACGGCGAACAGGTCGATCTCGACTTGTTCCTTGATGCCGATGGCGCGCGTGATCAGGTTCTTGAGCGAGTGCGTTCTCGCTTCTTCCTCGGTGAGCAAGCCTTTCCGTACCTGCTCGGCCACGACCGAATGATCGTCGGTCAACTGGCGGAGGCCGGAGCCGGGCCGGGCGAGATAGGCGCGGCTGTCGCCGACCTGGCCCACATAGGCGCAGTCGCCGCAAAGGGCCACCACGGACATCGTCGTGCCCATGCCCTCGTACTGGGCATTGCTGGCGCTCTCCTCGAACACGCGACGGTTGGCGCGTTGGATGGCCGCTCTCAGGGCATCCGGTACGGCCTCGCCGGCATTGGGGGCCAACTCGTCGACCAGGGTCTCGAGGGCGATGCGGCTGGCGCGTTCGCCGGCGCTCGCCCCACCCATGCCGTCGGCTACGGCGAATAACAGTGGCTCGGGCCGCACCTGGGAGGTGTACTTGGGCACGGACATCATGCACGAGTCTTCGTTGTGCGGCCGCTTCTTGCCCACGTCCGACAGCATATGGCAGCGGACGGGGCCGCCCACCCATTCGTGCTCGAAGCCTTCCCCTTCCTCCGGGCCGATCCTTGTCAGACGCGTTACCGACATCTAGTCTTTCTCCGACGTCCCGACACAACGAAGGATCTCGACGTTTCGGCCGGCGGGGCAGCTTGTTCCTCCGGAGTGAATGACTCCGGAGGAGGTCCGCACCGCCCGTGCCACTCCCGTTCGAGCAGTGGAACGCTCAGTTGCTTCTTCGGCCCCCAACGCCTTTGGTTGCCTTCGTAATCGCCTTTGCCTTGGCTTTGGGACGCAGCGCCCGAACGGCTTCGCCGGCCTTCCACATCTCCGAGTTGTGTATGGCGCCCAGCTCTTCCGTCAACCGCTCTGCGTAGTCCTTGCGGCCACAGATCTTCAGGACGCGGGCGCATTCCTCACCACTCTTGACACGCCGGTACAACTCGCGGAACGTGGGCATTACGGCCTTTTTGAACTGGCCCTTCCAGTCCAACGCCCCGCGCTGAGCCGTGGCCGAACAGTTCATGAACATCCAGTCCATTCCGTTCTCATCCACCAGCCGGATCAGGCTTTGCGTCAGTTCCTCGACGGTCTCGTTGAACGCTTCGGAAGGGCTATGGCCGTGCTGGCGCAACACGTCGTATTGCGCTTCCATGATGCCGGCCAAGGCGCCCATCAACACGCCGCGCTCGCCGGTCAGGTCGCTGAATACCTCTTGCTCGAATGTTGTCGGGAAGAGGTATCCGGAGCCGATGGCGATGCCCACGGCGAGACACCGTTCGGTGGCTCGGCCCGTGGCGTCTTGCCCGACGGCGTAGCTCGAGTTGATGCCGGCGCCCGACAGGAAGTTCCGGCGGACCGAGGTTCCGGATCCCTTTGGCGCCACCATGATCACGTCGACGTTCTTGGGCGGGATCACCTTGGTCTTTTCCTTGTAGGTGATCGAGAAGCCATGGGAGAAGTACAGGGCATCGTCGGCGTGGAGATGCTTCTTGATCGTCGGCCAGAGAATGCGCTGGGCGGCATCGGACACCAGGTACTGGACGACCGTGCCGCGTTCGGCAGCCTCTTCTATGTCGAAGAGCGTCTCACCGGGTTTCCAGCCGTCTCGGCGCGCCCGATCCCAGTCCTTCTTGAAAGCCTTGGACTGCCCCACGATGACGCGGAAACCATTATCGCGCATATTCAGCGATTGTGCCGGTCCCTGAACGCCATAGCCGATCACGGCGATGGTCTCGTTTTTGAGAACCTTGTGTGCTTTCGCCATCGAGAACTCGTTGCGCGTCACGATCTGCTCTTTGACCCCGCCGAAATCAATCAGTGCCATTAGTTACGGACCTCCACATGACGTTGCTCCTCCCTCGCGCTGACGGTTCCCGGCGGAACCGAGCGAAGAGATACTTCTCGCACTCATACTGATTGCCCCCGATCAACATGGGGCACTGCTTATTGTAGTGCCAACAAGGCCCTAATGCAACTTGCGGTTGAGGTGTCGCCGCGGCCGAAGCGCGCCGCGCGTGGGCGATTCGATGCGGGGTTGGCTATCCTGTGATGGCCCTCGATGACGGCCGCTCAACTCGGACGAATGACGATTGTCGACACGTAGCCGTTGTGGTCGCTGAGCCGCAGGCCGTTCCGCTCGCGGATTTCGAGCGATTCCGATACCTCGATGGTTGCCGGCGGCGTGGCTACCTCGAAGATGTGGTCGATGGCCGACGGCACGGCCATTTGCCGCACGAGCTTGGCGCCGGTCACGGCGATCTCGAAGTCGTCGGATCCGGCGCCGCAGTTCATATCGCCGACGAGTAGGCCGGCCGCTGTGGGCAGGTGTGAGGCGTTGACGAAGCGTGCCAGTTCGCCCATCTGGAATTTCCGGACCTCGCGGTAGTCAGGAATGCCATAGCCGGCTTGGGCGTGCGTGTCGTAGAAGTCGAGGAATCCGGATCCGTCGGGAAGCTCAATGCGGGCGAGGGCCACGCCTTTGCCGGCCCACCAGTCGCCTTCCCATACGCGATACCAGGGGTTGGATGCTTTGTACTGGTGGAAGAAGACCTCGCGGATGGGGTACGCGCTCATGATGAGCAGTCCGCTTCCGACGAGCCGGCTCGGATAGTATTGGTGGTACTTTAGGCGAGATCCCTTGAGGCACTCCAGGAGCAAGGCGCGATTTTCCGGGACAAAGACCTCTTGGAACCCGACGATATCCGGATCGAGCTCCGTGAGTTCTTCGCCGAGGGCTTTCATCCGGGCGGGCCGGTTCATCCCGACCACCCAGAGCGCTTGGATGTTGTAGGTGACCACCTTGATCGTGATGGGCTCTACGATAGGTTGCGGCGGATCGGCCAGCAACGCGCTCATGCCCAGATCGGTCTCGACACCCACGTAATTCATGTAATATAACGCAATACCCGTGATGATCAGCAGCGGAACGATGAGTAACGCCATTACGGCGGCGGCGCCCCTCTTGGATTTCATGGGGTTCTCCTCCCTCGGACGACGCGTGTGTTCCCGCACACGCGTGGTGGACTCCGGCACCGTTGTCAGACCATCCGGAGGCGCCCGAGGTTTCCGCGCCTAGGCCGGCGATCCCTTCCATTCGCGTGACCAGGCTACGGCACGGCGAATGCCCTCTCGGAGTGGCGTGGTTGGATTGTAGCCCAGGAGCCTCCGGGCCTTCTGGATATCGGCGACATAGTGGGTCACCTCGCCGACGCGCGACGGCTCGACGCTGATGTCGGGCGTGCGTCCCAGCTCTTCGGCCACGTACTGCGCCATGGTCAGTAGGGTTTCTCCCTGTCCGCATGCCAGGTTGATGGTCTCGTTTATCGCGTCGCTGCGGGCCAGTCGCTCGATGGCGCGAAACACGCCGTCGACGCAGTCGTCGACATAGGTGAAATCCAGCGTCTTGTCCTCACCGTACACCGTGATGGGCGTTCCTTGGCCTATACGGCGGATGAAGAGGGGGATGACGCGCTCCATCCGCTCGATATCGTTGTCAAACCGGCCGTAGACGTTGCTGAACCGGAACACGACATAGGGTAGGTCGTAGCACTGGGCGTAGGAATACACGAAGGCCTCACCGCTGATTTTGCTGGCCGAGTAGGGACTCTCGGTGAAGGCGAAGTCCGCGTGCGATTCGTCCGTGATGTATCGGTGGATATCCCCGTAGACCTCGCGTGAGGAGCTGAAGATGATCGGCACGGTGTTCTGTCGGCAGAACTCGAGCACGTTGAAGGTCATCGTGACGTTTTCGAGGGCGCGATCCGGTTTCTGCACCAGCTCGTGTACCTTGGCGTGCGCCGCCAGGTGGACGACCACGTCCAAGTCGTCCGGATACGGTGCCTGGCCGATGCCGCCTTTGAAGTGGTGACTGAGCACGCTCAGGTCCTGCAAGAGCGTTGGGATCTCGTCCGTCCAGGTGTTCGGCCGGATGTCGACGCCAAACACGAAATGCCCTTCGCGCAACAGGCGCAATCCGAGGTTGGTTCCAATCTGGCCGCTTGATCCCGTAATCAAAACGCGCATGGTACTCTCTCCGACCTCCTGATGCCTACAGCCCAGCCCGTTCGCTCGGCAGAGCATAGCACTATCGGCGACCCGCGGCCAAGACGGTGCCGTCGTACTACCGGATGGCTCGCGTGAGGTGGTCCAGCCCCTTCAGGGCGGTCGATCTCTGCATGCGCTATCCCCTGGGCGTTGCCCAGGGCTGCAATCTTGCAGCCTTTCAGGCTTCCCGTACGCTCGACTTCATCCAAATGGCACCCCAAGGGGGGCAGCAAGAGTATAGCCCATGGCAACACCCTGGGAATAAAGGAGTTACATAATTCTCTCTCGCCCTGTAAGGGCACAATATAGCGCCCAACTACTAGCAGATGTGCCGCAACGGCGCGCGAGAATCTCCGAAGGTGAAGCACTCCGGATTGGCGCACGATCATCGTGCGCCAACGTTGGCGCAGAATGATTCTGCGCTGTCTTTGAGGCCTACGCTTTGAAGAGGGCGGTGGAGAGGTAGCGTTCACCGGAGTCGGGCAGGATCACGACAATGGTCTTGCCTTTGTATTCGTCTTGTCCGGCCAGGCGCACGGCCACGGCCGCCGCAGCGCCGCAACTGATGCCGCTGATCAGGCCTTCCTCGCGGGCGAGACGGCGGGCCATCGTGAAGGCTTCGTCATCGGAGACCTTCTCGATCCTGTCCACGAGCGACAGGTCGAGCACGGCGGGGACAAATCCGGCGCCGATGCCCTGGATCTTGTGCGGCCCGGGCTTGCCGCCGGACAAGACGGGCGAGTTCTCGGGCTCGACGGCCACGCTCCGAATGGGCTTGCCGCATTCCCCTTTGATGTAGCGGCTGATGCCGGTGATGGTGCCGCCGGTACCCACGCCGGCGACGAGTACGTCGACGCGGCCGTCGGTGTCGTGCCAGATCTCGGGCCCGGTCGTCTTGAAGTGGATGGCAGGATTGGCCGCGTTCTTGAACTGCTGCGGCAGGAAGTAATCGGCATTCTCGGCGGCAATCTCCTCGGCCTTGGCTATCGCGGCCCGCATACCGCCTTCGCCCGGCGTGAGGATCAGATCTGCGCCGAAGGCCGCCAATACCTTGCGCCGCTCGATGCTCATCGTCTCGGGCATCGTCAGGATGAGGCGGTAGCCGCGTGCGGCGGCGACGTAGGCCAAGGCGATACCGGTGTTGCCGGAGGTTGGCTCGACGATCGTGCCGCCCGGTTTTAGCAGGCCACGCTCTTCGGCGTCCCATACCATGTTGGCACCGACGCGGCATTTCACTGAGTAGGCCGGATTGCGGCCTTCGACTTTGGCCAGGACATCGGCCTTGAGTCCTTGGGTCACACGCCGCAGGCGCACCAGGGGCGTGTTGCCGATGCTGTGCGTAGCGTCATCATAGATCTTCATGTGGCGTTCTCCGCGGCCCACCGCAGCCTTTTGAACCAGTATTGTACGGTTTGGGCGGTGTGAAATAAAAACGGACCATTGGGCGCGCGGCGACACCGGCCCCATTGACTGCGTTCCGGACGCCGTCTATAGTACTGGGATTCCAACGGTGCGCTCAGGAGGAGAAGTCGAGATGTTCAAGCGGATTCTTAGCGGTGCTTTCTGTATCGTGACGGCGCTGGGATGCTGGGCGGCCGCCGATGACTCAGTGTTGACGTTGGCGACGACGACCAGCACGCAGAACTCGGGTCTTCTCGATCATATCCATCCCGATTTCGAGGCGAAGACCGGAATTCGCGTGAAGGTGGTGGCACGTGGCACGGGCGCGAGCCTCCAGTTGGCGCGCGAAGGCAATGCGGACGTGGTGCTTGTGCATGCGCCGGACTTGGAGAAGGCCTTCGTGGATGAAGGGTTCGGCATCGACCCGCGGGCCGTGATGCACAACGACTTCGTGGTGGTCGGTCCGGAGGCCGACCCGGCCGGTTTGCGCGCGGTGAAGGGCGCGGCAGCCGCCTTGAAGGCCATCTATGATGGCCAACAGGCCTTTGTCTCGCGTGGCGACAACTCCGGCACACACGTCAAGGAGCAAGATCTGTGGCGGGCGAGTGGTGTGGCTCTGAATGAGAAGGAGACGCGGCTTCTATCGAAGGGCGAGACTGTCAGCTTCACGCAGGTCGCGCCGAAGGGCGATTGGTACTTCTCCATCGGCCAAGGTATGGGGCCGACGCTCTCGTTTGCCACCGAGAAGCGCGCCTACACGCTTGTGGACCGCGGTACTTACCTGGCCTTCGCGCGATGCGAGGAGCCGAAGACCGATCTGGTCATTCTGAGCGAGGGCGATCCGGTGCTGATGAATCCCTACTCGGTGATCGCCGTCAATCCTGAAAAGTTTCCGAGCCTGAACTATCAGGGCGCGAAGCAGTACATAGCCTGGTTGACGTCGCCGGAGACGCAGGCGTTGATCGCTTCGTTCAAGGTTGGCGGCGAGACGCTGTTTCATCCGGATGTCAAACCGTGACGGGCGGGAGACGGGATGGGAACGCTGGCTGACGCTTTGCGCAACGCCGTCGGCTTGATCGTGTCGCTGGATGCCGACCTTATCGAGTATGCCGGGCGATCCTTGTACATTGCGCTGGTCTCGACGTGCCTTGCGTCGATGGCGGCCGTTCCTATCGGGATTCTGCTTGCCGAGCGCGCCTTTCGCGGCAAGCGCATCGTCGTGACGGTACTCAACACACTGCTCGGCGTTCCCACCGTCGTGGTTGGTCTCCTGGTGTATTCGTTCATCAGCCGCCAGGGCCCGTTGAGCGCGCTCGGAATGCTGTTTACCGTGCCGGGCATTATCACGGGCGAAGTGCTGCTCATCCTGCCGCTGATCACGGCGCTGACGCTCACGGCGGTGGCGCGCCTGGATCGCGACGTGCGGCGCACGGCCCTCTCGCTGGGCGCCAACGAGGCGCAGGCCTTGTGGGCGGTGTTTCGCGAGTCGCGATTCGGCATTCTAGCGGCCATCATCGCGGCCTACGGACGCGTCGTCGGCGAGGTGGGTATCGCGACGATCCTCGGCGGCAACGCGGCGGGCTTCACGCGGACGCTAACGACGGCCATCGTGCTCAACGTCGAGATGGGATACTTCGAGCGGGCGTTGGCGCTCGGGCTCGTGCTGCTCGGTTTGTCCTTCACGCTCAACATCGCGTTCCAACTGCTCCAGGGCGGAGGACGCGGCCAATGAGCGTCCTGCACATGAAAGGTGTCTGCAGGCGATACGTCGAGAGTCGCACCGGCAAGATCATCGAGGCGCTCCGCATGGAAACGCTTTCGGTAGAAAAGGGCGAAATCGTGGTTGCCGTCGGTGCGAATGGCTCCGGCAAGACGACCTTGCTCGAGGTCTTGGCCTTTCTCGATGCGCCGAGCGAGGGCAAGGTGCTTCTCGACGGCGTCGATATCTGGGCTGAGGGCCGCGACTTGTCGGCGCGCCGGCGTTGTCCGATTCTCCTCCAGAAGACCGTGCTTTTCTCCGGTTCCGTGATCAAGAACGTCACGTTCGGGCTGCGCGTGCGCGGACTGGAACGAGACGAGACGGAAAGCCGGGCATGGCAGGCTCTCGAACTCGTCGGCATGGCCGATCTGGCGCACCGACGCTCTCACGAGTTGTCCGGCGGCGAACAACGGCGAGTCGCGTTGGCGCGCATCTTGGCACTCGATGCGCCCGTGCTCTTGCTCGACGAGCCAACGGCCGGCCTCGACCACGACAGCCGGGCCGTGATGATGAAGCTGATCCCGGAACTGAACCGCGCGCGTGGCACGACTATCATCCTTGCCACGCACGATCGCGGCGAGATGGAGCCGCTCGCGCACAAGGTCTTGTGCCTCGAGGACGGCGTGGTCGTGTGATGGACACGAGGGAGAACCTGCGATGATTCGAGTCGGCTTTGTCGGCCTCGGACACAACGCCCTGGCACACATCGAGGCGCATCGCGCCGTCGGGCTTTCGGAGATTGTGGCGCTATGCGACCGAAATCCGGAGCGGCTTGCCGCCGCAGCCGAGCAGTTCGGTGTCGCGCACACCTATGGCTCGGCTGAGGAACTGTGCGCCGATCGCGGCGTCGACGCGGTGAGCGTGAACACCGGCGATCCGTACCACGCCGAGCCCTTCGTGGCGGCCGTGTCGAGCGGCAAGCACGTGTTTGTCGAGAAGCCGGTGGCGAACAGCCTCGAGCAGCTCGACGCCATGGCTGCGGCGGCACGTGAGGCCGCACCGGCCCGGAAACTCGCCGCCGGCTACATCCTTCGGTTCAATCCGGTGTTCGAAGCGGTGCACGCATTGTGCCGTCAAGGGAAGCTCGGCGAGGTGTACTACCTCGAGGGCGACTACGTGCACAACCTACTCTACCAGGCGGCCCAAGTGGACGGCCTAACCGGGAGGAACTGGTACCTCGAGCAGGAACGGCCGCTGGTGGGCGGTGGCAGTCATCCCCTGGACTTACTGCGCTGGTTCTCCGGACAGGAGGTCGTCGAGGTGACCGGATTCTCGACAGGTGTCGCCTTTCCGGCTATGGCCGAGGATGACTGCCAGGTAGCCCTGTTCCGATTCGACGGCGGCGCGGTGGCCAAGGTGGCGGCCGTGTACGCGCCACGGATGGACATGGCGCCGTTCTACAACCTGCGTGTTTACGGCACGCGCGGCACCGTCGAGCGCGATACGGTAGCGTTGGCGGCCGACGCGGCGGACTGCCATCCCGCCTTTGCGCCCATCGAGGCCCAACGGGTGGGTGGGCATCCCTATGAGCCGGAAGTGCGCGACTGGCTCGAGGCGATACTCGATGACCGCGCGCCTCGATGCGACTTCTTCGATGGCGCCAATTCGACCGCCGCCACGCTGGTGGCTTGCGAGGCCATCGCGCAAGGGCGCACGTTGCCCGTGAAGGTGTATCGCCGTGTTCGGACGGAATAGTGCATCGGGCCGCCTGGGATGGCATCATAAGGACTGGGCGGAAACGAGATTGGGCGCAAGTAGCTGCGCTTGGATAAGGGTGCGTGCAGCGGAGCGGAACGCACCGCCTATGCTCAACGCGAGGAGAAAGCGATGAAGATCGGAATCATTGGTGCGGAGAATAGTCATACCAAGGCCATTGCGACGGTGATCAATGTCGAGAAACGGATCAAGGGTTGCACCGTCGATTACGTGTGGGGCGAGACCGCCGAATTTGCCAAGGACGCGGCGGCGGGCGGGGAGATCCCGAGCATCGTTCAGGATCCCAGCGAGATGTTCGGCAAGGTGGACGCCATCATCTGCGATCATCGACACGCCAAGTATCATCTCAAGTCCGTATGGCCCTTCGTCGAGGCCGGTATTCCGGCGTTTGTGGACAAACCGTTCTGCTATCGCGCCGCCGAAGGCAAGAAGTTCCTCGAGATGGCCCGCAAGAACGGCACGCCGGTTACCTCGTCGAGCGCGCTCATGCACTACGGCAGCTTCAAGCGGTTCAAGAGCAAGTTGGCAGGCCTGGGCACGTTGGTGGCCGCTTCGAGCTTTGGCCCGGCCGACCTCAAGAGCCAATGGGGCGGTATCTTCTTCTACGGCATTCACCAGGTCTCGGTTATGCTCGAGGCTTTCGGCTATGACGTGAAGTCGGTGCTGGTCACGAAGAATGGAAGGAATGCCTCGGCACAGTTGATGTATCCGTCGGGACTCATCGCCACCATGTCGCTGATCAAGGAGGGATGTCCCGGATTCGGCATTGGCGCCGTCGGGGCGAAAGGTGCCGTCCACGTGCCGCTCAAGGCCGACAAGAGTCCCTACTACAACGAAGTCAAGGCGTTCACGGACATGTTCAAGACCGGCGTCGAGCCGCTGACGCACGCGAAAGTGCTTCGGCCGGTGCAGGTGCTCGAGGCGCTCCAGAAGTCCGTGAAGTCGGGGCAGATCGAAATGGTCGAGCAGTAGGAGTGCCGCCGGCTCGCATCGGAGGGAGGCCTGACCATGGAACTGTGTTGTCTCATCGCTCTGTTGACGGCCGGGACCGAGGTGCAAACCGTGGCGCTTGAAGGATCGCCCGAGGTCATTGGCCGCACCTGGGGCCGGATCAACGCGGAGCACATCAAGGCGGATATCCGCGCCGGCTTCCTTGATCTGGCCTCCGAGAAAGGCGTGTCTGAACACGACCTGATCGAGCGCTCGCAGCGTTTCGTCGAGATCTGTTCCGAGATCGCGCCGCACTGGCTCGTCGAGGCCGACGCCATTGCGGAGGCGGCCGGCGTGAATGCGGCGCTGTACCGCGCGTATATCGGCTCCGTGTACCGGAACCTGTGGCAAGGCGACGAGTGCACCTCCTATGCCGTGCGCAAGGAGTACACCAAGGACGGCGCCATCTTCTTCCACAAGAATCGCGACAACCGCGAGAAGCCGCAGGCCGCGTGCGTGGTGGCCAGCGACGTGCCGGGCGTTAACCGGTTCATCACGGTGAGCGACGCAGCGGTGCTGGCGTGCATGATGATGGTCAACGACAAAGGCCTCGCCGGCTCGGCCGATATGGGTGGACTGCCCGTCGTTAAGCCTCGCTTCCGCGGCATGATGAACACATTCTTGCTGCGACATATCGCCGAGCGCGCGGCATCCTGCGCCGAGGCCGAGGCCATCGTCCGCGATTTCGTTACGAGTGGCCGCTATGCCGGCGGCGGATCGACCGGCACGCATTGGCTCTTTGTCGACAAAACCGGCGAGATCCTCGAGATCTCGAACAACAGCGACCAAGTGACCACCGTACGTCATGACGAGAAGGTGTATTTCAGCATGCGTGCGGAGACGAATGCCGCGAGCATTCTCCGCCACGCGACCGAGCCCGTCGACTTCCACCGGTTCCACAACGTGTCGCGTGATCCGTCGATGTGCTTCGAGTCGAGCATCTGCGGCATGACCGTCGAAATCGACGCGGAGCATCCCGCCCTGCTGACGTGCGCCTGGATCACCTTGCCGGCCAAAGGCCTCGCGTTTCCGCTCTTGATGGGCTGTCGCGCCACGCCGCGGCCGTTAGTCAACGGCGAGGTCTACGCGTTGTCAAAGGATATCGACGGCAAGACCGCCGAATGGGAGCGCCACGAGGAGGATGTGCACAAGGAGAAAGAACTCATCGTGGCGCGTGCGCGCGAGCAAATCGGGCCGGGCGACCGAGCCGCTGCGATCACTGCGTTGGAGCACTGGACGGTCCAGGCCACGGCACGCGGCATTGACCTTGTCCGGGCATACCGATAGCAGTACTCGCGGTGCTCGTTGTGTCGTCGTGATCGGATTCCAGGAACCGACACGGCTCTTCGTCTTCGCGTAGCGGAGCGAGAAGCGCAGACTGTCCCCTCGCATCGGAAGACAGAACCACGACGGACGCGACGATCACGACGGATTCTCGCAACGAGGCCTTCGAGGGTAGGTCGTGGTTGCCGAGTGCGCGCACAGCTTCGGATTGGAGCACGAGTATCGTGCGCCAGCGCGGCGGTCAGTTTTCGATGACAGCGAGCGCTGTGGCGACGTTGCCGAAGGGCGCGCTGACCTGGATGCCAGCGACTCGGCCGCGGACGTGCTCGACGGATTCGCGCGCCATCTCGATACCGGCCAGGCGCTGGCTCTCGCGGTCGCCGGCGGCTTCCATGCGCGCCAGGACGCTGTTCGGCACGGTGACTCCCGGGACCTCGTTCTGGAGGAACAAGGCGTTGCGGTAGCTGGCGAGAGGCCAGATGCCGGCGAGCACCGGTATGGGGCAATCTTCGACGGCATCGAGAAACCGGAACAGCATCTCCGGTTCGAAGACGGGCTGGGTGATGGCGAACTCGGCGCCGGCTTCGACTTTCCTGTGAAACCGTTCGATTTCGCGATCGGCGTCGAGGGCGGTTGGGTCGGCGCCGACGCCGATGACGGTATGGGTTGCAGGCTCGATCGGTTGGCCGCCGATGTCGATTCCTTGGTTGAGTCGGCGCTGAGCCCGGCAGAGGCCGATGGAGTCCATGTCGAAGACGCCGCTGGCCGAGGGGTAGTTGCCCATTTTGGGCGGGTCGCCGGTGACGAAGAGGAGGTTCCGGATTCCGTGGGCGGCGCAGGCCAGCAGGTCGGCCTGGATGCCGATGAGGTTCCGGTCGCGACAGCAGAAATGGAGGATGGGCTCGATCTGGGCCTCGCGCACGATGATCGAGGCCGTGGTGAGAGGCGAGATGCGTGAGCTGGCCCGCGGACCGTCGGGGATGTTGAGCGCATCCACGCCGTGTCGGTGGAGCGTCCGCGCTTTCTCAATGGTCTCGGTGAGGTCATAACCTCTTGGCGGCAGGATCTCGACGGTGGCCACCCAGCCCTTCTCGGCGAGGCGGTGGGCGAACCGGCTCTTCTCGCGGAGAGGGGTGGGCGTTCTGAGCGGGGCGGACTCGACAGGCTCGATCAAGGGCAGTGGCTTGTGCATGCGGGCCATCGGTTTGATGCGGCGAGCGACTTCGCGGATGTGGTCGGGCGTCGTGCCGCAGCATCCGCCGATGCCGGCCACGCCGATCGCGAGGAAGCGCTGGGCGTAGTCGGCCATGTAGTCCGGTGAGCAGAAGTAGATCTGGCGGCCACCTACTTCGCGCGGATGTCCGGCGTTCGGTTGGGCAATGAGCGGGAGATCGGTGAGGCGCACGGCCTGGCGGGCCGCCGACAGGAGGGCGTCGGGACCGATGCCGCAATTGATGCCCCACGCGGCCGGCGTCGGCGTACCGCCGGGCAAGGGCGCCATCAACACCGCGAGGGGCTCGCCGGCCTCCGATTCGCCGTTCTCGAAGACGGTGAAGGATAGGGCGAAGGGGGTGTCGGGCAGGCGCGTCATGGCGGTGGCGCACGCCTCGATACCGGCCCTCGACCGTTGTGTTTCGAACAGGATGAAGTCGGCGCCGGCACCGGTCAGAGCGCGGGCCTGTTCGGCGTACACCTCGCGGAGGTCGTATTGATCCGGGCGTCGCAGGACGGCCGGGCCGATGGAGCCTGCCACGAAGATGCGCCGGTCCGTGGCATCGGCCACGGCCCGCGCGATGCGAACCGCGGCATCGTTGATGGCCAGGAGTTCGTCTTCCATACCGTACGCGGCGAGCATGGCGCGGTTGGCGCCGAAGGTGTTCGTGGTGAGCACGTCGGCGCCGGCGGCGCGATAGGCTTCGTGGATGGACTCAATGATGCGAGGGGCCGACAGGCACAGCCCGTCGAAACACGTGTTCGTGCGGACATTGTGCTTGTAGATCTCGGTGCCCATGGCGCCGTCAAAGACGACCACGCCGTCTCGCAGTGCCTCTTGAATTGCGCTCATCTTAGTTCTCCGAAGGGGGCCGCTTCTCCATACACTCCGACACAGCGACGAATGCGGCAGATTTCAGCTCGGTCGCGTATGGTTGATCGTAGCACGTCCGAGGGCTGGAAATGGACAACGATTCGTTGGATCCGCCCAACTTGCGGGCGACGCCACTTGCCTCCGCGTTGGTTTGCGACGTCGGGGGCGGGCGATCGGTGCCACGAGTGCGTGCCTTGATGGCCGATGCCAGAAAACGCTTGACAATGCCGCCTATCCGGCGGGAATTGCGGTTGGGTCCCCGTGCGAACTCGGCGCGATGTCATCTCGCGTTGATTTTTCGCGTTTGGATAGATACGGTATAGGGGTGGGCTGAGGCTGTGTTCGCCTCGAGGTATTCGACCTTCTGAAAGGATAGGGAGTCATGTCGGAGGAGTTTAGACTTGTTGAGCCTCGGTTTGAGCCTGCCCTGGACGCCTCGTTTCGTCCGGCCGTGTTGGCGAACCGGGCGTTTCTGGCGGAAGTGGCGGCCTCAGGCGAGGCCGTGCCGCTGGTCCTGGGTCTCGAACGCGCCGACGGATCGGTTTCGCGGTTCGAGACCCGAGTGTTCCCGGACGGTCATCGGCGCGCGGAGGCCAACCGGGTGTACGTGGAGCGCCTGCTCAAGTTCCTGCTCTGGCAGCGCGGCGCCTGGCGGGTCCATGTTGGCGGACCTACCGGTGTGGGCGATTACATTGCGGAGGCCTACGCGCCCGATGGGGTGCGCGAGTTCGATTTCCATTTCATGGGCGAGGATGTTTATGAACGGACGTTCACGGTGGTGAAATGCGCTCCGGAGGAGGTGCCGGAGGAGCAGGAGACGACGCAGGCGCTGGGCCGCCACCTGGATGGATGCCGGATTGGGTTTGACTTGGGTGCGTCGGATCGCAAGGTATCCGCCGTGATTGATGGCGAGGCCGTGTACAGCGAAGAGGTGGTGTGGGAACCGCGCAAGCAGAGCGATCCCGCGTATCACTACAACGAGATCATGGCGGCGTTGAAGACGGCCGCCTCGAAGATGCCTCGTGTCGATGCCATCGGCGGCAGTTCCGCAGGCGTGTACATCAACAATCGGGCGATGATTGCCTCGCTTTTCCGAGGCATTCCCAAGGATCGCTTCGACGAGGTGCGCAACATGTTCTTGCGGATCCGGGACGAGTTGGGCGTTCCCCTCGAGATCGTGAATGACGGGGAAGTGACTGCCTTAGCGGGCTCCATGTCGCTCGAGGACAACGGTGTGCTGGGCATTGCGCTGGGTTCGAGCGAAGCCGGTGGCTATGTGACGATGGAGGGCAATATCACCGGCTGGCTGAACGAGCTTGCATTCTGTCCGGTGGACTACAGCCCGACGGCGCCCCAGGACGAGTGGTCGAAGGATCGCGGAGTGGGCGCGCTGTATTTCTCGCAGCAATGTGTGTTCCGCTTGGCGCCGAAAGCCGGCATCGCCCTGCCGGATGACGTTACCGATGCGGAGAAGCTCAAGGTGGTCCAGGACAAGCTCGAGGCGGGCGATGTCGGGGCGCGCCGGATCTGGGAAACGATGGGTACGTACATGGGCTATGCCATCGCGCACTATGCGGATTTCTACAAACTCAGGCACGTGCTGATCCTTGGGCGCTGCACCTCGGGGAGTGGTGGCCAGCTGATCCTCGATGGAGCCAACGCGGTGCTGAAGGGCGATTTTCCGGAGCTGGCCCAATCGGTCAACATTCAGCTTCCCGATGAGAAGAGCCGGCGGGTGGGCCAGTCGATTGCCGCGGCGAGCCTGCCTGCGTTGTTGAAGTAGCCGTCGTTGGCTCGGTGAACGACGAGAGGAGGGGTGTGGATATGGTGGATTCGATCATCAATCGTGGTGTGGCGGAGGAGTATGCGCGCAAGCTGCTTCGCGAGGCCATTCGGGATGGCGCCCAGGAGGTCCGCGTGAGCCGGGATGCGCACGGCGTGACGCTGCAGATCCGCAAGGATAAGGAGATCTACAACTATCCGAGTCCGCCGGGGGCCGCGCAGGAGATCCTCTTCGACGTGGTGAAAGCGATGGTCGGGTTGGTGGGCAATGCCGATGAGGCGCGGATGATGCTCGCCGAGGGCAAGGAGGAGATTGGGTTAATGGCGCGGCTTCATCGCAAGGGCGATGCCGGTACCGTTGTGATCTCGATTCCGGAGGACGCGTCCACGGGCGGCGGTTCTCCGCTGCCGGATTTGGGGATGTAATTCCGCGCTGCCGTGGCCCATGTCGCGGAGGTGAGCGAGACAGACAAGGAGAGACATACATATGCTTACATTGGATACAGCGGAGGTCTTTGTCCCGGACGGGTTGTCCGTGCCCGAGGCACTGGCGCGCACGACGCACATGGCGTTTGGTGTGCATCAAGATGATATCGAGATCATGGCGGGCGTGGGGATTCTCGAGTGCTTCCAGCAGAAGGACAAGTGGTTCACGGGCTGTTGCATAACGAATGGCAGCGGCTCGCCGCGCGACGGACTCTACAAGGACTACACGGACGAGGAGATGCGGGTGGTGCGGCGCATCGAACAGCGGAAGGCGGCCGTGGTGGGTGAGTATGCCGCCCAAGTGTTCTTGGACTACCCGAGCGGCGCGGTGAAGGATCCCAACAACCAAGGCCCCTTCAGCGATCTGGTGGCGCTGCTGAAGGCGGCCCATCCCCAGGTGGTGTACGCGCATAATCTCGCCGACAAACACGACACGCATGTGGCCGGCACGTTGCGCCTCATCGAGGCCATCCGTTCGCTGCCGCAGAATGAACGGCCGAGCACGCTCTACGGGTGTGAGGTCTGGCGCGATCTCGATTGGATGACGGACAGCGACAAGGTGGCGTTTGACGTCACCGGCCATGAGAATCTGCAGGCCGCCTTGTTGGGCGTGTTCGATTCGCAGATCGCCGGCGGCAAACGGTACGACCTGGCCACGATGGGGCGTCGGAAGGCCCACGCGACGTATTTCGCGTCTCACGGTGTGGATACGACGCTCGGCCTGAATTTCGCCATGGACCTGACGCCATTGATCACGACCGATACGGCCAAGAGCGCGGCGGCCTTTGTCCAAGAACACATTGATCGTTTTGCCGATGAGGTGGCTCGGCGGCTGGCCAAGTTGACGTAGCATGAAACGCCGTTTCGGGCTGAGTGAACCTCGGTGGCGCGCTCGGATCGTGGCGGGGATCGTCGCCATGATCGTGGCCGGCTGTGGGCGCTCCGGGTCGGTTCCCGAACCGGAGGATGCGTCGGCGGAAGCCCGGCCGGCGAACACGGCGGCCCCTGTGTCGGGCGTCTACGCGGCGGTGACGGTCGTCGATCTGGAGGGGCAGCCGTTGGCCGGCATGACGCCCATCGCGACGACGAACGCGAACGCCTTTGACGCGCCGGTGGCGGTAGGCCACGCTACCGATGATGCGGGAAAGAGCGCGCTGGTGTTGCCGCGCGACGTGCGGGTGTATGTGCGCGCGTGGGATCCGGATCGGCGCTACTTCGCCAACAACTACTACGATATCCCGCCGGCGGTGGGTGATCGCACCGAGGATATGCATTTCAGCATGGTTCAGGGTGCGTCGCTCGAGGTGCGATTCGTGACGCCGGATGGAACCTCCGTGGCGAACACGAATGTGGGGCTGATGATGCTCCATCCCGCGAAGGGACCGTGGTGGCCGGACGAGTGCGATACGGACGGGTCCGGTGCGGCGGTTTTCGCGTCGGTGCCGGCCGGCCGGTTCACGTGCAGGTTTAAGGCGGCCGGCGCGGGCGAGGTCGAGATCGCCGACGTGGAGCTGGATGTCGGCGGCCACACGAATCTGGGTCAGGTGGTGGTACGGTAGTGCGAGGATGACGGATTGCTCTGGTCGGGCGGTGTCGGACGAGGAAAGGACGTGGTTTCATGAAACACACAGGCGCAGGTCTCGGTAGCGTGGTCCGGCGCGCGTCGGCGTTGGGTTTGGCATTAGTGGGCGCGGTCGCACTATCCATGGTGCCGGCCGTTGGAGAGGATTGTGCACTATCCTCGGTGGACATCGTGTTTCCGCAGAATGACGCCGAGTTGGTGATGCCGCTCTCGATCCCGGTCAACGTCAGTCAGCTCGTGTTGCCCATGTTGGCCGAGATCGACTGCACCTATCTGGGCGAGGTGGAGTTCGATCTGCCGGGCGGCACGGTATCCATTGATGACTACCCCTTCGGGGCGTTGTACGATCGCCCTCTCTACGTGAGCGGCAAGTACTCGCTGACCGCCGAGGCCTCGCGTTCGGACACGCCCGGCGTCTCCATCAGCGACATGTCCGTCTTCACGATTACGAAAGTCACCGCCGGTTTCGACCAGGACGATAACGGGATTCCCGAAGACCCCTTCGGCGCGTTGGCATTTGACCAGGAGACCTGGGTGTCCGGTGTGGACCTCGGCGCGACGGATCAGGACGGCGTGGTGGAGGGCGTTCGATGGGACGGTGTCGACAGCGCGACCGCTGAGGTGGAGCTCGTGCTGGCCAGTCGTGGCGCGCCGAAGAAATGGCTCACCTTGTCCATCCAGACCGACTATATCGATGACGGCATTGAGCCGGAAGAGCGCGGCGTCCTTTTTGTGGCGACGGCTGCTTCGCTGAGTGCGTTGTTCGACAATACCGATCGGGCTGCGCTACCGGCCGAGCCCCACGGCGGGGATGGCAAGGAGGCGAGTCTTTACTTCGTGGTGGGTGTGCTCGATACGGACGATGAGGGGGCGAGTTTCCTCGAGTTTCCGGACTATCCCTTCTCGGTGGTCATCGACGGTATCGAGACGGCCGTCACTCAAGGGCCGGAAATTTACTCGTTTCCGTGTTACCTGGACGCCACGGTCTTCCACGTCGCCGCCTCGGGCGTATGGTATCTCGAGTCCTACGCCCATCTCGATCCCAGACGCATTGAGGCCACGCTGACTTCCGGCCGGCTCTATGTGGTCTACGAGCAGAAGGCGGCGGAGGGGGAGGGGGAAGGCGAGGGAGAGGCGGAAGGCGAAGGTGAAGCGGAAGGGGAGGGTGAAGGCGAGGGCGAAGGCGAAGGCGAGGGTGAGGAGGGCGCATCGAAATGGACCATCGCTGGCATTGTCGCTGCGGTAGTCCTCATGTCGGTCCCGGTTTTCGAGGCGATCTTCAAGAGCGGGGGCGAGGGTGGCGGTGGGCCGTGTTTCATCGCTACGGCCGTCTACGGAAGCCCCTTGGCCCCGGGAATCGACGTGTTGAGAGCCTTCCGCGATACGTTCCTGATGGACAATGCCCTCGGCGCGGCCTTCGTCGACAGCTACTACCACGTTAGCCCATTCCTGGCCGAGGGGATCGCCCGAAGCCCCGTCGCGTTGGGCCTCGTGCGCCTTTTGCTCGCGCCCGTGATCCTCGGAGTCCACATCGTGATGCTTGTTCGGACCATGCCGGTTCTCGTGATGACGAGCGTGGTCATGGCCTGGGCTGGCCTGCGCGGCCGTCTCCGGCGCCGGCAGAAGAGCTGAGCGGCGAGCGCGAAAGATAATCGCCGGCAAACCGGAAGCCGTGCGGTGCCGATCGGTCTTGGTGTCCGCGACCAACGACGCGTGGCGTGCGTGTCCTTTCGGTCGGTTAGGTCCTTGCGGTCCTTGCCTTCGCTGGCCGCAATCTCGTCCGTCTAGCCGCCGAGCTCGATGCACCGTTCGCGGTAATGGAGGTAGTTGTCGAGCGTTACCTCTTCCGGTACGCCGTGGTCGCAGGTGGGGATGTAACCGCCGCGTTCGCGCATGGTTGGTAAGATGCGCTCGACGTGGCGGTCGATCTCGGCCTGGGTCGTGGCCAGGACGCGTTTGTCGATGCCGCCGGCCATGGCCAGATCCGGATACGCGCGCGCTGTCCGCACCACATCGCATCCCGCGGCCACCTCGAACGGACTCATCACGTCCATGCCGATCTCGCGGTAGGCCGGGATGACGGGATCGGCGAATCCGTCCGTGTCGATCTGGACATAGAGATGCCGCGTCTTATCGATTTGGCGCGCTTTCGAGTTCTCGATGACCTGGCGATAGTACGGCAGCAGGAATTCGCGCATCATGTCCGGTGAGATAAGTGAGCCGTGGTTGTAGCAGATGTCTTCGGCGAAGTAGATCTCGTCGAGGGTGACATGTTGCTGATGGCGGGCGATCACGGTGTCCGCGAGATCGAACCACGCTTGCATGCAGGCGTGAATCAATGCCGGGGCCTCGCAGAACGCATACAGGAGGTGGGCCGGCCCGATGAGGCTCCGTAGGTACATGTAGCCACCGATGAGATTCTGCTGGATCATGAGTCCGCGAGCGGCCTGTTGCCTGGCCTCGATCATGCGTGCCTCGAGATCGGCGTATCGCTCGGGCGAGGTCGGATCCAGACGCCATGCCACGTTCGCCTGCCACGTGTCGAGGTCCTTGACGGGATGATCGAGGTACTCGGGCATGAAACCGTTGCGGCGACCCTTGAAATACAGCACGTGCCGGCCGGCGTGATCTTGCTCGACTTCGTGATCGCCGCGATCCTCCACGGCTTTCACCTCGAAGGCCGGCTGAAACGCCGCCTCGCACCAACCCAACTGACCTAGCGGATGATGGCCCGGCGGATCGTAGTCGAAGACCTCGGCTAGGTTGGCGTCTCTCGGGAGGCCTTGCTCGTACCAGCGTTCGAGACAGTAGAAACCGAACTCGCGTTTGAGGAACGGAGCGCCGGGCGTCACGGCATAGGTGTCGCGCAGCTTCCTGGCCGATTCCGTCATCCGGGCGCGCGACACGAGGCCGTGAACGCCATCCTGAACGTTTGCATCATGTGCGTGCTGAGCCATGGCGCCGAAACCCCTGTTTCCCGCTCAATCGGAACGGCCCGAGCATAGCAGTGACCTCGGTGCCGCGCAAGGGCGGCGAATGGCGCCGGAGGGACTGCCGACACGAGGATGCGCTACAATGCCCGACGCGGGTGATGCCGAGTGGGCATGCGTGGAAGGGAGGGGTCTTGGGAATGAGACGGTTAGGCGGCTTCCTTGTGCTCGTGGCGCTGTGTGCGGAGGTGATGGCACAGAGCCCGGTGGTAGTCAAGAACACCGTGGTATACCGGGAACGCGGCCGCT
The DNA here is from genome assembly GCA_036769985.1 of Candidatus Hydrogenedentota bacterium. Taxonomy (GTDB): domain Bacteria; phylum Hydrogenedentota; class Hydrogenedentia; order Hydrogenedentales; family SLHB01; genus DAIPKA01. The sequence goes on along the minus strand of DAIPKA010000041.1, from coordinate 13,588 downwards.
TTGCCGGCTGGCCAGCGAACAACGGTATCTGGAGTTGGGGCGATGAGATCGTCGTCGGTTTCATCGTGGGCGAGTTCAAGCGGAATCCCTTCGGGCATGCCATCGCGGAGGGCGAACCGACGGAACTGCGTTTCGGGCGCAGTCTCGACGGTGGCGAGACGTGGACGATCGAGGAGTCCACGTTGCCAGGAGGCAAACCGACCGAATGCGCCGGCGGCATCGATTTCGCGCAACCGGATTTCGCCTTGGCTCTGAGGATGACGTCGAGCCAGGAAGGCTACTCGCGGTTCTACTGGTCGGCGGATCGCTGCAGGACGTGGCAGGGGCCGTACGCGCTGCCGACCTACGACCGCAAGGGCATCGCGGCGCGGACGGACTACATCGTTGACGGTCCGAACGAACTCATGGCCTTCATCACGGCCTCGAAGGAGAATGGGCGCGAAGGAAGGCCGCTGTGTATCCGCACGGCGGATGGGGGCAAGACGTGGGATTTCGTCTCGTGGATCGGCCCTGAACCGGATGGCTACGCCATCATGCCGTCAACGGTGCGCACGTCGCCCACCGAGCTCATCACCGCGATTCGCTGTCACGAAGGCCGGCGCGGCTGGATCGACGCGTGGATCAGCGAAGATGACGGTGCCACTTGGCGGCTGCTCAACCGGGCCGCGCCGTCGACGGGCAGCGGGAACCCGGCCGCCATGATTCGGTTGCAGGATGGGCGCCTCGCGCTGACCTACGGCTATCGGGCCAAGCCCTTCGGCATTCGCGCGCGGCTGAGCGGTGACAGCGGCCGCACGTGGGGCGACGAAATCATCCTGCGCGACGATGGGGGTTGCTGGGATTTGGGCTACCCGCGTGCCGTCCAGCGCGCCGATGGCAAGATCGTCACCGTGTATTACTTCAACGATGACGACGCCGCCGAGCGCTACATCGCCGCGACGATCTGGGATCCGGGCGTCGCCGCGGCCGAGAGCGATAGCGGTATCATCGCGCCGGATGCCAAAGTCGAGTTGCTGGCCGACGGATTCGCCTTCACGGAAGGTCCGGCGTCCGACGAGCAGGGCAATGTCTTCTTCACGGATCAGCCGAACGACCGCATTCTCGAATGGAGCGTCGACGACGCGCTATCCACCTACCTCGAGCCCTGCGGGCGTTCGAACGGCCTGTGTTTCGACCCGCAAGGATTCCTCTGGGCGTGTGCCGATGAGAAGAATGAGCTCTGGCGCATCGAGGTCGAAACGAAGCAACCGGACGTGCTCGTGAAGGAATACGCCGGCAAGTTGCTTAACGGCCCGAACGATGTTTGGGTTGGCCCTAACGGCGGCGCGTGGTTCACGGATCCCTTTTACAAGCGCCCGTACTGGCAGCGCGGCCCCTCCGAGCAGGACTGCCAGGGCGTCTACTATCTCGGCCATGAAGGCAAGGGCCTTGTGCGTGTTATCGACGACCTCGATCAACCGAATGGCATCATCGGCACACCGGACGGCAAGATCTTGTACGTTACCGATATCGGCGCAGGCAAGACCTATTCGTACGCGATTCAAGACGATGGATCGCTGGCGGACAAGGCGCTATTCTGCGAAATGGGTTCCGACGGCATGACCATCGACGATCACGGCAACGTCTACCTCACCGGGAAAGGCGTCACCGTGTTCGACAAGGCCGGCGCGCAGATCGCGCATATCGAGGTGGACGCGCCGTGGACCGCCAACGTATGCTTTGGCGGCAAAGATCGGCAGTCGCTCTTCATCACGGCCAGCAAAGGGTTGTATAGGATCCGCACGCGCGTGAAGGGCGTCGGAAGCCAGTAAGGCCATTGGCGAAAGGACACGTTCATGTTGGATCGGAGGTCATTCATCAAGATGTCGGGTATCACGAGTGTGGCAACCTTGGGCGCCCTGGGCGCTTCTGCCGCTGAGGATGAGCCGGAGCGCGACTACTACGAATTGCGGCGGTATCACATCGCCAACGAGGACCAGAAAGTGGCCCTTGGCGACTTCATGGGCGATGCCGCCATCCCCGCGCTAAACCGGCTCGGTATCCGCCCCGTTGGCGTGTTCGAACCGGCCCAGGACCTCAGTCCGATCTATGTGCTGCTGCGCCACACTTCGATGGAATCCGTCGCGACGCTGACGCAACGGCTTCTCGCCGATGCCGAGTTCACCGCGAAAGGGGCGAGCTTCCTCGATACGCCCGTGTCGGACCGGGCGTATTGGCACATCGAGAGCATGCTCATGGTCGCCTTCGCCGGTATGCCGCATCTCGAGATGCCGACCACGGCCGAGGGGCGTGTGTTCCAACTGCGCACCTACAAGAGCCCGAGCGTCAAGACGGGCCAGAAGAAGATCGAGATGTTCAACACGGCCGAACTGGACATCTTCCGAAAAGTCGGTATGACCGCCGTGTTTTTCGGCGAGACGCTGATCGGCGACGATATGCCGAACCTCACCTACATGCTCGGTTTCGATGGCGCCCTCGAGCAAGAAGCCGCCTGGCAACGTTTCTTCAAGGATCCCGACTGGATCGAACTCCGTGCCAAGCCCGAGTACTCGGATAAGGCCATCCTCTGCGGCATCACGGACAACATCCTGAAGCCAGCCGCCTGTTCGCAGATATAGAACAGTTGGTCTGGAATCATTTCGGACCTACCAGGTGAGTCCGAGTCCGCGCCGGGCGACGCGAAGCCGAGCCGGTGGCATTACGCGTGCCAGAGGGCCGTGAGCACGCGTAATGCCATCCATGTCGTCGTTTCGGATAGACGCCAGCATCTCCCCTGTTGTCATTCCGAACGCCTCATCTGTCGTTCCGAACGAATGTGAGAAATCTCGGCTGAGACCTCTCGCTTCGAGATGACAGGGAGGGGGCTCTTGCTTCGCACGCAGTGACAATGGGGGCCGGGCCATCACCTGCGGCCAAGCCGCCGCTTGCGCTTGGCGTTTGCGGCAAAGCACAACGTGTCTGGGATAGGACGAGAATCGGGGCCGGGGGCCTGCCCGTCAAGAACTAGCTTACGGCTATGACGTCTTGACAAATGCGTCGGGTCGTATTATACTCATAGGTCACAAAAACGCATATCGAAGGGTAAAATCAAGTAGTGACATAGAGTGATGGCATAATTAGGCATAGAAAGGCAGTGTGTTTCTTTGTAATACAGGCTGACAAAGTGCGCGGTTATGCCGTCCGGCGAACCGGTGGCGCAAATCGAAGCGGGAGTTCAGGTGGTCCAAACAGGAGGGGCGAATAATGTCGGATCAGATTGCATCTATCATGAGCCATTACACGAACTACGCGATGACCGGAGATGGAATTCCAGAGATCAATTCGCTTTCCTACGCATCCTTTGAAAGCGGCTATCCTGCTCCGTTGCCTGCGCAGCGACTAGCGCTTGTCTTGCTTGAGCCGAGGGTGCTTGATTCCAGCGGCGATCCCACGCTTCGTGATGACCTAGTTCGTTGCCTCCAGCGGTTCAAGGGGGACCTTCGCGCCGAGGGACTGGTCAGCCGCTTCATCATGGCCGACCTCTACCGTGGGCCCGTTCACAAGGACGGACGGATCGTGCTTGCACTGCGTCGATTCCTCATTGATGTACAATCCGCGTTCGCCAATTTCGAGGGCGTGATCCTCGTGGGCAATTTCCCTGAAGCCTCGCTTGTGAGGAAGGTGTCGTGGTGCCCGGGCTTCCTGAACCCCCGCCAACTGGCGATAAGCCTTGAGTTGGTTTGTACTCGAGCGGAGATCGTGCTGGGCGACCTCACCGGCAACTGGGAGAGCCTTTACCAAGAGGCCGACTTCGATGGTGAGGATATTTCGGCCATTCCTGATGCGGCGACCACGGCAGCCGGTTGGTTTGACGGTGAATCGATAAGAACGTGTGAGTTCACGTCCTCGAGTTTCACGATCCAGCCCAGCAAGAAATTCCGGGATGCCTTCTTTATCGATGACGCGATCTACACGATCCTCGATAACACGGCCACACCCAATCCTTTTCTTCGGATTGCCCTGAATCAGGCTGAGCAGAACAATGAAGTGGATCCGCTCGATCACTCGTTGGTAAATATCCTTGCCCGGCCGGATATCGGCGTCTCGCGGCTTAACGCCCTCCGCGTAGCGGTGAATCCGGATCCTACGCTGACGGGCGACGGCGGCACAACGTTCCTCGATGCGGCCGGCAATCCGCAGACGGTGCAGCGTTCGAACGCGTTCCCGTCGTTCAATGAGGGCAATCAACAGGACAGACTGTTCACGTGTCGTGACTTCGATCTCGAGAGAAGGCTCATGATCGATTACTTCAACCGCAACCACCGGTTCCGAACCGGCGCATTCTCGACTCTTCCGTTCCGAGCGGCGGTGATCGTCGGCGAACATGCCCCGGGCGAGGGGGCCTTGGGTTCAGGCGGGATATCGAGCATTGCCAATGCCGCGGCATCGGACTTCGATCCGCCTGTTGTCATCGAGCATGCCAATCTCCAGCGGTATGTCGAATTTCTCAAGACACCTGCCATTCTGAAGTGTGTCTTGGCGCACTCCAGTCCTCGATTCTCGGGTTTCCACGGCGCCTATGACGTGGCCGCGTTCACTCAGGAGGTTGGAGGGGTGCCTCTGCGATGGATATACCGTTCCGGGGAGTACATGCCGAGTTTCGAGGGACTGGGCGGCGCAGCCGACATCTTCACCCACCGTGCCTTGTGGCACCACCGCACGTTGCAGGACGTCGGGGCCAGTCTGTTCATCCACGGCGGCTGCAACGTGAACAGTGTCAACGAGACGCAAACGGATGTCTATACGACGACAAAGTATGCCCACTGGAACAATGCCGAAGGAATCTTGTGGTATACCAACTGCTTGACGATCTTCTCGCGGGCGAAAGGGTTCAACGACTTGCCGCACGGCTTTGCAGACGGCTATCGCCTGTCCGATCGCGCCAATCTCGCCAGTTGCTGGAAGAGCTATTTCAATGCGCAAGCCAACGACGGGAGCCTGGCCACGTACAACATCCAGCGCAAGCGCGCCTATTTTTGGAGCCTCAACGGCGACTGGACGCTTCGGCTGCGCAACAGAAACGGACTCGGCATTCTCTCGTTGACGCAGGCCCTCGGTTCAGAGGCCGTGCATCCGAATCGTGCGTGGATCGACGGCTGGAACTTCGACGCAGCCGTCAACCGAATCGTAGGCATAGGAGACGTCGATGGCGACGGCGTCGACGAGTATGTCCTCACCAGCGACTGGGGCATGGGCTTGATCAAGTACGACGGTTGTCACTTCCGGGCGCTCATGACTGCGCCGCGAGACACCTGGTTCGGCGGCTGGCGCTATGACGCAACGGTCAATACGGGCCGCGACAGGATTGTAGGCGTCCACAATTTCACCGGTACCGCCAAGAGCGAGATCATGATTTGGAGCTCATGGGGCATGACTGCCCTGGAGTACGATGGCACGTCGCTCTCTCCGAGCCGCATCTACCCGAATGGCAAGCGACTCGGCGGCTGGGCCTTCAACACAGCCGACAACGTCTACTGCGGCAGTGGACGGTTCGATGCCGATGCGCGAACGGACATGGTGCTAACGAGTCCGTGGGGCCTGGGAATCATATCGCTGCAAAGAAGTAACGACGTGTACATGGCACCCAACGGAACTCACTTCGGCGGCTGGGTATTGAACACCGCCGACAACCGCATACGCCTCATTGCGGACTTCGACGGCGACGGCATGGATGAGATACTCATCAGTAGTCCTTGGGGCATTGGCGTTCTGAAGATGGTGCAGGGTGCGTTGAAGGCTGTCGCTATGTACGCAAACGGCACGAATCTCGGTGGCTACTCGGTTCAGAACAGCCACGATTTTGCCCTCGCGGACGGATTGCACGTCGGCGCAGCGAAAGAGATCGTAGTGCTAGACGCGATGGGTGTCCATGTACTCCTACTGAATGCCGACAGCCTTGCTCGCCAAGCATTTGCGGCGAACGGAACCAGTGTTGACGGCTGGAAAATCGATACCACCAAGAACCGTGTGCAGCTGGCCGGCGACATGAACGACGACGGCAAGGCCGAATTCGTCATCCGTAGTCCCTGGGGCGTAGGCATCATGGGGATCGACTCAGCAAATCACTTGCACACGTACAGCATGTTTCCGTTCGGCTCGCTCTTGAACGACTGGCATCTGGAGAGCGGCGACAGGATCGTCGGTTCCGGCAACCTCGCCGGTGGCGGGAACAAGAAGGAACTCTTGATCGTCAAGGCATAGCGGAGTGTCAAAGCGCCGTTTTTCGAGCAATCTGCACTAAGAGGGTTTCCTGCCTGGTATTAGCTTGGCTGCTGGCCTTGAAATGGCAGTGGTGGTGCCCCGCGGCTCCGTGGCTTGGTGTGTGCCTGTGCTACTATCTCCAAGAATCGCTGCTTCCTGCAAAGATTTCTCGCGTATGTCCTGTAGCAAGAGTAGGATACGTGGACCTCGCAAGGCTTGGTTGCGGCTCCGCTGCGCTATGTTCTCCTTGCACAGAGTCGTCGTCGGGTTGATGAGCCTGAATCCTCCCTAGTGATGTTGTCCGTAGGCGTTAAGTAGACTCACGAGCAGGAATGAGGTGTCTCTTGCGCTATCCCGCGGTATCCTGTTTCACGCGACCGGTCGACAATGGTGCTCGGTCGGGGTGCCTGTCATGATCGACGAGATTCACGCGTTGTGGCTGCTGCGACGCGCTCTGGACGATCCCAATGCCGAGTTCCGTGCCGGTCAATGGGAAGCGATTGATCGGATAGTCAACAAGCGGCAGAAGATTCTTCTTGTTCAGCGGACGGGCTGGGGTAAGAGCGCGGTCTATTTCATCGCCACGCGCATTCTACGGGACCGGGGCAGAGGTCCGACGCTGATCGTGTCGCCGCTCCTTGCGCTGATGCGAAATCAGCTTGATGCGGCTGGCGGACTGTCCATTCGTGCGCTTACCATCAACTCGACGAACCGGGACGACTGGCCGGCGCTGGTTGGATCCATACGGAACGATGAGGCCGATGCGTTGTTGATCTCGCCGGAACGCCTGGCCAATGAGGATTTTGTTCAGAATGCCCTATCGCCAATTGCCGCGCGGATCGGGCTGCTTGTCGTGGACGAAGCACACTGTATTTCGGATTGGGGACACGATTTCCGCCCGGATTACCGGCGCCTGGTCAACATCCTTCAGCGAATGCCGCCCAACATGCCGGTACTGGGAACGACGGCCACGGCCAACAACCGGGTTCTCGACGACATCAAGACGCAGCTCGGGGATATGCAGATCCAGCGAGGGTCCCTTACGCGAAAGTCGCTGGCGTTGGACGCGGTCCGGTTGCCCGACCAATCGGCACGGTTGGCGTGGTTGGCAGAGCATATTCCGAGACTTCCGGGGACGGGAATCATATACACGCTGACCAAGCGTGACGCCGATCAGGTGGCGGGATGGCTCAGTCGAAACGGGATTGACGCGCGGGCGTACTACAGCGACGTCGTAGCGGGGGGCTTCAGGTCTTCAGATGAGTACCGCCGGCACCTTGAGGCCCTGTTGCTCGGCAATGGAATCAAGGCGCTGGTGGCCACTACAGCGCTCGGGATGGGTTATGACAAGCCGGATCTGGGCTTCGTCGTTCATTATCAGGCGCCGGGCTCGATGGTCGCCTATTATCAACAGGTGGGCCGTGCTGGGCGGGCCCTGGACTATGCGGTGGGCGTGCTCATGTCCGGCCGCGAGGATGAGGAGATTCACGAGTACTTCCGCACGTCCGGGTTTCCCGACGAGGCCCATGTCTGTTCGATACTCGATGCATTGGCCAGGAGTGACGGGCTCACGGAAAGGCAGCTTGAGGGGATCGTCAATCTGCGTCATGGACAGATCGAGAAGGTTCTCAAGTTCCTCTCGGTGGACAATCCCGCTCCCGTTCTCAAGGATGGTTCGAGATGGGTCCGAACACCCGTGGAATACGGTCTGGACCATGATCGCATTCAGCGCCTGACCCAACAGCGCATCCTGGAATGGAAGGAGGTACAAGACTATCTCGACACACGGGATTGCCTGATGGCATTCTTGGCGCGCGCGTTGGATGATGAAAGCGCAGTACCGTGTGGCAAGTGTAGCCGCTGTCTCGGCAGTTCTGTCGGTGGCGAGTCCTTCAGCAATAGGTCCGCTGCCGCTGCCGCGCTCTACTTGAAGCGTTCGGAGTTGCCTCTGGAATGTAGGAGACAGGTGGCGCAGGATGCGTTTCTCGAATATGATTTCAGGGGAAACCTGCCCAAAGATCTACGCGCTCAGACGGGGCGAGTTCTCTCGCGTTGGGGCGACGCCGGCTGGGGTCGGATGGTGGCGGACGACAAACGCGCCGGCCATTTCCGCGATGACCTGGTGCGCGCAGTGGCAGAGATGGTGCGAGAACGCTGGCGGCCCGATCCAAGGCCCGTCTGGATGACCTGCGTTCCTTCACGGAGGCATCCCGAGCTTGTGCCGGACTTCTGTCGTCGATTGTCCAGATACTTGAGAGTGCCGTTCTTGCCTGTGGTTACCAAGATACGCGACAATCCACCACAGAAAGCGCAACAGAACCGGTTTCATCAATGTCTGAATCTGGACGGCGCATTCGCGATCTCGATGAAAGTGCCGCAAGAGCCGGTTCTGCTGGTAGACGATATGGTTGATTCCACTTGGACGATGACGGTTGTCGCCGCCCTGTTGCTTCAGGCCGGAAGCGGCCTAGTCTGGCCTGTGGCGTTGGCTTCCACAAGCGCCGGAGACTGAGATGAACGTCGAGCCACGAAACCAGGCGCTGCTGTTACTGACGGTCTGGCTGAAAGATCCGGCACAGGACGCGTTCAAGCCGCTCACGCCTACGGAGTGGGCCCGCTTTGCACAGTGGCTGGAGCGGCGGGAAATGGTTCCCGAGGAGCTGCTCTGCGGAGATCCTGCGGGGCTTCTGACAGAATGGACCGATTCCGGCGTCACGGTTGAGCGCATCCTGTACTTGATGGGGCGGGCGGCGGCCCTCGGACTCGCTCTCGAGCGCTGGCAGCGCGCCGGCCTGTGGATCTTGGGCCGTTGGGACAGCGACTACCCCGCTCGACTGGCGCAGCGTCTCGCCCTCACGGCCCCTCCCATGCTGTTCGGTTGTGGGAACCGCCTGCTTCTCAACCAAGGCGGCCTTGCAGTGATCGGATCGCGCGACGCCACCGAGGAAGACCTTGCATTCACGGCCGAGCTTGCCCGAGCCACCGCCGCGCAGGGTCACTCGATCGTTTCCGGAGGCGCGCGCGGAGTCGATGAGGCCGCCATGTTGTCTGCTCTCGGTATGGAGGGAACGGTCGTCGGCGTACTGGCTGATGGGCTGCTCCGTGCGGCTACCTCGGCGAAGTTTCGCCAAGGTCTGATGAGGAAGGACCTGGTTCTGGTTTCCGCGTTTAATCCCGAGGCCGGTTTCGACGTGGGCAATGCCATGGCTCGGAACAAATACGTCTACTGCCTCTCGGATGCGGCCGTGGTCGTGGCCACGGGCAAGAACAAAGGCGGTACGTGGAACGGTGCCGTAGAGAATATTCGGAAAGCATGGGTCCCTCTATGGGTGAAACCGCACCCCGACGGTACTTCCGGGAATGCCGCGCTCGTCAAGAGCGGTGGGCGCTGGTTGCCGGAAGGCCCAGTGACGATCCAAGCGTTGATCGAGCCTGTTGAGAAGCCCGAGCCCGAGCCATCCCTGTTCAGCGTCCTCGGCAGTGATACACCACCGGCCCGCATTCAAGGGGAGTCCGATGCGCTTGCCTCGGCGGGAAGCGATCCTCGTGCGTCAGGGAAAGAGGCAGGGACGACGCGCGGCGGAGGCCGCGGCGATAGCGTGCCGGCGGTCACCTCAAAGGGCCCCTATGACCACTTTCTGGAACAGATGGAGCGCGAAACACGGTTGGCTCCCGAGTCCGCGGAAGTCCTGCAGGAACGACTGAACGTGGGAAGAACGCAGTTGAGAGCTTGGCTCAAGCGGGCTATTGAAGAGGGAAAAGTGACCAAGTCGATCAATCCGGCGCGATATCAGAGCGCCGGAACCGACCAAGGCAGCCTCGGATTCTGAGCCCGACCGAAGCGCGCAGTGTCCGTCGCCCCGCGGATTGGTGCTGCCATCGAGTCCTCGGGTGCACCCATCCTCGTCTCCTCATCCCGGGCCGGGCCGTTCCGAGCGCGTTGGCGCGGCTTGAAAAACATCATAATCTCGATTATAATTGTGATGATTCAGATCGGCCGTGTTTCGACGCATTGTCCGCACCTATGGGAAGGGCGCATGTTGGGGCCGCTGCCCGGCCGCTGGGTGTAGAGTGTATCCAGGAGGAGGACGCCATGGCGCAGGAATACAAACTCGGGACGTTGGCATTGCATGCGGGCCAGGAGCCGGATCCGACGACGGGTTCGCGGGCGGTGCCCATCTATCAGACGACATCGTATGTGTTTCACGACACGGATCACGCGGCGCGACTATTCAATCTCGAGGAATTTGGCAATATCTATACGCGCATCATGAATCCGACCACGGATGTCTTCGAGAAGCGGATGGCGGCGCTCGAGGGCGGCGTGGGTGCGCTGGGTGTGGCGTCCGGCTCGGCGGCGATCACGTTGGCGGCGCTGAACATTGCGCGGGTCGGCCAGAATTTCGTGTCGTCGAAGAGCCTGTACGGCGGCACCTACAACCTGTTTGCGCACACGTTCCGCGATATGGGCATCGAGGCGCGCTTCGTCGACGCGGCCACGCCGGCTGGTTTCACGGAGAAGATCGACGAGAACACGCGGTTCCTCTACGTCGAGACCATCGGCAATCCGTCGAACGACGTGCCGGACTTCGAGGCCATCGCCGAGGTGGCGCACGAGCACGGTATTCCGTTCATCGTCGACAACACGGTGGCATCGCCGCTGCTGTTCCGGCCTATCGACCACGGCGCGGACATCGTCGTCCATTCCGCGACGAAGGTGATCGGCGGCCACGGGACGTCGATTGGCGGCGTGATTGTGGACGGCGGGAAGTTCGACTGGAGCAACGGAAGATTCCCCGAGATTGATGGTCCGAACGCGAGCTATCACGGCATGAATCTCTACGAGGCGCTCAAGCCCATGGGCAACATCGCCTACATCGTCAAGGCGCGCGTCACGCTACTCCGTGATATGGGGCCGGCGCTATCGCCCTTCAACGCGTTCTTGCTGTTGCAAGGCCTCGAGACCATCCACCTGCGCGTGCCGAGGCATTGCGAGAATGCCCTCGCGGTGGCGCGGTTCCTCGAGTCGCACGCTGGCGTGAGTTGGGTGAACTACCCGGGCCTCGAGAGCCATCGCGACTATGCGCGCGCGCAACGGTACCTGTCGAAGGGCCAAGGGGCGATCCTCGGATTCGGTGTCAAGGGCGGCTACGAGGCGGCGGTCAAGTTCATCAACAGCGTCCAGTTGGCTTCGCACTTGGCGAACGTGTTGGATGCCAAGACGTTGGTGATCCATCCGGCGTCGACGACGCACCAGCAGTTGAGCGCTGACGAGCAGGCGGCGGCGGGCGTCACGCCGGATTTCGTGCGCGTTTCCGTCGGCCTCGAGGATGTCGAGGATATCATCGCCGACTTCGATCAGGCCCTCATAGCCGCGCGATAAAGGATTCCGCCCGGACATGGATACCGTAGCCGAGACGGGTTCCGTAGGAACTGTCGAGACGCAGTACTTCACCTTCGCTGCACCTCCGGACGCCATGCCTCTGGACAGTGGCGGGAGTCTCGGTCCCATCACGATCGCCTACGAGACCTACGGTACGCTGAACGAGAACAAGTCCAACGCGATCCTGATTACCCATGCCTTGTCCGGCGACGCCCACGTGGCCGGCTACCACTCGGCCGAGGATCGCAAGCCGGGCTGGTGGAACGCCATGGTCGGCCCGGGCAAGGGCTTCGACACGGAGAAATACTTCGTCATCTGCTCGAATGTGATCGGCGGCTGTCGCGGGTCGACGGGCCCGTCGTCCACCAATCCCGAGACGGGCGCGCCGTACGGCCTCGATTTTCCGATCATCACCATCGGCGACATGGTGCGTGCCCAGGCCAGACTAGTCGATCACCTCGGCATCGACGCGCTCCTCAGCGTGGCGGGCGGATCGATGGGCGGCATGCAGGTGCTCGAATGGGCGACGCGGTATCCGGAACGCGTGCGGTCGGCGATGGTGATTGCGTCCTCGTACTACAACGACGCGCAGGCCATCGCCTTCAACGCGGTGGGTCGCCATGCCATCCAGGGCGACCATGCCTTCCGTGAAGGCGGGTACTACGGCGAGGGCGGGCCGTCGGAGGGCCTGGCTGTGGCGCGAATGATGGCGCACATCACGTACTTGTCGCAGGAGGCCATGCACACGAAGTTCGGCCGCGCGCTCTACGCCGACGAGCGCTACCGCTACGACTTCAAGAGCGAGTTCAGCGTCGAGACTTACCTCGACCACCAAGGGCAACAGTTCGTCAATCGCTTCGACGCCAACAGCTACCTGTACATCACGAAAGCCATCGACTACTTCGATCTGGCGGCGGCCTACGGCTCGCTGGACGAGGCCATGGCGCGCGTGACGGGCAAGACGCTGGTACTCTCGTATTCGAGCGACTGGCTCTATCCGCCCGGCGAGTCGCGCCGGATCGTCGATGCACTCACGCGGCAAGGCAAAGAGGTGACGTACTGCAACATTCGCTCGGACTACGGCCACGACGCGTTCCTGCTCGAGGTCGACGTCATGACCAAGCTCATCGCAGGCTTTCTCGAGAACGTCTCGGGGCCTGGCAAGGCGTGTGCGCAACGAGCGGATTGTCCTTGTGCCAAGAGCGTTCCTCCGGTCGGCCAAGCGGGCCAGCCCAGCGTCTACAAAGGCCCTCGCGCCGACTTCGATTGCATTTGGGACCTCGTTGAGCCGGGCAGCGCGGTGCTCGACGTCGGCTGCGGCGACGGCGTGTTGCTGTGCAAGCTACTGACGCGCAAGCGTGTGCGCGGTTTGGGCGTCGAGCTGGACCAGAACAATATCGTCGCGTGCGTCCAATGCGGCATACCGGTGATCCAGGCGGATATCGATCAGGGCCTCAGCGGACTACCGGATCGGAGTTTTGACTACGCCATCCTTAGCATGACGCTCCAGGAAGTGCAGAATCCGGAGGCGGTCATTCGCGAAATGCTGCGCGTGGCCACAACGTGCATCGTGAGCTTCCCGAACTTCGCTCATTGGCGGAACCGCGCGAGCATGGCGTTTCATGGCCGCTCGCCCGTCAGCCGCAACCTGCCATACCGCTGGTACGAGACGCCCAACCGGCACTTCCTGTCCATCGCGGACTTCCGCGAGTTCTGCGCCACAAACGGCATCCGGATCCTCGACGAGATACCGCTGTCGAGCCATCGAAGCGAGGCGGGCGCCGCGCGGATCTGGCCGAACCTGTGCGCCGACGAGGCGGTGTTTGTGGTTAGGCTGTAGGCTGGAGGCTGTAGGCTGGAGGCTGTAGGCTGGAGGCTGGAGGCTGGAGGCTGGAAGCTGGAAGCTGGAAGCTGGAGGCTGGAGGCTGGAGGCTGGAGGCTGGAGGCTGGAGGCTGGAGGCTGGA
>DAIPKA010000040.1:0-65401 GCA_036769985.1 Candidatus Hydrogenedentota bacterium | reverse complement strand
ACCCATCCACTTCGAACCTATGCATGCTAACAGACTCCCTCCGAGTCTTCGAGGATGGCTGTCTGTCCCCGCTTTTCTCGCACCCCAGTTCCAGTACTTGGGAACGTGTGCACGAGAGTGCCGCTATTCAGCCATCAGCCCCGGCAGGTCGGCGATGTCCTTAATGCGGAGATCGGGCATGTTTTCGGGCGCGTCGTGGACGTGCTTAGCGAAGCGCGAGTCGACGAGGACGGCGGTCATGCCGACGCCGTGGGCGCCTCGGACATCGCGTTGCGGCTTGTCGCCGACGTACCACGCATCCCCGCTGTCGACGCCCATGGCATCGAGGACGTAGCGGAATAGCGTAGGACTCGGCTTGTTGATGCCGCGTTCGGCGGAAAAGGCGAGGCACTCGAACAGGTCGAGGATGCCGGTCTCGGCGAAGCGTTGGCGGATGTACGTGGCGGGCATGATGGTGTTCGACACGACGCCGAGGCGAAACCCCCTGTCGCGCAATGTCTTAAGCGCCTCCGGCACGAAGGGATACACCGGCCGGGCCTCCCAGCGCTCGAGCATATCAAGCCAGTGGTCGACGAGTTCGGGCGTCGGCGGCTGGCCGCGTTTCCACAGCCACACCTCGACAAAGGGCCGCGCGTCCATAGCCGGCCTGGGTGGTTCGAGGGCGACGAAGGTCGCCATGATATCTGCGGACATGTCGAGGAACCACGGCTCGAGCTCCGGCTCGTCGAGGCCGTCGGGAAAGGATTGCCGGAATCCGTCGAGGTCCCAATGGTCGGCGGGATCCAGGAGTACGCCGCCCATGTCGAACAGGATCGCGGTTGGCTTCTGCACGGGCTCTCCTCTATTCTCTTACGCGAAGAAACGAACACTGCCGAGGCCGTTCGAGAAATGCTCACGTTCATGCCCCTCAGACAGTACGAGCCAGGAATTATAGCGCGTTTGCTCGTCGAGAGCTACGCGCCGCTGCTGGCCGAGGATCCGCTGCGGTGGGGCAGCGAACGTGATCGCTGGGAGGAGTTTGACCGCGAGGCCTTCGCGAATCTGGACACTATCGGCGCGTGCACATTCATCTCGTGCCTGGGCGATACTACCGTCGGGATGGTGTCTTTCGATCCTCGGCGGACCGCCGACACGGGCCTCATGGGCCATATCTGCGTGTTGCCGGAGTTCCGTCGCCGAGGATATGGCAAGGCTCAGGTCGAGGAGGCTCTGCGGCGGATGCGCGAGCGCGGCATCCGTAAGGCCATCGTGAGCACCGGCGTGCATCCCTTCTTCGAGCCGGCCCAACGTCTGTACCTGGCCTGCGGCTTTGTCGAGGTCCGTCGGCGCACGCACGAATGGGACGGGCGGTACGGCATCGTTGAGTTTGAACGGAGCCTTGAATAGGCCATGCCTAAGCGCGATCGCACGCAAGACCAACTCGATGCTTTGGCGGCCATCGCCGACGGAACCCCCACGCCGGAGGACCTACAACGCATCCGCACGGCCCTCGAAGGCCGCAACGCCATCGTGTGCGCCAAGGCGGCCGAGATGGTGGCCGAGGGCCGCATCGAGGACTGTCTCAACTTGCTCGTCGAGGCCTTCGACCGTTTCATGACGGACCCCGTGAAGCGCGATCCGGGCTGCCGCGCCAAGATCGCGTTGGTGAATACCTTGAACGCTCTCGAATCGGACGACGACACGGTGTTCCTCCGAGGCATCCGACACGTTCAGCAAGAGCCGGTGTTCGGCGGACGCGTCGACACGGCCGCCAACCTCCGCGCCAATTGTGCCGTGGCCCTCGCGCGTGCCGATCATCCGCAGCTCTACTTCGAGTTGGCCCGGCTCCTCGTCGATGCAGAGAGCCACGCGCGGTCGGCCGCCGCGCGGGTACTGGGCGACCTTGTGTCGGATCGCAGCGCGCTGTTGTTGCGCATGAAGGCGCTCACCGGCGATGCTGAGCCATCCGTGGTCGGCGAGTGCCTCCTCGGCCTCATGCGTATCGCGTCGGACGAGTCTGTCGATTTCGTCGCCGAATTTCTCGATAGCCCGGACATCGAGGTGGCCGAGCAGGCCGCTCTGGCCCTCGGCGAGGCGCGCACCCTCGAGGCCTTCCGCGCGTTACAGTCCTCCTGGCAGCGCCACGTGGATCAGACCTATCGCCGCATGCTGGCCTTGTCCCTCGCGCTGACGCGTCGCGACGAAGCCTTCGATCTGCTCGTGGACATCGTGCGCGACGGTCATCCTCGCACGGCGGAGCGCGTGCTCGAGGCACTGCGGCTCTTCGATGATGGCGGGGCTCGGCGCGAGGTCGTTCGGGAGGTTGTGTCCGGCCGCGGCGATGCCGACCTCGATGGAGTGTTCGCGCGCCTCTTTCCGTTGTAGCCGCCGAGACCGTGTTCATGTGGCGTCCTTGTGCGGTCTTCGAGTAAGATACACGCGGTTTTCCCCGGAGTCCTGAACGTGTTCGCCCAGTACGTGGCGATGCGGAAGGGGTGGATGGTATCTGCTGACAATCTGTATGGAACCGGGGATTCGGATCGCGTGAGGAGGGAGTCTCGATGATCTCGGGCAAGACGGTCGCCCGGCTCAGTCTGTACCGGCGCATACTCCATGATCTTCGGGAGGATGGCGAGCGCCACATCTTCTCACACCAACTGGCTGGAATGGCCGGTGGTACAGCGGCTCAGGTCCGACGCGATATGATGGCCATCGGGTATAGCGGTAGCCCGACCAAGGGATACGATATCAAGGCGCTGGCCAAGAGCATTGGCGACTTTCTCGACGAACCTCGCGGCCAGAAGATCGCCTTGGCGGGCGTGGGCAATCTCGGCCAGGCCATCCTCACCCATTTCCCCGGGCGTCGGCCCAAGCTGTCCATCGTTGCCGCTTTCGACGTCAATCCGGAGTTGATCGGCCGCACCATTCATGGATGTCGGTGCTACCACGTCAACGAGCTCGATCGCATCGTCCGTGAACGACAGGTCGAAGTGGGTATCCTTACGGTGCCGGCCCGAGTGGCTCAGCGGGTGGCCGAGCGCATGTACGCCGGCGGCATCCGCGGCCTCCTCAACTTCACGCCGGTCCGGCTGAGCCTGCCCGAGGAGATCGATGTCGAAGACTACGACATCGCTATGTGCCTCGAGAAAGTCGCCTTCTTTGCCCGTCAGCACGGCAGGTTCGGGAAGCCGGAGTTGTAATCCGCGCTTGGTCCGAGGGCGAGGTTGGGACCGGGCGCGTTCCTTGAAGGGAACTTCTTGGCTTTTCGCGGTATTAGAACACCACGGGAGGAAGAGGTGTCTTTTCCCGCGCGGATTCCCCGCTACGATGCGGTGTCGAAGGAGGCTTTGTGAAGGGGCGGCTCCTGGCGATTCTGGCGTTGGCCATAGGGGTGAGCGCCACGGCTCTTGCGTGGGCACCGGCCACGCATCTCTATATTGCTGAGCGGGTGACGCACAGTCGAAACCTCAGCGTTCTCTACGGGGCCATGGCCCCGGATTTCCCCAACGGCATCCTGGATAGTGTGGTCGAGCGTGGCGCGCTCAGCAACATGACCCACGGCGAGTTCTACCGGTTGGCGCCATCCTCCTTTGCGACCGGATTTGCCACGCACAATGGGGTTTGGGGCGCTGATTACTATGCCCACCTGCATCACAATCCCGAGGCGCCTGACGTCTATTCCACGACCAAGATTCGCCAACTTAGCACCGAGTTCGGAATCACCATGCTCGAAGCGGAAGACGTGTTTGACCTTGCCGTCGACATCCGCGTTCGCATGGACTATGGTTTGGCGCTGGGCGAGTTGGTCCAATCGAGCGCCGCGGCATCGGGTGCGGCGCATGAGCAGGCGCTCGTTGATGCCTTTGCTGCGCCGTTGGCCGATCGGGTGTCCGATCTCACCGTTGATCAGGCCGAGGAGGACATTCGGCAGGCCGCCCGGCTCTTCAAGGGAATCACGGAGGCTTACGGATCTGGGCTCATGCTCGAGATCGGCGAGATCCTGGACGTGGCGTCGCTGTTGCTGGCCACCTATCTGGGATGCGACGATGAGACGGCCACTACCTACCTCAATCGAGGCGTGGAGATCTGCGCGGACTACGAGGTCGAGATGGATCGCATTTGCGCCCTGATCGAGCCGTATGTCTATGGCGGAGAGGGGGAAGGCGAAGGGGAGGGGGAAGGCGAAGGCGAAGGCGAGGTTCACTTCGCTGATTTCTGCTATGACTTCCACGCGGTCTGGACGAATCCGGTGCTGAACAACCTCGGCGAGGAATTCGCCGGCTTCATCGCCCTCTTGGATCCGGCCACGGCCGATCTCAACGGCGATTTCTATGCCGATGTCACCGATGTTGAGAACCCCACCATCAACGTGAATGGCAACGGCATCAAGGATGCCGCCAACGAACTCGGTTTGCTGCGCGAGATCCTTGACGAACCCGAGTTCGACAACGGCGTCCTGAAGCACGCCGACGTCAAGGCTGCATGGCTGGCGAACGAGGAGCAGTTACTCGATCGGCAGATTGGTCCCGGCCTTGCCGTGATGCTCAAGCTTGCAGCGCCCGGCTTGGCCGACATCTGCATCGGCTATGTGACCTTGGGCGACGGCTGGTTCGAGCAACTCTCAGCCACGGTCGGTCAGGGCGGCGGCTCCTTTGGGTTTGTTGCCGGCGCCATGGCGCTGCTCAACAACCAGCTCGGTAGCTATGGATCGTTTCTGGATCCCGTGTTGTTCAGAGGGAATTTCGTCGTGATCCCGGAACTCTGTCCGAACGGCGACGCAGACGGCGACGGGTTCACCAACGCCCAGGAATACAATTTCTACATGCATGATCGGTGCGGTGGTGGCGGCGACTCCGGCGCGTCCGCGATCACGTACACCAAGGCTGCCCTGGATCCGGGCTTCTTCCCCGGGGCGCCCTCCGGGGGGTGTCCCGAATGCACGCCGGAACAGCGTACCGCCTATCGAGAGGGAGAGAATGCATGTCTGAGCGTTCCCGGTAGTCTTCCGGCCGGCACGACGTTCTGCTGGTCGCGGCAGGACCTTGGGTGCCTTGACGAGGGCCGGTGGATCGGTACGCACTGTAGCGCGCTGTACGTACCGGACCTCACGGTTGAGGACTCGGGCGTTTACGTGTGCGAGTATACGGGCGGCAAGGCGGAGTACAGCATCACGATTGCCGTGCATGAGGTGCCGGTCAGTGGTCTTGGCGCCGTAGTGGTCACGACGGGTTTCTTCATGATCGCCGCCTTCGTGTTGCTGCGTCAGCGGAAGTGGTGAGACGGCGTCATGCCGGTTACGGATTCGAACCGTATACGCTCGCTCCGTTCCCTGCCGCCGGATCGGAGGCGCTCAGGCCGTAGGGCGAGTCCGAGGATTCCTGTCCGTTCGAAACGAGGCTTCCTCCTCCGCCCAGCCCGGCGAGTATCGGTCGATTGTTTGGGTGGCGGGTCTCGTTCGAGCTCGTGACGCGCACGGCGGGCCGATCACGGAACACGCATTTCGCCTCGCAGATGCCGCAGCCGATACACAGGTTTGGGTCGACGTAGGGCTGCTTGATGATGACGGTTGTTCCGTCTCGGCGCTTGACTTCGGCGGGTATGAAGTAGATGGCCTTCGAAGGAACGGGACAGTGTTCTTCGCAGACCATGCACTCGCGTGCGTAGGCCCACGGCAGACACCGAGATCGCTCGAACTGCGCCAAACCGAGTCGCGTTTCCTGCTTTTGCTTGATGGTCAACGGCTGAATCGCTTCGGTGGGACACACCTGGCCGCACAGATTGCAGTTGTACTCGCAGTAGCCGATGCGCGGCACCAGCTTCGGGGTCCACAGGCCCTCGAGGCCCGCGTCCAATCCCGTCGGTTGGAGTCCATTGGTCGGACACGCCTTCATGCACAGTCCGCACTGCACGCATCGCTGAAGGAATGCGCGTTCCTCGCGGGCGCCAGGCGGCCGGATCAGTCCCGGATGGTATGTGCGTGCCTGGGCCAGCGGCGTGGTTCTCAGGATCAGCAGGCCTGCCAGCCCCCCGGCGCCCGCGGCCAAGGTCGCACGCTTTCCCAGATCGAGCTTGGCCTCGGATGGGCGTTTGAAGGGCCACGCGAAGCGGAAGGTAATGGCGTTGAAGTTGCACGTGGGCACGCAGTTCCAGCAGCCGAAACACTCCGAGGCTCGCCACTGACCCGGCTTTTCCGGCGTCGCGCCGCTCGGGCAGGCGCGGCCGCAGAGGCCGCATTCCCGGCACGCGCCGTCCTTGTGTGCGAGCCGTAGCATCTGCCGCTGCGACAACCAGCCGAGTAGGCCGCCGAGGGGGCACACGTATCGGCACCAGAACCGCCGCCGGCCGGCGTTCAGGACGACAAGGGCCACGAAGAGGATGCCAATGAATGTGCTGCCGTCGAACACCTGCCGCTCGGTCACGAACACGTGGCTACGCCCGAACTGGTAGACGGGTTCGGTCACCGAGGTGGCGTGTAGGGGGCCGATGTGTGGATCGGCGTGGTATACGGCGGTGGCGCCGTTCTCGATGCCGTACTGGGAGGCCGGGTAGACGAAGGTGGCCATGGCGCGCGTCAGCAGCGATATGGGATCGAACACGCCGATCCAATGGCCGCCCAACAGCGCCATGATGAGCAAGCCGACCAAGAGGTAGTACTTGGATTTTTGCCAAGGCGAGTATGGCTCGGCCTTCGGGCGGCCGCGCCGGAAGACTTGGGCAATCCAGCTTGACGCGTGGTGGATGGTGCCGAGGGGGCAGATCCATCCGCAGAAAACGCGGCCAAATAGGAGCGTCAAGGCGACGGTGATGAGCGCGAGCCAGGCCATGACCGGCACGGCGTGCGCGGATAGCCACGTCGCGATGAGGACCAGCGGATCGAGGTGGA
Organism: Candidatus Hydrogenedentota bacterium; assembly: GCA_036769985.1. Lineage (GTDB taxonomy): Bacteria > Hydrogenedentota > Hydrogenedentia > Hydrogenedentales > SLHB01 > DAIPKA01. Next base: position 58,539 of record DAIPKA010000040.1, on the reverse strand, counting down.
AGAACAGATGTGCCGCATGCGCGTCTGCAACGTCCTCCTGGAATCGCGCCCCCCAGAACAACCACAGGAAGAGGCCCAGGCACGCGACTTGAGCCGCGCGCCGGAGCCATATCATTGTTCTTCCGAACGTTTTCGCCTTCACGCCGCTATGCTACCGAGAGCTCACGGAACGCGAGCTTCCGGTAGTCCATCTGGCCGAGGCCGGCCTCGGCGCCCGCCGCGACGGAGGCAATATCCTGGGGCTGGTGGCCGAGCAGTTCCGCGCCCCAGGCATCAATTGCGACGATGTCCGTGCCCGCCGCGATCATGTCCTTTCGCTGCACGTCTTCGAGATTGCCGCCCGTGGGCCCGTGGGCCGTCATGATTCGTGTGGCATCCAGCACGCAGAGCCTAGGCTTCATGAAGGCCGTGATCTCGCAAAGGCATGTGGCGAGATCGGGATGCCACAGACCCCGGTTTCCGCTCACGACGCCCATGTAGTTCTTCATGCACATCGTTGCCTTGGCGATGCTGTGATGCTTCACGATCGGCGCGTTAATCACGAGGTCGCTCTCGACGATGTCCGGATACACCGGCCATTGGGTCAACACCTTGCCGCCGACGTCGTAGTCCTTGAACCGGTTCGAATCCAGATAGACCACCTCGGCCCCGGCCGCCTTCGCGGCCGCCTCGATGCCGCTGTGCGGATAGCACTTGGGCGCTTCATTGCACGGGTTGTCTCCTACGCGCACCTTCTTCGCGCCCGCGTCCAGACAGAGCTTGACCAGCGTGGCCACCACGACGGGATTCGTATTGGCGGCCTGTTCCGGCTGCCGATCCCAGGCCATGTTCGGCTTGATCCACACCGAGTCGCCCTTCTTCACGAATCGGCCCATTCCGCCGAGGGCTTCGATGGCCTTTTCGGTCATGATCTTGGCGTTAGCGTCGACGCCCTCGTTATCCGTTACGGGACCAGTTTTCTCGCTGCGGACGACAACCATGTCCAGCGGTTTCTCGTCCTGCGCGGCGGCCTTGAGGAGTGGCCCGAGCATTGCCGTACCGCCCATGGCCGCCGAGATCCTCAAAAAGTCCCTTCTTGATTCAGAACCCATTGCTGCGACCTCCTGGTTTTGCCTTTCGGTGTCTTGCGCCTCGGGTGCTCGGATTATACCTGCTGGACTCATATCGGTTCCATTGTGGCTCTTGACACAACACGAGTTGGCACCGGGAGATTCCTCTGTGGCATAGTCTTCCGTCGGGAGATAGGGCGTGTCCGCCGGTTCTCAGCGGCGCAAGAGAGATCACTTGAATGAAACGCTCCAAGGGGCAAATCGAGGCCGAGATCAGCGAGGCCGTGGTCCGATTCGAGAAGGAGTACATGGGCCGCGGTCCTCTCGAGACCAAGTCCTATCTTGTGGACGACATGGTGATCGTGAGGCTGAAGGGGGTTCTGACGCAGGCGGAACACCAACTGGTGTCGTCGGGCGACAGCGGCAAAGGCCGTGAGCTGATCAAGCTGGTGCGTGTTGAGCTGCTCGAGCGAGGCCGCCCCATTCTTCAGCGCGACGTGGAGGCTATCACCCAGCGGGAGGTCCGAAGCCTCCACACCGATATCAGCACGAGGACGGGTGAACGCGTCCTCGTGTTCTCCCTCGACAAGGCTGTGGACTGTCGATCCGAGGGAGGACCCAAGGGCACATAGGCCCTTGGCCCACAGTCTGTTGTTCCTCGTTCGCGCGAGTCGTCCGTCATGCCAGGTACTCTCCGCTCGATGCGAACGCCCGAAGCGTGAACGTCCGATCTTGACTTAAGTCAAGGCAACGGGCCGTGAAGCCAGGTATCATCCGCTGTAGAAACGAACGGAGGACCTGACCGTGGCTTCGAAATACGTGATACGGATCGATGAGGATGCGTGTATCGGCTGCGGCCAGTGCGTGAATGCCTGCCCGAACGGCGCGTTGGCGCTGGTGGATGGGAAAGCGAAGCTCGTGGGCGAGATTCAGTGTGACGGCCTCGGCGCGTGTATCGGAGACTGCCCAGTCGGCGCGCTCCGGACCGAGCCGCGCGAGATCGGCGCACCGTCCGAACAGCTTGCGCCGGCCATGGCGGCCGAGGCAACGCATGCCTGCCCCGGACGCGCCGAGCGTCGATTCGAACGGTCCGTGGCCGAATCCGGAGAGGCTCGCCCCATCGGGGCGCCATCGGCCTTGACGCACTGGCCCGTCCAGCTTCATCTCGTCAACCCGGCATCGCCCCATTTCCAGGGCGCCGATGTGTTGATCGCCGCCGACTGCTGCGCTTATGCCCATGGCGGCTTTCACGCGGACTTGCTCGAGGGCCGGCGGCTCATGATTGCCTGCCCCAAGTTGGACAATCCGCGGGGATACCTGGAGAAGTTGACGGAGTTGTTCGCGGAGAGCAAGCCGCGGAGCGTGACCATCGCGCGAATGGAAGTCCCTTGCTGTACAGGACTTACGCGGTTGGTAGCCCAGGCGCGTGAACGTGCGGAGAGCGGTGTGCCCGTGCATGAAGTCGTGGTGGGAATCGAAGGGAACATACTGAGCGAGCGGGACTTTTGACGTTCCGCAGGATGTTACTATGAGTGTCGGGAGAATCACGAATAGCTAGGAGGAGAGTCATGAGCATGTTCTGTTTTCAGTGCGAACAAACAGCCAAGGGGACGGGTTGCACGCTGCAAGGCGTCTGCGGCAAAGACGCGACGACCGCGGCCCTCCAAGATCTTCTGATCCACGGATGCAAGGGCATCGCCCAGTATGCCCACCGGGCGCGGCAGTTGGGTGCCAAGGATCACGAGATCGACATGTTCGTCGTCGAGGCGTTGTTCACGACGGTGACCAACGTCAATTTTGACGCCGAAACGTTGGCCGCCTGGGTGAATCGGTCAGCGGCTCTGCGAGACCGCGCGCGGAAATCCTATGAGGGCGCCTGCGCTGCGGCCGGCAAGACGCCCGAAGCGGTCGAGGGCCCCGGGGCGTGGACACCGGAGAAGGACACGGAGGCCCTCGTTCGTCAGGCCGTCTCGGTGTCCGTCGCGAATCGCCTCGAGAACTTCGGCAAGGACGTGGCCGGGCTTCAGGAATTGGCCTTGTACGGTCTGAAGGGCATGGCGGCCTATGTCGACCATGCGCGCATTCTTAGCGTCGAGGATGACGCTGTCTACGCGTTCTTCCACGAGGCGCTGAGTTTCCTTGCAGATAATCCGCAGGATGTCGACGCGCTGGTCGCGATGGCTCTGCGCGTCGGCGAAGTGAACCTCCGAGCCATGGAGTTGCTCGATACCGCCAACACGGGCGCATACGGCCATCCCGAGCCGACACAGGTCCGCGTGACGCCCGTCGCCGGCAAATGCATCTGCGTGTCCGGTCATGACCTCAAGGATCTCGATGAACTGCTCAAGCAGACGGAAGGCAAGGGCATCCACGTGTACACCCACGGCGAAATGCTGCCGTGTCTCGCGTATCCGGGCCTCAAGAAGTACCGGCATCTCGTCGGCAACTACGGCGGGGCGTGGCAGGATCAGCGCAAGGAGTTCGACGCGTTCCCCGGCGCTATCCTGATGACCACGAACTGCATCCAGAAGCCGCAGGAATCATACAAGGGCCGGATCTTCACGTGCGGCCTCGTCCAGTGGCCCGGCGTGACCCATATCGATAACCGCGACTTCTCGGCGGTGATCGAGGCGGCCCTCGCCGCGCCCGGATTCGCGGAGGACGCTGAAGCGAAGTACATCACGATCGGATTCGGCCGGAACGCGGTACTCAGCGTCGCCGACAAGGTGATCGAGGCCGTCAAGTCCGGGAAGATCCGCCGGTTCTTTCTGATCGGCGGATGCGATGGGGCAAAGCCCGGCCGCAACTACTACACCGACCTGGCCAAGGCCGTGCCGGAGGACTGCATCATCCTGACGCTGGCCTGCGGAAAGTACCGGTTCAACAAGCTCGAATTTGGCGATATTGACGGCATTCCGCGCCTCCTCGATATCGGCCAGTGTAACGATGCGTACTCGGCTATCCAGATCGCCGTGGCCTTGGCCCAGGCTTTCAACTGTGGCGTGAACGACCTGCCATTGTCGTTTATCCTGAGCTGGTACGAGCAGAAGGCCGTGTGCATCTTGCTGACGCTGCTGCATCTCGGCATCCAGAACATGAAGCTCGGGCCGTCGCTCCCGGCCTTCGTCGGGCCGAACGTGCTGGACGTGCTCGTCAAGAACTTCGGCATCGCGCCGATCAGCACGCCCGAGGCCGACCTGGCCGCAGCGTTGGGCTGACAGCCGGTCTGTTCGGAGCATAGCCTGGAAATCGGGGACAGACAGCCCCCTCGAAGAATCGGGGGAGTCCTTTCCCGATTTCCGCTTTTCCCGGTGGTGGTCTCCTCTTTTCGAGAGGCTCTCGAAACCGAGCCGCAGCACCGGGATGTCTAAACAACTGGACGGCCAATCGCGCGCGTCGTCCGGTTCCGGTTGCGTTGACGCGCGCGAAGGCCTGTAATCTAATAATAAGGAGAAAATCCGCCTTCGGCCATGGTGCCATCCTCTGAAGTCTGGGGGGGCCACAGGAGGAGCGATGAGTCGTAGATCCACGTTAGTCCTTGCGGCGTTGCCCACCGTGGTGGTGATCTCCCTGTTGGGCCTGATGCTCTTCGACTCGTGCCGGCCCTCGCAGGAGGGCAAGATCACCACGTGGGCGGCGAACAACTACCATGAAGTGGTCGAGCGCGGCGCGCACGTCGACAAGGTGGACTTGATTCGCGACCGCGACGAGCGGATCGCCTTCGTCGAGAACCTACCTCCGCATGTCATGAGCGAGGCCGAGAAGCGCGACAACATCGCCTACATCGAGGCGGGCAAGGCGCCGGAACAAGATGCGCCCTGGCGTGGCGACATCCTCGATCGCGAAGGCCGCGTGGTCGGCACGATCTCCGGTTACCGTATCCAAGGTTTTGGCACCTTCATTGCCGAGTGCAAGTGGTACGAAGGGGCCGAGGGGAAATAGCGTAGGCGGTACGTTCCGCTTCGCTGCACGTGTCCCTCCCGGTTCTTTGGCCGCCCAGGTCACCTTCTGTCATTTCAAACGTACGGGAGGAAACTCGAAGGAGATCTCTCGCTCCGCTCGAGATGACAGCCAGGGCATTCGGATCCTCGTTCCCGTGCTCTGCGTCTGCATTCGCACGGGGACTGAGAACGAGGGACTGCCGCCGGTCCGCTCGTTTGCCATAGTCGGCTCGGCTCGGTTAGTGTCTGAGGCGACGGGTTACGGATGCGGTGTGGCGGCGATGGGTGCCGCGCGCCGGCCCGGGCTTTTCGCGGATGGGACGATGAACGACTTCTCGAGCAATAGTGACTTGCCCTCGAAGGGGCCGGATGCTGCCTTCAACGGATCGGCGGACGCCAGCGATCAGATCGAAGGCGTCGTCGAGCGGATCGTCTACGAGAATCGCGAGAATGGTTTCTTTGTGGCGCGGTTGCAGGAGAAGGGCAAGGCGGATCTCACCACCTTCGTCGGTAATCTGATGGCGGTCTCGGCGGGAGAGACGATACGCCTGTTCGGGCGGTGGGTGGAGGATCCGCGTTGGGGCCGGCAACTCCGCGTCGCGCGGTACGAGACGCTACGCCCAAACACGGTGGACGGTATCGAGCGGTACTTGGGATCGGGCTTGATCGAAGGCATCGGCCCGGTATTCGCCAAGCGGCTCGTCGACGCCTTCGGCATCGAGACGTTGCGCGTCATCGATGAGGAGCCGAAGCGGCTACGCAAGGTGCCGGGCATCGGCGCCAAACGCGCCAAACAGATCCGCGAGGCCTGGGCCGGCCAGCGGGCCATCCAGTCCATCATGTTGTTCTTGCAAGGCCACGGCATCGGCACCGGGCAGGCCGTCCGAATCTACAAGTGCTACGGCGACGCATCCGTGGCCGTGCTGCGCGAGAATCCGTATCGCCTGGCCGAGGATATCGTCGGCATCGGTTTTCGCCGCGCCGATGAGATCGCCGGCCAACTCGGAATCGCCAAGGACGCGGCGGTACGCATCGACGCGGGCCTGCTCTTCACGCTGAATGATGCTCAGGGCCAGGGACACCTTTTCCTCACCAATGACGAACTGATCGAGCGTAGCGGCGAGCTGCTCACCGTCGAGCGTGAACGCATCGAGGCGCGTCTCGTCGACCTCGTTGTCCGCAAGGAGGTCATACGCGAAGACACGAGTATCTATCTGCCGCTGGCCTATTTCGCGGAGACGGGCTGCGACCAGCTCCTCAAGCGGCTGATCCGAACGCCCATCGGCGACGATGTGTCTGTCGATGCGGCGCGTGCCGTGACTTGGCTCGAGCGTCGGCAGCGGATACAGCTCTCGGAAGGGCAGCGCGAGGCCATTCACATGGCGGCGCAGGCGAAGCTGCTTGTGATCACCGGCGGGCCCGGCACTGGCAAAACGACGATCATCAAGAGTCTTCTGGCCATCTTCGAACGTAAGGGCCTCCGGGTGGCCTTGGCCGCGCCGACGGGCCGTGCGGCGAAGCGTATGGCGGAGGCGGCCGAACACGAGGCCAAGACGATCCACCGCCTGCTCGAGTGGAGTCCGAAGCAAGGCGCTTTTGTGCGCGACGAGAACAACGCCCTCGATGCGGATCTCGTTGTGATCGACGAGAGTTCGATGATCGATTGCCTGCTCATGCACTACTTGCTCAAGGCCGTTCCTGCCCACGCGCGGCTCTTTCTCGTGGGCGATGTCGACCAATTGCCCTCTGTGGGTGCCGGCAACGTGTTGATGGACATCATCTCGAGTGGGGCGGTGCCGGTGGTCTGGCTCAAGACGGTGTTCCGGCAGGCCGAGCAGAGCGGCATCATTGTGAACGCGCACCGGATCAATGCGGGAGAGTTTCCTCAGTTCAACAGCGAGGATTTCGTGTTCGTGAAGCGGCAGGATCCCGTCGAGGCGCGCGAGACGGTGATCGAGTTGGTCACCGAGCGGATCCCGCGCCGCTTTGGCCTGGATCCGCGGCGCGACATCCAGGTGCTGGCGCCGATGCGCCGAGGGCCGACGGGAATCGGCGAGCTAAACACCGCGCTCCAGGTCGCGCTCAATCCAAACGGCGAAGTGGTCCCGCGCCGATCATTCCGACTGGGCGACAAGGTCATGCAGTTGCGCAACAACTATGAGCTGGATGTGTACAACGGCGATGTCGGCATCATCTCGACGCTCTCGACGGAGGCGGCGGAACTCGAGGTGCGCTTCGACGATCGCGTGGTGTTGTATCCTTTCGACGAACTCGACGATCTCGCGCTCGCTTACGCGATGACCGTGCACAAGTCGCAGGGCAGCGAGTATCCCGCCGTCGTGATGTCCATGCTTCCGCAGGATTACCTTCTGCTTCAGCGGAACTTGCTGTATACCGGCGTGACGCGCGGCAAACAGCTCGTCGTCATTGTCGGTGCGCCACGGGCCGTCGGACGGGCGGTTGCGAACAATCACATTGCGCGACGCAACACGCGGCTGGCCGAGCGCCTACGAAACGCCGTGCCGTCGCAGGCCTCCTGATATAATGATCCTGCGTGCTTGCCGGTGGGGCAATACGCAACGGGAGAACGTACCATGACCTCAGCCAAAGCGTCCACTCTTTCTGTCGCCCTTGCATTGCTTGCGGCGGCCGCCGTCGCGCAGGAGATTCAATCATTCGAGTCGGAGGCCTTCGCGAACGTCAAGCCGGCGGGCTGTGTCGGCGAGCGTGTGCGCGAACACGCCAGCGACGGCGAATGGGCGTTGAAGGTGGCGTTTCCTGGCAGCGCCGGCGACACCTGGCCCGGCGTATTCGTCGAGTTGCCGAACGGCGCGATCACCAAGAAACATGTCTTGTCGTTTGACGTCTACAATCCGCACGACGAGCCCGTCTACCTGAGCTATCGGATCGATACCGACGATGGCCAGAAGGTGTTCGGTAGCCAAACCCTTTTCGCCAATAAGCCGACGCTGACGCAGATCTCGTTCCTTGACGCCGCCAACAGCCTGGACCTTGCACGCGTCGTCCGAGTGTTCCCCTACATCCGCATGCCGCGCGAGGACTACGTGCTCTACTTCGACAACTTCCGCCTGGAGACATACATGGCGAAGTTCACGCGCCTGGCCTATTTAGAGACGGCGCCCCTGCCAGAGCCATCTGCGGACGAGGCCCGGCTCGGTGGCTACGTGTTCCGCCGAGGCGAACTGGCGCATGTGTTCTCGAACTCGGCGCCGTGGCCTGGCGAGCGCATCGAGTCGCTGGCCGTGTTCGCGGCGCAAGGCGAGACGGAGCCGTTAGGCCTCTCCGTGCGGACGCTGCGTCCGGTGGATTGCCTCGAACTGAGCATCGAGCCGATGGCGTCGGATCATGGTGCTCTGCCGGAGACGGCCATCGAGTTAGGGTTGATCCGTCACCTGGACAAGAAGACCTCGTACTCGTCGAAGGAGTACATGGCCGATGTTCCGGTGTACGTCGAGGAAGGCCACGTGTTCGAGGGGTTGGATGCCGGTGTCGCGCAGAGCTTCTGGATTCGGTTCCGTGTGCCGGCGGATGCCGTGCCCGGCGCTTACCGCGGCGCGGCGGTCTTGGCGTCGTCCGGCGGCGAGATGCGGATTCCGCTCACGCTCACCGTGTTGCCGTTCCAACTGCCGGAGGTGCGCCATACCTTCATTGGCGAGTACTACCGGCCGACCAACTACGAGTCCGACGAGGAGTGGAAACAAGGCGTCACGGCGGATCTCGCGGATATGCGCGATCACGGCATGACGTCGCTGGGTCTCTGCGCCGGACTGGATACGACACGCGTCAAGATCGATGGTGACAGCGTTGACCTCGGCCTGGACGGTACAACGCGGTTCGAGCATCTCATGGATACCTATGTGGCTCTTGGATTCCCCATGCCGATCGTAATGCTGGCGGATAGTGGTCAAGGAGCGGCCGCGGCCGTGGGCGCGTACGGCACGCCGGAGTTCGATCGCGCCTACCAGGCCTTCTGGCGCGCCGTGCAAGCCGTCGGCAAGGAACGCGGCTGGCCGGAGCTGATCGTCCAGCCCGTTGATGAGCCCGGCTGGAAAGAGCAGGAGGCCAAGGATAAGAACGTCCATCTCCTCAAACTCCTCAAAGAAATACCCGGTATGCGAACCGAGCAGGATGGCCCGGGCGACGGCTACTTCATCCATGATGCCGGGCCCGTCTCGGATATGTGGAACTACAATGGCGGCATCGCCGATTTCGACGCGATTCGCGAGATCCGCGAGACGCATCTCGTCGCGTTCTACAACAACGATGTCGAGAGCTACCGGCCCGAGGTTGATCGATTCGTGTGCGGCTTCTACCAGAAGGCGGCAGGCATCGACGGTGTGTTCAATTGGGAGTATCGTGGCGGACGCGGCAGCCTGTACGACGACATGGACGGGCCTTCCGGCGACTGGGTGCACAACTATCCGCCGTCCGAGGAGTCGACAGGCGGGCCTTCGGTGGCCTGGGAAGCCGCTCGTGAAGGCGTGGACGATCTACGCTACGTCCTCTTGCTCGAGGACTGGATTCAGCGCGCCCAGGCGAATCCGGAGGCTCGCGACGCGGTCCGCGAGGCCGAGGCCATGCTGGTCGCGCTCCTCGAGTCGCTCGATGCGACGCCGCGAGTCCGAGGCCGTGCGTGCTGGAGCCAGAGCTTTTCGCGCGCCGAGGTGGACGCGCGAGGCGGTGAGACCGATCCGGAGGCCAAAGGCTTCTTCGGCGGCTACCTCAAGCACCCGAACGGCTGGACCTTGGATGACTACCAGGAGGCCCGATGGCAGATCGCCGAGGCCATCGTGGGATTGATGGCGGCCTGTGGCGAGGCCGTCGAGATACCGAAGGCGTTGGCTGACGCGCCGGCGTTCCGGCTTGAGGGCTACTCCGTACTGCCTTCCGTCGCGGCTAAGGCGGCCACGGCGGGTGCCGGTGAGCCAGTCGCGCTCATTCCGAAGCTGTCAGCGGCGCCATCGCTTGACGGGCGTCTCGACGACGCCGCATGGGCGGAGGCGTATCGCGTCGAGCGGTTCGTGCCGCACGTGGTCGGTGGTACCGTGACGGCGCAAGCGGAGGCGTACGTCGGCTGGTTCGGCACGGATCTCTACGTAGCCGTCCGATGCGAGGAGCCCTACACGCAGAACCTCGTCGCGGCGTGTATGGAAGACGGCGAACCGACGTGGAATGATGACTGTATCGAGATCTTTCTCGATCCGGGCGTATCGCGCGCGCAATTTGCCCAACTCGTGTTCAACTCGAAGGGCGTCCAGTGGAGTCAGACCGTTCGCGGCGAGGCCTGGAAGGATCGCTTGCCGGTGCGTGCCGCCGTCGGCGCCGATGAATGGACGCTCGAGATCGCGGTGCCGCTCAGCGAAGTGCTCAAAGGTAGCGCCGATTTCGGCCTGAACCTGTGCCGCGAGCGCAAGGCCAGCCAGGATCCCGAGCTCTCATGTTGGCAGCAGACAGGCAGTCAGTTCGGCAATCCGAGTGTCTTTGCCCATGTCCGACTCGCCGATGCCGAGGGAATCGAGGGAATCACGCAATACGAGTCGCCTGAGACGAGTCTCATCGAGATCGAGAGTGCAGACGCGTTGGTGTCCGCCAATGGGAGGCTGGCCGTCGAGGCGGCCTGGGTCGGCCTGCCGGACGCGCTCGAGGAGGCTACTTGGCGCTTCGCCCTACGCGGCGAAGCAGGCGAGATTGGCACGGAGACTATTGGCCCGCCGGCCCCGGCGCACCTGCGCGCTGTCTTCACGCTCGCCGACTCAGCGCCCGGCGTCTGTGAACTAGTCGTCACGGTTACGGACAAGTCCGGCACGCCGAAGAGCCAGGCGGTGCACCGCGTCGCCGTGGCGCCTGCGCTGCCAAGATAGGCTTGGCGCACTTGGCGCTGCGCGGTGGCTTGCAGGATAGCGGCCGCCCGTGAGAGGATGGCCGCCAGATCGGCGGATAGGTTGGAGATCTGCATAGATTCCGGATGGGCGATGGTCCGTGCTCGTTGAGGACGGGCCCTTCAAGAGGAGGACTTAGACATGGCATGCGCGATTTCGAAGCTATTGATGTTGGGCATTGTCGCTTTCATCGTGCTGGTTGCCCAAGTGGCGTTCGCCGCTACGGAAGAGCTCGGAAACGGTTTTTTTCATCATGGCGTGGCCACGCCGGTGAGCAATCATCGCGGCACGGTCGCTACGGTGGATGGCGAGGGCCGCGACGTGGTGCTCGTGTGGCTGTTCGATCATCGCGGCGGCTACGCGCTCCTGATGATCGATGCTGAGACCGGCAAGGCCGACGAAATTCCCATGCCGTTTCCTCCGGGGGGCGACTGTCCCTACTCGTCGATCTTGTCGACTAAGAACAAGTTCTACACGCATTTCAACAGCTATTTCTGCGAGTTCGATCCGGCCAAACGCGCCTTCACCTTCTCCGAGAAGACCGCGCCGCAGATGGCCATGGGCATGACCGAGGACGACAACGGCGTGATCTGGTCGGTGACGTATCCGAGCAGCGGCGTGGTGTCTTTCGATCCGGCCACGCGTACGTTCAAGGATTACGGCCATGTCCACAAGGAGAACTGGGCCCAATACCAGCGCTATGTGGCCGCCGATGATGCGGGCTGGGTGTATTTCGGCGTCGGTAACACGGCGAGCCAGATCATCGCTTTCGATCCGCGCACCGGCGAGGGCAAACCGATGCTCTCCGAGGCGGAGCGGCTCACGGCCAGCGGCGTTGTCGTACCGGATGTGAATGGCAAGGTGTATGGCCACAACGGGGCCGGCGCGGATGACGGTTGGTACGAGTTCTGCAAGGGCGAAGGCAAGAAGGTGGATCCGTCCGTTCGCGGCGGGGACAAGCCGATCATCACGTCCTCGCAAAGCCTGTTCTACACCCAGTTCCCTGACGGCAAGGTACTCAAGACGTGCGATCTGGTCAATCGCGTGCTGGTTGTTGAAAATGCGGCGGGCGAAGCCAAGCAGATGAAGTTCGACTATACCAGCGAGGGCGCCCACATCATGGGCATCGCCATCGCGCCGGATGGTACGGTCTGCGGCGGCACGGCCTTTCCGATGCGGTTCTTCATCTATAATCCGAAGACGGATACGTGGGCCAACCACGCGGCCTACTGCCAGTGCAACACGGTGGTCAGGCAAGGGGACCGTTTCTTCGTTGGCGGCTACGGCGGGGGCTATATCACCGAGTGGGATCCGACCCAGCCGTGGGTCGACACCGTCAAGGACAAACAGGGCTGCAATCCGCTCTTCCTCACCGACTGTGCGCCGACCATCAACCGGCCCCACGACCTCTTGGCCCATCCCGACGGCAAGACGCTCGTCCTCGCCGGCACGCCCGGGTATGGCTATACCGGCGGTGGGCTGCTCTTCTGGGATCGCGAGACCAAGACGCGCGTTCTTCTCGAACACACCGACATCCTGCCCGAGCACTCGACGCTCAGTCTCGTGGCGCTGCCTGACGGCAAGATCCTCGGCGGATCGACCACGGCGCCCGGTACCGGCGGCGAGAAAAAGGCATCCGAGGCCGAGCTGTACATTATGGATCTGGCTTCGAAGCAGCTCGATTGGCACAAGGTCCTGTATCCGGGCGCGCAGGAGTACACGGACCTCTGCTACGCACCGAACGGCCTTGTCTACGCCGTGGCGGATCGGAAGCGCTTCTTCGTGTTCGACGCCGCCAAGCGCGAAGTCATCCACGAAGAGGACCTCGACGCTACGTTTGGCCCGACCACGTCGCAACAGGGGCCGCGCGTGTTCGTGCTGGGCGATCGCGCCAAGGCCGGGGCCGAAGGTTCGGTGCCGGCGCTGTACATGCTGTTCGTGAAAGGCGTTGCCCAGGTGGACTTGACCACGCACGCGATCACCATGCTCGCGGAATCGCCCGTGCCCGTCGGCCCCGGCGGCGATTTCCTCGATGGCCGTATCTACTTCGGCAGCGGCTCGCACGTCTACAGCTACCAGGTGCCGCCGACGGCGGAATAGCCCACTATGGCCGGCGTCGTGGGAATCCGGAGACGATGAGATCCGTCTGCCTGCTACCGACTGGATTCGGCCGCTAGCCCAGGATGTCGTGGAATACCTTGGCCAGTTCGCGCGGCGAATAGGGCTTCTGGATGAAGGCGGCCGGCGCGTCGCCCGAAAATCGGCTGACGGCGTCTTGACGTGTGTATCCGCTCGACAGAACCACGGGGACATCGTCGCGGATGGCATGGATCCGTTGGAAGGACTCTTTGCCGCTCATGACGGGCATGGTCAGGTCGAGGAGCACGGCCACGATCTCGCGCTGATGCTCCTCGAACAACTCCACCGCCTCGATCCCGTTGTCGGCGAGGAGCACCGAGAATCCGTGCTGTTTCAGCGTGTCGTTGGCCACGGATTGCACGCTTTCCTCGTCATCGGCGATGAGAATCGTGCCTTCACCGACCCACGTTTCCACGAGTTCATACTGCCGCATTCTGGCCTCGCGGTCGATCGGTCCGATCTGGGCGCGTGTGGTGGGGAACAAGACCTTGAATGTTGTTCCCTTACCCAGTTCGCTCTGGACGCGGATGGCGCCTTTGTGTCCGCGCACGATGCCGAGCACGGCGGCCAGACCCAGGCCACGGCCGGCGAACTTCGTACTGAAGAAGGGATCGAAGATACGTGCTTGGGTGTTGGCGTCCATGCCGCAGCCGGAGTCGGAAACATCGAGGCAGGCGTACGTGCCCTCGGGCAGATCGTTGTCGAGGTAGGTATTGGCGAGGTAGGGGCGGTCCACGTCGATGGCGCTGGTCTTGAGCACAATGACACCGGCCTGATCGCCGAGGGCGTCGGACGCGTTGGTGATGAGGTTAATGATAACCTGATGGAGTTGCGCGGCGTCGCCTTCGATGAGTGGCAAGTCCGGATCGCACTCGTACCTGAGGACGGCCTTCTTCGAGATCGCCGCGCTCAGAAGCCGGCCCATCTCGGTGACGAGCCTGGACAGGTTGAGCGGCTGCACGACGAAGGAACCTCGACCGGAATAGGCGAGCATCTGGTTGGTGAGGACCGAGGCCCGCTGGGCCGTATCCTCGATCTTCTCGACATACGAACGGGCCGGAGAGTCAGGCGGCAGTTTCATCAGGGCCAGGCCGGCGTTGCCGAGAATGCCCACGAGCAGGTTGTTGAAGTCGTGGGCGATGCCGCCTGCGAGGACGCCCAGGCCCTCGAGTTTTTGGGTGTGTTGGATCTGGGCCTCGAGTCGCTTGCGCTCTTCCTCGGCGCGCCGGCGCTCGGTGATATCGCGGGCGATACCTTGGACGGCCACGGGCCGGCCATCCTTGACAATCAGGCGGGTGCTGACCTCGAGTGGGATGCGAACGCCGTTCTTGGAAACGATCTCGATCTCGTATTGTGTGAGTTCCTCGCCGGCGAGTTTCCGGCGTGTCATCTCTGCGGCCGTCTCGTGCACTTCGGCGGGCATGATGTCGTGCGCGGTCAAGTTCAGAACTTCCTCGCGGGTGTAACCGCAGATTCGCTCGCCGGCCTTGTTCAGCGAGGTGAACCGTCCCTTGAGGTCATGGGTGTACACGATGTCGTTGGCATTCTCGAAGAGCTCGCGGTAGCGCTCCTCGCTCTCGCGCAGGGCCTGCTCGGCCCGTTTGCGTTCCGAGATATCTCGCGCGATACCGTGGAATCCGGACGGCTCGCCGTTGGGACCGCGCATTAAGGCCACCGAGATCTCGGTGGGCACTTTGGTGCCGTCCTTGCGCGTGACCGCGATGTCCAGTGTGGGGACGGCGGCGCCGCTCGCGTACACTCCCTTGAAGACGCGCTCGATTCGTTCGAGGTCGGCCTTTTCGGGGAAGCACTGGTGGTGGTTCATGCCCCGGATTTCGTCTCCTGGATATCCCATGATGGCCGGCAACGCACGATTGAAGAAGATGAAGTCTCCATGGAGGTCCACCTCATAGTAGCCTTCCTGGATGCTCTCGAGGATTTCGCGGTGCCGGGCTTCGCTTTCGCGGAGGGCCTCCTCGGCCTGCTTGCGGTCGGTGATATCCTGTCCGATGGCAAGCATACCGATGGTGGTTCCGGCTTCATCCCGCAGCGCGGTGTTACTCCACGAGATGTGGCGTAGCTCGCCGTCGCGCGTGAGCACGGGGTTTTCGTGGTGCACGGGGAACTCGGCGGCTGCGAATCGCTCGGGCGAGTACAGCGCACGAAGCGTCTGGGCTTCGTAGGGCGGAACGCAGCATTCAAACCAGTTCGCGCCCAGTATCTCCTCGGCTCGCCATCCGGTCAGTCTGAGGAAGCAATCATTGCAGAAGGTTAACCGTCCGTCCGTGGCGATCTGCACCGAAACGAGATTGGCCGTCTCGATCGTTTCTCGGAAGCGCCGCTCGCTGGCCTTGAGTGCGTCCTCCGCCCGTCGTCGGTCTGTGACATCGCGCGCGATGACTTGGATGGCCTCGATACCCGATTCCGGTTCGCGCACGAGGTAGGAATCCTCGAACACCCACTTGTCGGTGCCTTTGAGCGTGCGGAACGTCCACTCGCGGTTGAGGACTCGGCCTTGCTTGCGGACTTCATTTCGCATGAGGCCTTCCGGGCCCTTATATACGATCACGTCCGCGATCTTCTTGCCTCGAACAGCATCCGGACTCGGGTATTCGCCGTCGATCTCGAACATGCGGAGGGCCGCTTGATCCATATACTGGATTGTGCCGTCAAAGGCGTATCGATACACGCCGATTCCGGCAAACCCGAGCGCTTCCTCACGGAGGCGATTCAGTTCGGCCTCGCGGTGAGAGGCAGGAGAAGTCTCAGCCATCACAGGCTCCCCGAAGGACTCAAAAGCTTCCGACTCAGCAACACCCCCAGTATAGACCATCTTCTGAGCGCAGGCCAGTTCCCATGCCGGCGAATGGGGCGCTCGGCGTTGTCGGCGGATCGGCCTAGAGGATCTTCTCGATGATTACATCCTGTCCCGATATCAAGTGGGACGTTTCGAGGGCCTCCGGACCAATACGGACCTCTCGGGCTTGGCCGGGTTCTGCGGCCTTGAGATGCACCGATCTCAGTCCGCCGAACCACCATCGAGGGTCGCACAGATAGACTACATCGCCCGGTCGGGCGAACAGGGTGTCGAGGGCGGATTGGGGCAGTATGGCGATATCGCTGCCCGAGAGGGATTCGTCCACGACCAGGGGCAGACGGGCTTTCTTGCCGGGCGTGCGGTTAGCCTCCCCGCCTTTGTACCGCCGTATGGCCTCCATCTGCGTTCCGCTCACGAGGCCGACGAGTTCTTCGGCCGGCCTGGCCTTGGTCAGGAATGTCACCGAGAGGCCGATCACGGTGCACACGACCAGGCCGTACAGGGCGCGCATGTAGGTGTAGCTGTCCGGTCCCATGCCAAAGGCAAACGGCTTAACCAATAGTGGCCCCCAAGGATTCCACGGGAATGAGGCCATGATGAGAGCGAAACCGGCTACCAACGTCACGAAGGCGGCCGTCGGCGTGAATCGTTTCCAGAGAATGCCGAAGAACACGGCCACGACAAGCGGCGGCGTGATTGCGGCCGTGAACATGGCGTGGGCCTCATAGATGCTGCCCCACCGCGCGTAGACGGGCACCAACAGCAGGCCCAGAAGACCCGCCATCAGACTGGTGATCCGTGCCACGCGGAGCTGGGCCCGATCACTCCAGTTCGGTCGAACATAGGGGCGCCAGATGTCGTTCACGAACACCGCGCTGACCGCATTGATCAGGGTGTCCGCCGTACTCATCAGGGCCGCGGTCAACGCGGCCAAGACGAAACCGAACACGCCGGGCCGGCAAAGGAAATGGGCGGCACTGACGAAGGCGTCGCCCGCGGAGGTGTCGAGTTCTCCATTGGCCGTGAGGGCCCGGGCAATCCAGCCGCCGCTGGACGTCGTCAAGGCGGCAATAGGCGCCAGGATCAGTGCCCAGCACACCGCCATGCGCCGCGCTTCCCGCACGCTCTTCAGCGAGAGGAACCGCATGATCATGCCCTGGTTGATCAGCACGAATGCACCGGTATTGGCCAGTCCATCTTGCGCATAGATGTCGAGGAAGCTGAACTTGTCCGGGGCGGCGAATTCCGAAAACGCGAACTTGTGGCTTTGCGGCAACAACGACCAGAAGTCGCCGAAACCGCCTAGGTGCCACACGCCGGCGAAGAAGAGCCCAAGTCCGGTGGCGAGCAGGATGATACCTTGCGCAAGGTCGGTCATGATTACCGAAGTCTGACCGCCGGTTATGACGTAAAGCGTTACGGCCAGAGCCGTTAGCCCGGCCCCCAGCATTACCGGCCATCCCAAGAGCGTTTCGAACACTCGGCCGAGCGTCAGTAGGTTGATGCCGATATACCCGACGAGATACACGAGGAGCAGGCACGTGGCGGCGATCCGGTTGGCGCGGCCGAACCGTCGATCCAGATACTCGGGTACGGACGTCACGCGCTGGTAATAGATGATGGGCAGCCAGATGAACAACAAGATCGGCATCCAGAACCAGTCGTTCAGGTAGGATTGGGTGCTGGACAGGCCGTACCGAAAGCCGACCTCGCTGTACTTGACGAAGCTGTAGCTGCCGACGGTGCTCGCGATGGCCGAGAAGGCAATGAGCCACCACGAGAAACGCTGTCCGCCGAAGAAGAAATCATTGGTGCTGTGCGTGTAACGGCCAAAGAACAGACCGAAAACCACAATCAGGGCGAAGTACGCCAGCATGACGCCGTAGTCAAGTCCGGTCCCCAGCGAGTCGGTGCCGGTCATGGCATGGCCCCCTTCGGTACATAGGGCAACCAGAACGTAAATGCGGCGACTAGTGCGAGCATGGCCAGGAAGCCGATAACCACCATATAGATGGCCCGTCGGTCATCGCGGTTTTTGATGTCCAGATACCCGCTGCGAAGTCCGCACCAGAGGCCAATTGCACACAGCACGGCGCCGATGCCGTATTCGCAGACAATGGGCCAGACGCGCGCCATGAGCATAGCCTATCTTTCCCCAGCTACTGGTTCCGCCATTATAGGCGAGGCGCCGCGGCTAGGCCAAGCGTGACGTGCGGGGCTCGGCAAGCGCCGCTGCGGGCGGAGGCTTGCGCCTATATGCGCTCGTCCATGCCGCTCATGTAAGATCCCCGCCATGTGACAGAAAGGGTATCCCATGCAATGGTTCTTGTTCGCACACGTTGTGGCTTCGGCCGCTGCGGTCGTTACTACCCAGTTCGTTGAAATTGATGGTGATTTCCTCTCATGCACGTTATCGCCGGCGGCGGGTGCGACGATCACGGCCCTTGGTCATGTGGCGCTACCGGGGGATTTCGCCTCGGGTGATGGTTTGCTTCAGGAAGGCTTCGGCGTCGAGAGTCCTTATGTGCCTAACCGCCGACTGAATGAGTCTGTCGAGGTGGTAGACGACCCTTCGGCGCCGCGTGGGGTGCGCTACAGTTATGACTGCGATGGGCCGAACATCCGCGGGCTCTGGGTCACGCGGGTGGTCGATTCCGTTTCGGGTGAGTCCTCGATGCGCGTGCGCTGGAGCATCGAGAATCGCGGCGAAGAGACGCAGTGGGTCGCGCCTTGGGTGCGCAACGACGTGGCGCCCGGGGGCGGCGTCGACGAAGGGGATCGCCTTGATCTGCCAACCGTGGCCGGCGTGCGGCGGATCGATCGTACCGCGTACTATGGCGCAGCACGGAATTGGGCCGCGGCTACCGACCCGCTCGAAGAGGTCAGTATCTATGGGGTGTTCAACGCAGACGCGACGTACGCGTTTCTCGCCTTGTGGGATCCGAAGCGCGCCCTGTGCGGTTTCCAGACCGCCTTTCTGCCATTTGCGCTGAAGCCGGGCGATACGTGGACGACGACGTACCGCATCAATGTGGTCCGAGGCCTGAAGCACGTCGAGTTCGCGGATGATGCGCTGGCCGCACAGATTGACTTCAAGCCGCCGCGCACCCTCGAATTGGCCCTGGCCTTGAGTCGGTCTCTCCCGAGAGTTCTCATGCGTGCGCAGGTGTCTGATGCCGAAGGCCACGCGTGGTGGCTTGCAGAGAAGGCGTTCACCGGTAAGCCGGACTCTGTGGTGCGGATCCGTTATGACTGGGAACCGCCCGGGGATGGCGTATATGCCTTGCGGGCTGAGCTGACGCAGGACGGCGCGCGGGTCGCCCTCGGTGGGGATACGGCCTCGCCGCACGGGGGTATCGACACGCAGTTCGTCGTGGGCAGCGCCCGGGATCTTGACTGCGCTCCGTGGACGGAAGCGCGACACGCGCTGGAACGACACGGCCGTGTTCTGAGACGCCCGGTCGTTCCCATGCCGGGCCTCGACCTGTGGTTCGAGTCGCCGCTGTTCAAGGTGTTTCCGGAGGATCGAGTCGAGGCCATTTCACCGGCGGTGTCGACGGCTCGGATCGCGTTGGCTCGGCATGAACACGAGTCGCTTCAGGTTGTACTCTGTCCGGACCGGGATATCGAGCGGCTCCGCGTGCGGGTGACGCCTCTCACCGATCGCCAAGGCAAGAATCGTCTTGCTGCCCAATCGGTTTCTGTGACGCAAGTAGGCTACTACCCGGTTGTGGTTCCGACGAATTTCGAGGGCCTCACGGGATCCTGGCCTGATCCCCTGCCGGCGCGCGAGACCTTTGACCTCGAAGGCGGCAAGGCCAATCCGCTATGGTTGACCGTCTACGCGCCGGCCGATGCACCGGCCGGAATATACAAAGGCCTCATCGAGTTGAGCGCTCCCGCGCTTGATCCGGTCGAGCTCTGGCTGGAAGTCGAAGTGTTCGATTTCGCGTTACCGAAGACGCCCGCGCTCAAGACCGACTTCGGTTTCTCGATGGATACCGCGGTTGAGGGATGCCGCGCCAGGGGCTTCAGCGGCACCGAGGTCGATCTGGCGGGCCGGTACTTCGACTGCGCCGCTGCCCACCGTGTGACGTTGCGCGCGCTGGCCCAGTTCCCGCCGGAGAGTCCGCACTACCAGCAGGACCTCGACGCGTTTGCGGAGCGGCTCGCCGTGCTCGACGAGAGCGGTGCCACAACCTTCTGCGTGCCCGTGTCGCTGCTTGATGCGCCGGAACAACTCCGGCTTGCGAACGCCTTCGTGCGCGACCACGGCCTCGAGTCGAGGGCCTTCACGCAAATCGCCTATGAGCCGCGTCCGCCGGAGTGGCCGCGGGTGTATGAACGTATGCAGCAGTGGGAAGATACCGCGCCCGACATTGCCGTGACGGCGACGACGCTCGGTCTTGAACCGTTCCTGACGCCCCATCTGGATATCTGGAGCGTTCACGTGCAGGTTTTCGATACGGCGAACAACCGGACCGTTCTGGAAGGCATCCGCGGGGGCAAGGAGGTATGGTGGTACGTGAATCAGTATCCGCCGCGCCCGTATGGGAACCTCTTTGTGGATTTCGACGCCATTGAGCACCGCATCCTGTTCTGGCAGGCGTGGGCCCTTGGTGTCCGGGGATTCCACTACGGCAGTATCAACGCGTGCCCTGATCCATGGCATGACCAACTGGATTTGACGCCTGTGAATGGGAATGGATGCCTCGTCTATCCGGGGGAATCCGGCCCGGTTGCGTCGATTCGCTGGGAAACGGTGCGAGATGGCATCGAGGACTACGACTATCTCGTGCTGTTGATGGCGCGTGTCCGAGCGGCCCGCGAGAGCGGTGTGTCGCAGGCCCTTCTCGACCGGGCGGCGGAAGTGGCGAATCTGTCGGCGTTGTTGCCGAACCTCTTGACCTTTCCGCGCGAACCGTCCGTGCTCGAGAACAAGCGGGAAGAGGTCGCGCGAATGATTGTCGAGCTCGGCAAGGCGTCGAGCCGGTGAAGTGTCAGCCGGCGAGCTTGGCCGCTTCAATGGGGGCGCGCCGGGTGCGTTCGGCGGCGTCGAATCCGCGAAAGAGGAGTTCATCGACGAAGGGCCGGATCAGGGGTGCGGCCCGCTCGGGCCAGTCTGAGGCATGGGGATCGGCGGCGTTGCGCGGATCGGAAGCGGCCGGTTCGGTGGTGGGGCGGCGGAACTGCTGCAGCGCGTAACGCGTCGCGCCGCAAATCCACCGTGCGATGGTGCAGATATCGTCAATATCGAGAAGGGGCGCCACGGTGGTGCGGAACTCGTAGGCGACGCCGCTGGCCATCAGCAGGCGCATGCTGGCCTCCACGGCCTCGACGTCTACCGCGGCGCAGGCGATCTCGCGGTAGCGATGGGGCGGGGCCTTGACGTCCATGGCCACGTAATCCAGCAGCCCTTCCTCTAGCAACGAGGCCAACACCGCTGGGCGGGATCCGTTTGTGTCGAGCTTCACCAAGTAGTCGCGCGCGCGCACCTGGCGGATGAAGTCGGCGAGATCGGGCTGGAGCGTGGGTTCCCCGCCGGTGATCACGGCCGCATCGAGAAACCCCCGGCGTTCGTCGAGGCTGGCTAGCGCTACCTGCTCGCCGAGCCATGTCCCGTTCGGACTCATCCGAACGAGGGAGCGGTTGTGACAATAGAAGCAGTCGAAGTTGCAGCCCGGCGTGAAGAAGACGGCCGAGAGCACGCCGGGATAATCGACAAGCGAGCAGTTCTCGATGCCGACGATGTTCACGCTCCTGCCTCTTTCTAGCTCAGATTGCCCACGAGCCGGAACTTCTCGCGCTCGCGATACTCTTGGCGCTTGCCTTCGTTGAAGTTGCTCACGGGACGCAGATAACCGACGACACGCGACCACACCTCGCACTCGCCGCCACACTGAGGGCACGTGAACTGCTCGCCCTTGAGGTAGCCGTGGTTCGAGCAGACGCTGAACGTGGGTGTCAACGAGAGGTACGGAAGCTTGTACCGCTTGAAGACTTTTTGGATTAGACGCTTGGCCACCTCGACATCGTCGATGCTCTCGCCGAGATAGGCGTGCAACACCGTTCCGCCCGTGTAGAGCGACTGGAGGTCGTCCTGCAATTCGAGCACCTTGAAAAGGTCGTCGGTGAACCCGACGGGCAACTGGGTCGAGTTGCTGTAGTACGGCGTGCCGTTGCCGGCGGCCACGATTTCGGGATACCGCTCCTTATCGAGCTTGGCCAGGCGGTACGCCGTGCCTTCGGCCGGGGTAGCTTCGAGATTGTAGACGTGTCCGGTCTCGGCCTGGATCTGGACGAGCATCTCGCGCAGGTACACCATGATGTCCTTCGCGAAGGCCTGGCCTTCCGGCGTGGTCAGATCTTTGCCCATGAAGTTCTCGAGGGCCTCGTTCATGCCGATGATGCCGATGGTGCTGAAATGATTGTGCCAATACTCGCCCGTGCGATCGAAAACGTGGCGGAGGTAGTTGGCGGAGTACGGATACAGCCCTTCGCGCGTCTGCTGCTCGATAACCTTGCGCTTTAGCTCGAGGGAGGTCCGGCCCACTTGTACAAGACGCCAAAGGCGCGCCTTGAACTCCCGTTCGCCGGAGGCGAGATAGCCGATGCGCGGTAGATTGATCGTGTATACGCCGATGGAGCCCGTCAACGGATTGCTGCCGAAGAGGCCGCCGCCCCGGAGGCGGAGTTCGGTGGTGTCGAGACGCAGCCGGCAACACATCGAGACCGCGTCTTCGGGCGAGAGTTCTGAGTTCACATAGTTGGCGAAGTAGGGGATGCCGTATTTGCACGTGATGCGCATGAACGCATTCACCGAGCGCGAATTCCAGTCGAAGTCCTTGGTGACGTTGATCGTCGGAATGGGGAACGTGAACACCCGGCCCTTTCGGTCTCCTTCCACCATAACCTCGCAGAAGGCCTCGTTGAAGAGGTCCATCTCCGCCTGGAACTCTCCGTACTTCGCCTCCACCGGGCCGCCGCTGATGATGACGGCCTGATCCTTTAGTGTCTTGGGAACGGTGAGGTCGAACGTGAGATTCGAGAAGGGGCACTGGAAGCCGACGCGCGTCGGCACGTTGATATTGAAAATGAATTCCTGCAGGGATTGCTTAACTTGGTCAAAGGTGAGCCCGTCGTAGCGTAGGAAGGGCGCGCAGTACGTATCGAAGCTTGACCATGCCTGCGCGCCCGCTGTTTCGCCCTGCGTCGTGAACGTCGAGTTCACGATCTGGCCGAGGAAGGATCGCAGGTGCTTCGCGGGGGAACTCTCGACCTTGCCCGGCACGCCGCCGAAGCCTTCCATGAGAAGCTGGCGCAGGTCCCAGCCGGCGCAGTACGGGCCCATCCACCCGAGATCGTGGATGTGTGCGGCGCCGCTCTCGTGCGCTTCGCGCACTTCGGCCGGATAGATCTCGTGGAGCCAGTACTGGGTCGTGAAAAACTCGCGGACGTAGTTGTTCAAGCCATTCACACTCTTCTGTGTGTTGGCGTTTTCCTTCACTTTCCAGTCTTTTTCGCCCAAGTAGGCGCCGAACATCTCGATGGTCGCGCCGATGAGCGCGTTCATGTTGCGGGCCCCTGTGCGCTTCTCGCGATACAGGATATAGGCCTTGGCCGTCTTGGCGTGACCATGCTTGATGAGAACGCGCTCGACGAGGTCCTGCACTTCCTCGACGTCCGGAATGCGACCTTCGAACGTGGATTCGATGAGCGCGACCACCTGGTCCGATAGCTCGGCCGCCAACTCGAAGTCATCGCCGCCGCACGCGCGCGCCGCCTTGAAGATCGCCCAGGTGATCTTCTCCGGATGGAACGTCTGCAGGTTCCCGTCGCGCTTCCGAATTGACTGAACCATCCCCTTCACTCCTCTTCACTTCCCAGCGAATCCACCTGCCTCCGGATGCAAGACCTTCATCGCGCTCAAAGAAGATGGCCTCGCGCGACATTCGGGTGGTTCCTCGAAGCCTGTCTCATCGAAGAACCTGCCACCACACGCTCGACCAATCCCCTTGCCTTCTTGGTTCCCTTCTCCGCACAAGACTGCTTCGTACGGCCCGAAGCACTTCCGATTCCGGTAGCACCTGGCATACGCTACCTCGGAAGCAAAGCCCATTATATAGTGGTTAGGGCGGTCTGTCAACACAAAATATTGCGATAGTCATAAGGCAAGGCGCAATAAGGCTCTACGAAGAGTGGGTGCAAAAATGGGCCTGTTTTTCACATGTGCAAGCCACGAATTCTGGGTCAAAGAGGCAAGAAATTACCCCCAATCGGGCACCCGCGCGGCATATCTTCGGGCACGACACGCGGGCTGGATGGCGGCCGGGTGTTGTGTCGCCGGATTCGACGTGGTAGCCTGGGGGCACCAAATGAGGCGCGTGGTTCTGGCATTCGGGCGGTTTCGGCTCGTACCGGTCATAAGTGAGGTGCCGTTTTGGGCGAATCCCGTTGGTTTCTGTGCGGTCGGCAGGGGCGATGGATGACACGTCGGGCCTTCCTTGCCGGCGCAACCGCAGCACTCGCTGCGCGTCGAGCTCGATCGGAGACGGAAGCGAGATCGGGGCCGTTGCTGCCCATCCCGGTGGTGGACACGCACGTGCACTTCTGGGACACGGCGGGCCTGGATCATCCGTGGCTGTCGGGTTCGGAACTGCTGAATCGGCCGTATTTGCCGGCGGACTACTCGAAGGCCGCTGAGGGCGTGCCGGTGGAGCGCATCGTGTTTGTCGAGGCGGCGTGCCGCAAGGACTTGTTTCTCGACGAAGTGGCGTGGGTGACGGAACTCGCGCGTCAGGACGCGCGTGTTCAGGGCATTGTGGCCGCCGCGCCGCTCGAAAGGGGCGATGCGGTCAAGGGCGACCTTGAACGCGTGGCGGCGAATCCGCTGGTGAAAGGCGTGCGCCCATCGATCCAGGCCGACGACCAGAATCGGCTGAACGATGCCTTTGTTGAGGGTGTCAAGGCTCTCGAGACGGTTGGATTCCGCTGCGACGCGTGCGTGGGTTACGCAAAGCTTCCGGCGGTAATCGAGCTGGCGCGTCGTGTTCCCAACACACGGTTCATGCTCGATCACATTGGTGTTCCGGACATCCGCAGCGGCACACTCGATCCGTGGCGTCAGTACCTCCGCGAACTTTCGGCGTTGCCGAACGTGTGGTGCAAGGTTTCCGGCGTGGCCACAACGGCTGATCGCGACCACTGGACCACCGAGGATCTGCGGCCGGCCGTGGAGCACGTAATCGAGTGTTTTGGATTCGAGCGCTGTGCGTTCGGCAGTGATTGGCCCGTGATGCTCCTCGCGACGCCGTATGTCCGGTGGGTCGAGACGCTTGCCGCCATCGTCGAGGGCGCAAGCCTCGACGAGAAACGGCGGCTGTTCCACGATAACGCGGTGGCCTTCTACGGTCTGTAGGATGGCCGACGGACGCGATTGCGTCGGGATCGTCGAATCGGTACCATTCCGTGTGCGGATTGTGAGTTGTGGTTGTATTGTTGAGGAAAGGTGCGCGCCGTGAAACCGAATGTCATCGCTGTTCTCGATGTCGGAAAGACCAACAAGAAGCTCCGAGTGTACAACCGCCAGTTCGAGGTGTTGGCCGAGCAACGCACCACCCTCGATGTCCGCTTCGTGGACGATGTCGAGGTGGATGCCGCGGATGATCTGCTCGAGTGGACCCGCGGCGCGCTCAAGGCCTTCGCGGCCGACTACGACATCCGAGCCATCGCGGTGACCACGCACGGCGCCACGTGCGCGTTGTTGGATGAGGCCGGCGCGCTCGCGTTTCCGGTGATCTCGTATACGTGCGAACGCGGCGCCGAGATCCAGGACGAGTTCTATGCCACCTTTGGCGATCGCGAGGCACTGCACCTCGAGACATCGACGGCCGATTTCGGTTTCGCCAACCTGGCGAAGGTGTTCTTCTTCGTCAAGACGCGGATGCCGGAGGTCTGGGCGAAGGTTCGGCATGCCGTATTCTTCGATTCCTATATCGGCTACCGGCTTACCGGTCAGCTCGCCTCGGAGATGACCTACCTCGGCAATCACAGCTACTTCTGGCGCTACAAGGACCGTGCTTGGAGCAGCGTGGCGAAGGCGCTTGGCGCCGACACGCTGTTTCCCGAGCGTTTGTTGAAGCCGTGGGAAGCTCTCGGTACCGTGACGCCCGAGGTCGCTCGTGCCTGCGGCTTGTCTGAGGACTGCCCGGTCACGTGCGGCATCCACGACTCGAACGCGAACTATCTGCCGTATCTCGCCAAGGGTCAGGGCGATTTCATTCTGAACTCGACCGGCACGTGGTGCGTCGCCATGAAAGGCGCGGCGGCCCCCGAACTCAGCCAGGCCGAGATCGCGTCAAAACTCTTCTTCAACATGGACGCCCTCGGCTACCCGGTGCTGACGGCGCTCTTCCCCGGCGGTATGGAATACGGCAAGTTCCGTGGCTTCACAACGCTCAAGGACGAAAGCAACCTCGCCCTCGTCGAGTGGGTGCTGGCCGAGAAGGATCTCTTCGTGGTGCCGGGCGCGTTGCCCGATGCCCAAGTGTTCCCCGGCGCCAAGCCGAAGGTCGTGTACAAGGGCAGGGCGTACTCGATCGAGCAGCTCGAGGCCGGGGAAGCGCCAATCGACGAGCTTGGCCAAACGTATAACGCTGCGCTCAATCTCGGCCTCGCCATCGGCAGCCAAGAGATGATGGGCCGGCTCGGCGCCGGACGCGGCACGACGATCATCATCGAAGGCGGATTCGCCAACAACCGGCCCTACTGCCAGGTGCTGGCCAGCCTGTGTCCCGAGTCGACCATTGCCCTCACCAACATGAAAGAAGGCACCAGTTTCGGCGCCGCGCTTACCGGCTGGATGCTCGCCGAGGGCCTATCGCTCGAGGCGATCGGCCGCGAGTTCGCCATCGAGATGACGCCCGTCAAGGCCGAGGTCCAAGGCGACCTCGCCGGTTACGTCGAGGCCTGGCGCAGCCACCTCCAGTAGCGGATGGCCTGCAGGCTACGTCATAGCGCGAGTGCGTATGGTGTAGAATTGGCGCGTGAGCGCGATGCCCCGGTTCGAAAGAGGAGTGTCCGTGGAGAATGCCTACCCTCGACTATATCTACTACCAAGAAGACGACATGTGGATCGGCTGGCTTGAAGAGTTCCCAGACTATCGCACGCAGGGAGAGACACTCGAAGAACTCGAGGAGAACCTCCGCGATATCCGCCAGGAGCTGACGAGCGGCGCCATTCCAAGCGTCCGGCGGGCCGGAAAACTGACCATCCGATGAAGCGGCAGGAGCTGGTCAAGCAGATCGAGGCCATGGGCGGCGTACTGCTCCGCCACGGCGGGAAGCATGATTGGTATCACAATCCGGCTACGAGGGTGTCGCAGCCGGTGCTTCGCCACAACGGAATTAGGGATACACTCGCCAAGCACATCCTCAAGATGCTGCGTTCCGAGTAGCCGGGCTGCGCGCTCGGGCATGCACCGTGAAGCCGAGGAGATCAACGCCGTCCGGAACGGGCCGAAACCATTTCGGCCCTACCGCCGGGCGCTGGCGCGTGTCTCACGTGATGATGCCGATGGGCTCCCAGGTTTGCCAGCGGCCGCGCGTGAAGTCGGGAAACGCGACGGTTTCGGCGCGGTTGGCCACGGACTGCTCGCTCAAGGGTCCGACAACGCTCCAGGCGGCGGCGTCGTAGACGTCTTGGTCGGTCGGGATGCCTTGGTGAAGGCATTCGATGAGCCGGAAATCCTCGATGAAGTCCATGCCGCCGTGGCCGGCGCCGGCCGCCTCGCCGCCGATGCGTTTCCACAAGGGATGCTCGAACTCCTCGCGGTACTTGTCGAGCGGTTCCCACGCGTGTTCGGGACTGCGCCCCTCGATGTGGACCTCGTCGGGATAGCCACGCGTGATGGCCTTGGTGCCTTGGACGACGTTGATCCGGCTGTACGGGCGCGGCGAATCGCAGTTGTGCCCGACGATGATGCTGCGGCCTTTGGCGGTTTGGATGAGGCTGGTGTTGACGTCGCCGTTTTTGAAGGACTCTTTGCGCTTGGGATCGTCCTCGGCGAGGTGCTCCTTGGCGTAGAGATCGAGGCCCATGGCGGGCGAACTGATCGACACGAGGTAGTCGAATTTGTCGCCTCGGTTGATGTCCATGCACTGGGCCACCGGCCCGAGGCCGTGCGTCGGATAGAGGTTGCCGTTTCGCTTGACGGAGTGGAACCGACGCCACAGGCCTTCGCCGCCGCCCGCGAACTTGAGGGCGCGCAGGTCGTGGAGGTAGCCGCCTTCGCCGTGCAGGATATCGCCGAACACGCCTTGATACACCATGTTGAGGATCTGCAACTCGCTACGGCCGTAGCAGCAGTTCTCCATCATCACGCAATGCTTCTTGAACTTCTCGGCGTACTCGACCAGTTTCCAGCAATCCTCGACGGTGTAGGCCGCCGGCACTTCGGTCGCGGCGTGCTTGCCATTCTCCATCGCGGCGAGACACACGGGCACGTGCCATTCCCACGGCGTTGCGGTGTAGACGAGGTCGAGGTCTTCCTCGGCGCACATACGCTCGAAGTCGCGCTCGCCATTGCTGTAACCGGTGGGCTTCGGGAATCCGGCCTTGACGGTCATGTCTTGCACGTTCGCGACCTTCGCGGGCACGATGTCGCACGCCGCCACGATCTGGCAGCCCGCGATGCGGAGCAGATTGCCGACGTGGTTCGTGCCCATGCCGCCGACGCCGACGTAGCCGATACGGACGTTCTCGATAGGCGGGGCCGCGAAGCGCGTTTCAGGTGCCGCGCCGAGGGCCTGTTCTTGGCCTTGGGCCATGGCGCCGCGTGAGGCCAGCATGGCCCCCGTGCCGAGTGCCGCGCCCCATTGCATGAAACCTCGCCGAGACATTCCGTGATGATCGCTCATTGCGCCCTTCCTTTCCATAGACTACGGCGGTACATTTCGCCGGAACCGTCAGCTTTCGAGAGACAGGTCCGGAGCCCTTCCGCTAGAACTCCGAGAAGCATGGCATATCGCCGCGCGGTGCGCAAGAAGTGAGGATCGTGTCCGCTCTCCGCTGGGTCTGTTAAATGTCTCGGTCGCGCGCACGGCTCGGTTAAGACTTGTCCGCCGGAATGCGGAAGACCAGCGCAGAATCAATCTGCGCCAACTGCGCCGACGTTGGCGTAGATTGGTTCTGCGCAATGGGTTAGGGTTAAATGGGGACAGTAACCCTTTATTTGTTTCCGGCAGCATATTGGACATCGCGGGGACTTAAATAAAGGGTTACTGTCCCTATTTAACCCTAGACACCAGACCACTAGGCACTAGATCACCAGACACTCGGTCTCACTTCGCATGGCGGCGGTAGAAGCTGATGCCTGCCGTCGCGAGGGCGATGGCTGCTATCAGTATCAGGACGGGCACGAGGCGCGAGGATTTGGGCTTGGGGGCACGAACATCGCGCGACACGACATCCCCTGCGGCGGAATCGCCCGTGTCGGACTCCTGAGGTTTCACGTCAGGTCCGCTGACAGACGGAGGAGGAGCAAATGTCTGATTCACTGATGCCGTTGTTCCGGACAGGGCGGCGCCCCCCCCCGGTATCGCCTGCGCGGGCTGCTCATCGGCCGTGGACTCAAGACGCCCGACGGTTTCCTGGTCCTCGAGTGCCCCCTTGATGGCCAACTCGTACCGGCGCCGCGTGAACGCATCCACGTCCTCCGCACATCCCTGTTCCTTCAGTTCACCCAGGAGTCGCACAGCGTCTTCGTGAGGTGAGAGCTCACCCAATTCCGCTATACTGAACTCAACGAACTTGGCCACCGTACTCGCTTCAAACAAGTCTGCGACAAAACCCATTTCCTGCCAGAATACCGGCTTCACCGCCTTCATGAGGAAGTCCATACCTTCCGGCAGTTGCTGACCAGCAATGGCCCGCAGGCTTACGATGATTGTTTCGACATCGTCCCAGGGAATGCGCGGCGGCTTTGGGGCGCATACGACATCTATGGCTAGTTGCACAATTCTGCGATCATGAACGCCACAGCTCGAAGCGTATAGAGCATCCCTCAACGTTGCCGCGTCCGGCGGCCTTGCTGCCCATGCCCGCTGCGCTTGGTGGACAATTAGTTCGATGTCCGCCTGTGGACGCTTCATTGTCATCAATCGCCTGTAGATCGTGTACCGTTGCCGCAAATCGGGTTCCTCCTCGATCTTCTCCCGCAACGCACCAAGTTCCAAAGCGAGTTCCTTCACACGACGTGATTCCGCACGCTCTTCTCCAGTTGCAGGAATGAGATTCTCGGGAGCTTCGTCGGCCGGCTCCAGGGATGTTTCCTGGAAAGCGGCACCAGCTACAGGAACGCACGTCAGCAAGAGCCCTAGCAGCAACCGCACGCAAGCTGCACGTATCCTTCGGAAATTCCGGGGGAAATTCCGGGACACCATACTCAACTCTCCTCTCGCAGTGTTTTGGGGCCAGGTTTGCGCTTGCGGAGGAAACGCCCCTGCCACAGATGCCCGGTCCACGCCTCCCGGGCATTGACGTGGCACGTGTAGCGCCGATGGGCCTCGCCGACCGACCGCCGGAGACCGTCGGCGTTCTCGGGAACAAGTACCAAATGGATGTCGTTCGGCATGAGGCAATAGGCCCACACGCTCACTTCACACCGTCGGCACCAGGTGGCCATCAACGCCAGGTACTCCTCGTAGTCGGCATCGAGGAAGAAGGTCTGCATGCGCCGGTTGCCCCGTTGCGTCACATGGTGCGGCAGTCCCGGTACTACGACCCGTGCTATACGCAACATAGCCCCAAGCCTACCACAAAAGACCCTTCTTTACCAGAATTAAGTAAAGTGTCCCGGTAACCCGGTAACTGCAAGGTGTCCCGGCAATTGCCCAACCACTGTGACGCGACGAGCACGACGGTTCCTCGTTCCCATGCTCGGCGTGGGAATGCATACGGCTGGCGTCACGCCACGCCGACTGTCCATGCCTGACCGGATATGCATTTCCACTGAGGACCGTGGGAACGCGAGAAGGGCGCGACGCAGTTGGCGCACGTTGATCGTGCGCTGATTCGCAAGAACCGCGCAGAATCAATCTGCGCCAACAGAGTCCGGCCACATCGTGAGTCTATGTCCATCGTCGTGCTCGTCGTGGCGTCGTGCTTGAAATCCGGAAGACGAACCACTACGGACACGACGAACACCACGGGTTCCCACTGCGACGCACGCAACGAGACCGTCCCTGTTCCTCTTCGTGACCTCGTGTGAAGAAACGAGAATCCTCGCACGGAGGCACCAAGACCATCCCCCGTCATCGCCCAACTTCATTTCTTTGGTTGCGGCTATGCTGCGCTAAGCAATCGGCGCCATCCGTGATCAGAGTCAGAGAGTCCATTAGCCACAATGGCCCGGATGGCACCGGTCCGTGCCGAGAAAGCATCCGCACCGGGTGACAAGGCGCCAGGGCGTCAGATACCAGAGGACTAGGAGCCCGGCGGCAAGGCCGGCCGGTACGCGTCCGTGTACAAGCCGATTTCGTCGAATGGAATGGGCGCGAGTCCGTGTTGCGCGAGGAATGGTGTCAGTGAGTGCAGGTCGATGCCGCGTTCCGTGGCCTTGAGGGCGTCTTCGTTCGTGACGATGTTGTTCTCGACGACCGCGCGCCCGCTATCGCGGCGAAAGAGCTCTTCGCAGTTCAGGACAAGGTTGTGCGCGATGGTGTTGACGTCGTGGTCTTCGGCGAGCCGCTCGAGTTGCGGATAGCGCTCGAGGTAGAGCGCGGGATCGATATCCTCGGCGTCCATGGCCGCCGCAACGAACTTCCGCCAGCGCTCGTCGCCCCAGGCCGAGAAGCTGACGGCCGCCATGCACTCGAGGAAGACGTTGTTGTCGACGACGTTGTCCTTGCCGCCGTGGATCTGTACGCCGCCGAATCCGAGCTTGCCGGCAGATGCGCGGTAGAAGATGTTGCCGTAAATCCGCGTGCCGGAGATCGCGTCGTCGAGGCGGATACCGGCCTGGCCGCATCCGGGTTCTTCGTGCGGATTGACCTGGTTGCCGATGTGATGCCAGTAGTTGTAGCGGTAGACGTTGCCGCGATAGGTGGCGTTGCCCCACATGTCGGCGCCGCCCTGGTCGTCGGATTCCTGCACGACGTGGTGGATCTCGTTGAGCTCGACGACGTGCTCGTTGCCGCCGAGGCGAATCGCGCTGCTTGGGATGTCGTGGAAACGGTTGCGCGCGATGCGGCTGCCGACGCCGGAGAGGACAATGGCGGGCGTGTAGGTGTGATCGATGCGCGACAACTCGTGGACGTCGCAATTCTCGATGAGGTGATTGCCGGGCGTCAGCGTCTTGCGATCGCCGCCCGAGACCACCATGCCGCCTCGGCCCATCGAGTAGATGTCGCAACCGAGCAGGCTATGCGACTGGCCGCCGTCGACGACGATGCCGTTGCCGCCGCAGCGGCGGACGGTGCATCCGGCCACGAGGCAGTGGTCGCCATCGCGAACTACGACGGCATCGGCACCGCCCAGTTCCCAAACGAATCCCTCGAGGGCCGTGTGCGACACGTTGTCGAGCTGGACGAAGGGGTGGTCAATGACCGAGAGTTCGACCACGGCCGCGCCGGGATCGGATGGCGGATAAAAGTAGAGCACGCCGGTGGCGCGATCGAGGTACCACTCGCCAGGCATGTCGATTTCGCAGAGCAGGTTGACGGCATAGTACGGCGCGTCGGGCCGATAGCCGTATCCGCAATAGGGCTCCTCAAGTGCGAACTCGCGCGTCTCCGTGTCGATCGAGGCGACCCGCTCATACGAGTCGGCCCAGTCGAAGAACCAATAGCCGTAGAGCACAACGGCCGGCTCGTCCTTCCAGCGCCTGGGCCGGTCGCCGTCGTAGATGAGGCGCCCGATCTTGCTACCCTCGCGGCCGTGCATGGTGAGGCCGTCCTTGACGGCCACATCGGCCACGCGTACAAAGCCCTCGTTCGGCCACCGGGACATCGGCATGGCCTTGCCATCAAAAAACAACTCCATGACAGGATGCGTGACGAATCCGAGGCCGCTGTTGAAGCCGCCGAGCCGGAGCGGTTTCACGTCGGTCACGCCATATCGCGCGAGGTCGGTCTGCACGACCTTGCCGCGTGCCTCTTCCGGCAACCGTGCCAAAATGGCCGCGTCGGTGACCGGTTCGAATCCCTCGATGCGCACGCCGCCGCTGAATACCGGCGTTTCGCCTTCGACGGCGCGGTAGCGGATGGGCGCGGTCGATGTGCCCGAGTCCTCGGCGGCCAGCGCAAACGGCTGCGACACACGGTAGCGGCCGCCGCGCACGAAAACCGTTGCGCCGCCACCGGCCAGTTTGCCGTCCTGCCTGAGTTGACGGACGGCGTCCCGGGCATGCTCGAGCGTGCCGAACGGCTGTTCCTTCGTGCCTGGCGCGGCGTCCGAACCGTCCGGCGCGACGTACAACACCGCTGCCGGCTCAGGCCACACCGGCGCTTGCGCGCGGCCGGCGACGGCGGACACGGCATCCTCCGCCTCGGCCGTTGCGGCGACGAGCGCGACGAGCAGTGTTAGCAGGAAGATGGCCGAACCCAAAACGAGACCTGCACAGATGTTCTGGTTGAAGACTCCCATTACATCATCCCTCACGGTTCTCGGAGATACGTAATCCCCGGCCGCAGACCCTTGTTCAAGCGAGAATGAACCTTGGGGTGCATTTGACCAGAATCGGTGGCCGGGCTTCAACCGCGGTGGGCTTGTGAGTAGGGGTAGAAGGCAGATCGCCGGCGGGCTGCTAGAAACAGAAGAAGACCAACGGCTCGACTTGCTAAGCCATTGGTCTTTCAGGATTTACATGGTGGAGGATTCGACGCTGAAAACGAAAAGGCTCTCTTTTGATAGTCCTTTCTAAGGTGTTCGGCAAAAACGGTTTACAGAATCGCTATCGGCGTTCCGACGCGCCGCGCAAACGAAGGAATCTTGAGAAAACTTCTTTTACGCGGAACTGCGCGGTGACCTCTCGCTCGTAAACGTTGGTCACGAAATCAGTTATTCGACGGTTCGAGCATTCGCGCTTGAACCATTTCTGCTGCCTCAGCCTCAAGCAGTTGGACTACATCGTCCGCGTCTGGCTCCACTATTACCACACCCAGCGTCCGCACCAGGGCGTCGACATCGGGAACAAGGAGCTTGACCCCAGCTTTCGGCTCACAGGCGAAGGGAAGATCCGCCACACGCGGCAACTCGGCGGCATTGTCTCCTACTAATACCGCGACGTACCGCGACGCGGCATAGGATGTGCTGACCGCGGACAGCGTGACGACCGGGGAAATCAAGCGCCGGGCCGGAGCACGGCGCCCAGTCACCCGAATTCGCTGCCCTGGCACTGCTTGTATCCACAATCACCTTCCGCCAAGAACTCGAATCGCGTTCCCATTGGACCTTGAATCACACCGCGTCGCTAGGGCGAAGGGACTGACACGTTGTTTCGCGCAGCGAAGCCGAGCGAAAAACGCTGTCTGTCCCGAGCCCTGGATGCAAATGGCTTCACCATCATGATACGCTACAATTCAGCACCGTACCTACATTTCCGCACGGCTCACCGATCGCTTTCGCCGAAATCCGCACGAGGTTGCATCCCTGCCTGATTCCGGAGCCTGAACGAGCCCTTGCGCAATCAGGAAGCGGGCCAGCGCTTGGCCCGCGATCCGATGTCCTGTCGCGTTCCAGTGGCCTCTGTCCTCCGCGAAGACGGATTCCCCCTGCTTGTGCGCCTGGGCAATCGCCTCGGGCACGTCGCTGGCGAAATAGAGGCCGTGCTTCTCGCAAAGGTCTCTGAAAGCCTCGAAATATGGTGCCTCTTTGTCCACTATAAACGCAACGATAGGTGTAGAACCAAGGGTGGCCTTGGCCTGTTCGAAGATCAGTTCAGCAATCCGCACGGAATCCTGGAAGAGGGGAAGGCCAGCGCCCACTTCCTCGATCTGCTTCTCGATTGTCGTCTCCAGAGTCGGCTTACCGTGGAGAATGAGGTCCAGACGACGGGCGGTGCCTTGTAGCGCGCACGAAGGCAGCCAGGCCACCGCGCGGGCAAAGGGACCTAGGTCAGGATTAGCATAGAAGATCTCACCTGACCGGTTCAGGTAGGGCTGCATGACACCGCAGCGATTCCTGGCCGATTGCATGCCGAGTTCCGGCAGAACGCCGATGAAGTCGTTCTCGCATAACTGCCATACGACAACGTGCGGCCGGTAACGTTGGAGGTTTTCTCCAAGGATCATCCATTCTTGGAGGATGC
The DNA here is from genome assembly GCA_036769985.1 of Candidatus Hydrogenedentota bacterium. Lineage (GTDB taxonomy): Bacteria > Hydrogenedentota > Hydrogenedentia > Hydrogenedentales > SLHB01 > DAIPKA01. Next base: position 23,385 of record DAIPKA010000040.1, on the reverse strand, counting down.
TGTACCCGTCCGCACCCAGAGCGGCCACGGCGACACCAAGCTCCGCCGCGAACGTGTCATAGTACGTCTCCCCCTGCGAAACGTCCTTCGCCATCGTGAAGGAATCGCCCACCACCATGATGCGCGTGCGCCCCTGGATTGGTTCGTCCCAATGGCGGCTCCCTCGCCCGTCGGTGCGATAGACGATCTCACGGCGAACCCCGCGGTCATCCGCCACCAGAAACTCGCGATCTATGCCGGGCCGCGGCCGCCAGCCCAGCGTCTCATCAGCCACGAGAACATCCGGAAGGCGATCGGGCGAGAGTCGCGCCCCTATCCGAAACGCTATCTCGGCCAACATGAAGACAACGGTCATGCTCGCCAACATCAGGATGGTGGCAATCGCCGCTTTCCTCCAAGACCTACGTCTAACAATCATCACTTGTCCACATACCTTTAGCAGGTCCAGTAGAAAGGGTGCACTAATGACCCTATCTCGGCTAAGGCACGATACAGGTTTATCGCATGATAATTCAATCGTGACTCCCCGACGCCGCAAGAACCAAATGCCAATCGGGCCCGCGCCCTGCCGAGACCGTGAGAACGACAAAAACGTGTACTCATCAATTCACGAACGGCAGTCGTCGTTCTCGCAGCGACTGCGAGGGCTGCTTTCTCGCCCTACCCAAACTCGCGTACCCTCAACATCGGCAGCACGCACGAATAACTAGGGACAGTAACCATTTTTCAGTAACCATTTTGGCGTGCGTGTCGAACTCGTCGCAGGCCATCTCGACGTTGTCGAGCAGCACGCCGTGATGTAGCGTGTGTAGGCACCGGATCATGGGAATACCCTATCACAGATCTCCGGAAAGTACAAGGCATTGTGCCAACGTGGCAGCGCCAGGTTCCGGAACGGCGATTTTGCCGGAGGCGCCCACGATCATCGTGCGCCAACTGCCGCGCCGCGTTGCCGCAGATTGACTCTGCGCAACGGGCCGGCTCCTACTGCCCTGCGATTTCCCGCGCAAGCATGACCCCCCTCAATCCCCCCGTAAACGGGGGGAAGGGAATTCCCCCCATCGGGCCTGTGAGGAAGACCAAGGTCAGGGAGGCTTGTCTGTCGCAGTGGGACTGTGGAGACCTGACGGTTGCGCCTCCGCAAGGCTCCGGCCTTCGCCGACGCCACGCTCTCACGGTTTTGGCGTAGCTCCTAATGCTGAGCGATTCCACGCGCTGAGGAGGGACCAGTGTGGCCTGTCCATGTCATCAGGCTGACAGAAACGCAAAAAGACCAATGACTCGACTTGCTAAGCCATTGGTCTTTCAGGATTTACATGGTGGAGATGAACGGGATCGAACCGTCGACCTCTTGTCTGCCAGACAAGCGCTCTCCCAAACTGAGCTACATCCCCAGCGGTATTGAAGACCTCTCAACTTTTCTGCCGCGGCGTGTCCAATCTTCCACCACAGCACACGGGATTCTAGCAGAACTGGATGGTCAACGCAAATCGGGCTTCTCGGGGTCCGCGCCGTCCGCGTGCCAACGTCGGTGGGTGGCAGAGCACGACCGGTGCTGGTACAATGCGGAGCGGGAGCGGCGATGTCGTGTTCGAGACGCTGGCGCTGGATATCAAGAACCTCATCTTCCCTATCTTCTGCAAGAGCTGCGGGCGTCGGCTGCTTACCGAGGAGAACGGGTTCTTCTGTCCGACGTGTTGGGAGCGGAGTCCGCGCGTCGAACGGCCTTTCTGCACGGTGTGCGGTAAGCCGCATCCGGGCATGGTGGGCTATGGCTCGCGCGGGAACTTCGCCTGTGCTCAGTGCCGCGAGGCCGGAGCGCGTCCGTTTCGCCGCGTCTACGGTGCCGCGCGCTACGAGGACGCGGTCGCCGAGGCCATCAAGCTGCTGAAGTTCAGCGGGAAGAGGCGGTTGGCCGCGCCGTTGGCCGAGATGATGGCCGAGTTTGCGGAGAACGAGATCGAATGCGCCGACTACGACTTCCTTATTCCGGTTCCTTTGCACAAGGTCCGGCAGCGTGCGCGCGGATTCAACCAATCGCAGCTCATCGCCCAGGCGCTCTTGCCGATGTTTCCCAACGCCCAACTGGACGAGTCGTTGCGCCGGATTCGGCCGACAAGAGTCCAGAGCCGGCTGAAGGACGCCGCGGCGCGCCGGGCCAACATCGTGGGGGCGTTCGCCGTCGAAGGCGACCGCCTGGCCGGCAAGACGGTGCTGCTCATCGACGACGTGGTCACGACGGGCGGCACCATCGAGGAATGTGCCAAGGCGCTACGGCGCGCCGACGTCGCCGTTGTGGACGTTTTTGCGGCGGCTCTGACGTGAATCGGGATTTGGCATCGCGCGTTCCAGGCTGGTAAGATGGGAACGTACGCAACGAGCCGCACGAGGAGGTTGTCATGCCGCAGATGAAAGAGTGTTTTGGCCAGTTGGCCAATATCCGTGTCCGATTCCGCGATCAGTCAAAGCAGCATTACCTCTACGTGGACAACGAGAAGCTCAAAGAGTGTGATCAGTGTCCCTTGTTCACCAAGTGCATGTTCTTGCGCTATAACGAGATCTTCAAGGACTTGCTGCAACTGGTTGACGACCCCGGCCAGGCGGTCCCCAAGACGCGGATCGGGTAGAGGCCGGTTCGGGTGCGTGTGCCGCCGGATGCTCTTGAGGCTTGCGCGCGTGGATGCCAGGCGCGGCGTTTGGGCGAAGGGTGGGTCCATGATCCGACACAATCCTTGGTGGGGTCGGTTCGGCGGCCGGTCTAATCTTTCAATTGTGATAAATCCGCGTTTCGGGTATCCTATTAGGTGGTGAAGCGTTTGCTGTTGATGGATGCGTGGCCCGAAGGAGTGAAGTGTCGATGGAGAGTCGGGGGGGGAGACTCTGCCGAACCGCAAGGAAGTGAATGATGGATGCGATTCGCACCGCTCTCCGGCGTTGTGGCGGAAGGATATCTCGGCTGACGATCCTCGCGGTGGTGGCGGTGGCGTTTTTGGTTCCCGGTGAGGCGCAGGCGGCCAAGCGGATTGTGTTGATTGGCGATAGCTGGACGCAGTGGCCTTGGGATATGGGGGCATTCCAGGACGTCCTGAACAGTCTGTACGGTACGAACACGTACCAAGTCGATGGTACGTACACGGCGGTGGGGGGCTCGCCAGCGGACTACTGGGCCAACAATGTCGTGTTCGGCAGCGGCATCCCGACGCCGCCGGGCGCGCCGCCTCAGCCGGGCGGTTGGGGGTTGATGGATCGGCTGCACTACGTGCTCGACAACAATGCGGGCATCGACATCATCCACATGAGTCTCGGCGGCATTGACCTCCTCGGTCTCTGGCGCAACGGCATGCAGGGAACGCCTCAAGAACAGGCAATCTTCCAAGACATCCGCGACGACGTCCAATCGGTGGTTGACCAAGTCAAGGCGCGATCGGACGGTGACAAGTACCGATTCCTGTGGTGCGGCTACGATTATCTGAACATCACCGAAACCTGCACCTTCGGTATGAGTGAGTACTCGAACGAAGCGGCGCTCACGTCGGCGGCCTTGGGCTTCACCATCGGCGATTTCTGGCAGAATCGCGCCAACAACGAGACCTTGTGCCGGGCCTTTGTCCGGTGTGCGCAGAACTACAAGATCCCGATGGCGGCCGCGAATGCGCGCGTTAACTATGCGCATAATTTCGGCTCGATCCAGTGGACGGTCGGCTACACGAACTCGCTCCTGACGCTCTGGTTGCCCGGCGAGGTGCCGTTGCCCGGCTTTGAGGCGGCAGGCTACTCGCCGATGCCGGGCGGCAACGTCCAGTACGGCACGCCGCCCACCCACATGAATCCTGTGGATGGCAAGGTGGATCCGATTCACTTGAGTCCGGCCGGCTATCGGATTCTGTTCACGAGTTGCATTGCTCAGTACTACAACGGCTGGCTTACCGACCAAACGCCGCCCAGCGTTGTGGCCATCACGCGCAACGATCCGTCGCCGACCTCGGCGGCGACGGTTCACTTCACGGTAACCTTCAGCGAATCGGTGCGCACGGTGGATAGCGGCGATTTCGCCCTATCGGGCTCGGCAGCCTCCGGCGCGACGGTTACGGGCGTATCCGGTAGCGGATCGAGTCGCGTGGTGACCGTCAATGTACCGGGGGCCAACGAGGGTCTGCTCCGCCTCGACTTTGTGGACAACGGCGGCGACGATGCGGTATTTGACATGAACTGGCGGCCGCTGGGCGGGGCCGGCGCCGGCAACGGCAACTTCTCGAGCGGCGAGCAGTATCTCATTGACCACGGCGATCCGGAAGTGCTATCCGTCACCCCGGCCAGTCCGGAGCCGACCTTCTCGAGTTCGATGCCGTTCGCGGTGCTGTTCAACGAGGAAGTCACCGGCTTCACGGCGTCCGACATTGTCGTGGCGGTGGAATCCGGAACGGGATCGGCTCAGGTGAGCAGTTTCGTCGGCAGCGGCAGCACGTACACGTTCAACCTGCAAGTCAACCGCACCGAAACCGTCACCGTGTCGGTGACGGTGCCGGCCGGTGTCTGCATCGACGGCGCGGGCCGATCGAATGTGGCCGGCGGCTACGTCGACGGCATTGACGACGCCTATCAGTTCCAGTACGCGAGCGGCGAGGGCGAAGGCGAGGGCGAAGGCGAGGGCGAAGGCGAAGGCGAGGGCGAAGGCGAGATCGATGTGATCGGGCCTAATGGCGCCGAAGTGTGGCGTCGAGGCGAGAAGCACACCATCACCTGGACAAGCACAGGTACTGTCGGAGCGGATGTCCGTATCGCCCTACACGTCGGCGAAGCCACCTTCGTCGAGTGGATCATCCGCAAGACCGGCAACGACGGCTCCTACACGTGGTTCGTCCCAACCAGCACCGCGGTCAGAACGGACTACCGCATCCGCGTGCAAGACTACTACGACTCGTCGATCCGCGATTTCAGCGACACCGATTTCGGGATTGAGGCCGGGGTACTCGATGTGTTCGCGCCCAACGGCGGTGAGCGGTGGGAACAGGGCCAGTCCTACGACATTACGTGGGCCAGCAACGATCCGGCCGTGGGCGCCGATATGCGCATCGGCTTGCACAAAGGCGCTTCCTTCGAGTACTGGATCAACCGTAAGACAAGCAATGACGGCTCCTACACATGGACGGTGCCGACAGCGCAGGCGCCGGGCACCGAGTACCGCGTCCGCGTCCAGTCCTATTCGGACTCGTCGATATACGCTTACAGCAACGCCCGGTTCGAGATTACCCAACAGCCGGTTACCGTAACGGCGGCTAACGGCGGCGAGACGTGGATACGCGCCAATGCTTACGACATCACGTGGACGAGTAATGATCCGGCCGTGGGAACCGACGTACGCATCGGGCTGCATAGAGGCGCGTCGTTCGAGTACTGGATCACCAAGAAGACGGCCAACGACGGATCCTACACGTGGATCATCCCCGGCACGCAAGGGGCGGCGAGCAACTACAGACTTCGTGTGCAGTCGTATTCAGACTCCTTGTTGAGAGATTACAGCGACGCGCGATTCACGGTCAGTGTGGCGCCCTAACGCACCGTCTCTTCGGATCTTGGAGCAGGCCTGCGCGAACCCACCTTGACTCCCACCGGTCGGCGGGGAATACTCTTGACGTGAGCGCGGGAGAGAGAGGTTCCATGGCCAAGTGGCTTATCGCAGTTTTCGTTGGCGCAGGCCTGTTGCGTCTGGGCTCGTGCGCGGTCACGTCGCGACATGACTACGAGAACGCGAGTCCGGTACGCAACTTCGATACCATCGCCACGCGGCTCGAGGCGGCCGCTGCCGCGTCGGAACGTATCACGCTCGACTCGATTGGTGAGGTGGCGTACGAAGGATTCGCGGCCTCGATCTGGCGCGTCCGCGTCGAGGCGGTCGAGGAAGCCAAGGCCCGCGTACTGCTGACGGGCGGCGTTCACGGCAATGAGCCGGCCGGCACCGAGAGCCTGGTGCGGTTCATCGAGGATCTGGCGCAGACGCCTGAAGTCTACGCGTGCGTGGACTTCGATATCGTCCCGGTGGTCAATCCGTGGGGCTGGGTGCACAACAAACGGCGCAATCGAGACCGTTGCGATCTGAACCGCGATTTCGCTTCGTTCAACGCGCAGGAATCGCGCATCATTCGAGCCCTAGCGCGGGATCGCGCCTACGACGCGGTCATCGATCTCCACGAAGACGGTAGCGCCCGCGGCTTCTATCTCTACCGGCTTGACAATCCGGACGAGGGACTGTGCCGAGGCATCATCGAGCGGCAACGGGCGCTTGGCCGGCCCATCGAACAGCACGCATGGATGGTTATGCTCAAGACGCGGGACGGGATTCTGCATGCGCCACACTGGACGCTTGTGGTGGCCAGGATGGCCCACCAACTGAGCATGACCAACTGGTTCCGGCTGGGGGGATGCGAGCGCTCGTTTGTGTTCGAGACGCCGTCGCGCCGGGCCATGGAGGATCGGGTGGCGATGAATACTACCGGCATCGAGTGCGTGTTGGGCCGGTTTGGAGTGCTGCGGCCGTAGGCCTGGGTGTGCGGTCACTCTTCGAGTAGATCGCGATATGCCGCCTCAAGCCCGGCCTGCTCCGAGACGGTATTGGGGAACCCCTCCTCGTCCGGTTTCAGATCGAAGAAGTTATGGTGCTCGTTGCAGGTTGTGATGCGATCCTGCACGCGATTGTTGTGGTTCATCGCCGTGGCGACGGCGTAGACGCTGTTGCCGGTGACTTCAATGAAACTGCTGCCTTCGTCCAGGTAGATACCGCCCGGCCCGTTCTCGGCGGGTGTGTCGTGGATATGGTTCGCGCGCAGGATTGTTCCGGCCTGATTGCCGAGGGTGTAGATTCCTCCGCCATCGTTCCGCCGTTGCATCACGTGATGGATGTGGTTTGCCTCGACGCGGTTATTGCCCGCCGGTGTCGGCGATGCGTAACGGTACGGAATGTCCACGTAGCCGCCGCCGCCTGCGTCCTCTTCGCCCCAGCCCCAGCCAACCGAGATGCCGGAGTAAGGGAGACGGGCGATTTCGTTGTGCGCGATGACCGTGTTGCGCACATAGCCGGCGAAGATGCCGACGCTGTCCTCGAACTCGACGCCGATGTCGTGGAGGTAGCAATTGACGACTCTGTTGCCCTGGACAATCAGCCGAGGATCGGCGGGATGGTGATCCGGTACCAGCACGTCGCCGATCTGGATGGCGGTCGCCGAGAGGTCGAAAAATGAACAGCCGGACACCATGTTGTCCTGAGAGCCGGTCTCGATGTCGATGGCCGCACCGCCGAGCCGCGTGAAGGTGCATCGTTCGAAGACGATGTTCTTGGCGGCGTGCAGGACAATATGGGCGGGACTCTTGAGATACTCGTTGTGCACATTCACCAGCACGCCATCGCGCGTGAAGATGTTTGTGGGCGCAAAGGTGAAGTTGGCCTGGACGTCGACGTGGCCTACGCGGTTCGGCTCCAGCCACGTCGCATCCGCGAACGCGATGCCTTCGAAGCGAATGTCTGCCACGGGGGCGTCAAGCGTACCGCGCAGAATGATGAGCTTCTCGAGAACCGGCACGGTCACCTGTGCCGAGGTCATATCCTCGCCGTCTCGCGGCAGGTAGTAGACCGTTCGGGCCGGGCGGTCGAAATACCACTCGCCCGGTTCGTCGAGCAACTCGAAGGCGTTCTCGATATACGCCGGAAGTTCGGCCCGAACGCCTTCTTTGCGCGACGCGAAAGTGAACCACGGCTGCTGCATGGCGATGGTTACACCGCCGGATCCGTCTTTGGTGATATCCTTCACTTTACAGGTCATGTGCGACCACGAGTTGTAGTACCCAAACTCGATATCCTCGGGATTGCGCCAGTCGGCCATGGCCTCACCCGGCGCCGTGTGTCCGGCGTCGGCGTCTATGAACTCGAGATCGCCGTAACGCCCCATGTCTTCGGGAGCGGGGCCTCGGGCCCGTTGGGCGCGCGTGCCGTTCACGTAGAGCTGGCGGCAATCCTCGATATCCAGCTTGGCCTTCCAGCGCCCGTCGGCGTCTGGTTGCCATCCCGAGACGGACTTGCCGCCGCTGATCACGGGTGTCTCCCCATCGAGCGCCTTGTACACGACCTTGTGGCCGTTGCGCCCGGAGTCCTTCGCCGTGAAGACAATTGGCCCGTCCAGCGCGTACACACCGCCGCCGAGGTGGACGACCATATCGCCGCCGGCGGCGGACGCGGATCGAACCGCCTGCTGCGCCCGCGATATCGTGGCAAAGGGCAGCTCGGCCGATCCGGGATTGCCATCGGCCCCTTCGGGAGACACGTAGTATTCGCCCGAGGCGATTCCACCGATGCATAGCGTTAGCATGGCAAGTGAAAGAGACGCAACGACGGTGCGCATGGTCGTACCTCCCCATCGATTATTGGAATTGCACGTGTGTCCAACCGCTACTATCGCGCAGACGGCCAGGACATATCCACTCAGCTCGGACCGATGCCGACGGTGTGCATCGAGCGGGATCACACTCGATGGCCGGCGTGTCGCAGTCGCAGTGGTTATCGGGCGCCGCAGAGCTTGAAGCACGCGTTGAGGAATCCGGCATTCTCAGCGGCGATCACGGCGCACCGCTCGAGGTGATAGCGCGATGCCCCGATGATCTCGACATTGACGGGGCCGTCGTACTGGCAATCGGCCAGGACTCGGCAGTAGCCAAGAAGGTCGATGTCGCCGCGTCCGCACGACTGAAACTCCGGCTCGCCGGGCGCAGGACCGGGCCCGGGACAATCTCGGATGTGGACATGCCGGACCCTCGAAATGACTTGGCGCAGGGCGTCCTTGGGAATCTCGCCGGCGCGGTGAACGTGGCTGGGATCCATATCGATGCCGAAGGCGGGCGACGGGATCTGTTCCATGGCGCGGAGGGTTGTGACGGTATCGTGGATGGATGCGCCTACGTGGGCCTTGACGCACAGGGTCACGCCGGCCTGCTCGGCGGTTTCGGCCAGTTTCGCCATGCGCTCGATGCACTCGACGAGGTCCTCGGGGCGATCGCTCTTTCCGCTCGGTCCGATATTCACTACGGGAATGCCGATCTCGGCGGCCGCATCGAAAGCCGTCAGGACGCGGTCTTCGTCGAGTGGCCCGACTTCCATGGCCGTTATCGGCAGCTCGAATTCCTCGGTGAGCCTCTTGATCTCGGCGGCTTCCTCTTGCCAGCGGTCGAGATGCAGATGCTCGCCGAGGGGATCGCCAAAGGCACCTAGCCCCTGCAACGCCGAGATCTCGACGGCGTCGTATCCGGCCCATTTCAAATGCTGCATGGCGGTACGAATACTCTCCCCGCCAAAGACAACCGTGTTCGCTCCGATTCTGATCATGGATTCTCTCCCGCAGCCTGGGGTTGAAGATGTGAAGCACGATAGAAGACGCGGTTCGAGGACTTGACGGGCTCGATGCGCTCCCCGGCAAGCAATTCTTCGATGTACTTGACCACTTCGTTCCGATGAATAGCCAGTCCCTCGGCAAGATCTTCCACGGAACATGGCCGGCGTTTCAACAGTTGCAGGACCGTATCCCGCGTAGCGGCGAAATCCGTTTGCGCGTGAACCCCGCGAAAATCGGCGATAACTTCCGCTTCCGGTTCGAACAATGGCGCCAGCTCTTCGATTCGGGCTCGATTCACCGCCACGGCGAAGCTCTCGGCGGGGGGGCGGGTCACGGTATTGATCTGCACCCGGTCCGGCTTGATGCGCTTCGCATATTCATTGATCCTCCCGATTTCCGACACGTCCGCCGTGTAGCCCCCGAGAATAAACACTTCTAGCCAAATGGCGCCTGAGAACTCCTCGCGCATCGCAATGAGCCCTTCGATCATTTGCTCGAACGACACACCGGCATGGGGCCGGTTCACGGCCTCGAATAGGAGCGCATTCCCGGCATCGAGCGAAGGAACGATGAGTTGGGCGGCGGCGATTTCCCTGCGTACTTCCTTCTGCCAAAGCAGCGATCCGTTGGTGAGCACCGCGATGGGAATATCGGTAAAGGATCGGATACCCTCGATGAGGTCGCCGAGACGTGTACACAAGGTGGGTTCGCCGGAGCCGCTTAGGGTGATATAGTCTGGCTTCGACGTGATTTTGTCCTTCACTTCGTCTACCACGGCATCGACCGGAACCCATTCACGTCGTTCGATGGTCTTGTTGGTCGTGCGTCCCAACTGACAATAGATGCAGTCATAGCTGCACGTCTTGAAGGGCACGAGGTCTACGCCCAGAGAGCGTCCGAGTCGCCTCGAGGGAACCGGGCCAAACACATGATTCATGGCTTTTCCTCACTTATCACAGGGTCTACTGTCACAAGGTGTCGCGCGGCCACAGCACGCCGCTTCACTCCCGTAACCGGGCCGCGTTGTGCGGGTATCCATAGCATAGAATCCAGAGCCGCTGAAGATCACTCCGGCATCTGCTCCGATACACCGCCTCACAGCGCCGCCGCGTTCCGGGAATCCTGAAAAGAGGTTCTGCCGGCATGGCCTGAAACGGTTCGAAATGAAGTCTAAGTTGACCGCGTTAATACTCATACGTTGCCATGCCTTGGCAACTCCCTCATAAGTCGTGCCGCCAGACTGGCCGGCAGCGCGGCAATCAATTGGTGTGCTGTGATCCCGCCGTAATCCCGTGAATCAGGACACCCTAGAGAGAAGACCAGTTCGTCATGGATATACGCTTGGGCGATTGCGGCACAGACCGCGGTGGATGCCGAGAGATCGGTTTTCAATCGGCATCCGAAATGCTGTTGCCAACGCCGCAGTAACCTCATGGCGGCTTCGGGAGACAGGAAAGACACCAAGACATCCGGCTTCTCAATGTGCCCAATGATGATGAACCGGGCCGGCTGATGGAGGCGGGGTGTGGTCCGGATGACGCGCTTTGCGTTCTTGGTGGCCATCGGCACCCGCTGAGCCATTTCCCGAGCCATGTGGTTATCATCCACGGGGATACCGAGAGCACGTAGCCCGCCGGGACAAGCCAGGCAGCTAGAATCTAGAGTAACAAGCTTGTGGAAGGATTGACCTACGGCTTGGCACAATCGCTCATGAACCTCTCGGGGGTTCGAGGCGGGTAGTGACGCTGTGTGAAACGCGATTCCTGACCAGCGCGCTCCGGTTAACGACTCGAGAAAGCCATAGAACGGTACCAGGGGTAATGGCCCGCCGGGCGCGGTGTCCTTGAAAGCTAAGCACGTAGTCGGCGTTTCGGATTCGGAGAAGGTCGTCGAGTCCATGACGCTATTCTTCCATCTCGATCACAGTTCCTGTGGGACACGGTGCGTATTGGCATGGAAACTCCTGCCAGAGGCGGGCCATGGCCGGAAAACCGGTGCAGTGGGCCGGCATCAGGCGTTGCATGTCGATGCGGCGTAGTTCTTCCACCGTCTTGTCCATGCGCTCGGGACTTGCGGCGACCAAGTGTGTGCCGCCTATCACCGCGTGGACAGGGCGGTTCTTCGTGAGAACCTGCACGTATCGCAGTGTGTTGACGATGCCGGCGTGGGCGCAGCCGAGGACAACCACGGTTCCCCGCGGTGTGTCAAAGTACAAGGCCTGATCGTCGGGGAACTCGTCGGGTTGCCGGCAGGCCGGGTCCGCGAAGAATGGGCCACCGGCATCCTCGAAATCCGTTTGCCGAGGAACCGGTCCGGTAACATAGACGCCGGAGCGGACTTCGGTGGGTGCCTCGGTGTACGTCAGCCGGGGGCTTGGGTGAACGGCCTCGATGCATGACTGCGGCATGCCGATCTCTCGGGATGTGCCGTCGGGTAGTCGCGCGTACCGTGGCGCCAGGGCGACCGGATGCAGGAAGATTTGGAATGAACCGCCGAGTTCCAGTACACCTTTCAACCCTCCGGTATGATCGTAGTGTCCGTGGCTCAGCACAAGGGCATCGGCGGACTCAATCGAGACATTGAGTCGGCGGGCATTGTTTTTCAGGACATATCCCTGGCCGGTGTCGAAGAGGATCCGCTGTCCGCCGTGCTCGATCCAGAAAGACAAGCCATGTTCCGACAAGAGGCCTAGGCCGGTAGCGGTGTTCTCAACAAGAACGGTAATGCGCGACATCGTGGATTCCCTTTTACATGGACGACAGCTCGTGTTCCAGACGTTCTATCAGGGGTTGAAGATGATCCTTGCAGGCGTTCTGCATGGCGGGTGTCATTGCGCCGTGCCACAGAAGCGCCACCTTGGCCGAGAGTTGCAATTGCTCTGGCCTATTGAGCGAAGGCCGTCCGTATCCCGCGAGATAGTGGCGGCGTGGTCCAACTACCTCCGCGAGGTACATCTGGTCTAGGCCAAAGGACTTGCAGAGCTCGCGGCATTGGGCGACGATCCGTTGCTCTGTGGACGGTGGGATCATGGCTAGAAGTGGAGGTCCCGCGCCGCTTCGCGCTGCATCCGCTCAAGATTGCCTCGCGCCTTATCGGCGAGGGCGGGTACGTGTTCGTCCAGCCACCCGAGGTACTTCGGGATGACGGTTTCCCGGCCAATCTGTCGGACGGCTTCCGAGGCGTAGTCGATGAGATACTCCTGAAAGGTCAGTACGCCGTTGGCGATACAGTAGTTTTTGACGGTGGCGTGTTTGGCCAAGGGCATGAAATTCGCGCCGGTCCGGCCTTCGCGGTACCCGGCCGTGCAGAACGAGGGCAGGTAGCCTTCCCGACAGAGGTCCAGGATAAAGGCGTCGAGGCTTCGCGTGTCCCCCAGTACGAACTGCTGCCGATCGGGTTGGTGTTCGCGCTCCATCTGCGCGTAGCCGCCGACAGCAATGCGCGAGCCAGCATCCATCTGAGAGACACCTCCCTTTCGCATCACTTCGCGGCGGAGATCGGGCCGCTCGCGGGCCGTGAGAATCGAGCCAGTGTAGGGACACATGAGGCGGATGATGGCAACCACCTTCTTGAAGTCCTCATCGGTGACTTGCCACGGCGAGTGAGTGGCGAAGGGCGTTCCCTCGGCGGGCTCCAAGCGCGGGTACGAGATCGTGTGGGGGCCCACCCCGAATTCCTTTTCGAGCGCTAGGGCATGATGGAGCAGACCGAGTAGCTCGAACCGCCAGTCGTACAGGCCGAACAGAACGCCGATGGCGACATCGTCGATGCCGGCGTCCTGTGCTCGATGCAAACCGAGCACACGCCAGTCGAATTCGGCCTTGAGCGTGCCCTTCGGATGCACACGTTGATAGGTTGGGAGATGGTAGGTTTCTTGGAATACCTGATAGGTTCCGATGCCAACGGAGCGGACCTCGCGGTACTCCTCCACGAAGAGCGGAGCCGCGTTGACATTGGCGCGGCGGATTTCGCCGGGGCCGTCTTTGAACCGATAGGCTGCGGCGATGGTATCGCGGATGTACTGGTAGTCGTTCTCCGGGCTTTCGCCGTACACCATGATGAGCCGCTTGTGGCCCACGTTGACAAGGCTGCGGAATTCTGCGTCCAACTCGTCCGGGGTGAGGGTGCGTTTGACGACGGTGTTGTTGCTGCTGCGGAAACCGCAATACAGACAGTTGTTCACGCACGGACTCGATACGTAGAGTGGTGCGAACAGCACGATCCGGTTGCCGTAGACGGTTTGCTTGATCCAATAGGCCGTCTCAAAAATCGAATCCCACAGCTCCGGATCCGTACACGCGGCAAGGGAAGCCACCTCCGCAGGCGTGAGCATGGTGCCCGTGTGGGCGTTGGCACGTGCCTTCGTGATGATATCGAGGATGGCCTCACGGGATGGCTGGGCGTTCGCGTTCAAGGTGGCCTGGATGTTCGCCTCGTCGATGAACCGCTCATAACGCGGTTCTGCCTCCCAGCGGCGAATGCGCTCGAGGCGGACTTCGCGCCAGGCCCGATCATCGGACCTTCGCGCGCTGTCGGATTCGTTTGGAGCGTTCTTTGTCTTCATGGTGTTCGAGACTCCACGGGGCATGCGTTTGAGATCTTGACGATCAACGCCACCTCTTGTTCTTGGGCGACCGCCGCAAACCCATCCCGGAGTGCGGCAAACACGTCCGTCGCAGCGCCCTTGATGTGGCTGCTCATGGGCCCCGGTTCAACGGAAATGGCGTGTGCGCCTAAACGGTTAAGAAAGCCATCCAGCGTTGGGCCGATATGGCGTGTTCGCAAAGGATAAAGGCTGACCTCTGCCTGGACGTTCATGCTCGTACCTCCGCGATAATGAACGGACCATTCAGGTCGGTTTCGAACGCAGACGGGCCCGATTCGACCAGCCCTTTTCTTGAGAACGCGTCGTCAGGATTCGATGCGGTCACTCGGACCCTTCCCAATGGCTCAAGCAGGTCACGGAGGTCTCCCGGCGAGTACATGTGCCCTGAGGCATACGGTTCTCGTTTTTCGATCAAACGTTCACGGTTGAGCGGGGCGTCTCGATTCAATGTGCCGATCAACGCACGGCCCCCGCGTCGTAGGCAGCGCATCATTTCCTTCAGCGCTCTCGAGGGGGTGATAACAAACTCGATCGTGGCCATTGCGGTCACGACGTCGAAGGACGCTCTTTCAAAGGGCAACGCGCACGCGTCCGCTACCTGAAACGTGGTCTCGGGCGTTCGCTGGCTGTGGGCCACACGGACCATGGCAAGGGAAAGATCGATGCCCACAACGGAGTATCCAAGCGTCGCGAAAAAGCGGCTCCAGTGTCCTGTGCCGCAACCGACATCGAGGAGTCGTGCCTCCGTTTCGGCGCGGCCAAGGAACCGAAGCACGTCCCGTTTCTGTGCCATATCGTGCCTCACGCCATCGGCGGTGGCATACCACCGGCCGTAAGTCTGGGCCAAGGGCCCAAAATCGAACAGACTGGGGGTCTGTGTGATCCCTTGTGAAGTCACGGGGAAGTCCTTGTGTCGGCGGGCCCGTCGGGAGAGTTCCCGATCCTGTTCTGCACAGCATTCCACACGGCCCGAATGTCTTGTGCGCCGCCGTCTTCTTGATACTCGACGATGGACTGACGCTGTATCTGCGCTTCGGTGACGCCGTGGTCGTACCGGACGCGTCCGGCGATGGCCAGTCTGCGACTCAGCGCTTCCGCCTCAATCGCGGCAGTCATCTCCGGATTCAGGTCCCACTTGTTGATGCATACCAGGCCCGGCACTGCAAAGTGATTGATCAGGTCCGCCACGCGATTCAGGTCATGTAGTCCGCTGACCGTTGGTTCCGTGACGACGAGCACGAGGTGGGCGCCGGTGATCGAGGCAATTACCGGACAACCGATGCCGGGCGACCCATCGATGATGATAACGTCCCGGGCGCGCTCTTTGGCGAGCTTGCGTGCTTCGTAGCGGACGAGGCTGACGAGCTTTCCGGAGTTCTCTTCGGCAATGCCCAGTTTGGCGTGAACCATGGGACCGTGCCGTGTTTCGGACACATACCACTCACCGTTCACGGCCGGCTCGAACGCGATGGCCTTCTCGGGACAGAACCAAGCACACACGCCGCAGCCTTCGCAGGCAATCGGATCGATGCGAAAGGCCCGGTCGATCCAGGGATTGCCCAACTCACCCAACGAGATGGCGTTGAATCGGCACACTTCTTGGCACTTGCCGCAGGCGATGCAGCGGGCCGAGTCGACGTGGGCGCGCTTGCCGCCGGAGAAATCCTCGCGTCGCTGAACATCCGGCGCTAGAACGAGGTGGAGGTCGGCGGCGTCGACATCACAGTCGGCCAGCACGGGGTCCTTGGCTAATGCGGCAAAAGAAGCGACGATGGAGGTCTTGCCGGTGCCGCCTTTTCCGCTGATAACCACGAGTTCTTTCATGGGCGCAGCCCCCCATCGACTGTGGAAGGAATATCACCGAGGAGCGCCTCGACGTCCGCAAGCATGTTCGAGAACGTCTCCGCGTATTCGGTCAAGGCCTCACCGATCATCTCGCCGCGGGAGTAGGCCTCGGCCACGCGTCGGTCGTCCGGGATTTCGGCCAGGATCCGTATACTCTCCTGTTCACACCACGTGTGCGTCTCGGTACCAGGCCGTTCTGCCCGGTTGATAACTACGGCGAAGGGCAAGTCAAGGGCGCGTACCATCTCGACGGCGAGTTTCAGGTCATTCAGCCCGAACGGCGTCGGTTCAGTCACCAACAGCACATAGTCCGAATCGCGCACGCTCTCGATGACCGGACACGAAGTGCCCGGCGGGGCGTCGATGATAACCAGGTCCGCCTTGGCGGCTGTTTCCTTCACGGCCCGGATGACGGGTGGACTCATGGCTTGGCCAACGTCAAGAATCCCTTGCGTGAATTGGACCTGGCCGGCGTGGCCCTGCTCGATGCGTCCGGTGGTGCGATAAGATTCCGTGATGGCACCGGCCTTGCACACTAACCAGCAGCCGCCGCAGCCGTGACAGAGCTCCGGGAAGACCAGGACCTTGTTCTTCATGGGCACGATGGCGCTGTACTGACAGATCTGGCCGCAAAGACCGCAGCCGGTACACTGGGTCACGTCGATCTTTGGAACGCTGACGTTAACCGGATGAGTCTTGGTGATGACCGGTTTCAGGAACAACGCACCGTTCGGCTCCTCCACGTCGCAGTCCAAGTACGCTGCCGTGCGGCCGTCTCGCGAGGCCAGATACGCCAAGTTCGTGGCCACTGTGGTTTTCCCAGTGCCACCTTTGCCGCTTGCAATCGCAATTCTCATATCGCGTCGATTTCCTTCACGCGCCAGTGACTCGGGGTGCCGTGCCATGGCTTATCGAGTTCTGGACATGTGTTACGCATGGCCACTAGAGAGGCTCTTGAGGTGTTTCCCGGTGCATTCCAAGCATTTCATGCACTTTTCGGACCAGTGTTTCGGGAGGCACTGGCTTGTCCAGGAAAGCCTCGACAGGCAGAAAGGTCTGATCGGGCTGAAACCGGTAGGGGGTTCCCTTGACTTCGTGAACGGCCGTGAGCATGAGGATGGGCAAGGTGGTCATCTTCAGTTCCTCACGGATGCGGCGCGCTACACCAAATCCCTCGTACTCGGATGGCATAAGGACGTCGAGGATCACGAGGTCGGGATTCTCCGTGCGGACTTTGCTTATACCCTCCTCAGGATTGCCTGCGTCCGACACATCGAATCCGGCGGATTCCAGAAACACGCGACACGCCTCGCGGAAGTCGGCGTCATCGTCGATCAGCAGGATCTTGGGCATGATCTCGTCTCCTTAGCGTAGGGCGGCAATAGCCGCTTCAGCCGCATTGACGAATTGGTACGCGATCGGGGACGCCGTCAGTGCCGGATGGGTTCCTGTTTGGAACATGGCGACGTCCTCGGCGGTCATGCGGCGCTGGACGCAAGCGCTGATGGCATTGATCACCTCGCCGGCGGCTGAGTCACCCATGACTTGACCGCCCAGGAGTACACCGGTGCGCTTCTCGAAGACGAGCTTCACCTTCATCTTGCGCGCACCCGGCATGCCGCCCGGATGGCGG
The DNA here is from genome assembly GCA_036769985.1 of Candidatus Hydrogenedentota bacterium. Classification (GTDB taxonomy): domain Bacteria; phylum Hydrogenedentota; class Hydrogenedentia; order Hydrogenedentales; family SLHB01; genus DAIPKA01. The sequence goes on along the minus strand of DAIPKA010000040.1, from coordinate 5,927 downwards.
TTGACTGCCTCGGCGGTGCCGACTACGTAATTGTAGCCATGGCGCGTCGCCAGCGTCTCTGTCAGTCCCGCGGTGGCGAAGGCCGTTTCACCGATGGCCGTCGACCAGACGCCTACCGTTCCGATACTCTCGCGTCGCGTTCCGAAGAGATTCGCGGCGGCAATACGGGCCTCGGCCGTGGCAATAGAAGCCAACTTCAATCCGGAGGGACGTCCGCCGAAGAACGAGACCTTCTCGGCGCAATCGCCGCAGGCATAGATGCGGTCGTCTGACGTGCGCATTGTCCGATCCACTGCGATACCGCCGGTCGGGCCGATGTTCAACCCGGCCCGCTCGGCGAGAACCACATTGGCCGCAGCGCCGATGCCTACGATGACCGTCTGAGCCGGCACCGTGATCCCGTTTTCAAGCTCCACGCCTTCCACGGTGTTCTTGCCGACGAGACGCTTGACCTTGGTGTTCGTCATGGGTATAACGCCCCGCTCTTGGAGCAATTCCTCGGCATGGATGCAGAATTCATCGTCGTAGGCCAGGATGAGGCAGTGAGGCAGCATCTCGACAATAGACACGTTGGCGCCGGTGCATTTTTTACATTCATCGGCAAACTCGACACCGATGAACCCGCCTCCGATGATAACCAGGTCCGACACGCCTTTAAGGGCGTTCTGCATGTTCCGCAGGTGCGCCACATCCTTATGGACCGGAAATACGTTTCCCAACTCGAAGCCGGGGATCGGCGGCATGGCCGGTAGGGAGCCTGTGGCCAGGATCAGCCGGTCGTAGGCGATGGTTTCACCACGGGACGTGTTGACTTCGCCTTTGGCGCGATCAAGCCCCCTCACTTCGTCTATCAGCAGGTCTATCTTGTTCTGGGTAAGTGCTGTATCGGGTATCAAGTTGTTCTCGGGGCTTCCTACCGTTCCGAAGATATAGGGAATCCCGCAGGGAATGAGAACCTGTTCCTCCTTGCGAATGAGAAGAACGTTCTTCTCGGGATAGTGCCGTCTCGCTGTGATGGCGGCAGTAAGACCGGCCGCACTGCCACCGATCACAAGGGTGTCGACATGTTTCATTGAGTCTAGCCTCCTCGAGTTGGTACTTCCCGCATATCACACTTCTGGAATCATCGTTTGTGCAATGAAATCGCGCTCTGCGGACAGTCGCACACGCATTGACCGCAACCGGTGCATTTGGCGCCGTCTACGTGAGCGATTTCATTCACGTCGATGGCGCCCGTCGGACACATCCCGACGCACAAACCGCAGGCCACGCATTTCTCGGTGTCGACAACGGCCACGAGCGGCGAAAGCGTTGTCATCGCTTGAAGGGCCGCCCTCCGCTCGTTCACGTTCTGGAGCCTTTCCTGCATGGTTCTGTTCAGCGCCTTGAGGGAACCCAATCCGCCTGGCGGTGTAGCCACTTCGGTCCCCATGTCGGGTTCCATGATAGGTCCTGTGCCGCCGCCCATACCGCGTCCCATGCCACGGCCACGGCCTCCGCCTCCGCCCCCGCCACCGCCCCCCATGCCACGGCCACGGCCTCCGCCCCCGCCACCGCCCCCCATGCCGCGTCCACCGCCCATGCCGCCCACGCCACCCATGCCGACGCCCATGCCCCGTCCACCGCCCATACCACGTCCCATGTCGTTTGTTCCTACTCCCAGGCCTTTACCGGCATCGCCGACGCCCATGCCAAAATGACTCATGACATTGGCCTCTGGCGACGCCGTAAACGCGCCTTGTTTGTATTGCGTAATGACGTCGCGGACCACGCCGCTAACGCCGACAATGACCTGGATGCCCGAGGCGCCAAACACCTGGAACGCGTTTGGCCCGCAATTGCCGGTCAGAACGATCCGAACACCCTTGTCGGCCATGAGTTGGGCGGACTGAATGCCGGCGCCGCCGCCCACGGCGATGTTCGGATTCTCAATGGTTTCGTACGCCATCGAATCCGGATCCACGATTAGGAAACACGCGCAGCGCCCGAACCGGGCATCGACCTGATCGTCCAAGGTCGGTCCCGTGGACGTGACAGCGATCTTCACAATGTCATCCTTTCTTGGTCAGGACAGTGGACAAGTTCCCGTGGGACACGAACTGCCGGACACGCCGGCGGCAGAGCCCACGCTGAACGTCGGCATCATCTTCTCCATGCGGCGGCTGCCACACTTCTCACAAGTAGGCCGACCGCTCGCATTGGCCTTCTCGATCCGCTCGACGACATGTCCGCATTTCGCACACCGGTATTTGTACAGAGGCATGACGCCCTTCTCTCCTAAGGGCAGAGGCCGGGCGTGAGTGGCTCCGGCCCCGGCCCCGGACCTATCCGAGTGGCCCTTCTTTGGCCTTGGTTTCCATTTCTCCGATGCGTTTCTTGATGCCCTCGAGCGCGTCCTCGAAATACTCGGCCTGAGCCTTGAGCATCTCGATTTCCTGCTCGCGGCCCATGGCGGGTGCTGGCGGGGCGACATAGGGCGCAGCAAAAGGCATGGACTGCTGCACGCCGCCGAACGCCGGAGAGCCGTACGCAGCGCGTTGCCAGCCGGTCAGACCGGTGGCGTAGAACCAGTTCCGACGGCCCCAGCCGCCGCCGCCTCGACCCATCCCGCCGCCGCGGCCTCGACCCCAGAAACCACGTCCGGGGAGGGGGTTCGCGTATCCGGGCATTCCATATCCTGCGCAGAATCCCGCTGCGCGTCCGGTCATCGGGCCCATCCCAGCCGGGCCTGTTCCATCTCCACCTGGCATAACGTTACTCCTTTCCGCCAGCGGCTCCCGCCGCTGGTTCTTCTCTGCCAGTAGCAAAAAGCCACCGGCTTGTCTTTGGTTAACCTCGTGTCATCATCGTGCCGCATTTGGGACACGCCTGCTGATTGCAGGGTTGTCCCGGGGCGTGGGCTGTCTTGTGTCCACACTTCGGGCACACGCATTGCCCGCCAGGACCGGCCGCCAAGGGGCCGCCCATCCGGCCACGGCCCTGACCGCGTCCGCCTTGGGGCGGGCCTGATCCATCACCTCTCGGCATGGTTACCTCCTTTCGATCACCGCCAGTTCAATCTCCATTTGCCGCCGCCGGTTCGTGTGTGAGATCACGGAGACCGGCCACGGCGACACTGCTTGCGGAAACGCCGGCGTCTACCGCAGCAGCCCGGCATGAGGAACGCATCGTGACCCAGCCGGCCCGCAACAAAGGCGGCCAGCACATCTTCAACTTCGCCGCAGGTCTGCGGTACGACCTCGACACCAGCATTGGAAAGCGCAAGCTCCAGCGGCCACGAGATGGCGCCGCAGATCAGCACGTTCACGCCCAGCTCGGCCACGTGTTCCGCACGGGCCTGCAAGCCGTCGGCCGTCATCGCGACCATACGCCGCTCTCGGACCTGGCCGTCTTCGACGTCCACGACTACCAACTGGGCCGCCACGTCGAACACGGGGGAAACTCGGCCTTGCCAATCTGGAATTGCTGCTTTCATCGCCATGGGTACTTCAAGAACCGTGCCAAACCCGAACGGGGACACGAGGCCCTATGATTGCAGCGATTCGCGTTGATCCGCGAAGTGGATCCCTAGCCATAATCGTGCAAAGAGCGATGATGCGGGGACGTCAGGGATGGCAATTTGCCCGATTATGTGATACCCTCTTAGCAGGAGTTAGTATGGATCTCCGGAATCAAGCCAGCCAGCGTGAAGCGACCATCCTCGATTCCATAAACGAGGGGGTGTTTACGGTCGATCAGGACTGGCACATTACCACGTTCAACAGCGCCGCCGAGCGCATCACCGGCGTGGCGCGCGAGCAGGCCCTGGGGAGTCGCTGTTGCGATGTCTTCCGCGCGGACATTTGCGAGACGAACTGCGCTTTGCGGCGGACCATGTCCGAAGGCGAGCCCGTGGTGAATGCCACCGGCCACATCGTCAATCACGAAGGCGAGCGCGTGCCCATACGCATTGCCACGGCCTTGCTCCGCGACGATACCGGCGCGGTCATCGGCGGCGTGGAAACGTTTCAGGACCTTACGCAGATCGAGCAACTCCAGAAGGAACTCGAGGGCCGCTACACCTTCGAGGACATTGTGGGACGCAGTCCCGTCATGCTGCGGCTCTTCGACCTTCTCCCGCAGATCTCGGCGAGTTCGAGCACGGTGCTTCTCGAGGGCGCCAGTGGAACCGGCAAGGAGCTGTTCGCGCGCGCTATCCACAATCTCTCGCCCCGGCGGCGGAAGCCTTTTGTCGCGGTCAATTGCGCCGCACTGCCGGACACCCTCCTCGAGAGCGAGCTTTTCGGACACAAGGCCGGTGCGTTCACGGATGCCAAGCGTGACAAACCGGGGCGTTTCGAGCGGGCCAACAACGGAACCATCTTCCTGGACGAAATCGGCGACATATCGCCCGCCATGCAGGTGCGGCTACTGCGCGTTTTGCAGGAGCGCCAGGTCGAGCCGCTTGGCGGCCTGAAGGCGATACCCATCGATGTGCGCGTCGTCGTCGCCACGAACAAGGATCTCTCGGAGTTAGTGCGTTCCGGCCGGTTCCGCGACGACCTGTACTACCGAATTCGCGTGGTCTATCTGCGATTGCCTGACCTTAAGGAGCGGCGCGAAGACATACCGCTTCTCGTCGGCCGTCTCATTGCGAAGTTCAATCGTCTTCACGGTAGGGATATCGCTGGCGTTTCAGACCGGGTCATGGCGCGGCTCATGGAGCATGATTATCCAGGAAACGTCCGCGAGCTCGAGAACATCATCGAGCAGGCCTTTGTCCTATGTCGCGGCGGCATGATCGATTTCGAGCACCTGCCGCTCGAACTGCGGCCGGCGACCGCGACGGACCGCGAAGAAGTCCGGCCCATGAGTCTGGACGCCATGGAGCGCTTCCTCATCGGCGAGGCACTCCAGCGACGGAACGGCAACCGCAAAGAGGCCGCCCGTGACCTCGGCATCAACGTGAGTACCCTGTACCGCAAGATTCAGGCGCTCGGGATAAACCCGCCGGAATCAGACGGGCGTGGCCAGCGGCGATGAGCATGGTCGCGATGAGCCCGATGAGGTCGTTCACGCGGTCGAGGGCGACCATGGCGAGGCTTTTCGAGAAGGGGATCGTGGTCAGGCGGGTGAGGGCCAGCGCGCGAATGCCTTCGCCGATACGCATGGGGACAAGGAAATTCGCCATGAATCCGATCTGCGTAGCGCTGAACCTGTGCCGGAACGAGGCCGGATGGCCAATGCGCACGATGTAGCGCCAGCGCAGGATCCGTGTGAAGAACGTGGCCACGACGATGCCCACCATGGCCAGCACCCAGGCAGGATGGATCCTTCGGATCGAGGCCCAGACCTCGCCCCAGTCCGTGCCGCGGAACACCCACCAAAACACGGCGATACCGACCGCCAGGCCCACGACGACTCGGACGGACTTCTTCCACTTCACACCTTGGTCTCCCACCAACGACCGCTCACATTCCACAGGCCCGTAGTGTAGCACGCCGGTCCCTCACTTCCACGCCCAATCCCATTCGTGTCCGCGTCTGTGCACTGCAATGGTGCCGCAAAAACCGATGTCGGTACGGCCGCTTTGCGTTCCTTGCGTTCTTGTGGTTGAACTTCCATCTGACCACAGAGATCGCAAGGAACGCAGAGAAGAGGATTCAGATCCCGCGGCACAACGCGGATTCGTCGTGGCCGTCGTGTCGTCGTGGTTGAATCCCAGGGACTGACACGTTCTTTCGCGTAGCGCAGCGGAGCGTAAAACGCTGTCTGTCCCCTAGCCCGAAAGCAACCCCGGGACTGACACGTTCTTTCGCGCAGCGGAGCGGAGCGAAAAACGCTGTCTGTCCCGAGCCTCCAGTGTTCTTTCTTCTTCGAAAAGAAGAAAGAACCCTGGAGTTTCTCCATTATTAGGCGGCAGCGGCGTCGGCCATTCGAGTTCTGGA
>DAIPKA010000086.1:0-17607 GCA_036769985.1 Candidatus Hydrogenedentota bacterium | reverse complement strand
GGAGTTACTCCGTGCTCACGCACGCGATTCCCTGCCGATACGCTATGTGTCACTACCGCTGCTCCGCTCTGGCGTCCAACCCTGGACCTTATCCGCTCGACTTCCTCCAGCAAAACTGGGACTGCGGAAAACGGGGACTGACTCCCTCCGAGTCTTCGAGGAGGGCTGTCTGTCCCCGATTTCCTCACACGACTACCCCGCCCGAGCCAAAGCGCAAGCAAGCTTGCGCAGTCCACATGGCGTCTTGCCCGTCCGGCCTGCATCGCCCGCGGATCCTAAATCCAGCGAGCGGTGTGGCGGCGCAAGGCCTCGAGTTTCGAATCCCAATCTCGGTTGGGCACTAGGCCGAGAATCTCGTCCTCGCAGCCGCCCAAGACGTGCGCACACCAGGCGTGTCCCATCTGGTACTGAGTCCATCGCTTGAGATGGACGCTCCCGTCCGCATATCGCTGACCGTCGCCGAAGTACCACCGCCCCAGCAACGCGGCTGCGCCTTCGGCGATGACGGGATCGGGATGCGAGAGCAATGGCGTCAAGGTGGCCAGCCCTTCGGGACTCAACGGCTGTCTGGTCAACTGCACGCTGGTACGCGGCGGATTCGACGTCAGTATGTTGGACGTGTTGTAGCGCCAGGACAGGTAATCCATAGGAATCACGGCGAGGAGTATGCAGGCGAGGAGAAACGCGCCCACTTCTTTGCGCACGAGCCAGGCGAGACTCCGTCTGCGCGCCGCCTTGACGGTAACGAGAACCAGCCCGATGACCACGAGCGAGGTGCCAACAAGCGCAACGACGCGCATCCGCGTCATGCCGTTGTAGACGACGTACATGTGGATGCGCATGAACACCCACGCGGCTAACAGGTAGTTCTGCGCGAGCCACAGCGCCGTCCAGCGCATCAATGCTCGCCGCTTCGGATGGAAATTCAGATTGCCGTAGAAGATGCAGCCCACGACAAAGGTCGTCATGGCCAGGGCCACGGTCAGCCAGAACGCGCCTCGATGGGCGTATTGGGAATGGTTCAAGCCAGGGGGTAAGGCGTCGCGAATGACCAGATGATAGGCGTCCACGGCGTTGTACAGGAGGAAGAGGATGTTCACGGCGATCAAGGTGTTCACAGCCACGCGGTAGTGGAGGGCGAGATTGGCTGTCTCGCCTCTCGCAACGACCGTGTCGTTCTGCCCTTCCGCCGGCGCACTCACCCGATGAACGGCCGGCCGCAGGAGAAGGTTCACGAAAAGGATACATCCTATCCAGAACACCGTGCGCGCCGGATTGGGCGCGTACAGTTCCACGAGCTCAACGAGTTTGTCGACGAAAACCTTGGACCAATGGGCGGACATCTCCTGGACGATCGGATTGGAGAGGATAAACACAATCGCAAAGGCCGCACAGACCAGCAACGGTACCGCTACGACGGCGGCAGGAATTTGGCTCCACTTCCTTCCCCCTTCGCGTCGAGAATTGCCTCGCCTGCCGGTCAGGTCGAAGTACCACGTGGCCATGCCCATAACACACGTCAACGCGAAGGACGGCAGGAGTTCCGGCAGCTTCGTGCGGCCCAAGCGCGAGGCGATGGGAAGAGCGATGAGCAGGATGACGCCGGCAGATACGACCAAGTTCCCGCACTGCCAAGCACAGCGGAACGCGACAAGCGCCAATACGACGCCAAAGAACGCCAGCGGAGTCAACCGCACGTCCCTGCAAGCGAAAGCGGCCGCAACAACGGACAACGCGATGAAGGCGATGCTGTAGGACAGACCGCCGGCGCCCTGATAGATCAGGTAATCTAGCAACGCCACCAGAGCGGCAATGGCCACCACGTGGACGGCCTTGATTGGTACATGGCTTTCCCTCAACAGCGGCTGGATCAGAGGCTCGTAAGGATGTGATGAAGGAGGCTTCGAAGGAAGAGGCGGCGGGGCGGTTTGAGCGGCCGCTTCGGGATCAGATTCGCGTTTATTCACTTCATCGGACATGGGCATCTCCGAGTAACGAGATGGTGCGTTCCACGTTGTTGCACGCACCCTACGACTACGACTGTTGGACGTCGCCTCCGCCTGCCTCGTCAGGGATCTGATCTTCCCTCACGCTGAAGACGAGGAACTTGGAATCGAGAAATCGGTCAAACGCAAAGAGCAGCGGCGCACCGATCATCGTTCCTACAATAGCGCCTGCGGGCCCATACCTGATGAAGCCCGGAATTTCGAACGGTGCGATCGCGGCGAAGCCTCCCAGTATTAGCCACAGCCAGTAGATCCTGCGATGGGAACCGACAAGCTTGGTGCGGCAATGCGGGCAGGTCGTGTTGCCAAACGGAGACGTCACATACCGTTTCCACGACCACGGGAAATCGCCATTACACTGTGGACATTTCATTTTGCCAGACCCAATCTCCGTCTGCGGGCTCCCGGCCCTACCCGTCTTCAGGTCTTACTTCCGCACTGAACTCTCCCGCTCCATGATCTAAGGTACACCAAGTCTGTGCACTACGCAAGGGACGCTCTACCTCCATAGAGGAGGCCATTGCGAAATCGCCATCTGCCAGTATCGACGGGGTGATTGGGGTAGGGAGAAATCGGGCCTGCCCCGGTGATAGGGGGCATTGGGGGACGCAAGGGCAGAATCGCGTGTTCCCGCGCAAGACCAGCCCGGAGAACCCTGCCGTCCCCGAAACCAGACGCCCGCGCTGCCCCCGGCGGCCACCGTGGCGGCGCAGCGGCACCGGGGTGCTATTTCGCCAATGCCTTCCGATGGGTTGCGATTGCATTCATGGGTGGGGAGTGGGCAGAATCGGGATCAGGTCCGTGGAGTGCCGGGATGATCGGAGTTCTCTCAATCGTGTATGTAGCGCTGGCCGCGCCGATAGCCATCGAGAACGGTGCGATCCGCATCGAGGTGGATCCGGAGCTCTTCTCGGTGTGCTACGTGGGATTCCCGGCAGGGCGCAATTTCGTTGAGCCGCTGCATGTGGATGCCAAAACGCGCACCCGTGGCGGCGCTGTGGATCCGGGCGGTTTGCGTACCGGCGTGATTCCGCATCCCGGCGAGGAGGCCGCCCTTTTGCGCGGGCCAGGCGAAATCCTCGAACACACGGATCGTTCGATAGTCTTGCTCGGGCCCCAGGCCGAAGCGCTGCCGATTCGGTTCAAGAAGGCGGTCCGCATCCATGAACGCGCGGCGCGCGCCTGGTACACGGTTACGCTGATGGCTTCCGCGCCCATCGATCACGATGTGGCGCTCCGGAACTTGGCGCGCGTGCCCTTGGGCGGCGCATTGCGCTTCGGGTCGCGGGATGCTACGATTCCGCTCCTAGGCGCCGGCGATCCGGCCTCGGCGTTCCTGAAACAGACGCCGGAGGGCTGGTGCGTTGATGTTCCGCCCCAGCTTCCTGCAAAGAATGTGGTGGTGGGGGCTTTCGTGACGGAGCTGATCCACCAGAACGCCTTGGGCACGTGGCGTCGGCGAGTCGAAGGCGCGCCGGACGACGTGTCACGGTATCCGGAGTCGGTGTCGCTTGTGTGTCTCCTGGACACGGCCTCAGCGCAGTATGTGGCGGCGTTCCAGGGCCCCTTCGCGCGCCTGGCGCCCGCGGCTCCGTTGACCATGACCGAGGTCTGGGACTTCCGGCCCAGCGGAGAATAGGAACGGCGATGGCTGAACGTAAACTAATGCCATACGGATGGTTGCGGCCTCTGGGGACGCTCGCCTTCGTCATCGTGCTCGCCACCGTGTTCTCGCCTCGAAACGCCGATGGCAGACTCCTCTTCTGGGGCGCCGAGAACCTCGCGAACGTCCTGCGCCAGATCTCGGACATCGGCATCCTCGCCATGGGCATGACGCTCGTCATCATCGGCGGCGGCATCGACCTGTCCGTCGGCTCGTTGCTGGCCTTGTCGTGCACGATCTTCGCCCTCGTCTTCACGAAGAACGAGGCCGGTTGGGCGCCGGCGGTGGGCGTGTTTCTTGCCGTGGCCACGACGTCCGCCTTCGGACTCGCCGCCGGTAGCCTGGTCTCGTGGCTGAGATTACAGCCGTTCATCGTGACGCTGGCCGTGATGATCGGCAGCCGGGGCTTTGCGAAATGGCTGGTCGGCAACGCGACGATCGCCGTCGGCTACGATGATCGGACGCAGCCGGTGGTGGCCTTCATCGGGCAGAAGCCCTTCGTCGTGAGCACCTTCCTGCTGGTCACCGTGCTGGCGCTGATTCTGCTCAACGGCACGCGGTTCGGTCGTTATCTCATGGCCGTGGGCGGCAGCGAAGATGCGGCGCGCCTGTCCGGCATCAATGTCCACGGGGTGAAGATCCGCGTGTATCTGTTCTCCGGTTTCATCGCGGGCGTTGCGGGCGTGCTGTATTGCTGCGAGACCCATCAGGGCGATCCGAAAGCGGGGATGGCGTATGAGCTCGACGCCATTGCGGCGGCGGTTATCGGCGGCACGAGCCTGTCCGGGGGGAAGGGCGGCATCTTCGGCACTTTTGTGGGCGCCTTGGTGTTAGGTATCCTGTCCAATGTCCTTGGCCTCAACAATGTGGACGAGAACGTGCAGTGGATGTTGAAGGCCGTTATCATAATCGTGGCCGTATGGCTGCAACTGGTGGGCACCAAGAGAACCGCCTGAGGAGGATTCCCATGCGCTCGATCAAATGGCTCGTGGCATTGGGCCTGTGCGTCGTGATGATGGTCGGCTGTGGCTCGAAGCCGGAGGGTGATTCCGGCGGCGGGAAGGCGGCCAAGGGCAAGAAGCAATTCGTCATCGCGTTCTCGCAGTGCAATAGCGCCGAACCGTATCGCACCGCGCAAAACAACATCATGAAGCGCGAGATCGCGAAGTATCCGGACTGCGAGCTTCTGATCCAGGATGCGCAGCAGGATAACGCCAAACAGATCGCCCAGATCGAGAACTTCATCTTGCAGAACGTCAACGTGTTGATCGTTGCGCCCAACGAGGCGGCGCCGATCACCGCGCCGGTGAAGAAGGCCAAGGAGAAGGGCATCCAGGTGGTGTGTCTCGAGCGCAACCTCGTCGAGCCGGTGTACGACATCTTCGTGGGCGCCGACAACGTGGCCATCGGCGAGATGGCCGGGCAGTTTGTCGCCAGCTATGTCCAGGAGAAAGGCATCGAGGATCCGATCATTGTCGAGCTGAAAGGTCTTTTGGGCACGAAGCCGCAGGAAGAGCGCCACGACGGTGCGCGGAAGTATATCGATGCGATTCCGAACGTGAAGGTTATCGAAGACGTGGCTGACTGGATCCAGAACGAGGCGCTCAAGCGGATGGAGACCATCCTCCAGGCGAATCCCAAGATCGACGTGGTGTACGCGCATAACGATCCCATGGCGGTGGGCGCGTATTGGGCCGCGAAGAACGCGGGCCGCGAAGGCGACATGGCGTTTGTTGGCGTGGACGGCCTCGGTGGTCCGGATGGTGGCATCAAGCGTGTCCTCGAAGGCCTATTGGCCTGCACGTTCTATTATCCGACGTGCGCCGCCGAGGGTCTCGAGTACGCCGTGAAGCTGGCCCACGGCGAATCCGTGCCGCCCGAGGTCATCCTGACACCCGCCAAGATCGACGCCACCAACGCCCAGGAATGGTATGACAAGGTCACTGTGGAATAGGCCTTCGGCGTGGGCCGTCGCAATCGCCGCCGCATGTTGCAGTTGCGGCGTCAGCATTCACGACAAGGCCGCCAACGGGGAGATCGAAGTCGTGGCGGCCATGCTCGAACAGGATCCGGGCCTGCTCGAGTCCACCAACACCCAAGGCAAGGCGCGGGGCAAGACGCCCCTGCACTACGCCGTCACGTACGGCCAGGCCGAGGTCGTCGCGTTGCTTCTCGACAGGGGCGCCCAGGTGAATGTCACGGATGGCACGGGTATGACGCCCCTGCACATGGCCGCGACGCTCAACCGCCTCGACGAGGCCGAGCTGTTGCTGGCCCACGGCGCCGATATCGAAGCGCGCGACGTCTTCGGCGATACGCCGCTGCACGCCGCCGTTCTCTTCGAGCAGACGCCCATGATCGCTTGGCTCACCGAACACGGCGCTGATCGTTACGCGGAGAACCATGACGGGCGGACGCCTCTCGAGTGTGCGCGACACTACACGCGTAGCCGTTCCATCGCCTTCCTTGAACACCTGGACCTCGTTGACGACTGACGGGGGCACTCGGGAGCAAAGGCTTCCGGGTATCGCTTCGCCCGCGGGTGCGGTCGGATGGTATACTCCGCCGCAACCATGGAGGAGGTAGTACGTGAAGCGCGAGTCGGCAGCGGACGCGGTGGTGATCTACACCGATGGCGGGTGCGACCCGAATCCAGGGGTTGGCGGATGGGCGGCGATTCTGGTGTATAGAGGTAGCCTCAAGGAGATCTCCGGCGGCGATCCGCGCACGACCAATAACCGGATGGAAATGACGGCCGCCATCCGCGCGCTCGAGGCGCTCAAAAGGCCGTGTCCGGTGATCCTGTCCACCGACTCGCAGTACCTCCAGCGCGGAATCACCGAGTGGATGCCGAAATGGAAGCAGAAAAACTGGACGCGCGGCAAACACGAAGTAAAGAACGTGGACCTCTGGAAACGCCTCGACGCGCTGAACGAAATGCATGATGTCCAATGGCGTTGGGTGCAAGGGCATGCCGGCGATCCGCTGAACGAACGGTGCGACCAACTCGCCAACGAAGAGATACGCAGAATCCGCCTTGGCAAATGAGGGAGATCCATCTTGCTTTCAAGGCTTTCGGTGAGGCATCGTTGTGTGTCGTCGAAGGGTGTCCCCAATTATTCGAGTAGGAATGCGAGTAGGAGAAGAGATGCGGTATTCGATGTTTTTCGTTGTGTTTTGGGCGCTGGTGTCTGCAGTTTCCGTGTGCGCGAGGGCTGGTGAGCCACCGGTCAGCGCGTACTGCGTCGATATCGATACGGATACGGTGTTCTGCGAGGAGAACGCGGACATCGAGCGTCCGCCAGCCAGTATGGTGAAGATGATCCTGATGCTGCTAGTGGCCGAGGGCGTCGACGAAGGAAAGTGGACGCTCGAGCGCACGATGATCATCTCGAAGCACTCGCAGGAGATGGGCGGGACGCAGATCTGGCTCAAGGAGGGCTCCGTCCAGCGATTGAGCTTCCTCATGGAGGCCATCGCGGTCGCCTCGGCTAACGACGCGGCCATGGCTGTAGCCGAGGGTCTGTGGGGCAGTGAGGACAAGTACCTGGAGAAGGCCAACGCGCGCATGGCCGAGCTGGGTATGACGCACACGAAGTTCAACAGTGTTCACGGCCTTCCGCCGCGCGGTAACGGCAAGGATCCGGACAAGACGACGGCGCGGGACATGGCGATCCTAGCCAAGGCTTGCGTCGCCCATCCGATTATCCTCAAGTGGACGAGCCAAACGGAGTTCCGCTGCGAGCCCGATGGCCCGATCGTCGCCCACAACACGAACAAGCTTCTCACGGAGTTGGACGGCTGCGATGGGCTCAAAACGGGCTACATCCGAGATTCCATGCACTGCGTAACCGCTACGGTCAAGCGGTCGGGGCATCGTCTGGTTGCCGTCGTCATGGGCGGTGAGAGCTCGCGGGCGCGTTTTGACAAGGCTAAGCAGATGATCGAAGACGGCTTCAAGAAAATCGCCGAGACGCCCGAGCCGGTTCCGGCGACGTCCGCATCCGGCGCGGATTCGCCTCCGCCCGAATCGACCGAGGTGTCCGGAGCGTAGTCCGTACGCGGAGGGAACTGGACATGGCCGTGTTGGTGGCCGCGTGCCTGGTGGCCTGCGGCGCATCCGAGCATGAGGCCCGTCTTCCCTTCACGCCGGCGGTCTATGGAGCCGACGAGGGCTGCCGGTGGGCCCATCCCGAGGCCGAAGGCATCCGGATGAACGAGGCGTTCATCGCCCCGCCGGGCGAGGGTGAGGATCGTGACGCGTGGGTCGGCAAGGTTCGCGCCTATCGCGACGCCGTCCGCAGCGGCGGTGTCGGCCGGATCCTCGCCTTGGACTACGACGGCGTCCGGGCATGGACGAGACTTGCCAAGCCGGTTGCCAAAGCCCTCGCGCTCGGGGTCGGCGAATCCCTCCACGTGGCCATCGACACGCGGCGACTCAAGGGCAACTGTGAAGTGTGCATCGCCCTTGACGTAATGGACGCCGCGAACGATGAGTGGGTGGGCTGGTCGACGGTGTTGGGGACGCTTCCCGTCCCTCCGGATGGCGCATGGCACCGCGTCGAAACCTCGATCACGGTTTCCGATCCCGGTCGCGACGGCGTTTGGTTTCGGCCAATCATCGGCATGGATGGTACGCACGATGCCTCGGTTGGCGCCTTCGAGTTCCGAGACATCCGGATCTGGACGGACGATGCCGGCCGCATGACACAGGCCTCGGCCTTGGCACGTGAACTCGGGGGAGATGCCCTCGACCTGAGCCTCTACGATCGCGCAGATCTTGCCTGGACGCGCAGCCTGTTCACGTGCCGTTTCACCTTTATGTACGACCGATCCTTCTACACGCCCGAGAACGGGTACGCCATAGACGCGTTTCTGGACGATGGCCAATGCGAGTTCGGCGGCTACGATGCCGTAGTGTTGTGGCAGGCCTATCCGAGACTCGGCTTCGACGATCGCAACCAGTTCGACATGTACCACGATATGCCGGGCGGTATCGACGCGTTACGGGGTGCGGTCCGCCGTTTCCACGAGCGCGGAGTCAAGGTCTTCCTCGACTACAACCCGTGGGATCGCGACACCCGCCGTCCCGGAAAGGCTGATGAGGAGGTCCTGGCCGAGCTCGTGGCCACGCTCGATGCGGACGGCCTATTCCTCGATACCCTGTTGGGTGGTTCCCAAGCCTTGCGCGACGCGGTCGACCGCCGGCGTGCGGGAGTCGTGTTCGCACCGGAGGGCCATCCGGCCATCGACCAACTCGGTATCTGTAGCGCCTCATGGGCGCAATGGCTACACGATCCGGATCCGCCGGGCATGCTCCACCTCAAATGGATCCAACCGCGCCACATGCAGCACCAGATTCGCCGGTGGGATTCGAGTCATCAGGATGAGATCGCAACGGCTTTCTTCAACGGCAGCGGAATGCTCGTGTGGGAGAATGTCTTCGGAACCTACAACCCGTGGCCGGCCGATGATCGCGCGCTCTGGTATCGTGCCGTCACCATTCTGCGTGCCTTCGCAGACCACTTCACCAGCGACGCCTGGTCGCCGTTCTACCCGACGCTTCAACCCGGCCTCTATGCCCATGCGTGGCCCGGCGCCCACGGCACGCTCTGGACAGTGCGCAACACAGGCGAGCCGTTGCGGCATGTGCCCCTCTTCGAGGTGTCGCTTGTGGATGACATGGCCGTGTTCGACCTCTGGAACGGCCGCGAGGCCGAGGTCGCGCTTCCGGGCGATGCCGTACGCATCGTTGGCGATGTGGACGTCCTGAGTTGCTTCGTCGTGGCGCCCCGCAATGATGCGAGGGTAAGGGACGTGCTGACGAGGCTACGAGAGCCCTGGCCCGGGAACCTTGACCGGAACGGTGCGTGTTCGGTGGTCGATGCTCGGGCCGTCGAGCCGACACCTCGTGTGGCGAAGGACGCCCCGCCGCCGGGCATGGTGTATGTGGCGGGGGCCTCGGTGCGGATGCGGCTCGAACACGTCCGCCGCGAGTGCGGCTGCTATCCCGATCCGGGCGCGGCCGAGGACAGGTGGCGCGAATTCCTCTGGGGCTCGCCTTTCGACGGCCGGCTGGCGCACGACTACGTGGTCGAGGTGGCGCCGTTTGCCATCGACGAAACCGAAGTGACCAACGCGGACTTCAAGCGGTTCCTTGACGAGAGCGGCTATCGGCCTGCGTGTCCCGACAACTTCCTGAAGCACTGGCCGATCGGCCCCCTAACCGACGCCATGGCCGATCTGCCGGTTGTCTACGTCGATCTTGATGATGCCCGGGCCTATGCGCGTTGGGCCGGCAAGCGCTTGCCCACGGAAGCCGAATGGCATCTTGCCGCGCAAGGCACGGATGGCCGCGCGTGGCCGTGGGGTGATGGTTTCGACGCGTCGCGCTGCCATGCGGGTTCCACGCCGGTGCCCGTTCGCTCGATGCCCGAGGGCCGCAGTCCCTACGGCTGCTACCACATGTCGGGCAACACCTGGGAGTGGACGGAGAGCGAACGCGACGATGGCCACACGCGTTTCGCCATTCTGCGCGGCGGAAGCTACTTCAAGGCCGAAGGCAGCGTCTGGTACGTCGAGGGCGGCCCGCAACCGTGCACGAGTCACGCGAAGTTCTTGCTCATGGCGCCTGGCCTCGACCGCTGTGCCACGCTGGGTTTCCGGTGCGTGGTCGACGTGCAGCCGTGACGATCCCTTCAACTTCTACGGCGTCGTGGTGCGATCCTCGAAGAACGCTCGCGCGGCCGCCGGCGCCATGCCGCCGTTGCTGTGGCCCACGCCCGGCACCGTCTCGAGGTCCCAGCCGAGGGGCGTCCCTAGCCGCTCCGCCTCGAGTTCCGCCTCCGCACAGAAGGCCTGTCCCCGGGCGAGCCGATGGGGCCCTTGGGCCATGGCGCCCGGCGTGTGGCTCAACTGAGGATCTTCCGTGTTGGTGTCCTGCTCGCCCAGGAGGATCGTCATGGGCATTTGGAAAGAAATCGCGAGTGATTCGGCGGTGACGGGCGTGCGCTTGAGGCCGTAGGGCCAGGCGATGTCGAAGGCGGGCATCGTGTACCAACCGGCATTGGCGGCCACGGCACGTTCGATGCGCGCGTCCGGTTTGAGCAGGACGACTCGATGCACGAACTGGCCGCCCGCGCTGTGTCCATAGAGGTAATACGTCTCGCTCGTGTTGCCCGTGAGTCCCTTAACCTCGTCGAAGATGTGCTCGACCGCCGAGAACGTCCATTTGGACTCGGAGATGAACTGTCCGAGCCCATTCGTGACGCCGCCCAGGTTGTAGCTAAGGCCGGTGGGATAGAAGAAGTCCGAGAATTGCGGCGCTACCAAGACGAAACCGTATTGCTCGGCCAGCGGTATCCACGGTTCGCGGTAGCCTGCCGCGTTGCGCCTCATGCCGTGCATCACGAATACAATGGGCGCGTCGTTGGCGAGACCGGCCGGACGGTGGTACCAGATGTGGATGGGCTTGTGCCAGAGCCCGGCCCTATCCTGGAAGTAGAAATCGCCTGTCCCTTCGGGCATCTCCTGCGGCATGCATCCCGTGAAGACGCATAGACACACAGCCACCGCGACCGCGAACACAATACTTCTGCAATAGATCCGTTTCATACGGCCTCCTCGCACCTTATCGGCGGTCAGCGTTCCGCCCGTCTACGGTGACGCGGACATATCCTGCACGTGCATGTCTTGCCGCTTCTCCTCGATGCGGCGGCGCACGCTACCGACTAGACCTCGATGTGCATCTGGGGAAACGCCCGTTGCAGCATCGCGCCGAGGCACTCGCCGAAGCTCCGCGCCGGATCCGGATCGCCATGCGCTGCCGAACCGCCAAAGCCGAAGATCCGGTAGTCCTGGGGCGACTTCCTGGCCGGCACCAAGAACTGAAAGGTGTCCCAATCCACGATCATCGAAGCTGGTACCAGGAAGAACTGAGCGCAGTAAGCTGGATTGAGTCGAAGATGGTCCTCTCCGTCAATCTCGCAGGCTAGAAAGGGCCGAGTAGACGAACCCGAATCGAAAACGCGTAGCGCCATCTCCAATGCCGCGACAAGCACATGCGAGGCCAAAACGGCGCACATCCCGAGTGCTACGCATCGAACTGTCCGGGAAAAGGGCTTCTTCACGTCCGTGGACTCACGTATCCTGTCAGGCGAGTACTGTGTGAAGTATTGTATAGGATTGCCTACCCGGGGCACAAAGCCTCGCGGAACAAGACCTTGCGGTCGGGCCGTGGCGGACGGCGTAGGATCCTGGATGTCGCCCGTCTCGTATGTCTGCGTTGCTTTTTGCGGCGTTTGGTGCTAGGTTGACCCGAGCGTCTTCCGGACTCGTGTTCTGGAAGGGGAGCCGCCTGGGAGGCTTGGGGCGCCTGTGGGGCGTCGCTCAATGGTCCGCTCGGGCTACCGTGCAAATGAGGAGGCATGTTCTTATGTCGAGCAAGCGGTTAGGTTCTCTCATATTGGCCATGCTGGTGCTCGGGGCCGGCATGGCCGCCGCCGAGGAGTTCACATACGTAGACCTCGTCAACCGGCTGACGGATCTCAAGCGTTTGGCCGAGCTGCCCGCGCCCGACGAGCGGTGTCTGCAATGGTCGAGCTACGACAGGGCCAGTCGGTATGACGAAGCCAGCGGGAAGTACGTGGACTGGACCGCCAACGGCGATGGCAGCGGTTACCTCCGGGAGGAGAACGGCGCGTTTGTCTTCGCCGAGATGAAGGGCCCCGGATGCATCTGGCGTATGTGGTCGGCGCGGCCGGAAGACGGACACGTCCGGATCTACCTTGATGGGGCCGAGACGCCCGTGGTCGACTTGCCCTTCAGAGGCTTCTTCAACGGACAGAACGAGCCTTTCACGCGAAACAGCCTTGTGTATGAAGCGGGGAAGGGCTGGAACAACTACACGCCGATTCCCTTTCAGAAATCCTGCCGGATCACTGCGGACGAAGGCTGGGGGGCCTATTTCCATTTCACGTACACGACATACCCGGACCGCACGATTCTGCCAACGTTCACCGGCAAGCTGAACCAGGAGGAAAACGCGGCGCTCGATGCCGTTAACGAACGCTTCGCCAACCTGGGAACAGAACCCGTGTTTCGCCAGAAGCCGGTCAAGCTGCCGCCGGACGAGGATGTCATCGTCACGCGGCTGACCGGGCGTCGGGCCATCACGGCGATCAAGATCAAGCCTGAGTTGCCCGCTTCCGTGGACGATCGAAAGCTGCTCCGCGAGGTTGTCCTGAAAGTGAACTGGGATGGCGATGAAAAGCCCGCGATTTGGTCGCCGCTGGGTGACTTCTTCGGCACGGCACCCGGCGCCAATGCGTACCTGTCTTTCCCGATGGGGCTGACCGAAGACGGGTGGTTCTACTCGCACTGGTACATGCCCTTCAACTCCGAGGCGGTCATCCGCCTCCAAAACGAAGGCAAGGAAACGCGCCGCCTACTCATCGAGGTTCTGCACGAACCCATCGATGAGCCTATCGACAACCTCGGCAGGTTCCACGCCAAGTGGCATGGTGATGCCTTCCTGCCCCCCGAGCCGGAGCGTTGGATCGATTGGACGATCCTCTCGACGCGCGGACGGGGGCGCTTCTGCGGCGTCGCCCTTCATGTGTGGAATCCGCGCGGCGGATGGTGGGGTGAAGGCGACGAGAAGTTCCACGTGGATGGCGAGAAGTTCCCGTCGACGATCGGCACCGGTTCCGAAGACTACTTCGGCTACGCCTGGTGCACGCCGGCCCTGTTTCAGCGGGCCTACCACAACCAAACGTTGGTCTCCAACAACATCGGGCACGTGAGCGTGAACCGCTGGCAGATCGTGGACAACATCCCCTTCCAGACCTCGTTCCAGGGCTACATTGAGAAGTATTACAAGAACGACAAGCCCACCCTCTACGACGCGGTGGCGTACTGGTATCAGGAGGCGTCGGGCCCGAACCGGAGTGACGCATACGAGGCGGTTCCGCTCGATCGGAGGATGGTGTGGCCGGAACCCGAGGTGTTCGCCGTGAAGGGCGCGCTCGAAGGCGAGAACCTCAAGATCCTCCGCAAGACGGCCGGGAACCCACGATCTCAGGACATGACCGGGTTCGGCGATTCGTGGAGCCGGCTTGCGCACCTCTGGTGGACGGATGCCCAGCCGGGCGACCGGCTCGAACTCGCTATCCCGGTTCGCGCGAGCGGCGACTACGGCGTGACGCTACGTCTCACGAAGGCCCCCGACTACGGTATCGTGCAGCTCTATCTGGACGGCGCGAAAACGGGCGATCCCATCGATCTGTACGCGACCTCCGTGATCATCTCGGATGTCGTCGATCTCGGTCGGCACACGTTGACGGAGGGTGAGCACGTTCTGGCCATCGAGATCGTTGCCGCCAATGAAGAGGCCGAGAAAGCCTACATGGCCGGCCTGGACTACGTGAAGCTGGATCCCGTCTCGCAATAGCGGCGCGGCTCACGGGGCCGTGGCGCTATGGCCGGCGACCGGAGGAGGTGGACTGTGAAAGCGCTGATTGCCGAAGATGACGCGACCAGTCAGGCCTTGTTGTCGGCCTACTTGACTCCGTACGCCCAGTGCGATGTGGCCAAGGACGGCAAGGAGGCCCTCGAGTTGTTTCACTGGGCGCTCGAGCAAGGTAAGGCTTACGACCTCGTGTGTCTCGACATCATGATGCCCGAACTCGACGGGCACGCGGTCCTCAAAGAGATCCGAACGCTCGAGGCAAGCCGCGGTATTGCCGGCGACCATGCGACGCGTGTGATCATGACCACGGCGCTTGGCGCGTCTCGGGAGCTGTTCAAGGCGTTCAATGAGCGGTGCGAGGCCTATCTCGTGAAACCCATCGACAAGGAGCGATTCGTGCGCGAGCTCGTTCGCCTTGGACTGATCTGAGGTCGGGCGTTCTGAAGGCGCGCCTAGGATTCCGTGGCCGGCTCGGACGATGGGTCGTCGGCTCTTTTGGCCTGCCGATCCGGCAGCGCAACCAGAATGGCCGCAAGGATTGTCCACAGCGCCAGCGAAACCAGACCAAACGTTCCCGCCCACACGGAATTCCGATCCGGAAACAGGTAGAACCACATACCGGCCCGCTGGCTCTCGAAACAGGCAAGGCATACCACCGACAGACCAATCTGCCCCGAGCGGCGATACAACTCGCCGAGGACAATGCTCAGGGCGAGCGACATCGTCAACAGCGCCACCATGGGTTTCCAGAGGCCCCAGTTGAGGCCGAACGTGGCCACGGTGAGCGGAAGCAGGTAGAGCCCCCATGCGATTCCAGTCAGAAGGTGTGCCCGGAGGCGGCCCTTGGGCAGCAAGGACTGGAAGAGGACGCCTCGCCAGGCGAGCTCGTTGCCAAGGCAGAACACGGCATACAACGTCGGCCCGAGGAGAAGGGTGAAGGCGAAACCGGCTGCGAGCAGGAACGTCGCTTGCAGTCCGCCGGACTTGAGGCCCAACTGCGCCGTCAAGTTCACGAGATCCCAGTCTGCGCGCGTACGGCCCGCCACGGTCGTCACGGTGTACAGACTCAAGAACACGGCCGCGACGCCCAGCGTGACCGCGAGCACGCTCTTCCGCTTTTTCGGCCACAGGGCCGGCCGCGGCAATGCGGGCGCCCCCCCCTTCCGAGAGACGACACCCGCCACCAAGGCCGGCAACCACAGGACACCGTAGACAACCACGATTCCGGCCAGGTGGCCCGGCTCGAACGAAGCCAGGTGAAACAGCGTGATCGCACCCACCGAGAGGTAGCTGAGGGCGAAGCTCATGCCCAGGAACCGTTGCAGGCTTTTCTTGTCCATTGTGCAGTCGATTCTCCGCATTGAAACGGCGTTACAACGGGCCATAGCGTTTCATATATGGCCTCCGGAGATCAACGCGGCTTGAAGCCCATTGGCGACTACGACATCATCTGGGGAGGTGTTGGTGCCCATGTTGCCGAGCCTTGTGCCCAACTGCAATCACTGCCCCTGGACGTGTTCCCTGGCCCCGGAACCGAGTGGCGCGCCAACTTCATCCGCTACTACGACATGGTGGGGAAAAACGCGACCGGGTCGAACACGTACGGAAACCGTTTCCACGCGTGGCGGTTCTTCGGCCAGCGGCGTTTCCGCTAACAATGCTGCGCTCTTCCCGATTTTCTGCTAGAATCAAGCGTCAACAGTGTGTACCATGTACTTATTAATATGCAATCCATGGAGGATCGTGTGATGCGAAGGCGAGGATTCACTCTCATCGAACTGCTCGTCGTGATCGCCATCATCGGTATCTTGGCGGCGATTCTTCTTCCGGCTCTCGCTCGCGCCCGCGAGGCGGCCCGGCGCTCGAGCTGCCAGAACAACCTCAAGCAATGGGGGGTGGTGTTCAAGCTGTACGCCGGTGAATCGCCCGGCGGCCGATGGGTGCCGCTGCAGCACAATCCCCCGGGTTGGTCCGGAGCCTATCCCATGCCCAACGTCAAGGCCATTTTCCCCGAGTACGTGACCGATCCGGCCATCTACGTCTGCCCATCCCACGTCTCCATGAAAGTGGAAGACATGTACTACAGCGATGGCACCCCGATTCTCATTGACCGGGGTGATGATGGCCCGACGGGCGACCAGTGGTGGAAAGCTACGAAGTCGTACAGTTACTGGAGTTTCTTTTACGACCTCTGCGATGAGCGCCCGGACAATGTCGAGCCCGCGGGAGCCTATGCGGCCTTGGCCGAGTCCATTCTTGGGAAAGAACTCAATGTGCCGGCCGACGCCGTCGTGCCCAGCCAGTTTCTCCGGCATTGGGTCAAGCTCTTCTTCCTCCTCCAGCACGACACCAAAATCCCCGGCATTCAGCCCGAGCTGGACGCGGACACCGTGGCCGACGGCTCCGAGATCATCCCCTTGCGTGGTTTCGGGAACGCACGCGGGGATGTGGTCTACCGGCTGCGGGAGGGCGTCGAACGGCTGGCCATTCGAAACGTGGCGGATCCATCCGCCACGTCCATGGCGCAGAGCGAGATCTTCATAATGCACGACTGGGTCTCGGCCACGTCCGAAGAGTTCAACCACGTCCCCGGCGGCGCCAATGTGCTGTACATGGACGGCCATGTCGAGTTCCGGAGGTTCCCGGATCCCGAGGGCCGCGCGCCGGTCATCATGGCCTTGGCGTTGGCCACGCCCTTGGTGAGCAGCGGCGATACCTACTGAGCGCGTTCCTCAGGCCGTTTGAACAGCGACTTGAGGGCGTAATGCGCGTAGGGTTGCGTCCACGCATCCTCGGAGTCGGTGGCGTGGGCGACCCACATCTCGCGGTCGGTCGAGCTGTACAGCACGCTGTGCAGGTTGACGCCTCGCATGGCCACGGCCCTCAGGATCTCGAGTGCCGCTGGCTGATCGATCGCGCCGAACTGTTCGCGAATGCGCATGGCCATGCCTTTGTAGCGGTGATCGTACGAGTTGCTGCCGTAGGGCAGGTCCGGTGCCTTGGCACAGTGCTGCAAACTGCGCACCGTCGGATCCATCGCCTCGTCCGAGCGGAACACGGCGTCCTCGGTGGGCAGCGCGTACTCGACGGTCTCGTTGGGATCGTTCGGTCCGAAGACGACGCAGTGGTGGGCACATGTCTCGTAGGCCCTGGCATCCTGGGCATCGCCGTCGGCAACCACATAGTTGTAGCCAACGGTTCGGCGCACCGATTGGATGAGGGCCGTGGCCTCGTCGAGGTCATGCGTCTCTTCGAGGAACCGGCGGAGGACGAAGCCCAGCGGCGTACCGCTGAGGCGCTTGTCCTCGTTGATCGCGCCGATCTGGCTAATCGAGATGCCTTCCATGTTCATTCCGGAGAGCACGCCGACTGTGCCAATATACCCCACCGATGCGAAGGGCACATAGCCGTCCGGCCAGGGCAATCGCATTAAAACTACATGGCGGCGAGCAGTTCGCGAAGGTAGTCGT
>DAIPKA010000039.1:0-68019 GCA_036769985.1 Candidatus Hydrogenedentota bacterium | reverse complement strand
GGCCTGCAGGGGACTTGCACCCCCAAGTAAACGCGCCCTGCCGGGCGCACCATAGGCAAAGGCCCCGGATCGGCAGGGCCGGTTCCGGGGCCTGATGTGGTGTTGGGCACTCGAGCTACAGGAGCTCGGCGATCTGAACGGCATTGAGCGCCGCGCCCTTGAGCAGGTTGTCGGCGACAATCCACATATCTAGCGCGCTCGGGTGCGAGAGGTCTTCGCGGATGCGCCCCACGAAGGTCTCGTCCTTACCGGCGGCATTGACGGCCAGGGGATAGACTTGATTGGCCGGATCGTCGAGGACGATGATGCCCGGTGCCTTCGCGAGCACGGCGCGCGCCTCGGCGGCCGTGAGCTTCTTCGCGGTCTCGATATTGACGCACTCACTGTGGCCCGTATGCACCGGCACGCGGACGGTGGTCGCCGTGACGCGGATCGAGTCGTCGCCCATGATCTTCTTGGTCTCGTTGACCATCTTCATTTCTTCGCTGGTGTAGCCGTTGTCGCCGAAGGCGTCACTCTGCGGAATCTGGGGAATGCAGTTGAACGCGATGGGATGCGGGAACACCTGGCACACGGGCTCTTTGCCGGCCATGACGGCCTCGGTCTGCGCGTACAGGTCGTCGAGGGCCTTCTTGCCCGCGCCGGAAACGGCCTGGTACGTCGAGACCACGACGCGCTTGATGCGCGCGACGTCGTGGATCGGCTTGAGCACGACGACCATCTGGATGGTCGAGCAATTCGGATTGGCGATGATGCCGTTGTTCCACTTCACGTCGTCAGGATTGACCTCGGGCACAACGAGCGGGACCTTGGGATCCATGCGCCAGGCACTCGAGTTGTCCACAACTACGCAGCCGGCTTTCGCGGCACAGGGGGCGAACTTCTTGCTCGTGCCGCCGCCGGCACTGAACAGCGCCACCTCAACACCCTTGAATGAGTCTTCGCGGAGCACCTCGACGGGCACGTCCTCACCCCGGAAGGTGAGCTTCCGGCCCAGTGAGCGCTCGGACGCGAGTAGTTTGATGGACTTGATGGGATAGTTCCGCTTCTCGAGGGTCCGCAACATGCGATTGCCAACCAGCCCGGTAGCCCCGGCCACGGCGACATTCTTCGGTGTCATCTCTTCTACACTCCTTGTTGAGTTGCAGTGATTGCCGTATTCGATGGTATAGAGGTTGCCCCCCTACCGATTCCCTGGAGATTACCCGGCCCGGCGTTCGGTTGACCGCCCCGATCCGGCTCGCGTGAATGTCGCAGTCAGCCGGTGGCGGCGTCGAGCGCCTTGGCCAGATCGCCCTTCGACGTAACGCCGACGAACCGCTTCACTTCCTTGCCGTCCTTGAGAACGATCAAACACGGTATGGCGGCCACGTTGTACTGCTGCGCCAGGGCAGGTTCCTTGTCGACGTTGACCTTGGCAATCGTGGCCTTGCCCTGATAGGCGGCCGCCAACTCGTTGAGCGTAGGCGCCATCATGAGGCACGGGCCGCACCACTCGGCCCAGAGATCCACCAACGTCACGCCGTTGGCAATGGTATCCGCGAAATTCGCGCTGGTAAGCTCGACGGCATCGCTCATGAGGCAAGACCTCCTTCTTGTTGGAATCGGCGTCAACACAGGCAGCCCAGCTGTGCACACGCGCCGACGCTGTGCGTCAGGTCCTGTATTATAGCCCACACGGCCCCCGAAATATCAAACCGGCTGAAGACGTAGGCCGCAGGTCTCCACCCACGACGGGCAACCGTGGCCGTCCGTACCGCAGACAATGGACCCGGCGTTCGGATATTCGCTCGCAGCACGACGCCCCGACGTCGTGCGTCATCCCCTCTTCCGGAACCGTTTCCAACACCGGCCGCAACATCTCCGGCCTCACGTTCCCAGCCCCGAAGACGGGGCCCGCAATTGCGCTGGTCGGAGTTGACTTGTGTCGCGCGGATATGGCATAGTACGCGCGAATAGAGAAGAAGGAAAAAGGAATGAGGAAACGTCCCGCGGTACGGGACGGGGCTGACCCAGGAAACACGCGAGGGGCTTTCGAACTACCTGCCTTCCCTCACGCCTGGCACAGGCCACTCTTCCTGCGGAATTCTTAATCGCTATTCTGTTGACGATGCCGGTTTCGTGCGCCGGCTGTAATAGAGTGCAGCGTTATCAGTTGCGAAAGGGAAAGAGAACATGCCTATTAAGATCGGAATTAATGGATTCGGGCGTATTGGCCGGAACGTATTCAAACTCATCCTCGAACAACCGGGGTTCGAGGTGGCTGCGGTAAACGACTTGACGGATGCCAAGACCCTGGCCCACTTGCTCAAGTACGACAGCGTCAGCGGGCCGTTCAAAGGTACCGTCGAGGCGAAGGCCGACGCCATTGTCGTCAACGGCAAAGAAGTGAAGATCCTGGCCGTCAAGAATCCGGCCGAGCTGCCCTGGAAAGGACTGGGCGTCGACATGGTGCTCGAGTCGACGGGTGTGTTCCGCAAGAAAGAGCAATGCATGCTCCACGTCCAAGCCGGCGCCAAGAAGGTGCTCCTGAGCGTGCCACCGAAGGACGCCGTAGACGCGATCATCGTCATGGGTGTGAACGATGACACGCTCAAGCCGACGGACGCGGTGATCTCGAACGCGAGCTGCACGACGAACTGCCTGGCTCCGGTAGCCAAGGTCCTCCACGAGACCTTCGGTATCAAGCGCGGTCTCATGACCACTACTCATGCTTATACGAACGACCAGAAGGTGCTCGACATGCCGCACAGCGACCTGCGGCGCGGCCGGGCCGCTGCGGCCGCGATCATTCCGACGTCGACGGGCGCCGCGCGCGCTGTCGGCAAGGTTCTCCCGGCCCTGAACGGGAAGCTCGATGGCATGGCCATGCGCGTCCCGGTCATCGACGGGTCCGTGGTTGACCTGGTGGCCGAGCTCGAGAAGCCGGCCACGGTCGAGACGATCAACGCGGCGATCAAAGCGGCGGCCGAGGGCCCGCTGAAGGGCATCCTCCAGTACTGCGAGGATCCGATCGTTTCGTGCGACGTCATCGGGAATCCGGCGTCGAGCGTATTCGACTCGCTGCTGACCTCGGTGATGGACGGGAACTTCGTCAAGGTCATCTCGTGGTACGACAACGAGTGGGGTTATTCGAACCGCTGCATCGATCTTTTCAAGAAGATGGCGGGCTGATGAAGGTTGGAAGGCCCGCGCAGTCGATCGCGCGGGCCTTTTTCGCGACGAGGGCCGGTACTCCATGAACAAGCTGAGCATTGCAGATGTCGACCTGAAGGGCAAGCG
Organism: Candidatus Hydrogenedentota bacterium; assembly: GCA_036769985.1. Taxonomy (GTDB): domain Bacteria; phylum Hydrogenedentota; class Hydrogenedentia; order Hydrogenedentales; family SLHB01; genus DAIPKA01. The sequence continues at coordinate 64,737 of DAIPKA010000039.1, read as the reverse complement.
CGTCCTGATGCGCGTGGATTTCAACGTTCCGCAGAATGAGGACGGCACGGTGCGCGATGATACGCGTATCCGCGCGGCCCTCAAAAGCATCGACTATGCGCGCGAGCAGGGCGCGAAGCTCATTCTCATGTCCCACTTGGGGCGTCCCAAGGATCCGGCCAAGGCCGAATCCGAAGATGAGAAGGCCAAAATCATTGCCAAGAACGCGAAGCTCAAGATGGATCCCATTGCGAACAAGCTCCGTGAGTTGGCCGGTGGCAACGTGACGAAACTCGACGTCCTCGTGGGGCCCGAGGTCGAGGCCGCCGTGGCGGCGATGGCGCCGGGCGACATCATTGTGCTCGAGAACACGCGGTTCAACAAGGGCGAGACGAAGAACGACCCGACGCTGAGCGCGCAATTGGCGAAGTTGGCGGACGTATACGTCAGCGATGCGTTCGGTACCGTTCACCGCGCCCATGCCTCGACCGAGGGCGTGACGAAATACCTCGATCTGTGTGCGGCAGGCTTCCTCGTGGCGAAGGAGATCGAGTACATCGGCGGCGTCCTGACGAATCCGGAGCGGCCGCTCGCGGCGATCCTCGGCGGCGCCAAAGTGTCCGACAAGATCACGGTGATCGAGAATCTGCTCAACCTGGTTGACACGCTGATCATCGGCGGCGGCATGGCCTATACGTTTCTGAAGGCCCAAGGCTACGAGATTGGCAACTCGCTGCTCGACGCGTCCGGCCTCGAAGTAGCCAAGACCGTCATGGATAAGGCCAAGGCCAAAGGCGTCGCCCTTCTGCTCCCCGTGGATACGGTGGTGGCGGACGCCTTCTCGGAAGCCGCGAACACGACGGTTGTCGAGGTCGGCGGGATTCAGGTCGGCTGGATGGGCCTAGACATCGGACCGAAGACCACGGCCTTGTTCTGCGATGCGATTCGGGCATCGAAGACGGTGGTCTGGAACGGCCCGGTGGGTGTGTTCGAGATGGAGAAGTTCGGCGCGGGCACACGCGCCATTGCCGAATTGCTGGCCTCGCGATCGGATATCCGAAGCATCATCGGCGGCGGCGATACGGCGGCGGCAGTGACCCAATACGGCCTCGCGGACAAGATGTCGCATGTGTCGACAGGCGGCGGCGCTTCGCTCGAGATGCTCGAGGGCAAGGAGCTGCCGGGTATCGCGGCGCTGACGAACAAGTGAGTTGAAACTGGACGGCGGCAGTGGGCTGCCGTCTCGACGGTACCTTGCGCTCGGCCGCACGAAATGCCGACGGCGGGCTGGGCGCGAGGCGCATAGGAAAAGGAAGGCATATCATGGCGTTGACGAAAGAGCGCAAACAAGCGATTATCTCGCAGCATGCGACAGGGCAAGCCGACACCGGTTCGCCGGAAGTACAGATCGCCCTGCTCACCGAGCGGATCAACCTGCTCACCGAGCATTTCAAGACGCATAAGAGGGACTTTGCGGGCCGACGTGGCCTGCTGAAACTGGTGGGCCAGCGTCGCCACCTGCTGAACTACGTCCGCCGCAACGACATCGAGCGGTATCGCAAGATCATCCAAGGACTCGGACTACGCAAGTAAGTTCGTCGTTCGATGTAACGGGCGAGTGGAGCCGTAGGCCGGCACGGGCGTTGCGCGTGGCTCATCTGGAGCCAGAAACGCATGAAAGACACAGTATCCGTAACCATCGGCGCCTACGAGATCTCCTTCGAGACGGGCCGCATTGCCAAACAGGCCCACGGTGCCGTGTGGGCTACCATGGGGGAGACCATTGTGTTGTCCGCCGTCTGTGTTTCTCCGGAAGCACGGCCGGATCAGGACTTTTTCCCACTCACGGTAGACTACCGCGAGAAGAGCTTCGCGGCAGGCAACATTCCCGGAAACTACTTCCGCCGCGAGGCGCGACCCAGCGAACGCGAGATTCTCGTGTGCCGTCTCACCGACCGGCCGATCCGCCCGCTGTTCCCGGACGGATTCCGGAACGAACTCCAGGTCTGTCAGACGGTGTATTCGGCCGACAACATTCACGATCCGGGCCTGCTGTCCATCAACGCGGCCTCGGCGGCCCTGCACATCTCGAAGGTTCCCTTCGATGGGCCCATCGGCGCGGTTCGCGTGGGGTTGATTGGCGATGATCTCGTGGTTAATCCCACCATCGAGGAAACAGACATCAGCCGGCTCGACCTTGTGATTGCGGGAACGCGCGATGCCATCGTTATGGTCGAGGGCAGTGCCGACGAACTCTCCGAAGACCAGATGATCGCGGCGCTCGAATTCGGCCACCAGCACATCGTCCGGATCTGCGATTGCATCGAGGAACTCCGCGCGCGCGTCGGCGTCGAGAAAATGCCCTTCGCGCCGCCCGTGCCGGATCCCGAGGTCGTGGCCGATGTCGAGTCCATTGCCCTGGCGAGGATCCGCGAGGTGCTCAGCATTGCCGGCAAGCAAGAGCGGCAGGAGGCCTTGGACGCGACCAAGGCCTCGCTCGACGAGGCCCTGAAGGAGAAGTACGGCGAGGAGTGCTATGCGCCGCGCGCCGGCGAAATCGCCAATCAGTTCTCGGAACTGGAACGGCGGGTCATGCGCGATCAGATCATCCAGACCCACCGACGCATCGACGGCCGCGGACTGGACGAGATCCGACCTATCACGATTGAGGTTGGCGTGCTGCCGCGCGCCCATGGATCCTGTCTGTTCACGCGCGGCGAGACGCAGGCGCTCGTGGCGACGACGCTCGGCACGAGCCGCGATGAACAGCGAATCGACGAGCTGACCGGCGACACGTTCAAGCGTTTCTTCCTACACTACAATTTCCCGCCATGGTCCGTGGGCGAGGTCCGGCGCATCTCGGGGCCGGGCCGACGCGAGATCGGCCACGGACGGCTTGCCGAACGGGCAATCGAACGCCAACTGCCCTTCGACGAGGAGAACGGTGAAGAGGATTTCCCGTACACGATCCGGTTGTCTTCGGATATCACGGAGAGCAACGGGTCGAGCTCGATGGCCACGGTGTGCGGCGGCAGCCTGAGTCTGATGGACGCGGGCGTGCCGACCCGGGCCGCGGTGGCCGGGATTGCCATGGGCCTCATCCAGGAGGACGATGCCGTCTGCGTGCTGACCGATATCCTGGGCGCCGAGGATCACCTCGGCGACATGGACTTCAAGGTGTGCGGTACAGCCCAAGGGATCACGGCCTTCCAAATGGACGTGAAGATCATGGGATTGCCGAGCGCGATCATGCGCCAGGCGCTGGAACAGGCCCGGCGCGGGCGGCTGTCCATTCTCGAGACGATGAACACATGTTTGGATGCCCCGCGGCCGGAACTCTCCCCGTACGCGCCGAGGATCTACACCATCAAGATCGATGTGGACAAGATCCGCGACGTGATTGGCCCGGGCGGAAAGGTTGTGCGCGACATTCAGGCGAGAACCGGCGCCGAAATCGAGATCGAGGACGACGGGACCGTGCGGATTGCGTCGGCGGACGGCGAGGGCGCCCAGAAAGCAATCGCCATGATCGAGGAGATCACGGCCGATGTCGAGATGGGCAAAGTCTACTCGGGCACGGTGGTGCGGGTCATGTCCTTTGGCGTATTCGTGAGTATCCTGGGCAAGAAAGAGGGCCTGGTTCGTCTTCCGGACCTTTCGCTCGAACGTGTGAACCGGCCCGAGGATGTCGCGGATATCGGCGACGAGATCGACGTGAAAGTGATTGAGATCGATTCGATGGGCCGGATCAACTTGTCGAAGGTCGAGGCCGATCGCGACCTCGGACGTATCGACGAAGCCACTTTCGAAGAGCACAAACGGCGGCGGCGTGAAGACCGTCCGCCGCGCGGCGACCGCGACCGCGACCGCGGCGGCCGTTCCGGCGGCGGGCGCCCAAGCGGTGGCCGTTCCGGTGGGCGTTCGAGCGGTGGCGATCGCTCGGGCGGTGGCGATCGGTCAGGCGGCGGGAGACGTCGCTACTAGATTGGCGCAGCCTCCGACACGGTAGGAATCGGCGTCCTGGTGGGTGTAGTGTGTCTGGACAAGATGAGGGGTCGGGACAGACGGTTGACAAAGGCAAACGCCAACAGGAATGAGGCTACGGTAGCACGCAAGCTGGCCAACGGTCTCACAATCACGACAGAACCGTTGCCGTATCTGCGGTCGGTCGCGGCCGGGGTCTGGATCAAGACCGGCTCGGCGAACGAATTCGAGGCGCAGGCCGGCATCTCGCATTTCCTCGAGCACCTCTTGTTCAAGGGCACCGAGAAGCGGACGGCCCGCGAACTCGTCGAGGCCATCGAGAGCCAAGGCGGCCAACTCAACGCGTTCACCTCGCGCGACTACACCTGCCTTTACGTGAAGACGTTGGATACGCACGTCGCTTCCGGCATCGAGATTCTCTGCGACATCATCAAGCACTCGCTGTTCTGCGACCTCGAGAAAGAGCGGAACATCGTGCTCGAGGAGATCGCGTCGATCGAGGATGTGCCGGAAGACTATATCCACGAGTTGTTGACCGAGCACCTGTGGCCGGCCCATCCACTCGGCCGCTCGGTATTGGGAACGGTGGAGTCCGTGGGCCGGTTCACGCTCGACGACGTGCGCGCCTACTATGCCCATTGGTATCGCCCTGGCAACCTCTACTTCTCGATTGCCGGGAACTTCGACGAGGAGAACGTGCTGACGCAGGTCTGCAACGAGCTTCAGAATCTGCCGCCGGGCCCCGCCGGACAGCGTTGTACGGTCCCTGCCACCGGTCACGGCGTCAAGCCCTTCGATCGCGAGATTGCTCAAGACCACCTCTGCATCGGATTTCCCGGCGCGTCGCTCAAGGATCCGAAGCGCTACGCCTTCGACGTGTTGTGCTGCGCCTTGGGCGGTGGCTCGACGTCGCGCCTCTTCGATCGGGTGCGCGAGAACGAGGGCCTGGCCTACTCGGTGTACTCGTTCAACTCGGCGTATCTCGCGTCGGGCATTCTGGGGGTTTACGCGGCCGTGGCCCCGCACAATTTCGCGCGAACCCTCGACATCACCTTTGAAGAGATCCGGAAATTCCGCGATGAGCCCATGACCGCCGACGAGCTGAACATGAACCGCGAGCAGATCAAAGGCAACATGCTGATGTCGCTCGAGAACACCTTCGTGCGCATGGCCCGCCTAGCCAAGTCGATGATGTACTACGACCGGCTCGTGCCCATCGAGGAGATTGTCGCGGCCGTCGACGCCGTGTCCATCGAGGATATTCAGGCCGTCGCCGCCGAAGCCTTCACGCCCGAGCGCTGCGCCATGGTGGCTCTCGGGCCGCTGGATGGGCAACTGCCGGAAACCGTGCCGCTATGAGCGACGCGATCGTCGTGGCCATCACGCAAGATCCCGGATGCGACGATATCCCCCTGCCCGCCTACGAAACCGAACAGGCCTCCGGCGTTGACCTGCGCGCCGCCGTGACGGAGCCGCTCTCCCTCGCGCCCGGCGAACGTGCACTCGTGCCGACCGGTATCCGGATCGCCTTGCCCGACGGCATCGAGGCCCAGGTTCGACCCCGAAGCGGACTCGCCGTCAAACACGGCATCTCGATGGTCAACGCGCCAGGCACCATCGATGCCGACTACCGAGGCGAGATCCGTGTCATCCTCATCAACCACGGCCACGCGCCCTACACGATTCACCGAGGCGACCGAATCGCCCAGCTCATCTTCGCGCCCATCCTGAGAGCGCAATGGGACGTCGTCGCCGAACTCCCCACCTCCTCCCGAGGCGCCGGCGGCTTCGGCCATACCGGCCGACAATAGCGCCGGAAGACGGCAAGACCGCGCGGGCCAAGGATGAGAAGGCAAGAAGTCGGGCTGCTATTAGTCGTCGTCTACGGTCGATTCTGAGTCACGCTCTGTTTCGGATTCAGAATCGCTACTGGCGTGCGCGGATCCAAACTCAAAAGCGCTCTGCTCCGGCGGAGGACTGTCCAGATCCCAGGCAGCAATGCCTTTCATTCCAAGTTCCTCAGTCCATTTGAGCACTTCCTTGTCATTCGAATACACCGCCGTTGCGCGATGAGCCTTCGCGATTGAAACAATCTGTCGGTCGAATTTCACTCTCTGCCAGCTCCTTTGCGAGCCTCCCTTTTTGTCGCCTTGCTGTCGTGCTGAATAGAAGGCCATGCCGGCTTCGATCGCCGACATCGTGTCGAAAGGCGCAAACTCAAGGTGGTAATTCTGGCTCAGTTCCCGAACTATCTCATCAGCTTTTCCGCCAAACATGGCGAGAATCTCGGCCAATACGGGCGTAGGAATTAGGATCTTCGTTCGGCTCTTCTGCAGTTGGACTACCAGGTGCTGGATCTTCCTTCTTGCATCCTGGATTTCCTCTCCCGTATCCGGATGATGTATGGGCGGGAGATCTTCCCGCAGCAAGAACAGCAAGAAACATGTGTCAAAGACAACCATCGTGGTTTTATGATCCGCTCCTAATGTCAGCTAGAGCATCTAGCAAGTTCTCATTGCGCTCCACATGCAAATCAATAGCTCGGAGGTGTTGTACGGTCTCACTCAGGCTGACTCCTTCTATCTCCCGAAACTCGTGGATGGCAAAGGAGCGCATCTCCCACTCTCCATCTGCACCTCTAAACCATTGCCCTATCCCACTTACCCGCAACGGCGTCTGAAACATGTGCTTCGCTATTCCCCGGGCGATTTCCCGCGTCGCGGAGCAATTGTAGAATTGCCCTTCAAGACCTTCCAAATGCACGGGCACGGTCGGCCGTCTGCCTCTGCCGCCGACGCGAATAGGTACACCATCCAGAGCCCCCGGTTGCCTGATAGGGCCAATCGTGGGTCCGGCGAAGAGCTCCTTCCCCGGAAACTGCAGGATGTTCTCCTCGTTTGGGCCCAACAGGGCACCAGACGCATTATCCTCTGCCAACCGCTTGTTCAGGTTCTGTATTGCGGTCCTCGCCTCGGGCGGACCTTCTTCCTGCTTGGATAGGCGAATTCTGTTCCGTACCTTCGGTTCGGCTTCATTGTCAACGCGGATGTTGAGTGCGACACTCCCCTTCTTCAAGCGCACGAAGTGAACCTGCTTGTGTTCACCGAAGATGGTGGCGAGGTCGCTCATGTACTCCGCGAGTCTGTTCATCGGTAGCGTCTCAATGGAGTACGCGTCCATTTTGAACACGTACTCTCTGTGCTTGCTTTTGCTCGCCTTGTTCATCGCCCTTCGACCTCGCTCGGACCTGCTCCACAAATCACAAAATACCCTCTTGCAGTAGTTTATCACGGCTGGGTCGCCGTTCAGCAAGAATTTCCTGAGGGTCTGGTTTCGTATTCCGAACGCATAGCCGTAGTATTTTGAAAGGGAATAGGTTACACGTCTCCGAACAACCCGGGGTGGGGTGTGGAAGGCGTGCATCCCGGGCCTGAAGGCCGAGACTCTCAGCTTATTGCGCCGGGCGGCAAGGCGGCGCGCCAGCCGGCCTGGAGTTGGGCGGCGAGTTGTTTCACGAGGGCCGCGTTCTCGGGCCGTTGGGCGATGTTGACGTTCTCTTTGGGGTCGGTCTCGTGGTCGTACAGCTCGTATTCGGTGAAGTCTTTCTCGAGGCCACGCCACTCCGTGAGGCGGTAGCGATCCGTCCGCATCGAATATCCCATGATGCGGCCGACGCCGTCGACGTACCGAGGATATTGACTGAACGCGGCCGTTTTCCATGGGCGCGCCGGCTCGTCGAGTAGCGGCGCGAAACTGGCCCCCTCGAGGCCGTCGGGCAGCGGTACGCCGCACAGCTCGCACATTGACGGATAGATATCGACGAACTCGACGAGGGCGTCGCACGACACGCCGCGCGTCTTCTGTTTGGGCGCGCTACAGATCAGCGGCGCGTGCACCGAGGTCTCGAAGTTCGTGTGTTTGCACCAGAGGCCGTGCTCGCCGAGTTGCCAGCCGTGGTCGCCCCAGACCACGATGACGGTGTTGTCGCGCAGGCCAAGGCGTTCGAGCGCGTCGACCACGCGGCCGATCTGCGCGTCGGTGTAGCTGGCGCACGCGTAGTAGCCGTGGATCAGTTCGAGGGCCTGTTCGTCGCTGAGCGGGCCAACTTTCGGCACGCCGACATAGTGACGCAACTCGCCCCAGTTGGTGAGGGCGTATTGAGGGCAGTCCTTCGGCGCGAAGGGATTGTCCGCGAGCGATAACTGGTCGCGTGGGTAGAGGTCCCAGTACTTCTTGGGTGCGATGAAGGGCAGGTGGGGCTTGAGGAAACCGACGCCGAGGAAGAATGGGCCGCCCTTGATCGCGTTCAGAACCTCGATGGCCCTGTCGGCGGTCTTGCCGTCGGCGAGCTCGTTGTCGGCGATATCCGGCGCCTCGGTGGGCACGCCACGAGGCCATCTTCCGATTTGCGAGGGTTTGACGCCCGCCGCCTGGGCCTCGGCGGTGCGTTTGGCCAAGTCGGTGACGTTCTGCGGTAGGTGGTACGTCTGGGCCTCGGGCTTCCACCACGGCACGCTCCACGATTGCGCGTCGTCGAGGCCACCGTGGTATAGCTTGCTGAGGCCTTGCGCATGGTATCCTTCGCGTTTGAACTGCTCGGGCAGGGTCACCACGTCCGGAATCGTCTTGCGGAAGTGCGTCTCAAGGTCGTAGACGAGCGTCGTGTCGGGCCGGCGGCCCGTCAGGAGCGACGTGCGCGACGGACTGCACACGGCTTGTTGGCAGTAGGCGCGCGTGAACACGGTGCCGTCCGCCGCCAACCGGTCCAGATTCGGCGACTTGACGACCTTGTCGCCGTAGCAGCCGAGTTGCGGCCTCAGATCGTCCACGGCAATGAACAGGACGTTTGTCGTGGGCTTGGGCGAGTCCACCGCTGCCCATACCGAGCGGCCGCACGCGAACGCCGTGGCGCCGGCAAAGGCCTGTCCGAGAAAGTGGCGTCGGGTTGTCTTTGTCACGGCAAGGCCTTTCCCTGTTCCGCTGCGTGCACGCCTTCCTGGACACAGCGCACCAAGCGCCGAACCGAGGCCTAGGACTTCGTTCTGCCGATGATCTTGCCGAGTCCTGCGCCCGCGGCCGCGAGCACGACACACGCCAGGAGCGCCACTATCCGGTGACTGCCGACGACGGGAACGAAGAGGCTCGCGGCAACGCCCACGGCAAGTCCGATCACGGCGCCGACGATCGCAGACAGGCTGCCGGACTTCTTGGGCGGCTGGATGATCTCGGCGAGGCCGGGCACCTCGGCGGCGATGGCCTCGAGCGTGAGCACCTGGCCGACTCGGTTCTTGCGGCACTTCGCGTCTCGCGGGATGCTGCCGTTACCGACGGCCCTCACGACTTCCCCGGGATCGCCGGACTCGAACACGACATCGCCCCAGTTGTTGATGAACTCCCACACATTCCCAAGGCGGAATCGCTTGCGGTAGGACTCGATACGCTTCCTGAACGTCTCGCGCGCGTCGTCCGTCGTCGCCACCGAGTAGAGGTGCTCGAGGTAGCGGATGCCGTGTTCGGGCCGGCCGTTCGCGCCGAGGGCCGTGGCCAGCGTGTCAAGGACGGCCGGATCGCGATCGCCGCCCAGTTCATACACCTTCTGTACGTGAGTCAGCGCCGCGCTACCGTCCTGCAACTCGTCGTCCGCCTCGAGGTGCACACGGGCCAGCAGTAGCCGGGCGAAGCGGTTGTTCGGATTCGCGCGAACGTAGCCGACCAGGATCTCCTTGGCCGGGGCAAACCGACGCTGGTTCAGCATGGCCTCGGCGTCGTACAGCATCGGATCCACCACGACTTCCGTTTGGGGTCCGCCGGCCTGCGGCGACTCGCCCTCATCCCTAACGACCATCGTTTCCGCATAGGCTTCCGCCGAGGCCGAGGACGAAAGCCGCGTGCCCGGCGTCACATACTGAGGCTCGACGCGGAGAAGCAACATACCTTGTTGGTTTTGGCGCAACACGCGGATGGGCGTCTCGGCCGAACCGATCCGGGCGATGGGGGCCAGGAGCGGTGGATTGCCCGGCGTAAGCACGCTCACCGTGTCGCCCGTGTGGAATGCGCCCGAGACCACGCGGCCCGTAACGGTGGTTTCCTGCGTTGAGAGCGGATATACGGCATCGACCTGGTAGACGTTATCGGTGGCTGGGATCGGCGGTGCCGCGGCCGCCGCCGGCGCTGAATCACCGTAGAGGCTTCCGGTATCGGCATCGGCGCCGAGATCGTGAACGGGCAGGATGCCCTCCGCAGACGGATCGAGGGGAGTGGGAACGGTGGCGCGCTCGCTTCGCTGCTCGGCGATTCGCTGACGCAAGGCCTGAACCTGATCGTCCTTGAGCTTGCCTTCGAGATCATCGCACGAGGCCAGCGCTTCATCAAAGCGGCCCAGTCCCGCCAAGCATACGGCGCGCTGATAGTTGACGCGCCGACTCGAGGGAAGCTCGCGGTGAAGCCCATCAAGAATGGCCAAGGCGTCCTCGAGGCGCCCCTCCTTGCAAAGCTCTTCCGCATGTATGAATTGCGTCTTGGCGTCTTCGCCGCCCATGGCCCCTCCTCCCAAACGCGCCAACACGGCCTTGTGCCGGCCACCACGTCCGATTATAGCATAGCGGATCGAACCGGCCTCGGCCGAACCACTCAGGGTTGTATGCGCACGGTCTTTCCCAGTTGCGCCGACCTGTAGGCCGCCACGGTAACGGCGACGGCGCGCAGGCCGTCGATACCCGTCACGGCCGGCGAACGCCTCTCGTCGACGGCCCGGACAAAATCACGCACGAGGCCGAGATCCGGATTGTCGCCCCAGCCGGGCCACGAGGCACGCATGGTCGTGTCGCAGTACACGTTGAGTTTCTGATTAAACGCGTCGACGCTGACCACCCCCTTCTCGCCGATGATCTCGATCGTCACATCGCCCCAGGTCGGAAAGCTCTTCGCCCGGCTCCAACTGGCGATGTGCGACACCTGGATCCCTCCTTCCATCTCGAGATGAAGGATGCCGATGTCGTCCGTTCGGATGTTCTTGTGGAGGAGGCGGTCGTTCTCGCAGTAGACCTTGGTGAATTCCTTGCCGGTCAACCACCGGAGCAGGTCGGCGACATGCACGGTGTGGTCCATCGTCGCCCCCCCGCCGGCCAGTGCGTCTTGGGCGAACCAGCCGCCGGGGAATTGGCCGTTGTTCGTGCACGAGGCCGCATAGACCTCGCCGAGGTCGCCGTTGGCAATCTGGGCCTTCACGGCCATCAGCGGTTGGGCGTAGCGGCAGGGGAACGCCGTTCCGAGGCCCACGTTGGCTTTCCTGCACGCCGCGACGATGGCCTTGGCGTCGTCGAGCGTGGGGGCGAGAGGCTTCTCGCACAGGATCCATTTCCCGGCCGCGGCGGCCTTCTCGGCCATGACGCGGTGCTTGACGTTCTCCGAGGTGATGATCACGCCTTCGACGCCGGCGCCCAGGAAGGCGTCGAGGTCCTGGAGAAAGCGCGTTCCGAACTGCTTGGCGGCCGCGCGGCCGCGTTTGGGCACATCGTCCCAGATCGCGGCGAATTCAACGCCATCGAGGGCATTGAGGCAGGCCGCGTAGCTGTAGGCGTGCATGTGGGCGAAACTCATGATTCCGATCTTGGCCATGACAGGTCCCTCCGCCGATTAGAGCTTGACGGGCCGGCCGGACTTGGCCGACTCGAGCGCTGCGGACACCATGCGCACGGCCTCGAGGGCATCCTCGGGCGTTACGCGCGGTTTGTGCTTTCTATTAATCCAGCCGAGGAAGTCCTCCCACTCGAGCTGGTATGGACTCACGGCCACCGGGCTCGCGGGCACGATCATCGAAGGGCCGCCGCCGGCTTGGGCGCGCATCAACACGGATATCGGAGCCTCCTCGCTGTTGAACTGGAGCATGCCCTTGTCGCCGCAGATCTCCGTGCGCACGCGGAAGCCCTGGGGATGCGCCCAGGTGCCGATGACATGGGCGATGATGCCGGACTCCATGCGGAAGGTGATCGCGGCGTAGTCGATGGGCTCCGGCTTGGATCGCTGGAGCGCCTGGCAGTACACGTGGTCCGCGTTGCCGAAGGCATAGCGCAGCCAGTCGCAATCGTGGATGCTCGAGTCGAAAGTGACGCCGCCGCTCTGCGCATAATCGTGGAACCACTTTCCTTCGCCGCGCGGGAAGATGCCGCCGCGATACATCTTCACGAAACCGACCCTACCGATCTTGCCGGATTTCACCTCGGCCTTCATCGCCTCGAACTCGTGGAAGAATCGCACGACGTGACCGACGAACAGCTTCACCTTGGCCTTCTCTACGGCGGCGATGGCCGCTTCGCACTGCGCCACCGTGCGGCCGAACGGTTTTTCGCAGAATATGGCCTTGCCAGCCTCGGCCGCCGCAATGACATACCCGGTGTGCGTGGGCGTGGGCGTGGTGATCGCGACGATGTCCACATCGTCGCGCGCCAGGACCGCCTTGGGACTCACGACTTCGGCGCCATACCGGCCCGCCAATGCCGCCGCCTTCGGTTTGCGCGTGTCGGCGCAGGCCACGAGCTTCAGGCCACAGTTCGTGGCCATCTGCGCATGGACGGCGCCCATGCCGCCACATCCGATTATAGCTACGTTCATAGCGATTTCCTCCCATTCCCGCCCGAGCGCTAGAGCGTCACGATGGTTCTCAGACTTGCGCACACGTGTTGCAGCATCGTTTCAAGCGAGTGACGGTACGGGCCGAACTCGCCGCACAACGCTTTGTCGTAGCCGATGGCGCGGAACGCGGCCATCACAGCAGGCCAGTTTACATCCCCCTCCATGAGCATGACAAATCCGTCGAAGTTCCCGCTCGAAGCGCGGAAGTCCTTGGCGTGCACCATGCGGATTCGGTTGCCGAGGATGCGGATCCACTGGTCCGGGTAGCCGTACAACAGGATGTTGCCGATGTCGAAATAGGCGCCCACATATTCGCTCTCGCACTGATCGATGAAATCGCGCATCTCGACGGGACTCAACAGGAACTTGTTCCAGACATTCTCGATAGCCAGAGTGACCTGGAGGCGCTCGGCGGCGGGCACCAGATCCTGCAGGCCGGCCAGCGCGTTTTCGAGCGCCACATCGTACGGCACCTCGGGCGACACGGTGCCCGGCACCGTCAATACGCAGTCGACGCCAAGCCACTGCGCCATCTGCATCAGGCGTTCGGCGACTTCCTTTGCCTTCTGCCGCTGCTCCGCGTCCGGCGAACTGAGCGCGTATTTCCAGCCCATACCCGAGCCGACGCTCGTCAACTCGACTCCCACTTTCTCGGCGTGCCGGCGTATGGCCGTCAGCGCCTCCTCGTCCGCGTCCATTCGGATGGGCCCGTCATCGCCGATGCACGGCTCAAACGCCTCGAATCCGAAGGACTTGGCCATATCGATCGCGGCCGCAGCCGGCATCGAGCCGGGAAACGCCCATTGGTTGATTCCCACTTTCATAACTATGCGCTCCTTTCCGCCATGAATGCACCGTGCCGGTCGTGCCCTTCGGATGGCAAGGCCGCACACTTCCGCGGACCCTCCGAACACGTTGAACGGCCACGCGAGCGTATCAGACCGAGCCGCCCGCGTCCAAGTCAGGAACCCACACCAGCTCGCTCCGGTTGACGACCAGGGGGGGGAGGGCTACACTGCCCACAGGTGAGGACGGCCCTCGACCCTCGATCGCTCGTCACGCGTGTAGGTGCCGTCGGAACACAGAGGAGTCCCTTCACATGTATCTCTGCGACATCCTGATCGTGCTGCTATGCGCATTGTGGTTCGCCGCTCCCATTATGTCGGACGACACCGGCATCTGCGTGTTGCGTGCCGGCGTGGCCAAGAGCGACATCACCACCAACGCGGAAGGTGTGCGGATCAACGATCCGCTGTACGCCAAAGTTCTGGTTCTGGACGATGGCACAACCCGACTGGCCATCATCGCCATGGACGTCACGGCGATTGGGGGCATCGGCGAGATCGGCGACGACTTCCTGCCTGCGTTGCGCGCCCGGATCGAAACCGAACTGGGTATTCCGGGCCGGCACGTCCTCGTCAACGCGTCGCACAACCATCCGCCCGGCCGACTTCTCTGCGAACCCGCGGAACAACTCGAGCGAACCTTCGACGCGGTCAAACGCGCGGCCGAATCCATGACAGCCGTGAAGGTCGGCGCCGGCGTCGGCCGTGAGACCCGGATCTCAATGAACCGGACACTCCGGCTCAACGATGGGAAGGCCTGGACCATCCGCCACACCAATCCCTGCCCGCCGGATGACGAGGTCGAAGGCGTCGGGCCCATCGATCCGGAGATCGGGATACTCCGCGTGGATCGCGTGGACGGCCGGCCGCTGGCGCTGGTGTACAACTTCGCGTGTCATCCCTACCTCACCGTGCCGCGTGGCGGCGTCACGGCCGACTTCCCCGGTTTTGCGTCCGCGGTCATCGAAAAAAGCCTCGGCGACGGCGCCATGGCGCTATTCCTCCAAGGCGCCGGAGGCGACATCACCGAGGTTCTCTACAAGGATGTCCATCGCCCGCGCGATTCCGAGCCGCTCGGCACGATGCTCGGTCTCAGCACCCTCGAGGGGTGGCGCGGCATCGAGACGAAAGACGCGAGGCTCAGTGTCATTTCGGAGGATCTCCAACTGCCGAGGAAGGCCGATTTCGACGAACGGATCGCCGAGCTCGAGGGCGAACAGGCCGCGTTGCTCAAGTCTCTACGCGGTACCAGTCTGAATCTCAAAACCTTCGTGCCGCTGTACATCCAGTACGCGCTCGATTCCGAGCATCCTTTCTACTACTCATACCGGTACTTGCATTCCGAGGCCATGGGCACCGATGAGCTTTCGGCCATCGATGCGCAGAACCGCGCCCAGATTGACAAGTACGTCTGCAACATCCGCGCCATGGAGAAACTGGCCCGGATTCAGGACAAGATTGCCACCTTGGAGAAGCACAAGGCGGCCACCGTGGCCGCGGGCGAGCCGACGATGACCACCGAGGTGCAAGGCATGAAGATCGGCGACTTCGTGCTGATCACCTCGGCGGCCGAGGTAGGCGTCGAGGTCGGCCTCAACGTGAAGGAGGCGTCGCCGCACGAATTCACCTTCATGGCGGCCTACTCCAACGGCTACATCCAATACGGCCCTCCCTCGTCCGAATACCTCAAGGGCGGATACGAGGTTACCGAGTGCCTCCTCGCACCGGAATGGCAGGCGATCTACGAAGAGAAGGCCGACGAGATTCTCCGCGCGCTGGAATAACGCACGGGAACCGACGAACAGGCGAGGCCCAGAATCAGACGGAAGCGAATCGCCCGATGGCTGAGTCTTCTTGCCTGTCGCAACCGGGAAGCGCCTGCCACCACAGCCGCTGCCGGCCCTCGGCGGAACGCGAGGACTCGGCCGTGAAACCGGTCATAGGACGGGCGTGGTCGGAGGTGTGACACGATGCATCGGTCGGCGCGCGTGGCCGGAGGTATGGTGCACCGTAGGTGGGCGCGGATGGGCGCCGGTGAGAGGCAGTCAGATGGGTGATATCGAAATCGAACGAAATCCGAGCGGGGATCGCCTTGAGGACCTCGGCGTTTGGTCCTGGGACATCTGGACAAAAGAGACTTCGATGTTTCCGTGGTTCTACGATGAGCGGGAAGTCTGCTACTTCCTCGAAGGCGACGTGATGGTCACGCCGGAGGGCGGTGAGCCCGTCCGCGTCGGCAAGGGTGATCTCGTCACGTTTCCCGAGGGCATGTCGTGCACGTGGCAAGTCCTCAGTCCGGTAAGAAAGCACTATACGTTCGGTTGAGGCGGCGCCGGGCGGAAGACGGGAACGGACTCCGTCCAAGTCTTTGATGAGGACTATCTGTCTCCGCTTTCCGCTCTGATCGCCGCTCCACTACCAGGAGGGAGTCATGGGGCTGTTCTCGCGAAGCCAACGCGTTGTTGTCGTGTTCCTCAGCCTAACGCTCGCGGCGGGCGGTGCCTGCGCCGGGGGGGTTATCGGCACGTCGGACGGACGCTTCGTCGACGGGTCGGGTCGCCACGTGATTCTCCACGGCGTGAACGTGGGGTTCGGCGATCGCCGGGACGAGTCCGGCCGACGCTACGGCGCCTGGGCCGACGAAACGGAGGAGGATTTCGCGCACATGCGGGCGTGGGGCCTCAACTGCGTCCGGCTGGTCCTCTTCTGGGCGTCCGTTGAGCCGGAGTGCGGCCAGTACGATGAGGCGTTTCTCGATGCGGTGGCGGAGAAGGTGGCGTGGGCCAAGGCGCACGACCTGGAGATTATCCTGGACTTTCATCAAGATCTCTGGGGCATCGACAACGGCAATATCGGACGCGGGATGCCGGGCTGGGCCACCCTGGACGGCGGCCGCGCGCACGTCGTGGGTGAGGTGTGGAGTGACGCGTATTTCCAAAGCCCGGCGATTCTCGCGGCGTTCGACAGTTTTTGGGCGAACGCGCCCGGGCCGGACGGCGTCGGCATCCAGGATCGGTTTGCCTTGGCCTGGAAACACGTAGCCGAACGGTTCGCGTCCGAGCCGGCCGTATTGGGCTACGACCTCCTGAACGAGGCGGGATTCGGCTCCGAGATCCGCGCCCTGGTGCCGGTTGGCGCGCCGCGTACGGCCTTGGCGCTAGCGCGGGCGCTCTGGCAAAGCACGATCACCCTTGACGACATCACGGCGATAGTCACCGAGTCCGAAAAGCGCCCGGCGATCCTCCGCTTGCTGGACGACCCGGACCTCAACCGGAGCATTATGGGATCGGCGGGGCCGATGGCCTTCCATTTCGAGCGCACGAAGCTGCATCCCATGTACCAGCGCGTGGCCAACGCGATCCGGGAAGTCGATAGCCGACACATCCTGTTCCTCGAGCCGAACGTATTGTCGAACGCCGGCGTGCCATCCAAGATGCAGCCGGTGCTCGGCGCCGACGGCCGGCGCGATGCCGCCCAGGCCCTGGCTCCTCACGTCTACGATCTCACCACCGACACGAGCTACATGGACGTGACGCGCGTCGACCGGCTCGCGTTCACCCTCGACAGGCGTGCGGAACAAGGCCGGTTCGCGGACATGCCGGTCCTCGTCGGCGAGTGGGGCGCGTACGTCGACGGCCAGCGCGTGCCCCACGGCGCGCGCGCCATGGTGGAGGCCTTCG
This sequence comes from Candidatus Hydrogenedentota bacterium, assembly GCA_036769985.1. GTDB lineage: Bacteria > Hydrogenedentota > Hydrogenedentia > Hydrogenedentales > SLHB01 > DAIPKA01. The sequence continues at coordinate 47,618 of DAIPKA010000039.1, read as the reverse complement.
AGCGGCACTTGTTCAGCGAGACCTATTGGTACTTCCGACGCGACCTGGATGCGAAGTGGTATTTCGACTACGTGTGTCGGCCGTTTCCGGAGGCCGTCGCCGGCATCATCACCGGATACGGCACCGACGCCGAGTCGGGCGCGTTCTGGTGCGAATGGAACGAGGATGGCACGATCGCGGAGCCAAGCTGCGTGTTCGTGCCGACCCGGTGGTATCCGAATGGCTTCGATGTTACCATCGAGCCGCAAGGCCAAGGCTACGTAGCGACGGATGTGCCCGGCGCCGGGAACACGATGCTCGAGGTTGCGCCCCTCGGCGAGGCCGGCGCGCGACGCATCGAGATCCACGGCCGAGAGAAGTAGCTGCGACTACAAGGAGGCAGCATCCTATGCGAAAGCACCGATGGATCCTCTCACTCATGGCGGCGCTCGTTTCGAGCTATGCCCTCACGGCCAACGGCCAAGCCTCGGACGGGGCCTACGAACCCACGTGGGAATCGGTTAGGCGACACAATCCCGCGCCGGATTGGTTCCGCGACGCGAAGTTCGGCATCTACTTCCACTGGGGCGTGTACTCGGTGCCGGCCTTCGGCAACGAGTGGTATCCGCGGAACATGCACCGCGAGGGAAGTCCTGAGTACAAGCACCACCTCGCGCTCTACGGCCCGCCATCCCAGTTCGGCTATCACGACTTCGTGCCCATGTTCAAGGCCGAGCATTTCGATCCGGAGGCATGGGCGGATCTCTTCGAGAAGGCCGGCGCCCGGTTTGCCGGCCCGGTGGCCGAGCATCACGATGGCTTCGCCATGTGGGCCAGCACGCTCACGCCGTGGAATGCCAAAGATAAAGGGCCTCAGCGCGATATCACCGGCGAACTGGCCGAGGCGATCCGCGCCCACGGCATGCGGTTCGTGACCACCTTCCATCACGCGCGGAACAATCAGCATCCGATCGAGAAGAATGGCAAGCTCGAGTGGACGGGCCACTATCCTCGAGTCGAAGGCTGGCCGACGGTATCCGACGATCCCGAGTTGCGGATGCTCTACGGCAACTTGCCGCGCGACGAGTTTCTCAAGTTGTGGCAAGATAAACTCGTCGAAGTCATCGACCACTACCAACCGGATATCATGTGGTTCGACGCGTGGCTCGACGAGATTCCAGAAGAGAACCAACTCGCATATCTCGCCTATTACTTCAACCAAGAACGCGCCTGGAAAAAGGATGTCGTCGTCACCTGCAAGCAGCGCGACCTCCCGCTCGAGGTGGCGGTCGAGGACTTCGAGAAGGGGCGAACGGACGACATCACCGAGTATCCCTTCCTCACCGACGACACGATCAGCTACGGCAGTTGGTGCTACACGCAGGATCTCAAGATCAAGCCGACGACCGACGTGCTGCACGTACTGATCGATATCGTCAGCAAGAACGGCCAACTCTTGCTCAACATCTCGCCCAAGGCTGACGGCACGATTCCCGAAGATCAGCAAGCGGTATTGCTCGGCATCGGCCAGTGGCTCGAGCGGTTCGGCGAGGCGATCTATGGCACGCGGCCCTTCGTTTGTTTCGGCGAAGGCCCCACGCAACTCGGCAAGGCCGGCCACTTTGTCAAGGCCACGATCAAGTACGGGCCGAAGGACATCCGCTACACACGCCGAGGCGACACGGTGTATGCCATCGTGCTCGGCTGGCCCGGCGCCGGCACAGCGCTCGAGCTGACGGCGTTCGGAAGTGACGGCGCCGCGGAAGACGTCGAGGTCACCAAGGTCACGATGCTGGGCGCCGCCGACGCCGTCGACTGGAGACGTGCGGACTCGGGTCTTTCGATCTCGTGTCCGGACGCGGAAACCGACGACATGGCGGTGGTGTTCAAGCTGGACACGCAGGGCCTCGGTCCAGCGTCATGAACAAGGTTGGCCGCGTTCAGGCCATTGACCGTATTGACCACATTGACGGCATTGACGATGTGGATACAGACGGTCGGCCGAACGCCCGAACATAGACCCACGGGAGAATCGCCATGCTGCTGAACGTCCTGATGCTCGTCACACCGGCCTTCCAAGGCGCCGCCGGCGAGGTCCCCGCCGCGCCGCAGGCAAGAGCGGAGGTGCGCAACGCGCCCGAGCGGGAAGACTGGTTCATGGACCTCGGCCTGGGCATGTTCATCCACTGGAGCGTGGACTCGCAACTCGGCGCGGTGATCAGTCACTCGCTGGCCGGCGCGTCGGACGAGTACGCCAGGCGCTTCTTTGACGAGTTACCGCAAACCTTCGATCCGACCGAGTTCGATCCCGTCGAGTGGGCGCGGCTCGCCCGCGTGGCCGGGATTCGCTACGTGATGTTCACCGCGAAGCACCACAGCGGGTTCTGCATGTTCGACACAACCACGACGCCGTTTAACATCATGAATACGCCGTACCGCAAGGATATCGTTGCGCAGATCGTCGACGCTTTTCGCGGCCAAGGCATCGCCGTCGGGTTCTACTTCTCGCCCGAGGATTTCTGGTTCCTGCACGGCCAAGGCAAACCCATGGCGCGCAAACGCGAGTACGCCTATACCTACGCCAATCCCGAATTGCGCGCACACAATGCCGCGCAGTTACGCGAACTCTTCACGAACTACGGTCCCATCGACCTGGCGTTCCTGGACAGTTTCTACAACAAGGATGCCGTCGAGGATATCTGGACTGTCGATCCGAACGTGACGATCACGCGCGGCGTCATGGCCACCCCGGAACAGACCACGCCGGATGAGCCGATGCCGGGGCCGTGGGAGGCCTGCTACACCCTCGGCACGCAATGGCAGTTCAAGCCGACCAACGAGCAGTACAAGTCGGGCACCGAACTCATCGAGATGCTCATCGAGATCCGCGCCAAAGGCGGCAATTTCCTGCTGAACGTCGGACCCGAGCCGTCGGGCCGGATCCCCTTCGAGCAAGAGCGCCGCATCCGCGAGCTCGGCCTGTGGATGTTCGTCAACCGCGACGCCATCTACCAGGTGCGTCCCTGGCACGTCATCCGCGAAGGCGACATCTGGTTCACCAAGGCCAAGGACGCCGACACGCTCTACGCGATCCTTGCGAAACAAGCGCCATGGAAACGCGGCGAGCGGCGCGAGTTCGACCTCAAGAGCGTGCGTGCCACCGCCGATACCATGATCGACGTCCTCGGCCACGGCGGCGAACTCGTCGAGTATCAGCCGCAAACCGATGCCGAACCGCGTTTCCAGCAGCGCGACGACGGCCTGCACCTCAGCGTCGTGCGCGCCCAGCGCCTCTACAACGACCACAACTGGCCCAATCCTGTGGTGGTGCGCCTGAGGCATGTTGTGCCGGCGCCGTAAGCCGCCCGGAGCCAGAAAGGCAAAATGCGCAAGACGGGACGGATCGAACCAATCAGGCCGATCGGACCGACATCTCCCATTCTTCCCGTCCTGTCCTCCTGCGCATCGTCTCGCTCGGCTTGACAGAATCACCGCTCGGTGTGGTACCGTCAATGGAAAGGCAACACCAAGCCGGCACGGCCCGCGGCCCATCGCGCATACCACGGGCGGTGCGTGGAAACCTTTGCACCGCCGGATGTTATCCAGCTATCCGTGACGCGTCGGGGCGTTCCAACGCCACCGTGATCGACAGAGGTGTACTCACGTTGTCGAGTTTCCGTGTAACGAGACGCTCCTTCCTGAAACGGACCGCGATTGCGGTCGCGTCGACGGTCGGCTTTCCTGTGATCGTTCCGCCGTCCGCGCTGGGCCTAAACGGAACTGTGGCGCCCAGCAATCGGATTGCGCTCGGGTTCATCGGACTGGGCGCCCATGCCCGCGCGGTCAATCTGCCCACCTTCAGCATGCAGCCGGACGCGCAAGTCGTCGCGCTGTGCGACGTCGATGCCGAACGCCTTCGCGACACGCACCTCACGCTGCAACTCCTCGCGCCCGAGGATGAAAGCGCCTCGGCGTTCACCGGTTGTTTCACTACCGGCGACTGGCGTGAGGTTGTCGCGAGAGCGGATGTCGACGCCGTCGTCGTGTCAACGCCGGACCACTGGCACGTCATTCCCTCGATCGCGGCCGCCCGAGCCGGCAAAGATGTGTTCTGCGAGAAACCGCTGTCGCTCACGATCCACGAGGGACGCGTGCTCGCCAACACGATTCGCCGGTGCGGGCGCTGCTTCATCACCGGCAGCGAGCTGCGCTCGCAGGGCGTTTTCGTGCGCGCGTGCGAACTGGTTCGGAACGGACATATCGGCCGGCTCGAGTCGATCTACGTCGAGTTGCCTCGCGGATTCGGCGCCTTTTCGTCGCCCGAAGCGGAAGCCGAGAACCACGAAGGTTTCGAGGAGAAGGTGCCCCCCTGGTTCGACTACGACATGTGGCTGGGCCAGGCGCCCATGGCGCCCTACACGACCCGACGGTGCCACGGCCAATACCGGTTCATCTTCGACTATAGCGGGGGGAATCTGACGGATCACGGCGCGCACTTCTTCGACATCGCCCAGTGGGCCAACAATTCGGAACACACGGGGCCCATCAGCGTGGAAGGTACCGCAACCTTTCCGCCGAAGGGCCTGTTCAACACGGCCACCGACTGGAATCTCACGTACGAATACGCCAATGGCGTGCGCATGACCTGCGCTAGCGGACTGGCCATCATCCGCTTCGAGGGATCCGACGGCTGGGTCGAAGCCGGCCCGCAGAGCATTCAAGCCAGTTCGGACTGCATTTTGGCCACGCGTATCAGCGCGAACGATTTCCACGCGCGGACGTGTCCCGGAGGCGAGCACCGTGATTTTCTGGACTGCGTGAAGAACGGCCGGGCCACCTATGCTCCGGCCGAGATCGGGCATCGCACCGCCACGATCGCGCATCTTGGCAACATTGCCTTGCGACTCGGGCGGAAGCTGCGGTGGGATCCGGGGCGCGAGGATTTTATCGGAGATGCCTCCGCCACGGCCATGCTATCGCGCGCCATCCGCAGTCCATGGCGGCTCGACGCGTGAGCGCGCTAGCCCGGAGGCGATACAGGAGAACTTCGGTGATGAACCAGCCGTCCAGGCGAGACTTCCTCAAGCGCACGCTCCTGTCGGGCGCGGCGCTCGGCGGCGTGGCGCGTCCGCCGCTCGCCCAAGGCCAGGCGAGCGAACAATCCGTTGACATGAGCATCATGCGCTGGAAGCTCCCGCCCGAGCCCGATTCGCAGGAAATCGCCCATATGGCGATCCGGCTGACGGAGGGCGCCATCCTGGCCCTCGGCGGCATGAACCGCTTCGTCAGTCGCGGCGATGTCGTCTGGGTCAAGCCAAACATCGGATTTGATCGCCCTCCCGAGACCGCCGCCAACACGAATCCGGACGTGGTGGCGACGCTGGTTCGCCTGTGCTACGAGGCCGGCGCCGGCAAGGTGCGCGTTGGCGACAATTCGTGCTACGGCGCCACAGGCGCCTATCCGACCAGCGGCATCGAAGCCGCCGCCAACGCCGCGGGCGCCGAGGTCGTCTACCTCGACCCAAACCGGTTCAAGATGATGGACGTGAACGGCCACCGGATCAAGAAGTGGCTTGTGTCCGAGGAAATCGTCGAATCCGACCTTGTCATCAACGTGCCTGTGGCCAAGGTTCACGGCATGACCGCCGTCAGCGTTTGCCTCAAGAACTACATGGGGGTCATTGGCGGCCCGCGTCAGGAATGGCATACCGATATGCCCACGTGCCTGACGGATATCGCCGCGTTCATGAAACCGCGCCTCTCGGTGGTCGACGCGATGCGGACCATTGTGAAACACGGCCCCATAGGATTCAGCCTCGACGACACGGAACTCCGCGGCATCGTCGCGGCTGGGGTCGACGTCGTGGCCCTCGAGGCTTTCGGCGCGGAATTGCTCGGTTGCGTGCCGCAGCAAGGCAAGACGATGAATGAAGCGCAAGCCCGCGGGTTGGGCCGGATCGATTACCGGCACCTCGTCCTTCGAGAACAGGAGATCGCGTAATGGGCGAGGCACGTTGCGGTCCGTCCGCGCCGGGTCGGTGCGTCCGACGCTGTGTAGTGAGGCCGTTGCTGCCGGTCGCCGCGGCGGTTCTGCTCTTCCCTCTACCGGCGTGCGGACCCTCGACGCCCGAGAACCCGACGCCGCGCCCGGCCCGGTCGGCGTCCGGCGAGGAGTCTCCGCAATCGGGTTCGGCCTCCGACACGGTACGCGCAGAAGCGACCTCCGCATCGATCGATCCCGACCGTGCCGAACGCGAGGAAGACTACGAGCGTCTCGCCATGATGCTCATCGAGTTTGGCGATGCCTGGGCGGCGAGAGACACAGAGACCGCGTCAGCCATGGTGGCCGAGGACTATGGCGTAGACAATCCCGACAGTGTGCCGCTGCCAAGCATACTCGATATGCTTCAGGCGCCCGAGGGTTGGGATATCTGGATCGATGTGATGAACGCCCGGATCGATATCTCGAGCGACCGGGCAACCGCTTATCCGATCCGGGCGGGCGATCCGTCGTTCACGCTCCCGCCGGTGAGGATGGACTTCGTCAAACGCGACGGGGATTGGAAGATTGCGGCGTTCGTGCCGGACAGTGTGGATACGAAATCCGCTGAGGAGATCCGAGGCGAACTCGAGACGCCCGAGCTTCAGTACTGAGCAGCGCCCAATCCATCAAGGATATCGCGCACGGCTTGGCGCGAATCCGGATCCGCCGCACAGGTCTCCGCCTTCTCCAGAACCGACTTCACGTATGCAACATCCATAGACGCGGCCTGCGCGCTCAGAGCAAGCACAGCGGCCACGGATTCCTTGGACAGCTCCGGATCCGACAGATAGGCCGCGACCACGCGCAACGCGTCTTGCGTCCCAAGGCCGGCCAGCGCGCCGATGACGAGGCGTTTCTCCTCGACGCGTGGCGCTATCGATAGCGCTTCATCAAGGGCCTCGAGCTTCTGCGCGGGAGACCATTCCGCCAACTTGCCAACCAGACGCACGTACGCACGGAACGACAGGATCCGATGCGAAAGCCAACGGGCGTGCTCCGTCATGTCGGCGAAGACAGGCAAGACTTCCTCCGTCGGCCACTCCGTGAGGCTTCGAACGGCCTCGTCTTGGATCTCGCGATGGGGCGACTGAACCGCCTGTTTGAGCGCCTGGAACACCTTGGGCTCGGGAAACCGAGGCAGAATGCGGATGACGGCACATTGCGCCGATGTCGGCACACCCTCCGCCAACACGGACAACAAGCAGTCTACCGTCTCCGGTTTTCCCCTCGAACGGCCGGCCACGGATGTCAACGTCGACATCGCGGCGGCGACGTCTCCTTCATCCGAGAACGCCTGCGCGAGTTCAAGAAGCGTCGGCACGTCGTCTTCCTCGGCCAAGGTCGCCAAAGCCTGCAACGCCGCCTTGCGCACGCTCCCCTCCGCCTCGCGAGCCTTGTCAACGAGCGTTGGCACGGCCGAGGTCGCCCCGCGGTCGGCCAGAATACCCATCGATTCCACCGCAAACGCGGTATCCGCATCGCCAAGGGCCGCCACGAACGCGGCATCCACGTCCTCGCCCGGTATACGCGCCAAGGCGTCCCGGAGGGCTGTGGCCCGTTCTCCTTCATCGCCAACGACGCGTCGCGCCAGCGAGAGGGCAATGGCGGAATCGCCCACCGTTCCCACGACGTGCAGGGCCGCCACGCCAATGGCCGGATCCTCGTCATCCAACAACGCAACCGCTGCCGGCAGCGCCGCCTTGTCTTGTCGATCGGCGAACATGAGGAGAACCGCAGCCTTGGTAGCCGGCGCGAGCTCAGGCAGTACAGGCAAAATGGCCTCGGCCAAGCCCGGGCCGCGGTAGTCTCGCGCCAGACTAATGGCCAGACGCGTGAGGCCCTGTTGCGCATCGCGGAGTGCCCCTATCAGGAGCTCGACGCCATCGTCACCGCGCGTCAACACGCGCCCTCGGAATGCCGGCGCCCGGAAATCCAACGCGTTCTCCGTAGCGAACACGTCGTCAAACAAGGCCTTGGCCTCTTCCGTGTGCCCTTCGGCCAACCACCGGTCGGCGCAAACCAGATAGGCGTGTGTTGCCGCGTCGTGAACCGCGGCCACCGGCGACTGCCGGGCCGCCGCCAACGCCGCAACGGCCTGCTCGCCACCCGTCTTGCCCAAAGCAGTCGCCGCCGCGCAGGCAGTCGCCGCGTCGGGATCGCCAAGGAGCGCGACCAAGGTGTCGACGTTTTCCGCGCGCCCCCGCTCGCCAAGGCCATTGATGATGCCGATGCGGATCAATCCTGAGGTCTCCGATACAGCGGCGCGATACGCTTCGTCCACCCGAGACGATGGCAAGCGCTCCAGCGCGTAACGGGCCATATCCGCGGTGGCGGGATCCGTGAGCATCGGCGTCAATGCGGCGATCGTGGCGTCGCCGCCGACCCGTTCAAGCATGCGGAAGATGAACGCCCTGCCGTCCGGCGTCGTGTCCGGTGCCTCGAGACCGGCAAGGAGCCAAGCCTCGATCTTGCCGCGTTGCTCAGGCGTTCCGACGCGGATGAGCCCCTCGAGTGAAACCAGGGGGGTACTGTCATTGCCGGCGACGTGCTGCAGGACAGCAAACCGGTTCTGCTCGAGGAATACCCCGATGTCCGCGCTACCGCCGCCCATCGCCATCGCGTCTTGACCGCAGGCCGTATGCGCGGCGCCTAGGAATAGGAGCGCGCCGACAATGAACGCAACGGCAGGAAGCGATGACCAGCGATAGCTGCGGCGATTCACCAAAACCTCCTCCGCGCAAGCCGATGCCAGTCGGGCGTGCGTCATGCTAGATAGGTCAATGCTCGAGATCGGAACCGATTCTAGCCGAGGCCCAGCCGCGCGCACAAACCCGTCATGGTCGTGCCGTGCCTATACGCCCGTTGCGGGCTCTTCTGCTAGAATCCACGTCCGGAGAGGCAACCAGCATGACCCGCGATCATCGGAAACTTCGCGCCACGGTAGTGGCTCTGGGCCTGGCGGTAGCATCGGCCATGCAGGCGGTCGCCGTCGAGTGGTCCGCCGTGTCGCCGGCCGAACTCGAAGGCGAGGTCACGGTCTGGAGTTGGAACATCGCGGCCGCCAGCCTCAAGAAGCTGGTACCTCCGTTCAACGAGATCTATCCGAACGTCACCGTCGACGTAAACATGACCGGAACGAATCTCCAGTCGCGGTTCCTATTATCGCTTTCGGCAGGCGTCGGCGCGCCGGATATCAGCCAGCTTCAATTGGCCGAGGCGCAACGCTACGTCCGCACCGGCCGCATGACGGACTTGACGCCGGTGGCGCAACGCTACGAGAAGGACTTCCCGGCGTCGTTCTGGGCCGACTGCGTATACGAGGGCAAGGTCTATGCCATTCCATGGGACATGGGGCCGTGCGGGGTGTTCTACAAACGCGGCCTGTTCGCGCGGTACGGCATCGATCCCAACGCCATCGAGACGTGGGCGGACTACATCGAGGTCGGCAAACAGATTCGCGAGCGCTCGGGCGGCAAGACGCACATGCTTTTCCTCGGTTCCGGCGACATGGCGAGCCTCTTCGAGATCCTCCTGCGCCAGGCCGGCGGCCAAGTCTTCGACGACGAAGGCCGCATCGCCATCGATTCGCCGCAGACGCGTCAGGTCCTCGACGTGTTGCGCGCCATGATCGCCTCCGGCATCACGGCCGACGCCATGGGATGGAGCCACGAATTCTTCGCCTCGTTCCAGACGGATTCCGTGGCCACCTACGTCAGCGCCGTCTGGTTTGGCGGATCTATTCGCGACTACGCCGGCAACACGCACGGCGACTGGGGCGTGTTCCGGTTGCCGGCCTTCGAGTCCGGCGGCCTGCGCACGAGCAACCTCGGCGGCTCGGTGCTGGTCATTCCGGATCAGTGCGCGCGAAAAGAGGCAGCCTGGGCCTACGTCGAGTTCGCCCTTTGCACACACCAGGCTCAACTCGAGCAGTACCGATCCTTTGACCTGTTCCCCGCCTATCTTCCGACACACAGCGATCCCTTCTTCGATGAGCCGGAGCCCTTCTACGGCGGCCAGTGCGTGCGACGCCTGTTCAGCCAAGACATCGAGCGCATTCCGGTGCTGCATCGCACGCGTGATTGGATGGAGGCGCTGCGCTACATCCAGCAGGCGCTCAGCAAATGGGTGGCGAACGGTATGGGCAACTCCAATCCCTTCCTCGACGACCTTGCCCAGCGCCTCAGCCGGCGGTTGGCGCGGCCAATCGCGCCGGAGGCGCCATGATGCAGCACGACGTGCGAAAGAACCGACGCGACCTCATGCATCGCATGTGGAGACATCGCCATTTCTATCTCTTCATCTCGCCATTCTTCATCCTGTTCGCCGTGCTCGGCCTGTATCCGCTCGTGTTCTCGTTTGTACTTGGTTTCGCGCGATGGGACGGCCTCACCGACATCCGCTGGCTCGGCCTCGCCAACTTCGAGAATCTGATCCACGACGAGCTCTTCTTCACGGCGCTGTGGAACACGCTTATCATCGGCCTGCTGTACATTCCGCCCATGTTCATCGGCGCCTTTGTGTTTGCCGTGCTGCTCAACGCGTCGTGGCTGCGGATGCGCGGCATCTTCCGCGCGGCCTTCTTCCTTCCGAGCGTCACGCCGATGGTCGTCGTCGCGATCGTGTTCTCGCTGCTCTACGGCCAAGAGGCCGGCCTGCTCAACTACCTCATCGCGCGGGTCGGCGCGTGGCTGCCCGGCGTCGAAGGCAAGGCCGTGCCGTGGCTGGTGAGCGAGCAGTGGTCGAAGATCAGCGTCGCCATCCTGCTGGTGTGGCGCTGGACCGGCTACAACATGGTGCTCATGCTCGCCGGCCTCCAGGGCATCTCGGACGAGTACTACGAGGCGGCGCGGATCGAGGGGGCCGGACCGCTCGATCGCATGCGCTACATCACGCTGCCGCTGATGCGGCCCATCTTCGTCTTCTGCTCGATCATGTCGCTCATCGGCACGGTGTACATGTTCGACGAGGTGTTCGTTCTGACGCAAGGCGGCCCAGGCACCTCGTCGACGAATTTCGGCCTGTACCTGTTCAACACGTCGTTCACGGATTTCAAGTTTGGCTACGCCTCGTCGATGGCCTACGTCGTGGCGGCCTTCGTGTTCGTGAGCAGCCTGACGATCCTGCGCTGGCGGAGGGCCTCCGAGACATGACGGCGCCTTCCTCGAGAGTGAGCCGGTATCGCGTCGAGCGAGCGATCACGCGCGCGCTCGCATACGCGTTTCTGTTGGCGCTCGCCATCGTGTTCGTGTTTCCCTTCTACTGGCTCGCCATATCCGCGTTCAAGAGCAAAGACGCCATCTTCGCGTTGCCGCCGCAGTTCATTCCGCAGCCGTGGCAACTCGAGAACTTCGCGCGCGTGTTCCGCGAGACGAATCTCGTCCGCGCCTTCTTCAACTCATCCATCATCGCCGCCGGGCACTGCGCGCTGGCCCTATTTCTGTGCTCGCTGGCCGGCTACGCCTTCGCGAAGTTCCCGAGGGCGCCCGGCCGCAACGCCCTGTTCGCCTTCGTCCTCGGAACGATGATGATTCCCGGCGCCGTGACGCTGATTCCCGTCTTCGTCGTGCTGTGCAAACTCCACGCCGTCAACACCTACTGGGCCATGATCGTGCCCGGCACCGCGAGCGCTTTCGGCATCTTCTGGATGCGCCAATACACCGCCGAGAGCGTCCACAACGACCTCCTCGACGCCGCGCGCATCGACGGTTGCTCCGAGTTCGGCATCTATTGGCGCATCGTCGTGCCCGTCATCAAACCGGCCATGGCCGCTCTCGGCATACTCCAGCTCATGAACGTGTGGAATAACCTCATGTGGGCCTTTATCGTCCTGCGTACCGAGTCCATGTACACGCTGCCCCTCGTCATCTACTTGCTGAACGGTGAACACCGAACGCCCTTCGAGCTCATCATGGCCGCGAGCCTCGTGGCCACATTGCCCCTCGTGATCGGTTTTCTCGTGTTCCAGCGATACTTCATCCGAGGCATCACCGCCGGCGCTGTGAAAGGATAGGCGATCGCGCGCCTGGGGATTCCGCGCGGGCATGTGGCTACTGAAGTACGTGCGTAGTGAAAGGGCATGTGCTAAACTCGCTTTCGGTTCTTGTGAAAACGCGGCGGCGCGCAAGGGGATTTGGTGGCCTTTGTGATGTGTCGAGAAAGGGAGGCGACGTGAAAGTCGAATATACCAGAACACTCGATAGCTTGGTCGAGATTCAGATGCATTGCTATAAGAATTCGGCAGACTACCACCGGAGAATGTTTATCCTTCGTGTCGTCGCGCCGTGCTCGTTCGTCCTTCTTGCGCTCGCCGTTATGGCAGTCACGCACCGAGTATCCATAGTAGAATGCTTACCACTGATTGCGGCGGTGCTGTGGCTTGTGACCGTGCCCAGGTTCTTCGTGTGGCGTAACAAATCCAACGTTCGCATGATGCTCTCGAAAGGAGATATTGAGGTGCTGCTCGGCGCGCAAACGCTGACGATATCTCCCGAAGGGATCCACTGTGAGTCGGAATACGCCTCATCTTTCTGGAAGTGGCGTGCGGTGAAGAGCGTTGTAGAAGATGGCGACATGATCTGCATTCACATTGCGGCCATTTCGGCTCTTGGGGTGCCTGTCGCCGCCTTCCGAGACGCCGCCGAGAAGGAGGAGTTCGTCAAGACCATCCAGGACTCCATCGCGCATCGGCCCAGCCAAGCAGGTGCTGAGAACTGAAGGAAGGCACAACCATGCATCGTTGTCCATATCGTCCATACGGTCCATACCGTCCATTCTGCTTCGTAGCCCTTGCGCTGGCCTCGATCCTGGCCGCCGCAGACGAGGCACCCATCAAGGCTTTCTGCGTCGACTTCAACTGGGGCCCGGGCGGCGAAAACGGATTTGCCCCGCCGGGTCTTTGGGCCGATGCGTCGCCCGAGGAACACGTGGCGTGGTACGCCGGCCTCGGCGTCAATACCATTCAGACCTTCGCCGTGTCGTGCAATGGCTACGCGTGGTACAAGAACGGCCTCGTGCCGGAGCAGCCGGGCCTCGAGCGCGATTTCCTCACCGAGGTCGTCCGCCTCGGCCACGCGCGCGGCATGCGCGTCATGGCCTACTTCTGCGTCGGCTCGAACACGCGCTGGGCCAAGGAGAATCCGGATTTCAGCTACGGCGCGCCGAGCCAGCCCCATCTCTTCTACTCGGACCGCTACCTCGACTTCCTCGCCGCGTCGATCCGCGATGCCGTCGAGAAGACGGGCATCGACGGCTTCATGATCGATTGGGTGTGGAATCCCGACAAGGCGCGGGCCGATCAGAACGGTGGCGCGTGGAAACCGGCCGAGAAGGAGCTTTACGCGCAGCTCATGGGCGAGCCCTTCCCGGGTGAGGCACAACTTTCCGACGCGCAGAAGACCGCCTACGATCGCGCGAGCATCACGCAGTGCTGGAAACGGATCCGCGACGCCGCGCCGGATTCCGTCATCTGGCTCAGTTGTAACGACCTGAACCATCCCAGCGTGGTCGACTCGCCGCTCCTACGCGAAGTCGATTGGATCATGAACGAGCATCCCGACCCCGAGCGTTTGGCCAAGGTGATAGCAGCGGCGACCGACCGCCAGCGCGTGATCCAATGCATCGTCGGCTGGGGCGACCAGCACAACGCCTACGCCGTCGTGACGAACAAGGAGTTCCCCACGCGCGACTTCTACGGCTTCGCCCGGCCCGGCGACAATTCCCTGCCGCTACCCATTCAGGAGTATCTCGACAAACCCATCGAATCCTTCAGCGGCAACGACAAGAACATCGCCACACTCGCCCGCTTCTACAACGGCCTCCTCGATGCCTCACCGGTGGCACCGGCCCCGCCGGAGTGAACGGATCGGCTCGGCGCCGGACGCCCAATGACGGCGTCGCGGCGTCGCACGACGCTTTCTTTTCTAGGGATCCTCTGCTAGAATGCACTTCTCACTTTGGATTGGGCATTGGTGATGGGAGGGGCCCCGATGAAGCTTTCCGTGCAGGAAGGCATGCTTCCCGGACGTTGTCTTGAGGAGAAGCTTGACCGTGCGGCCGCCCTCGGGTTCGACGGCATCGAGCTCGGTGGTGGCGGCCTCCGCAATGGGTTCGACACCGTGCAGCGGGCGCTGGCCGGCCATTCGGTGCGCGTATCGACGATCTGCTCGGGCTATCGCGGCTGTCTCTTGGATGCGGATAAGGCGCAGCGCGATCTCGCCGTGACCGATATCGAGGTGCTGTTGCAGGCGGGTGGCGCCCTCGGCGCGGTGGGGTTGATCACGGTGCCGCTTTTCGGCGGCCCGAGGCTGCCCGACCTCTCGCCGCTCAGAAACGTTGGCGATCTCGAGACGGATCTGCTCGTCGAGATATTGGGGCCTTTGGGTGAAACGGCGCAACAGGCGGGTTGCCTCGTGTTAGTCGAACCGCTGAACCGGTACGAGACGCATCTGATCAACCGGTTGTCACAAGCGGTGGACGTGGTCCGGCGCGCCGGCGCCAAGGGCTTGGCCATCATGGCCGACCTGTTTCACATGAGCATCGAGGAGGACGACATGGCCCAGGCGGTGCGCGCCGCAGGTAAGCGGATCCGGCACGTCCACCTCGCCGACAGCCAACGGTGGCAACCGGGCACGGGCCATACCGATTTCGGCGCCGTGTTTCGGGCGCTGCGCGATGTAGGATTCCGTGATTACATGGCGTTGGAGTGTGGCCTGCGGGGACGCCCCGGAACGGCCCTCGCCAACGCGGTGACGTTTTTGAAAGAGCACATGGGATAAGAAGGAGAAACGCTATGATCAGGGTGGGAGCGGTCGGCTGCGGCGGCATTATGCACCAGCACTATCAGTGGCTCAGCAAGATGGATCGCGTGAAGTTGGTAGGCCATTGCGACATTGAAGCCTCACGTGCCGAGGCCGCGGCCGCCCAGTTCGGCGGCGAGGCCTTCACCGAGTTTACCGAGATGTACGACAAGGTCAAGCCCAACGCCGTCTACGTCTGTGTGCCGCCCTATGCCCACTGCGGGATGGAGGAAGCGGCTGCGGAACGGGGCATTCATCTCTTCATCGAGAAGCCCATCGCCATCGATCGGGAAACCGCCAAGCGCATCAACGCGGCCGTATCCAAGGCCAAGATCATCTGCTCAGTGGGCTACTGTTTCCGGTACTACGACACGTCCAACCTGGCCCGGCAGATTCTCAAAGGCAAGGCGATCTCGCTCATTCTCGGCCGGTGGAATGGCGGGATGCCGGGTGTGTGGTGGTGGCGCCGCATGGACAAGAGCGGGGGCCAGATCGTCGAGCAAACCACCCACATGTTCGATCTGATGCGGTATCTGTGCGGCGACGTGGCCGAAGTCTACGCCACGGCGTCCACCGGCTGCATGACCAAGGTCGAGAAGTTCGATGTACACGACAGCAGCGCCGTGACCATGCGTATGAAGAGTGGCGCCTCCGCGACGATCACATCGTCGTGTGTCTGCAACCACGGCGGCGGCGTCGCCCTCGATGTGATCACCCCCGAGGCCACCGTCTCGTTTGCCGGCGGTACGCTCATCGTCAAAGAAGCCGGAAAGGTCACCGAGTACCACCCCGCCGTGAACATGTATGAAGAAGAAGACAAAGTCTTCATCGATGCGGTGCGGAGCGGCAAGAAGAACCGCATTCGCTCCACCTATCGCGACGCCCTGCAGACCTTCATGGTCACCTGCGCGGCCAACGAATCCATCGAGTCGGGCCTGCCGGTGAAACCCTAGCGCGCCGTAGGCCGACACGCTCGAGTCGTCGCATTGACTCCGGCACGGCCTATCTGGTACGATACGCGGTGCTAGAGGAAGTGGAAGCGCGCCAGCTTCCCACCGTGCGGCGGCCTTCGGGTCTGTGAGCATGGTTCGTTCGGAACATCACAATGCGTGATCGGTCTATCCGGCAGGACGCTGGTGCGTGCTGCCGGATTTTCATTGGTGACCGCCTCGAGGCGAGGCCTGGGCGGTTGGGAGAACAAGGTAGGGCCGTTGGGCTCGAAGACAGAGGAGGTCCGCCAATCCTAAAGCCGACGGAGAAGGTTCGTGTCAACGAGATGATCCGCGTCAAGCAAGTACGCGTCATCGACGAGAGCGGTGAGCAACTCGGTATTATGAGCCCCCGCGATGCCATTCGGGAGGCCGAAGAACGCGGACTGGATTTGGTCGAGGTTGCGGCGCAGGTTTCGCCGCCGGTATGCCGCATCATGGATTACGGCAAGTACCGGTACCAACAAAGCAAGCGGGCCAAAGAGGCGCGCAAGCACCAACACCAAGTCACCGTGAAGGAAATCAAGTACCGCCCGAAGATCGACCCCCACGATTTCGAGTTCAAGACGAACCACGTGCGGGCGTTCCTCGAAGAAGGCGACAAGGTCAAGGTCACCATCATGTTCCGCGGACGCGAAATGGCCCATGCCGAATTCGGGCGCGACCTGCTCGTACGCATCGTCGACGCCACAAAGGACATCGGCCAGCCGGACATCGACCCTGTGCGAAGCCGGATCGAGGGACGAAACATGACGCTGGTCATCTCGCCCTTGCGCTGACAGACACGCTCGAACGGAAGGCGTCGACGACCGGAAGGGCCGTCCGCGCGAACATGGTTGTGGCGGGTAGATCGCGGACTCGACGTGAGGCTCCGCACAGGGGCGAAGCGTGCGTATCCCGAACTCTCGTGACGGTTTTATGATTGAAGGATTCCCATGGAGAACGTAGCATGCCGAAAGTGAAGACCCACCGCGGCGCCGCAAAGCGTTTCCGGCGCACCAAGAGCGGAAAAGTCAAACGGACGATGGCCTTTGCGAGACACCTCAAGAGCTCGAAGTCGCCCAAGCGCCGGAGAAACCTCCGCAAGAACGTCATCATGAGCTCGGAAGACGTGCCGAACCTCAAGAAGATGCTCCCGTACAGCTAGGCCGTCGGCGTCTTTCCGAGGCAGTTTCGCAGACCTCGACATGCCATCCCATGAAGGAAAGGATTTGAACTATGCCACGTGCAACAAATGGTCCCGCGGCGCGGAGTCGGCACAAGAAGGTGCTCAAGCAGGCCTCCGGATACCGTGGTAGCCGCCATCGCCTCTACAAGACCGCGTATCAGGCCGTCGAACACGCCGGAACCTACGCGTACCGCGACCGCAAGGCCCGCAAGCGCGACTTCCGTCAGCTCTGGATCGCCCGGATCAATGCGGCCACGCGCACGTACGGCCTCAGCTATAGCCGATTCATCTGCGGACTGAAGATGGCCGATCTCGACCTGAACCGCAAGATGCTGGCCGAAATGGCCGCTACCGACGAGGTCGCCTTCGAGCAGTTGGTGCAGATCGCCAAGTCCAAGCTGGACGCCGATTCGTGACCATGCGGATCGTACCGGCGGTCGACATCCGCGGCGGCCTGTGCGTCAACCTCGTCCAGGGCGACTATGACCGCGAAACGGTCTTCTCGGAGAACCCCGTAGCTCAGGCGATCCAATGGCACACCCTGGGCGGCGAGATCATTCATGTTGTCGATCTCGATGGCGCCAAGGCCGGACGCTCGTGCGTCCTGGATCACCTCAAGGCGCTAAAGGCTGCCGGCGTCCCCTTCGAGGTCGGCGGCGGCATTCGCAACCTCGACACCGTGCACGACATCATCGAGGCCGGCGCCGACCGCGCCATACTGGGCACGGCCGCCCATCGCGATCCCGCGTTCCTGGCCGAGGCCGTCGCCGCCTTTCCCGGCAAGATCGTCGTCGGCATCGACGCGCGCGATGGCAAGGTCGCCCTGAGTGGCTGGATCGAGACGACCCAGACGGACGCCGTCGGCTTCGCCCAGCAGGTCGAAGCCGCAGGTGCCGCGCGTATCATCTACACCGACATTCTTAGCGACGGCATGATGGGGGGCGCCAATGTCGAGACGACCCGCGCCATCGCCCGGGCCGTCAAGATCCCCGTCACGGCCTCGGGCGGTGTATCATCCATCGAGAATGTCCGTGCCCTCTGTGCGCTTGAACCAGACGGTATCGATGAAATCATTGTCGGACGCGCGTTGTATGTGGGCGCGTTTTCACTATCGGAGGCCATTGCGGTAACGCGAGAATCCTCATGATGCCCCATTTCGAGACGGTCACCATTATCGGAGTCGGCCTCCTCGGCGGATCGCTGGGTTTGGCGCTCAAGAGTCGGGGACTGGCTCGAACGGTGCGTGGCGTAGGTCATCGCGCGTCAACCCTGGATACCGCGTTGCGCCTGGGCGCCGTCGACACCGTCTCGTTGGATGCCGCCGAGGCCAGCCGGGATGCGGACCTCATCGTTCTTTGCACGCCGGCGGCCGCCGTTCCCGACAAGCTCGACGAGATTCGTTCGGCCGTCGACTCGGCGGCCGTCGTCACCGATGTAGCCAGCACCAAATCCCTCATCTGCACCCATGCCGCCGCCTCGTGGCCCAAACCCATCCGCTTCATCGGTAGTCACCCCATGGCCGGTTCCGAGAAGTCCGGCCCCGAGCATGCCGATGCAGGACTGTATGCCGACGCCGTCACATTCATCACGCCCACCGCAGAGGCCGATCCCGAGGCAAACGATATCGTGACCGGCCTTTGGGAAGCGGTAGGCGCCCGCGTCACCAAGACGGACCCGGAGACCCATGACGACCTCGTCGCCCGTACCAGCCACTTGCCTCATGTCGTGGCCTCGTGTTTGGCCCGACGTCTCGCCGGACAGAAGGACGCTAAACCCTTTGTTGGCAGCGGATTCCGCGACACCACCCGCATCGCCCTCGGCCGGCCGGAGATCTGGCGCGACATCTGCCTGACCAACCGCAGGGCTTTACTGAATGAACTCGCGGCCGTCCAGGCGGATTTGGCCCGTATCGCCGAGCATATCCGGGCCGGCGACGCCGAGGCCGTGGCCGCGTTTTTCGAATCGGGCCGTGCGGCACGCAAAGAGGCAACCGAGGAATGAAGGGAACATTCATCACATTCGAGGGTGTTGAAGGCTGCGGCAAGACCACGCAGATCGCCCGCGCCCAAGCGTACCTCTGCGCCCAAGGCCGCCCGGTCGACGTGACGCGCGAACCGGGCGGTTCGCCCATTGCCGAGGCCATTCGCCGGCTGCTGTTGGACGCCGAAAACACGGCGATGACGCCGGTGGCGGAACTCCTGCTCTATGAAGCCGCCCGCGCCCAGCACGTCGAAGAACGGATTCGGCCGGCCCTGGAAGCCGGTATTACCGTGCTCTGCGATCGGTTTGCCGACTCCACAACGGTCTATCAAGGGGCCGCTCGAGGCCTGGACCGAGCCCACGTTACGTTCCTGCACGAGATGGCCACGCGTGGCGTCTGGCCCGATCGGACTATCGTCATCGACGTGCCGGCTGAAGAGGGCTTGCGCCGGGCTACGCAGTATGGTTCCGATCGGCTCGAACGCGAGCACATCGACTTTCACCGACGGGTCCGCGAGGGGTTTCTCACGCTGGCCCGCGAGGATCCTCACCGCGTGCGCATCGTCGACGGCATGCAGTCGGTCGACGCCGTGGCAGACGCCATCCGTCCGCTCCTCGATGAGATACTGGGGGAACCATGAGTTTCATCGCGATCCGAGATCAAGCCGTGCCGATCCGGCTACTGCGCCACATGCTGGAGCGCAGCCGCGTGCCCAACGGCCTGCTTCTGTGGGGTCCCGGCGGGGTGGGCAAACGGCTGACGGCCCTCGAGGTGGCCAAGGCCGTCAACTGCGCTGAGGGCAAGAACGACGCCTGCGACCGGTGCCTGACGTGCCGTAAGATCACCAGCGGCAATCACCCCGACGTGCGCATGGTTGCGCCCGTGAAACGGGCCCGCGTTATCGATGTCGAAACCGTGGAAACCATCAACGAGTTTGCCGCCTTGCGCGCCTTCGAGTCGGCGTGGCGCGTGTTCATCATCCTGGACGCCGAGCGGATGAACCTGCCGGCCCAGAACCACTTTCTCAAGACCCTCGAGGAACCGGCGGGCCGATCGCTGTTCATCCTCGTGACCGAGTTTCCTCGAATGCTGTTGCCGACAATCCGTTCACGATGTCAGCAGATTCGGTTTGGCACGCTCAGGCCCGAGACCGTGGCCGAACTCCTGATCCGCGAACGGGGACTGCCCCGCGACCAGGCCGAGGCGCTGGCCGAGTTATCGCAGGGCCAGATGTCCCGCGCCCTCGACCTCGTCGATTCGGACAAGCGCGCCGTCGTACTCGAGATCACCCAGCGCCTCGCCGAAGGCGGCGATCCCTTGAGCGTGGCCGAGGAATTCTCGAACCACCTAACCGGCCTGCGCGACCAGATTACCGGCGCCGTCAAAACCACCGCCGACATCCGCGCGCCCGAGGAGATCACGCGCGAGGATCGCGAGCAGATGAAGGCCGAGGAACAGGCGGTCATCGACGCCTGGTATCGCCACGACGTGATGAACTACCTATACTTGTTCCAGACATGGTATCGAGATATCGCCGTATACCACGCCACCGGCGAGACGGCTCTTGTCCTGAATCGAGATCAACTGGATCGACTGCGCGCGGCCGCGCCCATCCACCTCGACGAGAAGGTGGAAGCCGTCGGCAAGGCGCGTACCTACCTGGAACGGTTTATCAACGAAGAGCGCGTGTTTCGCGATCTCTTCTTCGCATTGGCGTCGTGACGGCGCCGGAAGGGAGCGACCTGCCATGGAGTTGGCCAAGGTGAGGCTGCGCAAGCCAAACCGCGTATACACATTCCTGTGCAACAACATCCCGATTCAGCGCAACGATCACTGCATTGTGCGGACGGAACGGGGACTCGAATTCGGCATCTGCGTGGTGCCGCCCTATGCCGTTCCGGACGACGAGTTGCGCCAAACCGAGATGAAGGTGATCCGGAGGGCCACGCCCACCGACGAAGAGACCCAGTCCGGCATCGCCGAAGAGGAGGCCAAGGCCCACCGCGTGTGCGCCGAGAAGATCGCGGAATCCGGCCTCCCAATGAAACTGATCGATGCCGAGTACACCTTCGACAAACGGAAGGTCACTTTCTACTTCACGGCGGACCAGCGCGTGGATTTCCGCGTGCTGGTGCGCGATCTCGCCCACGTGCTCAAGACGCGTATCGAGCTCCGCCACATCCAGGTGCGGGATCAGGCGAAAATGGTCGGGGGCCTCGGCGAGTGCGGCCGGGTCTTGTGTTGCCGTTCCTGGCTGGGCGACTTCCTGCCCATCTCGATGAAGATGGCCAAACGACAGAACCTGTCGCTCAATCCCGAGAAGATCAGCGGCCAATGCGGGCGTCTCATGTGCTGCCTCAGTTACGAAAACGGTTCCTACCGAGACAAGAAGAAGGCATCGCAGGTGTCCGACGACGATTCCCCCCTCGAATCACCCGATGAGGCGGATTCCGAGGAAGATGTTGACGCGGGACTCGAGTCGGAGGGGCTCGACGACACGGGCGACGACGACGCCAGGCCAGGCGCGCCATCGTCTGGCGGTAGTCCGGCCGCAGCCGGGCCGCGCGAAGGCGCCGAGGCACAGGCCGCGAGGAAATCCCGGCGCAAGCGGCGGCGGCGGAACAAGAAGGGCGAGGGAGATCATGCCGCGCCGGATCATCCGGCTCAAGAAACGAACGGGGGCGGCGGAGGCGGCGAGTAATGCCGCTCGTCGACAGCCACTGTCATCTCCAATCCGAAGCCTTCGATGCCGACCGTGAGGCCGTCATCGGGCGGGCGCTCGACACGCTGGAGTGGCTCGTCACCATCGGCGATTCGCTCGAGTCCAGCCGCCGTGGCGTGGCCCTGAACCGTGAACGGCTCTACGCCGCCGTGGGCATCCATCCTCACCATGCCGTACAACTCGACGATGCGACCCTCGACGCGATTCGGGCGCTGGCCGGTGAACGCGGTGTGGTGGCCGTCGGCGAGATCGGCCTCGACTACTACTATGAATACTCGCCTCGGGCCAGCCAGCGGATCGCCTTCGAGCGCCAGCTCGCCCTGGCCGTAGACATCGCCATGCCGATCATCGTCCATTGCCGCGACGCGTACGAGGATATCGTTCCCGTACTGGATGCCGTTCACACGCGCCTGGCCGGCGGCGTCATGCACTGCTTCTCGGGATCGCCGGCCTTCGCGGAACGGTGTCTCGCGTGGGGCTTGCACGTGTCCTTCGCGGGAAACGTGACCTTCAAGAAAGCCGACGACCTTCGAGAAGCTGCCCGTGCCGTTCCGATCGACCGCATCCTCGTCGAGACGGACAGCCCCTACCTGGCGCCGCAGCCGCTACGCGGCCAGCGGTGCGAACCCCTCTATGTGGAACACACGGCACGTCTGCTCGCGGATATCAAAGGGGTACCGTTCGACGAGTTCTGCGCACGCACCACGGCCAATGCCCGGCGCGTGTTCCGCGTCGAGGGTCCCGTTCCGGCCGCCGAGGGGCCCGCGCGCGCCTGAGGCGGCGGCCACACAGACACCATGTGCTCCGCTCGCGGCGCTTGCAACGGATCCTGCCTTTTCGTATAGTCCGCGCTAGGGGAAAAGGACGAAAACGAGAGAACCATGAACGACCTTCTCCAACGTCTCCGCCGCGAACGGCGCGTCGCCCTAATCCATTTCATCGCGTTCTTGGCGATCGCCGTGGTCGTTCATTTGCTGGGCGCGGCGGAGAGCCGGCACTCGATAGAAGCGTCGGACGCGCCGCCGCAGGCCGCCGCGGACGCCGTGCGATGACGCGGCCGCAAGAACAGCCGTCCGGGGCTCAACACGCCGCGCGGGCCCCTGGCGTTCATGGGGGACGATCCATACGCGGCATGGCCGCCATCCTGCTCTTCCTCCTGGCGGCCCTTTGGCCGTGGGACGTCTACACGTATGTGCCCGGGCTCAACGCGGAACTCACGACCGCCATCACGACGCTCCTGGTCATGCTGTTGGCCATAGACATCGCCCGGTTACGAAAAGTCTCGGCGCCTTTCGAGATAATGTGGCCCGCCATCGCCTTGGCGGGCCTGATCGCCGCGGGCCTGCTCCGTCACGACCCCGCCTTCTCGCCAAGCCAGTTGGGCCTTGTCGCTACCTACATGGCCGCGCTGCATTTCGCGCCGTCGAGGGCTTGCATCCGCCAGTGGCTCTGGCTCTCGTGCGTCTCGATCGCCGCCGGCGCGCTGTGGACGCACATTGCTTTCCGGGTGCCGCCGGCGTTCCCTACCGCATTCTCCATCGACACGCACGGCGTCCTATGGTTGGGCCGCCGGCTCGCCGCTGGCGCCCTGGTCTTGGTCATCGGCGGTGCCGTGGCCGGCCAGGCCTTCGCCGCAGCGGTGAAACGCGCGAGAATCAAGCACGACCTCTCCGCCCCGGCCGTCATGGCCGCGATCATCTTCGTCCTTGCCACAAGCGCCCTGGTCTACGCCATCGCGCCCGCGCACACGGTGGCCTCGTGGCGCCCGCCTCGATGGAACGCCTTGTCCGGCCTGGCGTTGGCGTCCTGTCTCGCGGCGCTGTGGAGCCTGGCACGCACCGTCGCCAAGAACCGCGTCTTCGCGGCCACGGCCTCATCCTCCCACGACGATGCGGCCTGGGCTCGGCTGATGGCGCGGACGCTGGTCCTCGCCGTTGTCTTCTGCCTGTGCTTCTCCGTAAAGCCCTCCCTGGGATTTGCCGTCTTGGCGGGACTTGCCGCAGCCTACCCACTGCCGGGCCGCGCCGCCCAATTCACGGCGCCTCGAATGGCCTATGCGCTCCTGGCGCCGTGCGCGCTGCTCATCGCTGTCAACGCGGCCCATGTGTTCCCGGAGAACCAGGGCGATCCGCGGAACTTCGAGGTCGCCGCCGATCGGGATTCCGCGACGGGACGGCTCGATCGCCTCGATCGCCGACTCGACTTCGTCGCGATGCGATCCCCGAACGAGCCGCGCGTTCACCTCTGGCGCGCCCGGCACGCCCTGGCGCAGGAATTTCCCAACCGCGCCGCACACGAGTTCCGCCTGGCTGTTCAAGCACCGCGCGGCCATCGCACGATCCTTCGCCCGGTCGACAACGTTCAACGCAATGATTTGCTGGTGCGCCTGCGCGACGCCTGCGCCGCCTCACGACAGCCGCATACCCTCATCGCCTACGAACGCGCCCTCGTCGCCGCCGGCAATGCCGACAACGCCCTCGACTCGCTCCGTCAACGCATCACCCGCCTGGAGTCCCGCGACGTGACCGCCGCCGCGGCCCCCTACGCGGCCGCGCTCGCATTCCTGCTGGGCGACGCCGCCTTGGCAACCTCGCTTGACGATTGGCCTGCGGCCCATCTGCGCGCCCTGCTCGAGGATTGCGGCGCCGTGATCCGAGGAGCGCCCCCCGGCCTGGCGCCTTCACTCCGGCCGCTCATCCTATCGGCATGGGCGTTGCCTGACGGTGTCGAGCTCTGCGTGTGCGCTGGTGCCAGCCCTCCCACAAGGGCCAACGCGCCAGCCTCCGCCCGCCTCAAACCCATCGCCGAGTGCCGGGAATGCGCCTGGACGGACGCCGTCGAACAAGGCGGCGCATGGCGTGTGGAGCTCGTGGTCGACGGGCACGTCGCCGCCCGCGTAGAGCTGAATTCGGAACATGTCGCCGTGGACACGATGCCGGTTCCCGCCAACGCACGAGCACCCGAGGCCCCCCTTATCACCCTCTACGAGCCGTAGACGAGGGCTGGCAACAGGCGAACCCGGCCTTCTGCTCCGCAGCGCGGGCGTGGGCCGACTACCCTGTCGATCCCGCCTGCGGCCGGAGTTCCCGAGTGGCTTTCTTCGAATCCGGGGCGAGTGCTATGCTGTCCGACACACGCGAATCGTGAACCCAAGGAGGTTGATGACCATGACCGGACTATCTCGTCGTGATTTCCTGACGCGAGCCGCCGCAGGGGCGGGAACCATATGGCTGTCGGCGGGCGCGCCCGCGTTGGCTGCGCCGGTGGGCGCCAAAATGCGGTTTGGACTTGTGACGTACTTGTGGGCGCAGCACTGGGATTTGCCGACGCTCATCGAGCGCTGCGAGAAAAGCGGCGTTCTCGGCGTCGAGCTGCGCACGATGCACAAGCACGGCGTCGAGCCGGACCTCACTGCCGAGGCGCGCGAGGCGGTCAAAAAGCGTTTTGCCGACAGTCCGGTCGAGATGATCGGCATCGGAAGCAACGAATGCTTCGATCATCCGGATCCCGACGCGCTCACCAAGGCCATCGAGGCCACGAAAGCCTTCGTCAAGCTGAGCCACGATGTCGGCGGATCCGGCGTGAAGGTCAAGCCCAACAACCTGCACAAGGAGGTGCCCCGTGAAGTGACCATCGAGCAGATCGGCAAATCGCTCA
Organism: Candidatus Hydrogenedentota bacterium; assembly: GCA_036769985.1. Classification (GTDB taxonomy): domain Bacteria; phylum Hydrogenedentota; class Hydrogenedentia; order Hydrogenedentales; family SLHB01; genus DAIPKA01. The sequence goes on along the minus strand of DAIPKA010000039.1, from coordinate 22,284 downwards.
ACACGCTCGCGGCCTTCGCCGCCGACTACGGCCAACAAATCCGCCTCGAAGTCCACGGCGAGTGCTGTCTCCTACCGACCATGAAACAAATCATGGACGTTGCCGACCATCCCAATGTGGGCGTGTGTTGGAACTCAAACGATCAGGATCTCCTGGGCGAAGGACTCGAAGCCAACTTCAACCTGGTGAAAGGCCGGTTGGGCGCGACGGCGCACGTCCGCGAACTGAACATCGGCAACTACCCGTATCAGGACTTGATGGGCTTGTTCGTCCGCATGGACTACGCCGGCTGGATCTTGCTCGAGGCCCGTGAGGAGCCTGCCGAGCCCGTGCAGGCGCTCATCGAGCAGCGTACCGTATTCGAAGGCATGGTCAAGAAGGCCCAGGACGCCCTGACCTAAACCGGCCCATGTAACAGCACCGCTGACCGCATTCGCCGTGCGGCACGCTCGGCCCAGAATACCCTCATCCGACTCGAGGTATCAGCGTCGGACACGCCTCACGGCCGCAGCCGCCAGAGCGCCCACAAGGAGGCCCGTCGCCGCCAATCCGCCCACCGGGAGAGACCCGGCACCGGGCCAGTAGAGCACCGCGTTCACGAATACCTTCATCGAGCCGCCGTTGGCCACCACGGCGTGGTATTCCTCGGAATTCGTGAGGCCGTCGCCGTCCAGGTCGGCATCGCCGGCCAGAGGACTTGGTGGCGATGACCCAACAGGATCGACCATGTCCTTCCCCGGATCGATCGGGCCCAGTATCATCGTATCGAGAAGCGCGGGGTTGACCACCGCGAGCGCAGCAAGGCAGTCCCTGAGGGGAGCCAAAGGACCCAAGGAGATGCTTGCCAGCATGTTTTGCCAGTAGACGAATTCGTTGACAACGTACGTGCGATAGGGAGCGTCTGTGTTGCTCAGGATCGCCGCCACGACGGCCAGGATCCATCGCTCCGGAACCCCATCTGCGTCAAGATCAATGGGTTCGACGCCTAGCTCCAGCACCTCGACAAGCGCGTCCCATTGCTCCAGGAATTGCCGTGTGTAATCCGATAGGACGGTCGAACAATCGCCCACGTAGGTGCCCACATGGCTGGGCGCCGACGGCGTCGAGCACTCCAAGACGAGGACACCGTTGTCGAGATCCGTGACATAGGCTGTGTCTTCCTTGACGGCCACCCACGGCACCTCGTCTGGCGGCAGGAACTGGCCCAGCAGCACCGGCCCGCCAGGTTGCATCACGTCAATTAGATGAAGAGCGCTGGATTCATGCGCCGCATACAGAATCCCGCCACTGAACTCAATGTCTGTAACGCCCACTTCCAGTTCCTCGTTCTGCCAGAGCTCAAGTGAACCAAGGCTCGACAGCGCTGAGGGCGTCGAAACATCCACACTCTCTAACACCAGCGAGGTGCTCATATCCATAAGCGACACTACTTGCGTGGCAACGTATGCCGAGTTGCCGCTCGCATCGAGATCCCAAACGCCACCCACTTCCATGCTGCCAGCCAAGCTGTGTGTGCCCACTACGGCGGGCGAGTCCACATCCGCCAAGCTGCAAGCCAGCAAGCGGGGCGCCCCGAAGATGTTGAACGACCCTACGGCCAGAGAATCGCCGACGATCGCCAAGGAGAAGGGCGGGTCACTCAGCGCAACGCGATTGATCAAGACAGGGCTGGCCGGCGCGGACACATCGAGCACGGCAATGCCGCCGTTCGTCAGTTGCGGCAGCCCCTGATCCATGGTAGCCTCGCTTGTTGCCAAGTAGGCACGACTGCCGCGGATAGCCACGTCACTGATCACAAAGTTACTCTCGTAGTAGCCGGCCACGAACGGCATGTTGGGCTGGGCTACGTTGAGAAAGACCACCTGACCTATCCCGCTCTTGATGTCTCCAAAGAGGACTGTTCCATCGACGACACACGCGAGCGCGCCGAATATCCGTATCCGGTACGGAGAGGAGATATCGATGGGAATTCGGCCTACGCATTGCGGCGTCTCCGGCGTCGAGATATCCAGAACCGTCAGCCCGCAGCCCTCATCACCGGAGTTGGCGCCCTCGCAAACGTACAGGAAATCTCCGTTGACTGCTACGCAGAATTGCTCTCGGAGTGCGGTCGATTCCGTCGGTGTCGAGTCGGTTCCAAACGCCATCGTCGCAACAAGAAGAACGAGACTGAAGACAAGAGTTCTCCTCCCCATTTCATAGGCCTCCCTTTTCCAACCAATGTAAACCCATGATGGATCTATACCCTTACCATAACCGCATCCACTAAATCAATAACCACTCGTGCCGGTGGGCATCGCGCGTTGCTAGAACAGGTACTTCATGTACACGCTCATCGACGGCCCGGAGAAGTCGTCCCCATAGCGGAAGAACGTGTTGTAGTTCACGTTGTACGAGAAACATGTGTGCTTCGTGAGCGGCATATCCACGCCCACTAAGGCGCTCCAGCTCCACACCTTGAAGATATCGCTCTGCTCGATGTGCAGGATGTTTCCCAGCGGAAAGAACGCACCCTTCACGTCCGCGTCGAAAGTGAGGTAGTTCCAGTTGACCGACGTGGCGAAAAACGGTTTTGTGCCGCGCACACGCGCCTTCCAGCCATCGTACTTCATCAGAACCGGCCGGCCCCAGGGGTGCCAGTGCGTGCCCAGACCGAGGAAGAAACTCGAACGTTCGAAGGTCACATTTGTACGCAATGGCACGAGGAGGAGGCTCCAGTTGGTCGCCTTGGTCTCGACCACGCCGCGCGTATAGCCCGTTTGCAGAAACACATCGAAGTAATCGTTCAGGATGCGCCCGAATCCGAGGAAGGGCGTGTGGATCATCACGTCGTCCCGCTGGTCGCCAAAGGACTTGACATCATCGAAGCCCGGAGCGATCAGTCGCAGGGTCTTGTTCACTTCCCGGTCAACCCGATCCGAGGCATCCTTTAGCCTCGGGAAGTTCGTCATGTTGCCCGCAAAGAAGCACCAGCGATAGTCCTGGCTCGCCGTATCATCCCCTGGGCACACGGCATGGCCCAGTTCGAGCTGCGTGGGCTCCGCCGCCGTGGCCTCCTCGGCCGCGGGCGCGCTGGACGTCCACAGAAACACCCCCGCAAGGCTCATGGCTAAGATAATGTGCTGACGCGTTCTCGAAGATCCACGCATGCCGTCTTCCCTCCTCGTTGCCTTCCGCCGTTTCTCCTACTATGTCATACGGGAGGGGCCGCGAGCAATGGTGATCGGAGATCGGAAACGTCTTCCGTGGCTTGTCGGCAGGTTTCGAACGGCCGCCGGGGTTTCGCTCGGGCATCGAAGCTCCGTAGGCGAAGGGTTGTCGAAAGGATGCGGACGTTACAGGGCGATAGTCATAGACAAATCAATTGACAGCAACGGGGACTTGTGCTAATCTAGACGGGTTCACAAGAGTTTGTGAGGTGGTGTGGACGTCGGGGCTATCCAATCCGAAGACGCGTGTGGTACGGGATGCCAGGGAGAAGGCCTCCTCGTGAGTCGGCGTATCCGTCGCGCTTGCTCGGCAGAATGGATACCAATACGCCGCCACCTGATTGACCGCTTGTTGCAGAGACAGGGTGCAGATGTGTACGCCCGGAAACAGAGGCCAAGGGAGGAAGGGTCATGAAGAACGTCATGCGTGTTTTGAAGTGGATCATGCCTGCAGCGATGATCCTGGTGGCGGTGTCGATCGTGAACGCGGGTTCGCTGACGCCCACGACGGCGCCGGCGCCCACCATGCACACCCTGAATGAGATTCATGACGCGGTGACAAACAGCGCGGCCCCTGGCGGAGCCGAGGCGGCGCCGCGGAATTACTATGGCTCTGGCATGGTCACCAACTGCCGAATCAAAGTGGAGATCGAGGGTATGTCTCCGCTTTTCGAGGATGTCGAAGTCCAGGGCGGCGGCGCCTCCTACGAATGGAGTGAAACCGTTGTTCCCGGTGGTACTACCTATCCTCCTCACGTTAACAAGACCAGAACCAATCTCAACGCAAATGACCTTGTTCTGAGAATCGCATATGATGCCGAACTTGCGAGCGACAGCCGGCTCTACACGTGGTTCAAGCAAACTCCCGTGGAACCCAAGTCCGTGTCTGTCATCTACTGCGATTCTCAGGGCATTGAGTTCTTCCGGGTGAACTACTTCGACTGCTGGGCAAAGTCGTGGAGGATTGTCTCGGGGCCCAGTGGGAGCGGTCAGGCCGTCGTGGAAGAGGTCATCATATCAGCAAACCAGATCGACAATGGGTTCTAATGGATCCTGGCATGCTCTCGTGTCCTTGAGCCGTCCTGAACGGGCGAATCCCAACCGCTGACACGTGTGGCGAGGTGTTCCTTTCGGGGTTCCCGTGTGCGTGGTTGGTCGTGTAGATGGCCGCAGCGGGGACGGCAGTTGGCCGTGTGTGTCCAAGACGCGTACGGGATGCAATAGGGAGGGTTTGCACTTTGAAACCCGTGCTGCTCCTAGTAGCGGCCGTTGCGGTCGCTGTGCCAGGCACCGTGTCCGCGTTGTCGTCTGTAGACCCAGCGGACGACGCGCGCTATGCATGGAGCGAGAGTGCCGGCTGGGTGGATGCCTATGCGAACGGGTCGCATGGCGTCGTAGTAGGCCCACACCTCTTGTCGGGCTATGCCTGGTGCGAGAACGTAGGCTGGCTACACCTGGGCGATGGCGCACCGGACGCCGGCCTCCAGTACTCGAACGCGAGCGCGACGGATTACGGTGTCAACCATGACGGTGCCGGACACCTGTCCGGCTATGCCTGGGGCGAGAACATTGGCTGGGTCAATTTCGACACGAGCGCAGTGAGTGGCGTGCAGGCTATGGTCGATGCGGGCGGCTTTCTCTACGGCTATGCGTGGTCGGAAGGTCTAGGTTGGATCAACCTCGACAGCGGCTACGGTGTGCTCCTGGTCGACAGCGACGGCGATGGCGCTCCCGATGCGTTCGAAACGGATACCGGAGTTTTCGTGAGCGCCTTCGACTGCGGTTCGGATCCGGGCGATGTGGATACCGACGACGACGGGCTCCAGGATGGCGTGGAAGTGCAAACCTACGACACGGATCCGTGCGATGCCGACACCGACGACGACACGTACGGCGACGGCGTCGAAATCGCTGCGGGAACCGATCCGCTGAATCCGTTGAGCCACCCCGGAGACTCGCTGCCGCTGGCCTGGGCGCCCATGATTGCCGTCGTAGTCGTTGTGGGGGCCTGGAGCGCGCAATCGAGAGGCGGGAAAGCCCGAGGGGGGCGCGCGGGCGTCAGGTGAACACGTCGAAGAGGCGGCGCGGTTTGGGCACCTCGGCCCCGGCAACGGCTTCGTACAACGTCGGGCGGTACAGAATCTTCACGGGACCGTTTCGCCGGCCGTAGAACCAGTCGGCGAACTCACGGAATCCTGCGCTGGCCGCCTCGACCAAGGGCAGCCAGACGTGGGCGGCCGCCTCGGCCATGACGGCGGCGTTGTCGGTATAGGTCCAGGCGACGATCTCGAAATCCTTACCGGGCGTCCGGCCGGCGCGCCGCGCCCCTTCGCGGATGCTGGCCGCATCTTCGACCGAACTCGCGTCCACGATCGCGGTCACGCCGGGATCCAGCAACAGGCGGTACACCGCGCTCTCGATATCGCGAGCCCCGAGGGCCACCGGGATGATGCGTTTCGGGTCGACCTCGAGACCAACAGCGCCCAGCGCCCGGCCGTAGCCCTGAACGCGTTCGAGTCCGCCCTGATAGTCGCCGAATCCCTGGAGCATGCCGACGCCCGTGTGGCCGCGATCGAGGAGAAACCTCGTGCTCAGATACGCGCCCTCTTCGTAGTCCACCGTGGCATAGCTACAGTTCGGGAGGTCGGCCGGCCGATTTAGGGCCAGGTAGGGGTGCCCGGAATCGTGAATCCGCCGCATGACGGCGTCGCTGGCCTTCACGGGGCCGAATACGACCACGCCGCCGCAACGCTGCTCCCAAAGGCCGCGGCCGTAATCAACTACCGGGCTCGCGCTGAACGGATTGAGATCGAAACAAATGTAGCTTCCCTTGGACCCGAAGATCTCATAGAGCTCGGCGAAGAGCCACTCGAAAAGGTCCATTCGAATGGGGACCTCGCTCAGGGGCGCCGTCACCGCCACACCGACGCAATCCCGCTGCTGACGGCGCATGCTTCGGGCGCCGGTGTGGGGATGGTAACCCACTTCGCGGATGATGCGGATGATGCGTGCCCGTGTTTCCTCGCCGACGCCACCGATGCCGTTGATGACGCGGCTGACCGTCTTGGCGGAAACCTCGGCGCGCCGGGCAACGTCGTGAATCGTCCAGTGCCGCTTTCCGAGAACATCCGTATGATTCGTCACGCAACCACCTCTACGTCATCGATGACGTTTCAAGAACCACTCCCTGTCTTCTTTTTTCTACACCATGTCAGGTCTTTTTGTCAATCTCGGACGTGTTGACAGGCCCTTTGCTTTGTGGTAGAGTCTACACAGCGTCATCGATGACGTTATAGTCTCATCCTCGAAGAAGCGCGGCCGTTTGAGCGATACCCGACGGGACGATGACGCGCGACAGCGGTATCAAACAGTGAGGAAAGACGCCATGAAACGAGGTTTCACCCTGATCGAGCTGCTCGTGGTGATTGCCATCATCGGCATTCTGGCGGCGATTCTGCTGCCAGCATTGGCCCGGGCACGGGAGGCGGCACGGCGTTCGAGTTGTGCCAACAATCTCAAGCAATTCGGCATTGTGTTCAAGATGTACTCCGGGGAGGCGGAAGGTGGTCAGTTCCCCGCGCTCCAGCTCGAGGGCGACCTGCTGGACGGTGATAGCTACGCCGCGGCGGCGCCGCTCGTCAATTCGATCTATCCCGAGTACCTGACCGATCCGAGCGTGTTTCTCTGCCCTTCGGATCCGGACGCCACGGAGGAAGACTTCAAATGGCAGCCGGATCAGACTTCCTACGCGTCTTTCGATGCGTCCACAATGAACGTCGGCGATTGGAACATCTCGGTGTATGAACCGGACCACGATATTGGCGTGAAGGATGCGGATGCCAGTTACGCGTACTTCGGTTGGGTTTTTGATCGCCTCGAGCCGTACGAGCAGCATCCCGAATACTACATGCCGGCCAATGCCCCCGAGGCCCAGGCGCTCTATAGCGCGATTGGGGAGACCATGCCCGATGACTTGACCGGGCTGCAAGCGCCGACGCAGTTGCTTCAGAGCCTGATTTCCGTGGCCCTGCGCTACCTCGAAACCAACGATTTGAGTGCCATCTACGGCAACGCGGAGTGCGTCTACCATGGCGAGAATTGCGGCAACGGCGGCGGCCCGATCGTCTACCACTTGGCCGAGGGCGTCGAGCGGTACGCGATCCACGACGTGGCCAACGCCGGTGCTTCATCGCTGGCCCAGAGCGACATCTTCGTGATGTTCGACTGCCTGGACGCCAAGGGCGAGATCTTCAACCACTTGCCCGGCGGCTGCAATGTCCTATTCATGGACGGACACGTCCAGTTCATCAAGTACCCGGGCCGCGCGCCCGTCACGCCTCAAGTGGCCTTGATCGTCAGCGCGTTCTAGTCCGCACACACTGCAGAACCGTTCCGATACAGCACGCGCCCCTAGGTCCCCGAGGACCTGGGGCGCGCGTGTTTTGGCGCGACCGCGCGTTGAATCCTTGCTGGCGTGGAGTATATCGTGGGGTTACAGTGTATGGCGGATACGGCGAGACGCGCCGTGTCGTTTTGCTAACCCCAGGAGGAAACGCACCATGGATCGCCGGATGTTTCTGAAGTACTCGGCTGCGGCTGCGGCCGGTGCCGCGGCATTGGGTGTCTTGCCGTCCGCGACGGCCCAGGAACCCACCCGCATCTACCGGGCGCTCAAGATCGGCATGTTGCCGAGCGACCTCTCCGACAAAGACAAGTTCGCCCTGGCCAAACGGGCCGGCTTCGAGGGAATTGACGGATCGCCTATCGAGGATCTCGACGCGGCGCGCGAGCAGGCGCAGTGGGCCAAGGAGGCTGGCGTTCCCCTGCACGGCCTGGTGTTCGGCGGCTGGCACGCACCGTTCTCCTCGCCCGATCCGGCCGTCATCAAGAAGGGCATGGACGGCATGGAAGTGGCCCTGCGTCACGCGAACGCCATCGGCGCGACGACGGTGCTCTTGGTTCCCGCGGTGGTCGACGAGAACGTCAGCTATGCCGACGCCTACACCCGTTCGCAGCAACACATCCGCGAGCTGATCCCGCTGGCGGCGGAGATGAAGGTCGTAATCGGCATCGAAAACGTCTGGAACAAATTCCTGCTCAGCCCCCTCGAGTTTGCGCGGTACCTGGACGAGTTTGACAGTCCGTGGGTGAAGGCCTACTTCGATATCGGCAACGTCATCATCTACGGCTATTCCCAGCACTGGATCCGCATACTCGACAAGCGCATCGTGAAGCTCGACGTGAAGGATTTCAAGCGCGAGGGCTACGAATGGAAGAATCTGCTTGAGGGCGATGTTAACTGGCGTGAGGTGCGCAAAGCGCTCACCGAAATCGGCTACTCCGGCTTCATGACCGCCGAAGTCGACGGGGGCGATGAGGCCTACCTGACGGACCTGGCCCAGCGTATGGAGCGCATCAACGCCGGCGACGTGTGAGCCGCTGTCCCTGCGCCGTCTTGGCGATCCCAAACCCCGGGGAACGGCGTCGGGTCGATCCCGATGCAGACACAGGAGAATCGGTATGGCTGACTGGACGAGACTCGTTCCGACAATGTGCGTCATCGCGCTGGTCGGGGCCGGTGCCTGTACATCGGCCGAGGAACCGACTTACGCCGAACGGCTCGGTTGGCCACCCGGATCGAAGGTCGTCATATTCCACATCGACGACGCCGGCATGTGTCACGACGCCAACGTGGGGACCATCGAGGCCCTCGAGAAGGGGGTCTCGACGTCTACGAGCATCATGATGCCGTGCCCGTGGGTGCCTGAGTTTGTCGAATACGTCAAGGCCCATCCGGATGTTGATGCCGGCGTGCACCTCACGTTCACCTCGGAATGGGATCCGTACCGGTGGTATCCGGTATCGGGGCCGTCGAACGTCCCGACTCTTTGCGACCAAGAGGGGTATTTCTGGGATGGCGTGAGCGATGTCGTCGCCAACGGAAACGCAGACGAGGTCGAAAGGGAGATCCGCGCCCAGGTCGACCGCGCCATCGCGATGGGAATCAAGCCGACCCACCTGGATTCGCACATGGCCACGTTATTCTCGTCGCCGCTCTTCTTCCATCGTTACATGAAAGTCGGCATCGAGTACGGCATTCCAGTCCTCGCGCCCGGTGGCCATCTGCAGTTCATTGGCCAGGACATGCCCGAGTTGAATGACCAGATACGGTTCATCGCGAAACAGGTCTGGGACGCGGGCCTGCCGGTCATCGACGACGCCGTGGCGGCCACGTATGACTGGAAATCCTTCGACGAGAAGAAGTCGAAGGTCCTGAACGTACTGCGCACCATGAAGCCCGGAATCACGGAGATCATCCAGCACTGCACGCGGCCGTCGCCCCTCTTCGAAGTGATCTCGAGCTCGAGTCAGACACGGCTGAACGACCTCCTGGTAGCACTGGACCCCGAGGTCCGGAAGGTCATCGAGGAAGAGGGAATCATCCTCACCACCTGGCGCGAGTTGAAGACGCGACGCGACGCGCTCCCGACGCCGAGCGCAACCCAAACGGAGTGAGCGGCGATGCGCAAACTGGCCGGCGCGATTGCCGCTCTCGCGTGGCTGATCGGAGTGCCGGCGGCGGGCGCCGAAGCGACGTACGCCGAACGGCTCGGTTGGCCGACCGGTTCCAGAGTCGTCATCTTTCACGTAGACGATGCCGGCCTGTGTCACGACGCCAACATGGGCGCCATCGATGCCATCGAGAACGGTGTGGCCACGTCGACCAGCGTGATGATGCCGTGCCCGTGCGTGCCGGAGATCGCCGCGTACGCAAAGGAGCACCCCGACCTCGATGTCGGCATGCACATCACCCTCACCTCGGAGTGGCCCGAGTATCGCTGGGGGCCCCTGGCCGGCCGCGATACGGTGCCCGGCCTGGTGGATCCGGACGGGGCGCTCTGGCGCGGTGTCCTCGATGTGGCTTCCCATGCCGAACCGTCCGAGGTCGAGACCGAGATTCGCGCGCAACTCGCCCACAGTCGCGCCGTCGGCATCGAGCCGACGCACCTCGACACGCACATGGGCGTTGTGCTCCTCCCGGCCTTCATCAACCGGTACATGACCATTGGCATCGAGGAAGGGATTCCCGTGCTTGTGCCCGGCGGACATATCCAAGCCTCGAATCGACGCCTACCCTTTCCCTCGTGGTACCTGCGCTGGAAGACGGCGCGTTTGTGGAACGCCGGGCTGCCCGTTATCGACACGTTGGTCCTCGCCCCCGCCGGCAACGGCTCCTATGAAGACATGCGCGAACGCCTCATCGCCGTCATTCGTGGCCTCCGCCCTGGAATCAGTCAGTTCATCGTGCACTGCACGCAGACGACGGAGGAGTTCGGCCGTATCGGCGGCTCCGGATCGTACCGCCTTGCCGAGCTACGCCTCATGAAGGATCCCGCGATCAAACAGGCCATCGTCGACGAAGGCGTGATCCTCACCACCTGGCGCGAGTTGAAAGCCCGTCGTGACGGACTCGCCACCCAACGGTAGCGCACAACGGACTCATTCCACCGGCCCGGCGCGGCCGGCGTCGCCGAGATCCTCATGTCGCGCCGTGAGATACAGCGCCAGGTAGTCCTCGGCCTCGTCGCCGAGAACACGCTCAATCTCGTCGCGGTTAAGCACTTCGCCGGCACTGTTGACATCGAAGCGAAGCCCAAGGATGCCCGGCGTGTCAAGACGCGGAATGTTCTTGCTGGTTAATCGTTTCTCATCGTCGAAGGTTAGCATCACGCCGGAGCCGTTCGGATTGCGCCAGACGTAGTGGTATCCTTCGCGGAAAGCGGCCAGACTGTCGGCGGACGACGCCAGCACGTAGTGATCCAGAGCATCGGTGGGCTCACCGTCCCCTCCGAGGATGGCGACGACCTCTTCGTAACGCATGCCGACCTCGAGCGCCGCGTACTTCTCCTCGGTCAGTTGCCCGCGTTTGAGCGTCGTCACAAACAGCCCCAGGAAGATCAGGGACAGGACCAACACGACCGCGATGACCGCGACAGCAACTTTCATAGCTCCTCTCCTCCAATCCTTGGCGAGGATAGCCAACGACATCGGCCGGGTGCAACTCGATGCATAGCCACTCGCTTGCACGCCCCGCCCTCCGTTTGCGATAATTCTCCGTCACTTCTTCGGGTAGGAACGATCTCTTGCGCGCGACGGCGTCCGGATCCAAGGAGCCCGCTTCATGAAGGCGCACCGATACGCTCATGATTTCGCCCTGGTTTTCTGTCCTCGGTGGGGCATTCGCATGCCATGGACGGCGCCGGCGTATCTGCTCGAGGCGGTTCGTGTCCACGGATTCTCGGCCCAGTTTCTCGACTACAACATCCGGCTGTACTGGCAGGCCGCGATGTCGGATCTCTGGGAAAGCAACACCCAGCACCAGTACTGGAAAACACAGCCCCTCGACTACTTTCTGGACCTCATCGACCTGGACGAGATCGACGCCGCCGTCGTCGGCTTCTCTCTTACGGAAACCAACCTCCGGTTCTCCATTGAACTGGCGCGCCGCCTGCGCAAACGCGATCCGAACAAGACCATCCTTTTCGGTGGCCATCGGGTCTTCTTCCAGGAGGACGCTGATGATCAGGTTCCGCTGGACGCGTGTGATGCCATCGTCCAGGGCGAGGGCGAGCTCACCCTCCTGGACATCCTCGCCAACGGCGTCAACAAGAACCCCGGCACCTTCACACCCGGGGCCGACCGGTGGGAGTTCAACGGCGAGCGGGAACTCATCAAAGATCTCGATATGTTCCCGTGGCCGCGGTACGAGGACGTGGACTGGGCCCAGTTCCCGCTTCGCGAAATGAGCATCATGGGCAGCCGGGGCTGCATCAACCGCTGCGCCTTCTGCAACGATGTCGTCCGCGCGCGGCACAAGTACCGCATGCGCTCGGCGGGCCACGTGGCCGAGGAGATGCTGTATCACAAGGCCAAAACGGGAACCCGATTCTGGCCCTTCAACGACCCCTTGCTCAACGGACACTATCCCACGCTCGACGAGTTGTGCGAGATCCTGCTGCATCACGAATTCGACCGTTCCTGGGCCGGCAACCTGGCCATTCGTTCCGATATGCCGACGGATCTCCTCAAGAAGATGCGGCGAGCCGGCTTTATAACAGCGGTTGTCGGACTCGAGTCGGGCAGTCCTGACGTCCTCCGGCTGATGAAGAAGCGGTTCACCATCGAGGAAGGCGAGTGGTTCATCCGTGCACTGCACGAAGCCGGCATCAACGTCGAGCTCAACCTAATCATCGGATTCCCGGGCGAAACCGAAGCGCACTTCCAGGAGACCATGCGGTTTCTGACCAAGGTCGCGCCCCAGGTGCATCGTATTGTCAGCGTGGCGACCCTGAACGTGGATCGCTCGTACCTCTGGGACCATCTCGACGAGTACAACGTCGTCAAACAAACCACCAATCGCCACATCTCGTGGTACACCGAGGACGGCACCAATACCTACGAAATCCGGTGTGATCGGGCGCGGCGCCTGCTCGAACACGCCCACGCCCTGGGCCTTACGCACGACCGGTTCGACGCGGACATCGAGAAGAAGGATGGGTTGTTTGACGTGGACGGCGAGGTGCGACGTAGGGCAGCGGTGCTCCGGAAGCATCGCCTCAAGTCTGCGCTGGTCAAGGCCCATCTCTGGGAACCGGCCCGCCGTGCCCGGGATCTGGCTCGGCGTATTGTGCAATAGCGGGGCGGCCTTGAGGGTCGCGGGACGCTGTGATACCATCGATTGCGTCCCTGTCGTGAAGTGGGCTACGGAGTAAGGAGTGGGATGGGAACGCAGCAAGTAGCGACACGCGAGTCAGGCAGCCCGCCGATCTCGAAGGGGCTCCGTTTGCCCAGGACCAAGAAGCGCGTGTTGGCGCGGCGCGGCGTCGTCTGGCTCGGGCAGACGTGCAACCTGCGCTGCTACTTCTGCTATTTCGTCAACCGCATCGCCGACGCGCAGCATCCTGAGCACGCCTTCATGGGCCTCGACAAAGCCAAGGCCATCTGCCACACCCTCCGCTACTTCTACGGTGATACCGCCATCGACATCCAAGGCGGCGAGCCGACCATCTATCCGGAGATCCTCGAACTCACGCGCTACTGCCACGATATCGGCCTGTATCCGACGCTGATCACGAACGGCCTCGTCCTAGCGAAGCCGGGCGCACTCGAAGCGTATCAGGACGCCAACGTTCGCGATTTCCTCGTCAGCTTCCACGGCATCGGCGAGGTCCACGATCAGGTGGTAGGCCGCTCGGGCGCCTACGACAAGCTCATCGGCGCCGTCGAACGAATGCAGGCGCTCGATGTGCCGGTGCGATTCAACTGCACCATGTCGGAGCCGGTGGTGCCGCTCCTACCCGAGATCGCGAAGAAGGCGATTCAATTTGGCGCGTACGTGGTGAATTACATCGCCTTCAACCCGTTCGGCGATCAGACCACCGGCCACCGGACGAGCAAGAACGTGCCACGATACGCCGACATCAACGTCAGACTCACCGAATCCATCGATATGCTCGAGGCGGCCGGTATCGAGGTCAACGTACGCTACCTCCCGATCTGCATCGCCGAACCTCGACATCGCAAGAACTTCTACAACTTCCAGCAATTGCCGTACGACACCCACGAGTGGAATTTCGACAGTTGGCAGTGGACCATGACGGGGCCGCAAATGGGCCGGCCGGACGTTGGCCCGAGCCCGACCTCGCGCCTCGGCTGGGGCGCGAGTCGGATCTACCGCCCGAGCGACGATGCCCTCTCGCGGTTATTCCTCGTGCGCCGGCCTGTGGCGACGCGGCTCGTCTTTGGCGCGCAACATGCCGCGGCCCGATTGAACGCCGCCCTGTATGGCAAGCCGGCCATCTACCGCAAGGAAGCGCGTGTGCGCGCCGAGTGCGACTGCCAATACAAGTACCACGCCCTGTGCAAGGAGTGCGCGGCACGGAACGTCTGCGACGGATTCCATGGAGACTACGCCGAACTCTTCGGCACCGACGAGGCGCGACCCATCAACGATCTCGCGCCGACGGACGATCCGTGTTTCTTCATCCGCGAGCAGGAGAAGTTCGTTGAACTCGAGGATCGAGACTGGGCCTTGTAGGAGCCTGTGTTAAGTCGTGGAACTCGTGCGTGCCGACCAGCGGATCTTCCCTCTTCGAGGTCTCGTCTTGCTCCAAAACCGCCATGGACTTCCCTTTGCCATCGTCGACGTCAAGCGCTGGATCCGGCTCAACCGCGCCGCTCACAAGGCCCTAAAGCTGGACGTCTTCGCGGCGTGCGACCGCTTCCACGCACTGCAGGAACTCCTCGAGACCGCCACGCGTGAGGATGTTCGCCTCTCGCTCCGGACGGCGTGCGAGGCCGCGCCCAAGAAACTCGCCGACCTCAAAGACAAGGGACTGCTCGACGTATTCCTGACGCCCCCGGACGTCACGGCGCCGCACCTCGACGCGTGGTTCGACGCCGGTCGCGAGGCAGGTCTACCGATGCGGCTCCAGCTCCACGCACCGTTTCCGAAGGACATGGATCCGACGGCACTGGCGGACCGGATTGCCAAGGCCGGCGTCGCGGCGGTGAACGTGGCGCTGGCCGATCCGTTCACCGAGCGGCCGCCGTGCCGAGGAAAGGCGGACAGTGAAGCCACCATCGGCTTCATGAACGCGGTCGTGCGCGCGCTGGATGCGCGAGACGTCGAGGCCAACCTCCTGCGCGTGCCTTTCTGCCTGGTTGAACCCCATCGCTGGCCCCACGCGGTGAACCAGCCGCAGTTCTTCATGGACCACCAGCAGTATGCCAAGATGCCCTATCTCCTGGCCATGCGGCTGTACGGCCGCGGCCCTGTCATCGTGAGCAAGTACCTGCAATCGATGTTGCGCCGCGAAACGCTGAGTAGGACTCCCGAAGATGAGCGGCTGCTGAACTGGCTGAATCATCATCCCGCATATTACGCGCGGATGGCGTTTTGGCGAAAGGTGACGAAACACCTCCGGATCGCCGGCAGCGTGCCGAAAGAGCTGGATCCCTCGCCGGAGAAGTACTATCGAGATGCCAAGCGCGAGACGCGACGCCGGCGGAAGGAGATGGGCTCGATCTGCGCGGAGTGCCGCCTCCGCCGAATCTGCGATCATGCGTCGGACGCGTTCCGACGAATGCTGCCGGACGCGCGGATCTCGGCCGTCGAGGGCGACGAACTTGTCGTGTTCCCCATGCATTTCGCAGCCGAGCAGCGCAAGTACTACGACGCAATCGACGCCGCGCACCGAGATCGCGACGCGCAGTACTTCGAGCGGGCAGAAGAAGCTCGACTCGCCGTGCGCAAACGCCCGCCCGACCGCCAGCTTAGCTCGCAGGACTACACCGTCGAACACACGTTCTTCGAGACCATGGAAGGCGGCGTGCGCTGGCACTCGGCGTTGAACTGCGAGAAGCTCTCCTCGGCACTGGCTAATCTCGCGTTGCCTTTCACCATCGCGGCCACCTTTGCCGGAGGCACGGCGGACTACATCGGATTCAGCTTCGACAGGACAACGAAGATCGTGTGTCCCATGGAGGGTCTCCGCCACGAACTGATTCTTCACGTCGATGCCAACGGCCGATACGTACTGCTGCGCGATGGTGTGGCCGTGCGCCCCTCCGAGTTCGAGGGTGCGCGATACGTGCCGCTGCGCCTGCCGGATCGCGTCGAGCCGCGCCTCACGATCTGGAACATCGACATGTCGATCGTGACACATCTTGTCCGCATCTGGGAATGGAATTGCGAGCCCGTCGCCGCGCCGAAACCGAAATACTCGGTTATCATGGTCTGCACGCGGTACGCGCGCCGATTGCAGGCCGCGCTGATGGCCTTGGCCCATCAGCGCGATTTCGACGTGAACCGCCTCGAAGTAATTGTCGGTTACGTGCCGGGCCTCGATGCCGTCGACGATGTGATCGATTCGATGCGATTCTCGTTTCCTCAACTCCGAATCCTGCGCTCGACCTTCAACGAGCAGAAGGCACGCGCCAAAGGATTCATGATCAACGAGTCGCTCAAACTGGCCTCGGGCGAATGGGTTGTGCTGATGGACGCTGATGCCGTGTTGCCGCCGGACATGTTTGCGCGCGTCGAGGCCATCGAGCGGGACGCCCATTTCATCGCGCCAGACGGCCGCAAGATGCTGCCGCCGGATCTGACCGCCAAGGTGCTCGTCGGCGAGATCCGGCCATGGGAGCAGTGGGACGAGATCATGAAAGGCCCCGGCGAGTACCGGCGACGCGAGGCCGGCGGCGTCCCCATCGGGTTCTGTCAATTCGTCCGAAAACGCTGTATCGACGAGGTGAAGTATCTCGAGGTGGACCACTTCGAGCTGTCGGACATGTGGTTCGGCATCGGCATTCGGAAGGAATTCGGTCCGGAGACGTGGCTGACCGGCGTACCGGTCATCCATCTCGACCACGGCGGCAGCCACTGGTACGGCGCCGCCAGCCACCGGTGATCCGGAGGCTACCCGATCTCCGCCGGCGTCGTGATCACCTTGTTGATGAGGCCGTATTCGACCGCCTGATCGGCCGTGAGCCAGAAGTTGCGATCGCTATCCTTGGCCACTTTCTCGATGGGTTGCCCCGTTTCCTCAGCGATAAGGCGGTTCACGCGCTCCCGGATCCGGATGATCTCCTGTGCCTCGATGCGAATATCCGAGACCTGGCCGCCGGCACCGCCCGCGGGCTGATGAAGCAAGAAACGCGTGTTCGGCAGGGCGTACCGATTCTCTTTCGAAGCTCCGAGCAAAATCGGCACCGCGATGCTGGCTACCCAACCGGTGCCAATGGCGATGATCGGCGACTCGACGAACCGCATGATGTCCGCAATGGCGAATCCGGAGTCGACATGACCGCCCTGCGATGTGACAAACACGCGGATCGGTTCGTGCGAGTCGGCATCGAGCACAAGCAACTGGGCCATCACCCGCTCCGCCATCTCCTGATCCACTTCGCCATTCACGAGCACGGTGCGCGCTCTCAACAGGCGTTGTACGAGCCCTTCCTTGAGGGCCTCATTGCTCTCTTCCGCACAAGGCATCGGCTGTCCTTTCCACTCGTCAGCGCCAGGGTTTCCGATCATCGTGGTCGGTGGCGGGGTGCACACGCAGTCCCCATATTCTGCCACCGGTGTGCCGAGACGGTCAAGCGCCCCTCAGCCGCCGGCCCGGCGTGGCCCGAACGGAGGCATTTCGGTATACTGCGATGGTGCAGCAGCGAGTCGCTCGATCGTGTTGGACGCTACGGCGCTATGGAGGAAGCAATCATGACCGATTTAACGAAAGGGAGCGGCCATCCTCGGGGCTGCTCGAGACGTGCGTTCTTGGCAACGGCCGGCGCGGTGGCCGTCGGCCAGCGGTTGATCCTGCCCGGTGCCGCGGCCGCGGCCGGCGCGGCCGGGGACGCGTTCCAGAAAGGGCCAGGGGCGGCATACGTGCCGCGGATTCGGGCGGCCTTCGTGCGCCGCGCCGGCGACTACGGCATGCGTTGGCCGGGGGCGATCTACGACGGCGATGCCGCGCTGCGAGACTATCGCGAACAGCTCGTGTCGACGGCCCAATCGCTCGCCGTTCAGCTTGACCTTCGCGAACAGCCCATCTACTCGAATGAAGAGGCGGATCAGTGGTTGGCCGAATCCGAGGCGCAGCAGGCCGACGGACTGCTCCTCGCTCTGCTCGATCGGCAGGAACACGCGTGGCCGACGGCCACCAAAGCCGTCGACTCGCCCATCCCGGCCGTGATCTTCGCGCCCGTGGGCGCGGCCTTCACGACAAACACCGCGCCGTTGGCGGCCAAGACGGGCGCCGCCATCTTCTCGAGTCAGGAGTTCGGCGAGGCCCTGTTCGGACTGAAGATGCTCAAAGCCGGCGCCAAGTTACGCGAGACGCGGTTCGTCATCGTGAAAGGAAACGAACGCCAGGACACGGTAGCATCTCATTTCGGCACGAAGTTGCGTTACGTGCCCGCCGCCTCTTTCCTCGAAGAGTACGCGCGGACGCCCGAGTCCGACGAAATCAACGCCATTGCCGACGAGTACCTCGCCGGCGCAACGCGCGTGGCCGGGCCGACCCGTGAGGATGTGCTCAACGGCGTGAAAAGCTTCGTGGTTGCCCGGACCATCCTCGAACGGGAGGAAGGCGATGGTATCTCGATGGACTGCCTCGGCGCTCTTGGCCAATCGAACGTCAGCCTGCCGTGCATCGCGTGGTCCCGTATGCTCGATGGCGGGGTGCCGGCGGCCTGCGAGGCCGACGTGGGCGCGTGCCTTACCCACGCCGTCGTCCAGTATCTCTTCGACCGGCCCGGTTTTCAGCAGGACCCCGTCGCCGATACGGCCAACGACTGCCTCATCGGCGCACACTGCACCTGCGCCACCCGACTCAACGGTATCAACACGCCGCCGGAGCCATTCCATATGTCCTTCCATCACGGCAAACGCGACGCCGTGCCGGTGCCGCAGTGGCGCCACGGCCAGCGTGTCACGGTAGCCGATATCCTGCTCAGCAACACGGCTGACGCCCCGCCCAGCATGATCATCTCGACCGGCGAGGTGGTCGACAACGTGGCCGTGCCCCCGGCGGGTGGTTGCGTGGTTTCGGTGCGGATCCGCCTCGACAACACGAACGACATGCTGGCGTATCCCGGCTTCCACCAGCTCTTCTTCTACGGCGACTTCAAGAAGGAGCTCGCGAACTACTGCAAGCTCTACGGTATTCAGGCGCAACTCGTCTAGAGGTCCGGCAGGAAACCCTCCGAAGATTCCGCCTTGACCGATCAACATCGATGTGCTCCTAATGATTTGTCAACGAGCGTCCGAGAATCATGATGGGCGAAGGGAACGCCCAGGGCAGTCTCGTGGCGGGGAACGACCTGCATCCGGAGCACATTGGGTGCGATACGTTTTACGGATGGCTCGCAACCGAAGGGCCACGTGCGTATCCGGACAAGGATTTCGACGACTTCTGCGTGCTGGACAAAGGACGCAAGTCGGTGCCCCCTTCGCAAAGGATGCGGATGGTCTTGTTGCCGTGGCACGACAACGCCTCGGCTGAGGACGTGCGCTCGCCATCAAGAGTGGGCCTTTCTGGCCAGACCCCGAGGAAATGGCGGCCTCTTGTGCCGCAACTGCAGAAGATGGGCTAGTAGCCCGCGGGGGGATGGCCCTTGAGACCCGCTTCGTACTTGCTCAGCGCGGGCCGCTTGTGTTCCGGCGCGAGCGGCGCCCAATCCGTCAACGGTTCGACATCCGGGACACGCCCATCGGTCTTCAGCCGGAGCGTCACGATCTGCTGCGGCCGAATGTCGAAGCGGTAGGTTGGGCTGCCCTCGAGCGCGACGCGCCGGTTGCCGACGAGATCGGTTAGCGCGGCGCATTCGTGCGGAACGTCAACCGTGATCGTGGCGTTTCCGCCTCGGCCCAAACACTCGAAGAGGCGTATTTCGATGTCGTCCCCTTCACGCCGCATGGCCTGGACAATTATGTTCTCCGACGTCTGTATGAGGGACTCGTCCGAGGCTTTCGCGGCGCCCATGCACACCACGGGCGGGGCGTTGTACTCCCAGGCCATCTGCGGAATCCGGGCCTCCTCCCACGGGCCGCCGTGAACCACCAGCGCGTACTGCAGGTGATGCATGCCCTTGCCGCTCAGCCACGCGCAGGGATAGCCCATGTACTTGTCGACGGCGTTGATCAGGAAGACCAGCGGCGTGTTGCCGTCGATCTCGCGGCCGCTCAGGCCTCGGTCGAGCAACGCGACGCCTCCGCCGCCCTCGAGCGAATAGTGGGACCACCGAACGGCCGGCGTGATGCCTTTCATGTAGCCGTTGCGTTCGGCCGTGGGCTCCGGCCACGCGCCGTGAGCAAAGCCGTAAGGAATGCCGCGCCGCGCCTCGGCGATTCGCGGCGCGAGCGGAAACTCCGCCACCACCACCGTCCGATCGGGAATGTCCTCGAGGTAGGCATCGAAGTCGATGCGCGGATGATTGTGGTAGAACGTCACGACGCGCCGCGCCTCCTTGCCGCCGTGGAAGGGCGCGCGCGACTCGATGACTGTTGCCAGCGGACCCTTGAACGCGGTCACGGTACACGCCACATCGCCGAACGTGCCCAGGCGCTGCCGCTTGGGGCGATTATCCATGTGATTGCCGTCGAAGTAGCCGCTTCCGGCTCCGGACGTTGGCGCCTCGGCCACCAACACGTTGGCCGCCCCGGCCAGCAGCTCGCGGTCGGAGCCCTTGAGTTTCAGCGAGACCAGGTCACCGGTCGCCGCATCGATCTGCACCGTGTAGAATGCCGTCTCGATGGCCGAGGGCACGTCGATGGCCTCCGATCGGGCGGCCGCGCCCGGCCGTGTCTCGACGGAGGTTAGGCCCACCGGCGGCAACGCCATCGCGCAGACGGTTCCGCCATCCGGCAACACCTGGCACGCGACGCCATCGAGGCCCACGCCTTCACCGAGTGCCAGCACGATCGGATCGGTTCGCGGCCAGTTCGCGGCATTGAATGCCGTGAGCGCCGTGCCCTTGCCGGCGATTTCCGCAATGCTCGCCTGGCCTACCTTGGTGCACGCGGCATCTACCCAATCGAAGCGGTCCTTGACGTCCCAGGACTCGGGATGCTCGAAGACCATGCCGCCGGCCGCGCCCCACAAGGTGTTGCGATCCATGTTCAGCAGCATCAGCAGCCACGCGTGGTTGAGATCCTGCGAGGGATACGCCTCGGCGTTGTCTCGCGCCGCGATGGTCGCCAGCATCTCCGACGCCGCGAGTAGGTGTTCACTGTGTCGGAATCGCTGCTTGACGGTTGGATTCTGGATCCAGAACCCCAAGTAGGTGAAGTTCCAACCGCCAGTAACGGTCGGCAAGGCAATCTCGCCCGATTGCACGCCCGGCCACACGGCGTTGACATAGTCGCCCAGTGTGCAGAACCGCAGCGGCGTATCCGGCGCGGCCGCCAGCCACTGCTCGATGAATCGCTTCGGATACTCGGCACAGAGCGGGGCAAGACTGTAGTCGCCGCTACCGGAGAGTATCAACGTCGGTGCGCCGTCCGGCGTCCGCATCGTCGCGACGTCGGCCAGCGATGTGCGGCGTTCGCGTGAGCGCGCATTCTCGATAAGCTTCTGCAGCCCGGCTTCGTCGAACGCTTGCTCCGTGCGGAACAGCTCGGGCCATTCGTTGTAGTGGCCGGGAGAGATGGTCAGGATGCGCGTGCCGTCGGGGCTTTGGCCCCAGTACATCGTGCTGCCGAAGTTGTTCATCCGGCAATGCACCAAGGTGTCCAGGCCGAGGCCGGCCGCGATCTGCGGCATCTGCTCGTGCATGCCCGTGACGTCGATCACCCAGGCGTGGCGAGGCCGGACGCCCAGCATCGCCTCCTGCCAGCGCAAGCCCTCGACGCCCTGCTTCACCAAGGCCTCGCCACCGGACAGGCAGATCGTCGATTCGAGGAAGAAGGCGTTGACCGCCTCGACGCGGCCCGACGCGATACGCAATTTCAGCTCCTCGAAGCGCTCCGGCCTGAAAGTCCGCATTGCGATCATCGTGTTCACTTCCGAGATGACGAGAGCGTAGGCGTCATCCGCCGCGACGCGATCGAGGTGGTCGAGGTAGCTATTCGCGCAATAGTTGCGTTCGCGCGAGAAATCCGTCAGCCAGCCGCACGATGCCGGATGGAAATTCGGAACGACGAAGACTTGCTTGTCGAGGCCATCTTCGGCGCCTGACGCCAAGCCCGTGGAAAGCATTGCGCAAAGCATCAAGACCGGTTCTCTGTACCGCATGATTCCGCTCCCTTCGCCCAGTTTCCGAACCGAGAAGCCCAGCGGCCAGTATTGCTAGGCGCCCAGGCGGATTCAAACCGGAGGAGGGCGGAGCGGAGAAACCGGAAGAATGGGAAGTGTGGGAAGAACGGGACACAGCGCAGCCGTTGGCCGCAACTGGAAAACGGGGACAGACAGCCCTCCTCGAAGACTCGGAGGGAGTCAGTCCCCGTTTTCCTGGAGGAAGCCGAGCGGATCGGGTCGCGGGTTGGGCGCCGAGGGCGAAAGGCGGTATCCAC
>DAIPKA010000038.1:0-69513 GCA_036769985.1 Candidatus Hydrogenedentota bacterium | reverse complement strand
CAATCGCGATAAACGCCATTAACAACGCTTTCACGACCCCCTTCATACGGGCCTCTCTTCTTTTGTACACCCAAGCTGATCAGTAGACGTACACCCCGCTAATATTCGTGCAGGAGCCCCATCCCTTCACAACGTGAGCAAAGCAATCCCCATTACATGACTGCGAAGCCAAATCGCAGTACCTCCGCATGTGTATTGGTACATAGAATACATGAATCGTCCATAGAAGGCAATACAATAGTACGACCTAACAGGGAAGCTGGACGTCAGCGGCGGAGGAAAGCAGGGGCTGCCGTATGTTATTGCTGCGGCTTGGGTTACGGCGTGTCGGCGCCGGGCGGTGGGCCGAGGTGTTTCTCGAGGAAGGGAAGGGTCTTGAGGTTGCTCCACTCGTGGATGCCCTCGAAGAAGTCGCTGTCAAGGCGGTCGCGCGCCCCGAGGACTTCGTAGGTCTTGGCCAAGGTTTCGTAGGCGCGTTTGGTGGCCTCGATGGGGAAGATGGTGTCGTCGGAGCCGCTGATCACGAGCAGGGGCCTGGGCGCGATCAGCGCGCCGATATCGCTCATCTCGCCCCATTCCATCATGTGCGGCACGCAATTGCAGATGCAGTGGTGGATCGAGTAGATCGAGTCGCGGAAGGTACAGAAGTATCCGGCGACCAGGGCGCCCCTGATGCGATCTTCGAGGGCCGAGAAGAAGAGCGAGGTCGTGCCGCCGCCGGAGAGGCCGGCCGCAGCGATGCGCGAGGCGTCAACCTCGTCCTGCGTTTCCAGGAAATCCAGGAGCCGCATCCCGTCCCAAACGCGCATGCCGATGGGCGTCTTCCCGATGAGAAATCCGGCACGGGAGAGTCGCTCGCAACTGTGGGGGGTATCGCTGCTGGTCTCGTTCCAGCCGCGTTGGACGACGGCGAGTGTGACGTAACCGTGCTCGGCGAAGTAGACGGCGTAGTCGAGTTCGTGATCGCGGCCTTTTTCCCTCTCGGCGTCGGAGCCTTCGCGGATGTAGGGCATGATACCGCTGTGGCCGTGGAAGCACATGATGGCGGGCGCTTTCTCTTTGAGACCTTTCGGCACGAAGTAGTAGGCGGGCGCCCAGTAGTGCTCTTCGGTACGGACGTAGACCTTCCGGCGCACAACGGTGTCCATCTCGATGCGTTCGTCCCACTTGACCTCGAGAGGTACCGGTTCGGGCATTGTGCCGAGGAGTTCGACGAGCTTCGCGCGGAACTCTTGCCGCCATGTGGCGTGTTCTTCGGGCGTTGTCGCCTGCCAAGCCAAGGCCGGCGCGATACGGTCGAGCTCGTGCTGTAGGTAGGTGGCCACATCGCTGTTCATCGCGGAATCCTCGCTGGTTTCGGCGGCCACGGCGAGGGCTGCCGCCATCAGACACGTCAGAATGATCGGTTTGCCTGTCATGCTTTCCCCTCGGCGCGCGATGCGCATCGGTATTTCTTGTGACGGTACCTACTCTACCGGTGTGGGCGCGGGTGTCGCAACCGAGGGCGCAGGAGGGCGTCGTCGTCGCTCGGAACGGTTGAGCAAGTGGGCCTGCACGACGAGCATGGCCGCCACGACGAGGGGTGTCCAGTGGAATGGCGCCGCCATGCCGAAGCGCTCGACGAGATGGCCGACGATGAGGCTGCCGGCGAAGACGCCGGTGCCGACGGCTCCCTCGTTGATGGCGGCCCGGCCGTGCTTGTGGAGCGGATTGGCGATGCTGTAGTACGCGCTCGAGAAGAAGCAGAATCCGTAGTTGGCGCCCACGATGACGAAGCAGACCGCCATGACGACGAGGCTGCGCGTGTGGCCGAGCAGCGCGAAGGCGATGGCGGCGGTCGCCTGCATGCCGAACAGCAGACCGCGTCGGTGTTGCCACCAGGCCGAGCGGCCCATGAGAAGGAAGCACAAGGCGGTGGTGAACGCGAGCGCCGAGGCGATCCAGGAGAACCGGGTGGCCGCGTCAACGGTCAGGAAGGCCGGCGCGTGACGCTCGAACAGTAACCGCAACTGGCCCTGCGCCACGAGCGCGTCCACCCGTTTCGGATAGACGGAGCGCAGGACGCCCGCCATGGCATTGGCCATGATGGTGGCGCACCACGAGGCGTGGAGGAAGACTTCGCTGGCGCGGTCGTGGCCGGCGCGCGCCTCACACATGGCGTCGGTGAGCGGCGCGAAGAATCGACTCTCGTGCGGCAAAGAAAGGATCAGCGTGATGGTGAGGCCGTTCATCACGACGGCGCCGAGGAAGGGGAGGCGATAGTCGTAGTCGTACAGCGGCCCGGCGAAGAGCGGACTAATGGCGAATCCCAGGCTCCAGGACATGTTGAGCCAGGTCATACGCCGTGCGCGCACTCGGGGATCCGGCTCGGCGCCGACCCATGAGTGGAGCGCCGGCCACACGAGCGCGAGGGCGCCGTTCCCTGCCGTGGCGATGGCCGCGCACACGTAGGCATTGCGGAAGAAGGGCAACGCGGCGTGCAGCACGGTGAAGAAGGCCACACCCCAGGCGGCAACGTGCATGCCGTTTTGGCTCTTTGTGATGAACCGGAGGGACGCGAGGCATACCGCAGCATAGGACGCCGCCTGGAGCGCGCCAAAAGTGCCCGACATCGCCGCGCCGCCACCGACCCGATTGAACACGAAGAAGGGGAGCGCCGTGCCGACCAACAGCACCGCGAAATCCAGCGCGAACGCCGCCGCGCATACTCTCTGAAACGCGTTCAACATAGCCGCGAGAGTGTAGGGCTTTTCCCGCGTTCCGTCAAGCGCATCCCAGACGCGGGCACTTCACGACGCGGGCTTCCATGCGGTATGATGCCGGAGTGGGTGCGCGTGTTCCGGGATTGTGCCGAGTGGCGTGAGGCATCCTCGGGGTCAAGAAGGTCCGCCGCCTGGAATGAATCCGAGACCGGGTTTGGGGGGCAGGATTTGCGAAGAGACATGTTGCTGTGACCCGGCTTGCCTGTCCACGCACGTTGGCCGACGTGGAGCGCGATGTGGGGTTTGACAGTCCCGATGGGATCTCTGGCTGCGAAAGTTTCTTCGATCATATTCATCTGAACGCGCAAAGGCGTTACTTCGCAGCTCGATCCATAGCCAAAAGCCTTGACGCCTGCATCCAACAGCGGTTCCCGGAAGCACGGGATGGTGTTGTTCCGTACTTGAATGTGGAATACTGCTGGCGTCGGATGGCGTTCTCCGCTGTGGACAGGTTATGGGAGAATGACTTCTTGAGCGACGTGATGTCAGGATCGGGAGGAAGACTTGCAGAAGGACTGCGCATGACGCGGGATGGCATACTGAATGGGATGGAGGATCGCAGCGAGCACGAGATCGTCGCGGCCGCGTGCGTGCATGCGTTACGCGAGAACAGTCGCGACTTGTTCGTCCGGCGGCGGCTGGTCAATGCGCTTCGGTGTCTTGACCGACAACGGGAAGCGGATGACCAAGCCGAGATACTGATCGATCCGTTTCCATTTCACTGGTGTGGGCGCGATGCTTTATGATGGCGTCGCGGACACGTCCCGGATTGTATGAGAAGGAGGCCATGATGTCGGCGCGAATCCTACTGATCACATCGAGCGTTGCGTGGATAAGCGCCTTGGCCCCCGCGACAGTCTACGTGGATATCTCGGCTACGGGAGCCCACGACGGGTCATCGTGGAATGATGCCTTCACAACGCTTCAGGAGGGCGTAGACGCAGCCGCGCCGGGCGAGAGGATATGGGTAGCCGGGGGCATCTACAACGAGTTGCGTTCGGCAAGCGCCACGGGCTCGCTCGAGATGAAGGAGGGCGTGCGCCTATACGGCGGATTCGCGGGCGGCGAGAACAGCCTTGGCGAACGCGATTGGGGTGCGAACCTGACGGTGATTGATGGCGCCAACGGACGTGGCGTGGGTGTCGCCGCGGTACATGTAGTGGTAGGCGCGAACAACGCGACACTGGATGGCTTCACCGTTACCGGGGGCCACTGGGATGTTGGGGCATCGTTGCCCCTGGATCGTGGCGCCGGCATGTTCAACCCATCGGTCAACGGACTGACCGTTGCCCACTGCACCTTCAGCGGCAACGTGAGCAGTTGGGGCGCGGGCATGTGCAATTTCGGGGGTTCCTCGCCGACCATTTCCCACTGCCTTTTTGACAACAACACGGCGGTTTCCGGCGGCGGCGGCATGTACAACTACTCGGCTTCTCATCCAACGGTGACGAATTGCGTCTTCTCGAATAACGACGCGCTCGATGCGTACGCTGGCGGTGGCGGGATGTTTAACTACGGCGGCTCCAATCCGGTGGTTACCGGCTGCACGTTCGAGGGCAACACAACGGCGAGACACGGCGGTGGCATGTGGAACAACGAGAGTTCACCGCAGGTGACGGGCTGCGAGTTCCGCCAGAATTCCGCACCCGAGGGCGGCGGGATGATGAACTACATCAGCCGGCCGGTGGTCTCGGGTTGTACTTTTGGCGAGAATACGGCAACGGTTCAGGGTGGTGCTGTATATAACTACTATAATTCACATGCCGTATTCTCCCTCTGTATCTTTCGGTCGAACGAGAGTGCGCGAGGCGCCGGGATGGCCGACTCTTACGCCTCGCCCGCGATCAGCCAGTGCGTTTTCGAGGGCAACACGGCTTCAGAATGGGGTGGCGGCCTTTCCAACAACTACCTCGCTAGCCCGGTTGTCACCGACTGCGAATTCACTCAGAACTCGGCATCTTGGAGAGGGGGCGGCGTGGGTAACCAAGCGGAACTGACCGCGCGTTTCGAGCGGTGCGTGTTTCGCGAGAACGTGTCGCAGGAGGATGGCGGCGGCATGAGCAGTTGGGCGTCGGCAACGCCGGAAGTGGCCGACTGCCAATTCGTCGGCAACTCAGCGGATTGGTATGGCGGTGGCATGTCGCTTCGCGGCGCCTCCGCAGTGGTGGAAGAGACTTCCTTCGAGCGGAACACGGCGGTCGTTTCCGGGGGTGGGCTTCATGTGATGGATGACCAAGGCCGCCGAGGCAGCTACACGGTGCGGAACTCCACTTTCGTCGGCAACTCGGCTGGTGGCAACGGCGGAGGTGTCTTCGGGATGGATGGATCGGATGTCGACCTTGAGGGATGTGTGTTTTCCGGAAACGAGGCCACAAGTGGTGGTGCCCTCACCGTGCACTCGGGCGCGAGCGCATCGGTCACGCGATGCGAATTCACATCGAACCGGGGCGGCACGAGCGGCCGGGGTGGTGGGATCTACGCAGCGTACGCCGGCCTGTTGGAAGTGAGCGCGAGTCTGTTCACATCCAATGAAGCCGAGCTGTATGGAGGTGCTCTGTACACGACAGCCTCCGAGAGCACGGTGTCGGAGTGTCGGTTTGTTCGCAACTCGGCCGGAAGGGGTGGCGCCCTGTACAGCAATTTCCAGAACACAGGCACTGTGGTGAGCAACGGCGTGTTTGACGGCAACTGGGCCCTTCTGGGTGGCCCGGCCGGGGGCGCGGTGGGGGTTGACCATGCGCCATTTGCCGCCGTCAACTGCACGTTCTCCCGTAACACCAGTGCGGAAGGGTTGGGTACCAGCATCTCCGGGCTTGACGATGCGGCCGTGTCGGTCGTCAACTCCGTGTTCTGGGGGGAAAGCGGAACGCCTGTGTGGGGCGATCTCGACAGCGTCACGTACTCGGATATCCAGGGTGGGTATCCGGGAGAAGGCAATATGGATGAAGATCCGCTCTTTTTGGATGCGGCCTCCGGCAATCTCGCGCTCGGCATTGGGTCGCCGTGCGTGGATACGGCTAGTCTTGCCGAGGCGCCTCCTGCCGATATCCGAGGTGGGGTTCGCCCCAGCGGGCCCGGCGTCGACATGGGCGCGTACGAGGCGGCGTTGCGTGTGTATGAGCCCGGGGCGAACGCCGCGCGGGCGGTGGGCGATTTGTGGGTGATCCGTTGGGAGACGAATCCTGCGGCAAACGGCGCGTTCGTGCGCCTCGCGTTGCAGAAGGGCGGCGTTATCGTTTGCTGGATAACGCGCAAGACGGAGAACGATGGCGAGTACGTGTGGCGGATACCGCGGGACCTCGGTCCGGGCACGTATCGACTCCGCGTGCAGGCCTTCGAGGATCCCGTCGACCACTATGTTGGGCCGAGCGTGCGTTTCTTCGAGCCGCCCGTGCGTGTGACTTCGCCGGACGGTGGTGAGACGTGGTCGTGGCGGCGTGTCCAGGCCATCACCTGGGAAAGCGACACGGCCGCCGTCGGCGGGTTTGTCCGCCTTGGCCTCCACGAAGGCCGGACCTTCCTGGGCTGGATCGCGCTGCACACCGAGAACGACGGTGCGTTTCTGTGGCCGGTGCCGCCGGATCTCCCGGCCGATGCAGACTACAGGATTCGTGTCCAGTCCTATGACGATCCGGGGCTCCGAGACTGGAGCGATGCGCCATTCGCCATCGTCGGCGTTGAGGTGGCCTTGCCCAATGGCGGCGAGTACTGGACGCCCGGTGAGGTTCGCAGGATACAGTGGCGTAGCGGCGGCGAAGCCCTTGTCCCGGACGTTCGAATCGCCCTGTGGAGGGCGGGCGTTCTCGATCGGTGGCTCGTGCGTCGGACGGCGAACGATGGTGCGTGGAACTGGATTGTCCCGGGCGATCTGATCCTCGATACGGACTATACCATCCGCGTGCAGTCGTATGCCGATCCCCGTATCCGCGACGATAGCGATGTCGCGTTCGCCATCGGCGCGCCGGCCATCACCGTCGCGAGTCCGAACGGCGCCGAGAACCTGGTTGCGGGGACGATGGTCGATATCCAGTGGCAGAGTCTTCCCTCGCTGACAGGCGAGTATGTGCGCGTTGGCCTGAAACCCGGCCGAAACGCGGAAGTCCGCTGGCTGAGCTTGCGTACGGAGAATGACGGGCTGTACAGCCACCCGATCCCGGTGAGCCAGCCGCCGCTGGCCTGGGCAAAGATCCTCGTCCAGTCCTACGCCGACAAACAGCTCCGCGACTTCAGCGACATGCCCTTCGTGGTCGGCGCGCCATAAGTGAGAACCGTCGGGGGCTTGGCCCGTTGTGCCCAACCCCCGATTCGATTCGGATCGGCCGGTTTGACTACAGCGCGGCTTCGGGAATGAATCCAAACGAGGTCTGGATCGGATAGCCGCAGGTGCAACCGGAACTAGATTCGGGCAGCACGATGATGCCGCCGGCCGGGATGATGTTCAACCAGCATCCGGGGCGGTTGACGCGGGTCAGCGGCTCGCCGAAGGTCTTCTCGACGTTGATGGGATACATCCTCGGATTGCTGCCGCGTCCGTAGAGGTAGTGCAGCGATGCAGTTAGCCCGCCGCAACCGTTCCCGCCGCGATCAAGGACGTAGGCCTTCTGTTCGCCGGTTTGCAGATCGAACTCGAAGGGATCCGAGAAGATCCGATTCCCGATGATCACGGGATGCTGCCACTGCTCGCCGTGCGACCCTCCGGTGGGATCGCCGTTCTGGCAACTGCTATGCCACTTGGGCGCGCCGGTGGCCGCATCGAAGCCGTAGAGGTCGTACTGAACCTTGTCGCCCACATTGTCGGTACCGGTGGCCAGGAGGACGCCGTGGGCGTTGTTCAGGTACATGATTTGCTCGAACGGGAACTGGAACGGAGTCTGCCAGAGCTTCTTGCCCGTCTTGGCGTCCAGCGCCACCAGCGCCGTGTCGCTCGCGCAGAACCAGTCGACGCGGAGTCGGCCGTCGTCGTCTTCCAGTGCTTTGGGGCTCTCGCTTTGGACGAAGTAGATGCGGCCGTCACCGAGGGAGATGCCGTTGTTCATGAGCACGCCCTTCTCGTGCGTCCACCGCACCTTGCCGGTGTTCCGGTCGAGCGCGAACAAGTACGAACTCGCGATCATGGGCCGGAAATCGCCCTCGATCATCAGTGAGATCGTGGGCTTGCTGAATTCGCGCAACGAGGCACCGGCTCTCATTCCCGTGCCAAACAACACGTCGTCCTGCATGTCGAGGTAGCCCCAATCGCGGCGTTCCTTCTCGAGTTGTGGGGCCTCGAGAATGAACTGGCGCGCGCCTGTCACCGGGTCCACCGCCCAACACTCGCCTTCGACGGCTACGTAGAGGTAGTCATCGGTGGCGAGCATGTGGCCGCAGTTGCGCAGCGCGCCGACGCGCCGCGAGTTCGGCACGTGGAGCTTCCATAGGTTCGTTCCGTTGTAGGGATCCACCGCGATGACGAGGTCGTTGGCCGGCACGAATAGGCGGCCGTTCTTGAACAACGAAGACATGGGGCGGTGATGCCGATCGATCATCTCGCGTGGCCCCGGCTCGCCGAACCACAGAATGTGCATGGGGCCTTCGAGGGTGTCGCCACTACACGCCGTGTGAGCCGAGTCCGCGTACAACTGCGTCCATTCCCCGCCGCCGGCCACGGCCTCACGTCGGAACCGTGCCCACAGGCCGTTTTCCGTCGAGACATGCCACGCCCCCTCGGATGTCTCGGCCCATTTCCTGAGGACGTCCGGCTTCAGGCCATGCCGTCCCCTCCCGACTTCGCCCGCCCGGCCGATCATCGCGAGTCCGCCGAAGGGACGAAGCACCCGGGCCACCTCGTCCGCCGGCGGTGCATCTAGGTGGCCCGAGGCTACGGGGCCGTCCGCCACAATCACATTGGCGAAATAGCTGGTGAACGGCAGTCGATCCGTTGATGCCTGTTGCACGGAGACGCGGACGCCGTATACCCCTGCGCGACTCAAGGCCTCGCGGGCGGCCGCCAGGGCCCTTTCATCGTCGTCGACGCCGATGATGGCCATGTCGGTGCGTTTGGCCAGTTCATAGGCCAGCCGTCCCTCACCGCAGTCCAGCACCACGCAGTATCCCTTCTTCAGGGCCTGGCTGGCGTCTCCCGGCTCGAGATGCGCAACAATTTCATCGGCGGCCCGCGCGTACGCGGCGGTGAGCTCGTCCTCGGCGTACGGTGCGGGGTCGTCCACCGCTTCGACCACGTGTTCGCGTTCCGGATTGCTCTTGCGGAAGCAGTGGATGCGGCCCAGGTCGGTGCTGGCCAGCAGCGCGCCATTGGCTACGGCAAGGCCATAGACCTTGCCGTCCGCTTTGCCCGTCCAGAGGTCGGCGCCGTCGGTGGCGGAAACGGCTTGAAGCTCGCCGTCGCCGCCGAGGTAGATCACCTCGCCGGCCAGTATCATGGCGTAGGGATGCCAGAGGGGGCGACGCCAGAGGATGCAGGCCTTGAGCGCCGGGTCGAAAGCGGCAATCTCGCTGTTCAACTGGTCGAGTTTGGCTTGGTTTTCCTTGGCCTCGGGGCTTTCTTTGACCTGGCGTTTCATGGCTTGCTGAATCTCGGCCGCTTGCGTCTCGAACACGTGCCGTTGGAATCCGAGCTCGCGGTACTTGGCATAATCGAGGGCGCTCAACTCGCGCGGGCCTTGCACATAGGCGATGTCGCCCCGCACGATCATGCCCCGCCCCTCGCATTGAATGATCGTTTCTCGCGATTCCGCATCGGCGAGGTCGAGGCCGCCCGTGGTGCGCAGGCCAGGTCCGTTCACGAGCATGTCGCCTACTACGAGAGCATATGCTCCGCCACGGGTCTTCAGCGGCCCGAGGTCTTTGCCCGTGGCCAGCTCGTACTGCTGCGGTCCGGTGCGTCCGGTCGGAACAAAGAGTCTCGTCGGCGAAGCCAAGAGGTATCCCTGTGGGGATAGAGCCTTCTCGGCCTCACAGGTCACCACCTTGCCGCTCTTCGCGTCCAGCACGCAACGATACACGCCCTCTGATGGAAAGAGACCCGCGAAGAAATGGACGTTGCCGCCCGCGAGCAGCAGGCCTGTCCTAACGGGTGCGAGCGAGATCACCCGCCCGTTCCCCGGCAGGCGCCGCGCCGACTCCATGGCCTCGTACCGCCACAGGAGCTCGCCTGTCGCGGCGTCCAGACAGTAGGCCCAGCCGTCGTCCGAGCCGACGTACACTTTTCCCTCGGCGATGGTTGGCGCCAATCGAACCGGCCCGTCGGTGAAGAATCGCCAGCGCACGCAACCCGTGGCCGCATCCAGGCAGTACACCTGATCATCGGACGATGAGCCGAAGTACACCGCGTCGCCGACGGCCACCGTGTGGAACGCGCGGTCATAGGTGTTTGACGGACTCAGCTCGGGAATGTCATGCCAGATATCGCGCTTTGCCGGTTCGGGCCATGCCGGTCTCGGCGCGTGGCGTGCCCGGTATACCCAGATCTCGGACAGCGGCAGCTCGAGTGCTTCGCTGGTTACCGCGCTTCGCGCGTTGTCCTTTTGGTACGTGGGCCAGTCTTCGGCCATGGCGCCGGCCGCCGTGGCCAGCAGCACGCATGCCGCGATGGCAAGCCGGAATGCTGGGACGCGCATGATTCGTTCCTCTTTTGGTGGCCTATCCAAAGGTTTCTCGCCGAAATTGTGCCATATCTCCTTGTTCGAGAACGAACCGGAGCCAAGATCGGCAAGGCCGCCGGCGTTTTCCAGCCAACAACGAAAGCGCCCGGCGTGCGCTCTTGCGGAGTGTGCCGGGCGCCTGAGATGTCGAATGGGCGGCCGTTACAGCGGCTTCACCCAGATGTTTCTGAACCGTACGGGATTGCCGTGGTCCTGTAGGTAAACCGGCCCGGGTTTGGCCATGTCGTAGGTGCACCCGCCCGGCGTGGTGTCGACCTCGAGGTTGTCATGGATAACGACGCCGTTGTGGATCACCGTGATGCGCGCCTTCTGGGTCACCTTGCCCTCGGCGTCTACCTGGGCTTGGTGGAAGGTGATGTCGTAGGTCTGCCATTGCAGCGGCGGCGCGCACATGTTTACGAGAGGTTTGGCGTTCTTATAGATGCCGCCGCACTCGTTGTCCTCACCGGAGAGTCCGTAGCTGTCGAGCACCTGGACTTCGTAGCGGCCCTGTACGTACACGCCGCTGTTGCCGCGCGCCTGGCCGCGCTTGTCAGGCATGAACGGCGTCCGGAACTCGATGTGAAGTTCATGGTCGCCGAAGGTCTTCTTCGAATACGCCGAGCCAAAATACACTTCCATCGCGCCATCCTCGACGAGCTTCCAGCGGCATGTGCGGTCCATGGGGCCGCGCGGCGCCGAGACCTTCTTCCACGGAACGTCTGCCGCATTCGGATCCTCGGGCGGAAACGGTACGGCCATGAGCCCCAGGCCGTCCACGCCGTCCTGCACGTAGGGGCCGGCGACTTCCCAGTCAAGAATATAGTCGTGCGCGGCGCCCTCAGTGAGCGCATCGGCGTCGGAGCCCGTCGGCGAGACCTTGATCCCTTCGATCTTGTCGCCGATCAGTGGGCGGAACTGGGCGCACACGGCCCAGTCGGCGGTGCCCTGCGTGACTTTCATCATGACGGTGTTCCAGCCCTGGTTGAGTTTCATGTGGACCTTGTCATTGCCGGGCTGACAGCCGCGCGCGAGGTTGTTTTCGTGAACGACTTCGCCGTTGGTCCAAACCTTGACTCCGTCATCGGTGCCGAGCTCCATCCGGACCCGCTGCTCGTTGGGCAACCAGACCTGCGTTCTCAGGTAGGCGGTGCACTGCTCGTTACCCCCCGTGGCCTTCTTCAGGTCCACGAGCCAATTGCGCATGTCGGGATGCTCCCATTCGCCCGTGGATGTACCGTCGAACAACACCACAGCGCCTTCCGGCGGTTGGAGGCCGAGCGTGGGCGAGAGGCGCTCGATGTTCGCCATGGTGAATGGACACCGCGTGTCGCCTTCCTTGAAGCTACCGCTGAACGTGTCGCCGTCGATTCGCCCTTCCCAACCACAGCAGCCGGTGAACACCACGGTGGTATCGCCGTCCTGTTTGCCCTGGGCCACAAAGACCTCGCCGCGCGTATCGAACTCGGCCATGAGGTTCGCCTGATACTCGCCATTGCCGAGGGCAATCACCTGGGCGACGAGGGGGACCTTGGCCCCGTCGCGCGTGGTGCGTTCGCCCTGCCAGTCGCCCATGAAGGGATCGCCCTCCGCCCAGGCCACCGCGCCCGATACAAGCCCGAACAACAACGGGGCCGCAAACAACGCACGCAACAGGCTCTTCTTCATTTCGATATCCTCCATGGGTCATTCCCTCGCCACCCGTTGTGGGGCTGGACCGGTTTGTCCAAGAGAGGGAGAGAATCCGCCAATCGGAAAACGAGAATCTTCCCCATATTACCAAACGTCCCGTCGCGCATACAGTTTTACGTTGCTCGAGGACTCCGGTTCGGAAACGTGGGGTCGATCACTCGAGCGGCTTGAACTCCATGACGTGTCTTTTGCTGGCGTCGATCTGTTCGTCGGTGAGCCGAGGCTCGCGGTAGCGCCCGGAGAGGAACAGCTCGGCTTGGTCGTCGTAGTGTGGACTCAAGAAATGGCCCGAATTGCCGGTGGGCAACACCGATAGAGAGTGTTCGGGATCGGCAAAATCGATGAGCCGCCGCGTCGACGGGCCGGCGACGACGCTGTAGTGCCCCTCCGGCCCGCCGAAGAAGATCATGTTGTTGATCACCTGTTCGGCGCCCGAGGCTGGGAACGGCCCGACGTTGAATATGCGGCCGACGAGCGGCAGATAGCCGAAGGGGTGCTTGAACTCGATGGTGTGGAGTTTGCCCCATCCCCACGCGCCGGTATCGGGGCCCATGCGTCTTTCGAGCGTGGCGACGGCTTGCGAAAGCGCCTCGGCCATAATCGCCGTGCGTGTCTCCGGGCTGGGCGTCGTGACGTCATCCCAGAATTCCGATTCGGCATCGCCGACCAAGTGCTTGAAGAAGTTCCAGCCGTCGGCCAGCGAGCTGTAAATCGGGAATAGCTGGGAGCCAAGCTCATCCTCGACGGCGTTCCTCAGCACGGCCTCGCACAGCGCGCCGTACACGCACGCGCCGGCCGACGTAAGGCCATGACAGTAGTCCCAGCCGGCGAGGATACCGAGCGCTTCTTTCTGGATCGGGTCCAGTTGGCCTTCGATGGGCCGCAGGACATCGAGGAAGCACTGGACGACCGTTGGGGCGGCATAGGCATGATCGTCGAACTGAACCGTGCGAAGCGCGTCGATGGTCCAGTCCTGCCGCGTCTCGATCATCTCCTCGATACGGGCCGCGCGATCGATGGGCTGCCAATAGCCCTGGAGACTCCGGACGGGGCCCACGGGTTTCACGGTGGATTTGTTATTGGCCGAGACGATGTAGCCCCATTCCGGGTTCTTCAGGTGAGGATTCTGGTCAAAAGGAACGAAGCCGAGGACTTCGTCGCGGCCCGATGCACCGTCGAGCAGGCTCTTGTGATTCACGTGATCGGGCCGGATCGTGATCAGGCCGGCCGCCCACCACGCGATATTGCCGTCGCGATCCGCATACGAGATGTTCAGCCCGGGCGAGGTGAACAGTGGAACGGCTTCGGCGAATTCGTCGTAGTTGCGCGCCCAACCCATCCGATAGGCGCCCTGGACATCCGTGTACGGCACGTGCTGCCATGACCACCAGAGCGCGATGTCCGGACCCGAGTACTCGTAAAGCATTCGGTACAAGTCGGTGATGATTGCCCCGTGAGGCGTCACGCGCACGTCGTGGGTCACATCGCGGCCAAAGCGGACGCGAATGGTCTCGCGGCGCGTTTCGACGTCGACCCACTCGCCCTTATACATGACCTTGTTCGGGTTCTCCGGTTGGAACGTCTCGACGTAGAGGTCGACGTCGTCGTTGGCGAACATGGTGAGTCCCCAGGCGTGGTGATCGTTGTGACCGAGGAGGGCGAAGGGGACCAGGGGCAGATAGTGGCCGTAGAGGTTGAAGTCGCCGAACTGCACGTGCGCCTCATACCATACGGACGGATTCGTGAACGCGATGTGCGGATCGTTCGCGAGGATAGGCTTGCCGGACGCGGTGCGGCTTGGGGCCAGCACCCATGAGTTGCTGCCGAGGGCTGGCCCGAAGAGACGCGACAGCGTTGCCAGTGGTTCGAGGAATGACGTCAAGGCTACGGCACAACCGCTCGCATCACCGGGCGTACCTTTCGGTGCCGCCTTCGCTTGCTGCTCCAAATAGGCCTTGGCCTCGTCGACGTTTTCCATGACCGTGACGGGGGTCTCGTAGCGGTATTCCGGGAACAGGGCCTCGATGTCGAGCTCCGGATTCCGTTCTTTCAGGATCGAGACCACCGGATCCTCGCGAAGGCCGTCGGCAAAGGTGACCGGCAGGATCCCAACGACGGTGAGGCAATCGGTGGCCGTGAATGGCTCGACCGGGATCTGGAGCACGCTGAACTCGAAGGGCAACGGCTCGACTTCCATGCAGTGGTTGATGCCCGCCACGAAGGCGTCCACGGCGCGGCGCGCCTCCGGCGGGAGCAAGTCGGGATCCGAAACGCTCTGTTCCGCTTGGAACCGAAACTGAAACGTCCGCGCAATCTTGTCGAATGGCACGGCCGGAGGGCCGAGGATCTCGGCGAGGCGCCCCTGGGCAAAGCGTCGGAGGACCTCCATCTGGAAGAGCCGATCCTGCGCCATCACATAGCCCAGAGCGAAATACGCGTCCGGTTCGTTCTCGGCCTGGATATGCGGAACGCCCCAGTCGTCGCGGACGACGCGCATGGGAGCCTGCACCGTGTCATGGAATACGACGCGGTCCAGGTCCGGTTGATGCGTCCGCGCCAGATACGCCACCCATAGGCCCAGGGCCAGCACTACGGAGCCCACCGCCACCATGACCACCTTCACAAGGAGTAGCTTCATTGCGTCTTTCCTATCTCTCCGACCCTGTGGCGTATCCTGAGAACATGGGCCGATTATACCCCAAACGAGGGGAGGCGGCTACCGTAGCGCCGTCAGCCGCCCACGCGATAGACGGCCAGTCTGCGCACCATCGGTTCCGCCACGGATGCCAGACAGCGGAACCGGACCGACGATGCTTCGACGGGATCAAAGCGATCAATCCGTTTGTGGCCGACGGACTGGCCGCCGCAAAGCCTCTGCCACTCGCCGCCGACCAGTCCCTCCACGACGAATTCGCGCACGCGTTCACCCTCGGCGATGTTCTCCATGAGAATGACGTGGTCGATTACGGTAGGCTGCGATAGCGGGAGTTCGACCACGTCGCCATGGCCGGATGTCTCCGCCAGGCTCGTGCCGAAACGCCGCCGCACTTCCGCGCCGAACTCGGCGGCGCGCTGGAAATCGGCCTCGGGAATCCGGCCCGTGCGATCCGGCGTGACGCCGATAATCAGGTTGGCGTTGCGGCCCACGGATCGGTAGTACATGTCTATCAGCGCATCGAGGCTGTAGATCTTGCCTTCCTCGTCCGGATTCCAGAACCACTCGTGGTTCCGAATGGGTACGTCGCACTCCGCCGGCTGCCAAACCGTGCCGTTCGGATCGCCGTCGCCCGCCGCCTCGCTCTGCATTACCGTCGCCCAACAGGGATCGCCGGCCACGCCCTTCTCATTGCCGATCCAGCGGATGGACGCGGCCGGCCCCTGAAACACGATGGCCTTCGGCTGCAACCGCTGGAGGATCGGAACCAAGTCCGGGCCGCCCTGCTCCGGAGGCAACGCGCCGCCATCGAACCAGATCTCGAAAAAGGGGCCGTAGTTCCCCCAAAGTTCCTCGAGCATGCGCTCCGACATCCCCACGTACTCGGCCTGTTTCGCGTCATCGCCGCCCTTGCCCCAGTTGACCAGCCCGGGATTCGAGACTTCCCAATACGCGTTTGCCGTCACGCTGGCATAGAGGCCCGGCTGGATGCCGTGCTTGCGGCACGAGGAGACGTAATCGCGGATGACATCGCCTTGGCCGTCGCGCCAGGCTGATTGCCGGACGCCGTAGGGATACAAGTCCGACTGCCATTGGAGATGGCCTGTACACCATTTGGCCACGAACACCGTGTACGTCGCGCCCATGGCCCGCGCGGCTTCCATCCACTGGTCCGTGTCGAGATCCGTTGGGGCGTAGAGATTCGGATCCAGGCGGCCCGCCTTCTGCCATTCCGGCTCGCGCAAGTCCGAGAACGTGATGAGATCCAGGCAGATCATCATGCCCACCTCGGCATCCTGCCACGCCACCTGTTCCGGCGTCGGTTTCGGCAACGCTTTCTCGGCCTCGGCCATTGCGGTAGCGGCCGCGATTATGACGACGCCAAACAACACGACAATTCGCACCGCAAACATGATCCGAATCCTCCCGACCTCCCGACACGAGTTCCCGATTGCCCCGCCAGTGTGACAGATTCATCCGTCATGGCGCACGCCGAGCAAGGGCCTGGCGCCGCCGTAGTCGGTGCCGTTGGCGCACGATGATCGTGCGCTGGGGGATGGTGTAGGGCCGCAAAGCAACCACGGAATGACAGATCGGGCACAGCGAAAGACATCCGGCTGTCGGACGCGGTATAGTGGTGGGGTTTCGTGGGCGGCGACTTGTGAGGAGGGCGGCGGATGAATGGGCGTACTGTGATGGGCGTGTGCTTGGTGATGACCTTGTGCGGCGTGCGGCCGATGGCGTCGGCGGCGGACGCGAGATCGTTGGGCGATCTCACAGGGCCGTGGCGGCTGTTTGTCGATGATCACCTCGTCGCCGAGAAGTCCAATGTCGTGCGGACGTACCATGCCTTCGAGAAGCACGCCGCCAACCCGGTCCTTGTCGCGGACAAGCCATGGGAAGGCGGCACGGCGTACGTCTACGGCACGGTGTTACCGGCGGAGGGCGGCGTCGGCTACCGCATGTGGTACCACTCCTGGGCCGGCGAGTATCGGATGCTCTACGCGACGAGCAAGGACGGGCTCGCGTGGTCTAAGCCGGAACTCGGCCTGGTCGAGTACGAGAGCTCGACGGCCAACAACATCTTGTTCCGCCGGACGCACGAGAACCACAATCCGCAGGTCATCCACACACCCTGGGATGCCGCCTGTCCGTACAAAATGGTCTACTTCGAGTACGGTCGCACGCCGCCCGACTTCACCGTCACCGGCTATTACGGCGCGTGCTCGCCGGACGGCGTCCACTGGACGGACGTCGCCAAGATGCCGGTGCTGCCGGACAGTCCGGGCGACGTCGGCAACTTTGTGTGGGATCCGCTCGGCCGGCGCTATCTCGGCTATCCGAAGAAGTTCTCAGAGGTCCGCGGATTCCGCCGGCGGTGCGTCGGCTACTCGGCGACGATGGATTTCGGTTCCTGGCCGGCCTCTGAGATGGTACTCGTGCCGGATGAGTTCGATGATCGCTGGGTTGCCGGCGAAGGGCAGCACACGGACTTCTACGGCCTGTGCGGATTCGCGTACGAGACGATGTACCTGGGTTTCCTCTGGGTGTTTCGCATCACCGATGGCAAGAACGACGGCCCGATCTTTGTCGAACTCGTCAGTAGCCATGATGGCGTGTATTGGACGCGCCAGGAGGAACCGCGTACGCCTGTCCTGCCGCTCGGGCCTGACGGCGCGTGGGATGACGGCATGATCTTCACGCCGAACCATCCCCTGGTCGAGGGCGGAACGATCACGCTGTATTACGGCGGTTTTGACACCACGCACGGCGTCGACGGCCACGCGGCCATCGGACTGGCGACCTTGCGCAAGGGTGGTTTCGCGTCGCTGGATGCGGGCGCGGAGGCAGGCGTGGTGACGACTACGCCGCTGACGGATTGCGTAGGGTGCCTGGCCGTGAACTACCGCGCGCCGGAGGGGGCGGTGGTGGTCGAGGTGTTGGACGAGGTCGGCGCCGTGGTGCCCGGATACGGCCGCGACGATTGCGCGTTATTGACGGGCGATAGCGTCGACGCCCGGGTTACGTGGAAAGGTGCTGATGAGTTGCCGAAGACCGACGGTTCGATACGGCTACGGTTCATCATCAGGAACGCGGCGCTGTACGGATTCGCAGCGGGCGAGGGTGTTGGCGCAGATTGATTCTGCGCGGTGCCTGCGCCGGTGCTTCCGGATCGGCGCACGATCAGCGTTTGCGCGAACCGTGGCCCTTGACAGAAGGGTGGGCGGGGCCTATACTGGTTTTCTTATTTCGAACGGTGTTCCACCGGTGGGAATTCGGCGAAGACCATGGCTGCGGCAAAGCCGACATCGTATGCGAAGGTACCTATCCTGGATCGGGCGTTGATCCTGATGGAGCATCTCCTCGACCATCCGCGCGGACTCGGCATGAGCGAGATCGCCAACCAGCTCGGGTTTCCGAAGAATAGCGTTTATCGCATTCTGGCTACGCTCGAGAAACGCGGTTACGTCAACCGAGAATCCGATTCCAAGCGCTACGTCTTGAGCCGGAAGCTGTTCTCGATGGCGTACAGCGAGCCGGAAGAGAAGTCACTGATGGAGAACGCCGTCGACGCGATGCGCGACCTGCGCGATGAGGTGAAGGAAACGGTGCTGATCACCGTGTTGTCCGGCGAGGAGAGTCTTGTGCTCGAGCAGATGCCCGGTCTCTATCCGTTTCGGTTTGTCGTCGAGCCGGGTACGCGCCTGTCCATCCACGCGTCGTCGCACGGCAAGGTCATGCTGGCCTACCTGGATGAGCGAGACCGCGAAGCCATGCTCGACCGGCTCGAATGGACGCGGTTCACGGAGCGCACGATCACGACGAAAGAGGCGATGCGTGCCGAGCTCGGGCGCATCCGAACACGCGGTTATTCCCTCGATCTCGCCGAGGGCGGCGAAGGCGTGCGGTGTGTTTCGGCGCCGATCCTGAATCGACAGGGCGTCGCGGTGGCGGCGTTGACGACGACAGGCCCGGCATTCCGTATGCCGGATCGACAGCTTGGCGAGATGGGGCGGTGCGTCAAGGCGCACGCCGACAGGATTTCCATGCGGCTCGGTTATGGGTTAATCTAGGCGCGTTTTGGCTGCCGCCGAGGGCGGCGCGGATTGGGCAATCGAGACAGGAGAATTGAGGTTATGGCAACGTTTCATCATTTCGGCGTTCCGTCGAGCGCGGTATACGAGGGTGCGGGATACGTGGAGGGCGGCAAGGTCTATGTGACGGATCCCGAGACCCACCCGTTCCGCATCGAGTTCCTGCGGTTCGAAGAGGGCAGCCCTATGCACGAACTCGTGCGCACTAGGCCTCATGCGGCATTCGCCGTGGACGATCTCGACGCTGCCCTCGAGGGTCGGAACGTCATTGTCGAGCCATTCAACGCGATGCCGACGCTCCGGGTGGCGTTCATCACGGACGGCGACGCGGTCATCGAGCTGATGCAGAACCTGTAGCCCTTGGCATTGGATGGTGGGGAGTTGGGACGGGTGTCCCCTATGCGAGGAAGACGAATGATGGCAATGAAGAAATTTCTGAATGATCCCGAGAACTTGGTGCAAGAACTGCTCGATGGGTTCGCGTTGGCCAACGCGAACACGATCCGTCTGGCGGGCAGTAACCTGGTCGTGCGTGCCACGCCGAAGCCGGCGAACAAGGTGGCGCTGGTTACGTTGGGCGGCAGCGGCCACGAGCCCGCGCTCAGCGGATTCGTCGGCGAAGGCATGCTCGATATCAGCGTGCCG
The DNA here is from genome assembly GCA_036769985.1 of Candidatus Hydrogenedentota bacterium. Lineage (GTDB taxonomy): Bacteria > Hydrogenedentota > Hydrogenedentia > Hydrogenedentales > SLHB01 > DAIPKA01. The sequence goes on along the minus strand of DAIPKA010000038.1, from coordinate 50,024 downwards.
GGCGAGATCTTCGCCGCGCCGGGGCCGCCGCGCGTTATCGAGGCGCTACGCATGGCCAATCGCGAGGCTGGCGTCCTCTTCATTGTGCTCAACCACGCCGGCGATGTGATGTCCGCCGAGGTCGCAATGGAGATGGCCGCGAAGGAAGGGCTGAACGTGGAGATGGTCCTAACGCACGAGGACATCTCGGCCGGCACGCGCGAAGACCCCTCCGAACGGCGCGGCCTGGCGGGATGCCTGGCCGTGATCAAGGCGGCGGGCGCGGCAGCCGAGCAGGGCAAGTCCCTGGCGGAGTGCACGGCCATTGCGGTGCGGATGGAGCGGAATCTCGGCACGCTCGCCGTGGCCGTGCAGGGCGCGACGCATCCGGCGACGGGCGACGTGATCGCCACGGTCGACGAGGGCGTGATGGTGGTCGGCATGGGCCAGCACGGCGAGGCCGGCGGCGGCACGCAGCCGCTCAAGACCGCCGATGAGACCGCGGCGATCATGGCGGATGCGCTGATCGACGACCTCGGACTCGAGCGTGGCGAGAAGGTCCTCGCGATCATCAACGGTGTCGGCTCGACCACGCTCATGGAGCAGTACGTCGTGCTGCGCGCCGTTAAGAAACACCTGGCTGCGAAGGGCATCGATGCGGTGCGCTGTATTGCCGGCGAGTTCCTCACCGTCCAAGAAATGGCCGGATTCCAGATGATTCTCGGCCGGTTGGACGATGAACTGCTGGCCTTATGGGACGCGCCATGTCACTGCCCGGCGTTGTCGCGGAAGTAGGGCGTATTCCGATGACTACTCCGATCGGTTTCGATGGATTTGCGGCCATGCTCGTCGGGGCGGCCGAGGTGATTCGCTCCCATCACGAAGAGTTGAGCCGGCTCGACTCGTGCGGTGGCGACGGCGACCACGGCTCGACCATGGTGCGGGCCATGGCGCAGGTCGAAAAGTCCGTGGCCGGTGCGGCCGGCAAGGATTTGGCCGGCCTCTTGCAGGATGTCGGCTGGGCGATCATGGGCGTCGATGGGGGGGCGACCGGGCCGCTCTTCGGCTCGCTGTTTATGGGCATGGCCGGCGCGGCCGGGTCAGAGGCGATTGGCGATAGCGCGGCGCTGGCGGTGTTGTTCGATGCCGGCCTCGCCGGTGTGCGGCGGCGCACGAAAGCGCAGCCGGGCGACAAGACGATGCTCGATGCGCTGGTGCCGGCCGTCGAGGCACTCGGCCGGGCAGGCGCGTTAGGGCTGAGTTTGGACGAGGCCCTGGAGGCGGCCGCGGCGGCGGCGCTCGAGGGCGCCAAGGCCACGCGGGCTATGCAAGCACGCTTTGGGCGTGCCAAGAATCTCGGTGAGAAGAGTATTGGCGAACCGGATCCGGGGGCGACCTCGGTGGCGTACCTTTTCGAAGGATTGGCGAAAGGAGTGAAGGGCCATGCCTGATGCGGAAGGCAAAGCGAAGAGTAATGAAAAGGATTATGGTATCGGCGTGCCGATGGAGACGCCTGGTTTCTTCCTCAGAGGCGCCGGTCACCTTGATTGGGGCATGAAGAACCGGCTCGCGCGCATTTTCAATCCGAAGAGCGGGCGCACCTTGATGCTGGCCTTCGATCACGGCTACATCATGGGGCCGACTACCGGCATCGAGCGCATGGATCTCCGTATTCCACCGCTCATGCCGCACGTCGACTGCCTCATGTGCACGCGCGGCGGGTTGCGGACCTGCATCCAGCCCGACACCGACAAGCCGCTCGTGCTGCGGTGCAGCACCGGCGCCACGGTGCTCAAGGAACTGAGCAACGAGGTCATCGGCGTGGCCATCGAAGACGCGATCCGGCTGAATGCGGCGGCGATCACCACGCAGGTATGCATCGGCGCCGAGTATGAGAAAGAGACGCTGGATAACCTCTCCAGACTGATCAATGCCGGCAATACCTACGGGATTCCGACCCTGGGCGTGACGGCCGTCGGAAAGGAAATGGTGCGCGACGCTCGGTATCTCGGCCTGGCGTGCCGCGTGGTAGCCGAGGTGGGCGCGCACTTCGTGAAGACCTACTACTGCGAACCGGACTTTGCCGAAGTGGTGGCCGGATGTCCGGTGCCGGTGGTGATCGCGGGCGGCAAGAAGATCCCCGAAGCGGATGCCCTGGCCATGGCGTACAAGGCCATCGATCAGGGCGCGTCCGGCGTCGACATGGGCCGGAACATCTTCAACGCCGAGGATCCGGTGTCCATGGCGCAGGCCGTGCGCGCCATCGTTCACGAAAACGAGCCGCCGGACAAGGCCTACGATCTATATCAAACCCTCATGAACGAAAGGCAGTGATCCGGTGTCCGCGATCGACGCGATGCCGGGAGAACAAGGAGATACCACATGAGCAAGATCAGCAGACGCGACATGATGGGCGGCGTGATTGCCGGGGCAGCCTCGACGGCGCTCTTGGGCGCCGCCCAATCCGGCGCGAAGGAGTCCAGCGTTTTGAAGACCTATCCGAACGAGCATTTCTACAAGAGCGATGGAACCTTCGACGTGGACGCGGCCAAGGGGGCGTACTACGAGATGTTCGATCACTACCACTACCCCATCGTGCCGCGCCTTCGAGGCGACGAGTTCTGGGCGGTCGATTTCGGGGTAGGGAAGTTCACGGAAGTCGGCATGGCCGGTATCTTCTGGCTGAACCTCAAGGAGCAGAACTACTTCGGCCACGAGATCTATCTCTTGCCCGGCCAAATGATCCCCGAACACCGGCACGTCAAGACCCCCGACGCTGGCCCGAAGCTCGAAAGTTGGCACGTGCGCCACGGCTCGGTGCACATTTACGGCGAAGGCACGCCGACGCCGGGCGTTGACGAGCGGATTCCGCCGACCCATGGCGAATGCTGCCAGGCCCGCGTCGAGCAGCGATTGCTGCCGGGCGAAGTCGGCCACCTGGCCGGCCCGGAGCAATGGCACTGGATGCGCGCCGGCGCCGAGGGCGCCATCGTAACCGAGTACGCCACGTACCACGACGGGGCCGCCTTGCGGTTCTCGCTGTCGAGTATCGTATTCTAGAATCGTCACGATTGGGCGGGCGGTCGACGGTCGTGCGCGGCCGCCTGCCTCTCCTGAGATTGGCTCCATCTGTGCAGGATGCGGGGAGAAATAGCGGTGAAGAGCTTCGAGATCCCGTGGATTCCGAATAGACTTGTCTGGGTAGCCGTCTGGGTGAGCGTGTTGAGCGCCGTGTTGCCTGCTGCAGCGCAGCCGCCCGATGCGGCGTCCCTCTATGACGCCCGCGCGACGTGGCCCGAGACCATGCTGGCCACCCGCGCCCGCTACCTCGCCTGGGGCGAGGCCGACCGCGCCGCGGGCGGTCCGGAGCTTGGCCCGTGGTACGTCACGCCGCCGCTGCCGCTTGCCAACTTTGACGAGGCGCTGTATCCGGAGCAGGGCGTCGATCTCCTCGCGAAGGATGAGAGTGGGCAGCCGCGTTGGGTGGAGAACAGCGGCTACTGCGACGGCCAAGTCCATAGTCTGCCCCTCCGCGACCAGGCCGCCACGTACCTGTTTCGCACCATTCGCGTCGATCAGGAAGCCGCCCTTCCGGTTTCACTCGGCAGCGACGACGGGATTAAGGTATGGCTCAACGGCGTCGGGATCCTGTCGCGCGATGTGCCGCGAAGCCCCGCACCCGACCAGGATCGATTGGATCTCGCGTTGAAGCCGGGTGAGAACGCGTTCCTCATGAAGATTGTCAACAAGACCGGCGGCCACGGCTTCTATTTCAAGTTGAAAGAGGACCCGTTGCCCTCGGTGTGGGCGCAGATCGTCGGCGCATTCCCGCGCGAGGCCACCTGGCTGGCTGAAGATGCGCCCGAGGGCGACCCGTCCGGGTGGTTCTCGGCGGAGGGCTCGCCCGACTTCGAGAAGCGCGTGATCACGGCTGCCCTCGGCCGGATCGGGCAGGAGGGCCCGCTCCACCAGGATTTCGCGGCACTCTGCGAAGCGACGACGGCGCGTACGGATCCGCGCTGGCTGAGCCTGCATGTGCGCGCCCGCATCTGTGCTGAAGGCATGGCGCGCATCGCCACGCTCAACATCGAGGCGCTCAAACGCGCCGTGGATGATCTCGAGAAAAGCTTCCCCGGCTATGCCGAGAAAGCGCCAGCGTTCCGTCAGCGTATTGCCGAGGCCGAGGCGGCGGCGCCCGCACTGCGTGCCCGTCTCGAGCAAGGCGACGAACAGGCGCTTCCCGAAGTCGAGGGGCTGCTGAGCGCGTTGCGCGAGCCGCTCCTGAGCAACCCGCTACTGGATTTCGACGAGATCCTGCTGGTGAAGCGCCGGGCGGACCAGCTCGGCCTCCCGCAGAATTGGCAAGGCAACTGTGCGGTGCCCGCCTTCGGTTACGACAATGAGATCGACGCGATGAATCTGGCCTCGGGCGAATTGAGGACGCTGTACCGGCCCGAGCGGAATGCGTTCGTTGGCGATGTGGACCTCCATTTCGACGCAAGCCGCATGCTCTTCTCGATGCCCGGCACGCACGACCGCTGGCAGATCTGGGAGATTGGCGCCGACGGCTCAGGTCTGCACCAGGTCACGCCGGGCGAAGAGCCGGATGTCAACAACTACGACGCCTGCTACTTGCCCAATGGCCGCATCGTGTTCGACTCGACGCGCTGTTTCCAGGGCATCCCCTGCGTCGGCGGCGGCGATGCCGTGGCGAACCTGTTCCTCCTCGACCCCGCAACGCAAGGCATCCGCCAGCTGTGCTTCGATCAGGACCACAACTGGTGTCCGACGGTGCTCAACAATGGCCGCGTCATGTTCTCGCGTTGGGAGTACTCGGACACGCCCCACTACTTCTCGCGGCTCGTGTTCCACATGAATCCGGACGGCACCAACCAGATGGAGTATTACGGGAGCAATTCGTTCTGGCCGAACTCGACTTTCTATGCGCGCCCGATTCCGAATCACCCAACCCAGTTCATTGCGATTGTCTCGGGCCACCACGGCGTGCCGCGCATGGGCGAGCTGACCTTGTTCGACCCGGCCCTGGGTCGGTTCGAGGGCGACGGCATCGTTCAGCGGATTCCGGGATACGGACAGAAGGTCGAGCCGGTGATCATGGATCAACTCGTCAACGACAGCTGGCCGCGATTCCTTCATCCGTACCCCTTGAGCGACAAGTACTTCTTGGTGTCCTGTCAGCGCGATCCCAGCGCCCCGTGGAGCCTCTACCTTGTGGACGTGTTCGACAATATGACAATGCTGAAAGAGATCCCCGGCTACGCGTTGTTCGAGCCAGTTCCCCTCCGGGCGACCACGCCGCCACCCATTGTGCCCGACAAGGTGCGCCTGGATCAGGATCAGGCCACGGTCTACCTGGCAGACGTCTACTACGGTCAGGGCCTGGCCGGCGTGCCCCGAGGTAGCGTCAAGGCCTTACGGCTGTATGAGTTCCACTACACCTATCCACAGATGGGTGGCCATGTGAACGTGGCCGTCGAAGGCGGCTGGGATGTTCATCGGATCCTCGGTACCGTGCCGGTGTGCGAAGACGGTTCGGCCTTCTTCAAGGTGCCTGCGAACACGCCCATCGCCGTACAGCCCCTTGACGAGCGGGGCCGCGCGCTTCAGTTGATGCGGAGTTGGTTCGCGGCGATGCCCGGCGAGGTGCTGTCGTGCGTCGGGTGCCACGAACGTCAGAATGAGAGCGCCCCCCTTCGCAAGACCCTAGCCGCGCGTCAGGCGCCTTCCGATATCGCGCCATGGTATGGCCCTGCGCGCGGGTTCAGCTTCAAGCGCGACCTGCAGCCCGTCCTCTGCAAGCACTGCGTCGGCTGCCACGATGGCTCGAAGGAAGGCCGACCGGATTTCAGCCCCAAAGAGCGAAACGGGTGGAATAACTTCACGCCGGCCTATCTCGCGCTGCACCCCTATGTGCGCCGGCCCGGCCCGGAAAGCGACTACCACATGCAGGTGCCGCTCGAGTTCTTCGCTGACACCAGCGAGTTGGTGCAGATGATCGAGAAGGGCCATCACGGTGTCAAACTCGATGCCGAGGCGTGGGATCGCCTGATCACCTGGATCGACCTGAATGTGCCGGATCACGGTACCTGGCACGAGCACCGAGACATCCCGGCAGACTTCCACGAACGGCGTCTCGCCATGCGGCGGCAGTATGCCAACCGGCCCGAGGACCCCGAAGTGATTCCTGAACTCCCGCCCCTGGACACGGCCTTTGTGAAGCCGCTCGAGACACCTCGGCCCGAGATCGCGCCCCCGGTGTGTCCCGACTGGCCTTTCGACGCAGGACAGGCGGGCCAACGCCAGCAGGCCGCCGGATCGGAGGCGCAACGGATGCTGGATCTCGGCGATGATGTGACGATGCAGGTGGCGCTGGTTCCTGCCGGCGAGTTCGTGATGGGCGAGGCCAACGGATGCCTGGACGAGTTCCCGCCCGGACCGGTGCGGATTGCGCAACCGTTCTGGATGGGCGTAACCGAGGTGACCAACGCCCAGTATGCCCAGTTCGATCCGCTTCACCGCAGTGGCTACCTCGACCAGCACAACAAGGACCACACGCTGCGCGGATACACGGCCGAGGAACCGGAACAGCCGGTCATCCGGATCACGTGGGACGAAGCCCGGGCTTTTTGCGCCTGGCTCTCGGAGCGGACAGGTCTTGATTGCCGACTGCCTACCGAGGCGGAATGGGAATGGGCCTGCCGGGCAGGCGCCGCAACGCCGCTGGCCTGGGGCGATCTGGATACCGACTTCGGCCTCTTCGCCAATCTGGCGGACCTATCGGTCAAACGGCTGGCCGTCGCCGGCATCAATCCCCAGCCCATCGCCAACCCGGGTCCCTTCGAGGACTTCCTGCCCAAGGACGCCCGATTCGACGACGGCGAGCGGCTGATGTGCGCCGTCGGCAAGTACCAGCCCAATCCATGGGGCCTCCACGATATGCACGGCAATGTCGCCGAATGGACGCTGAGCGCCTTCCGGGCCTATCCGTATGTTGACGACGACGGCCGCAACGCGCTGGATAACGGCGAGAGAAAAGCGGTTCGCGGCGGCTCGTGGCGAGATCGTCCCAAGCGCGCGCGGTCGGCTTTCCGGTTGGCCTATGAACCGTGGCGGCGCGTGTTCGATGTCGGGTTCCGTGTGGTGTGTGCTGCGCCGGCGAATACACAAGTCGCTCACGCGGAAGCGCCTTGACCGCCCGGAGGCAAGAATGGCGCCGGCTCGGACGCGGCGGCCACGTCGATCGCGGCGCGCTCCAGGCCGACCACGAGCACGCTCACACTTGCCGAGGAGGCAAGCATCAGGGCGGCACCGCGTGCATCGCGTTTCAGCGCTGCTTGACCGAGACCTGCCAGAACCCGTCCGGACAGCACGGCATCGCATAGCACCGCTATCGATTGACGGCGCGTGGGTCAACTTCTTCCAAGGCGAATGGCGTGCGCGCACCCGTCACATCCGCGCACGACTCACGTCGCGAACCAACGCGGGATTGGCATATACTGGCGCCTCTGATATGGGAAGCGATCCGGGAGTGGTGATGCGATGACGGATGAGCTGGGTCGAAGAGGTTTTCTGAGGCGTTCAATGGCCGCTTCGGCAGGGCTGGTCGCCGGCACGAGTTTCGAGGAACGGGCGCTGTTGGCGCAAGCCCCCAATCCGGCTGGCGCTGCGGCGTCATCGAAGGCAGCGAGGGCGATGCCCTGCGGGAAGATCAAGGATGTCACCATCAGCCGGTTGATCTGCGGTGGCAACCTGATCAGCGGATTCGCCCACAGCCGAGACCTGATCTACGTGTCGCAGCTTCTCGAGCACTACTTCACCGACGAGAAGGTGATGGAGACCTTCGATCTGGTCGGGGCCGAAGGCGTGAATACGGCTATTCTCCGGTACGACAGCCACACGCTGCGCATCCTGAATACGTACTGGCATGATCGCGGCGGCGAGCTTCAGTGGATTGCTCAGGTGAAGCCCACCGAGCGCGACCTCTTCACCGACATCGATCACGCCGTCGACAACGGTGCCACGGGCGTCTACATACAGGGCGGCGTTGGCGACGAGTTCGTCAAAAAAGGCCGCGTCGAATTGCTTGGGAAAGCGCTCGAGCATATCCAGGAGAACGAGGTGATCGGCGGCATCGGGGCGCATCGGCTCGAGGTCGTGGTCGAGTGCGAGAAAGCTGGGATCAAACCCGATTTCTACATGAAGACGCTCAACAGCAAGAGCTACTGGTCAGCGGGCCCGGCCGTCGAGCACGACAACGTGTGGGCGCGGACGCCCGAGGAGACCATCGAGTTCATGAAGACGGTCGAGTGCCCGTGGATCGCTTTCAAGGTACTCGGTGCTGGCGCCATCCATCCCAAAGAGGGGTTTCGATACGCGTTCGAAAACGGCGCAGACTTCATCTGCGTCGGCATGTTTGATTTCCAGGTTGCCGAGGATGCCGATATCGCGCGCGCCCTTCTCGCCCAGGATCTCGGCCGCGCTCGTACTTGGCGCGCGTAGGGCTCGGGGCCGCCGGGAGGTGTCAGCCTTACCGCGAGACCTCGGCGCTTTCCCGCTCGTAGTCGCGGACGAACTCGAACTCCGTCGTCTGCGGAAACATCGGTGGCTTCTCAAGCATGCACTTCTCGCCGTCGCAGTAGAGGTCCTGCACCTCGTCGGTGTTGACGGCGGCCAGGTTCAACGGCTTGAGTTTCGACACGGCCTCGAAATAGGCCTCGCCGGGAATCTCCTGATACGGTGCTTGCGGATAGTTGTGATCCACGAGGGGTAGAAAGCTCAGCGACTTCAGGCGACCCTCGTACAGTTCGAGAATGCGCGGAATATCCTTGGCCTCATTCGGCTCGAAGGTGACCGTGGCGCTGACCTGGTTGTCCGCCCAGTAGTACTGCATCTGGGCGATGTTCTCGACCTGCTCCCAGATCGATACGTCGCGCTTCGATCGCTCGAACACGCTGTGCTCGACGGGGAAATACACCACCAGCGTGTTGTCGCCGTAGACGGACTCTTCGACGCGGTAGCCCGCAGTCCGGATAGGCTCGACCAGCGCGCTGGTCTTGTCGATGCGGATGGTGCGCATGTAGTACTGCGAATGGGGATAGTGGATGCCCGGCGTGACGCCCGGCAGCAACGACACGGTGCCGCTCGGCTTCACACTGGTCTTCTTGACGCTCTCCGGAATGCAGAGCCACTGCGAGTACACCTTGTCCAAGTGGCATATGTACGCATAGCCCTTGTCGCACCACTCGAAGTGCGCGGCCCGGCCGTGACGCTCGAAGGACTCGACGATGCCGGATTGCGACAGGCCGATGCGTCGGTTTCGAAGCATGATAGCGTTCGTGCGCTCGTTGTGGGTCGGAATCAGCGTGACCGTCTTGGCATAGAGGTAGGCGAACTTCAGCGTCCGCTGGTAGTCCTCATAGGACTCGTGCAGCGAGGGAAACGTCTCGACGAGGTTGCAGATCTCGAAGGACTCGAGGCTCTGCTCGGCGCACGGATTGGTGCCAGCCACCTTCGCATCGGCCCACGTGGCCGGATCCTTCAGCCGGCCGTAGGCCCGCGCATTCTCGAGCCAGAAGTAACCCGGCTCCCCATTGAGCGCCGTTTGCGCGCCCACCTTCCGGTAGTCCATGCCCCGATGGGCCTCGATGCTGTTGTTCGACGCCCACCGCCACGCCTTGAGCTTGTCCGCGTTCAGCTCCGGATCCTTGAGCCTCAGGTAGGCGTCATCCTCGGGGCTACCGAGGGCGAGCTCGGCCGTGCGGCGCACCCCGCCGCTGACGACGCACTTGCCGATCACATTCATCAGGTCGGCGATGTCCGTTGACGTGACCCGGTCGCCCGCGCGGCTTTCGAGGATGCCGTCGATGTTTTCCACGCACGCCATGAGCGGTTTCGGTCCCGGGGCTATCCCCCCGAAGCTCTTGATGGGCGAACCCTCCGGCCGGATCTTCGAGTAATCCACGTGCGCGGGACGCTTGCACTTGCCAACGTAAGACTCGAGCACGTGGCGCACGAGGTCGACCCAGCCCTCCTTCGAGTCGTCAACCACGTAGGTCTCATCCCCGATGACGGGCTGCTGGAACGTCACGAGGCCCGCCCCCTTGGTGTCGAAGGCTACACCGACGCCCAACAGCGACATGTCCATCAAGAAGCAGTATGGTTCAGAGAAGTTGACGTCGATCTGATCCGTGGACACAAACGCGCAGTTGTTCAGCGCCGCGGACCCGCGTTCCCAGATGTACTCCGTCCCCATCATCCACAATCCGCGGCCCGGCGGTAAGAACTTGAAGCCCCACATCAGGCCGAACATCTCTTGGGCCGATCGCTGGGCCTTGTGCGGGTTCCACGGGAGCTTGAGGCTCTTGCAGTGGTTCAACTGGATCGTGTAGCACCCCTCCACCACGCGCCTAACCGTTTCCCAATACTCTTCCGTACGCCCATTCTCGCCCGGAACCACCCGCGCATAGGTCCGCTTGTAGGTCACATAACCCAGCGGGCCCCACGCCGGCTGCTGCCCTTGGTACTGCGAAAGGAATCGCTCCGAAAGCCTGAACTTCTCCTTGACCTCAAACATCTCTGCCTCCCACAACTCCGGCCCTCGACAGACCGCAGACTATCCTTCCATTCCGCGTCGTTGATACTGCACCCAACAGAAACGGGCGCTCCCGAACGCCTGCCGGTGAACGCGGTATCCTGGGGACTTCTCTCCGGAAGATGCCAATGAAACCGGAGATAGGAGCCAATCCCCTTCGTACACAATATATAGCATTTGTTCAAAAAAGTCCACCACATATTGTATCAACACAATTTCAGTTTTCGCAATGTTATCATATCCCAATAAGCCCTTTCCCCACAGGCAGTTGCGCCGTTTCGGCCCGTGCCAAGCCCCCAAAAGTGTCTATTCTATACCCTCACGCCCGGCCAGATCGTTGGCATGGCGGGTACGTGTACGAGCCATCGATCGAGCCAGTTGAAGCTGTTCCGTTTGGCGACGGGCGGGTAGTTGTGCTGGCCGGGAAAGGAAAACAACGACGGTCGATCGCCGGCTCCCAGCTCCCGGTAGATGGTGGCCGCCTGGGCGAGTTTCTCGATAGAGTCATCGCGGGCGATCTCGTCTTCCGTGGCCGAAATGAGCATGGGCCGAGGTGCGACCATCATCATGAGGTGCTCAAAATCCACAGGCACGGGCCGGTCGGGATCCTCGATATAGGGGCGGAATCGTTTGATGTACACGTAGTCGTTTACGGGGCCGCGCTTCTGCACCGTCGGCCGCGACCAGTGGTCCGTGTTGCGCACCCAACTCAACTGGCCGCCGTTCGAGACAACGGCCGCAACGCGCTCATCGAAGGCGGCCGTGAATAGGCTGCTGTGGCCGCCGAGAGAATGGCCGACACAGCCGACCCGCTTGGCGTCAACGAAGTCCAGCGTCTCGAGGAAGTCTATGCCGCGCATGGCGTCCCACGTGTTCTTGCCGACGGCAGACCACTCGGGGTGCCGCTCGTAGAAGGCCGAGGTGTCGTAGCACGTCAGGCCCTGGGGAATGCGTTCTCCATCGCACATCAGATCGATGGACAACGTGATGTAGCCCCATCGGGCCAACTCGAGGCCGTAGGCCCGACTCGCGGCGGGTTCGTCGGGCGGATCCTCGGGCGTCGAGCCAGAGAGGCCGACAACGCGGCGCTTCCCGGAGCCGTGGGTCGTACTGTGGATACAGAGGACGGCAGGGCTTGGGCCGGGCCGCGCGGCCTCGGGGATAAGCAAGTACGCCGTGACGCGGTCATGAGGCTCCGACTGAAAGGTCACGTGATGGCATTCGATGCCCTCGATAGCGTCGACGCGCGTCTGCTTCGCGTCGAGGGGCGGCGCCTGTTCGGGAAACGGGCCGAGCAGTTCGAGCCACGCAGCCCGCATGGTCGCGCGCTGCTCGGGCCAAGGAGGTATCGACGTTCTGCCCTCATCTGCGGTTCCCGAGACCGCTAGAGCCATACCTGCGCCGACAGACGTGGCCAGGAATGTGCGACGCCCGGTTCGTGGCGGATGCGTTGAACGGCCTGCCCTGTGCAATCCCATATTGTCTCTCCCCTCCGCGGTTGTTCGAACGCCCCATTCACAGATGGTTCTCGATGAACGCCGGTACCTCGGCCACGTCGTTCAAGACAGCCCATACCGGACGGCCGTGGAAGGCCTCGCGCGGGGTCACGCCCGAAAGCACAATGAGGCACCGCACGCCTGCCCGGGCGGCCGTTTCGACATCCGTGACACTGTCCCCGACGTACACCGCTTCAGCGGGCGTTGCACCAAGCGTCTCGATGGCCTTGAGAAGCCCCTCGGGCGCCGGCTTGAACTCGGCCACATCCTCGCCGCCGATCACGACTCCGAAAGCATCAAGCAAGCCGTCTCGCTCGAGCACAGGCTGGATGCGATAGCGGAATTTCGTGGATACGATGCCAAGGGCGCAACCATGCGCGCGGAGTTGACGCAACGCGCCGGGAACGGCCGGGAATATCACGATGTGACGTTCGAGAATCTCATCGGCGCGCCGGATGTATGCCTTCGTGAAGGCGCGACGCGTCTCCCCATCGCCCAGGCCGGTCAGCGCCTCGAAGGTCGCGTCCAGCGACAGGCCGATTGTCTTGCAGATGGCCTCCGGCGACTTTGGCGAGAACCCGAGTGACTCGAGAGCGGAGTTCATGCACAGGACGATACCCTCGGACGAGTCGCCGAGGGTGTAGTCAAAGTCAAATACGACCGCTCTGCTGCGATGGTCGGGCATCACATCGGCCTCATCGGGCCACAGGTTCGGCAGGCCCTACGCATGATCTGGGTGGTCTTGGCGCGCGTCTCGCGCCGCGCCGAACCCATCCGGGAAGACCCGCACCGTACGATCCGGTGCGTTCACTGGTTTCCTTGTAGCGCATTGCGCCCACTGGATTCCAGCAGCGCCTCGCGGCGCGACGCTCTTTTGAAAATGCCGTAGCATTTCAGGTATCATACTGATATCTGGTTCGGCCCTTGGCGGCCGGCGGGTTTTTCTGTCTTCTGCTACGACACGTTGTCTCAATGTTGAAGGAGCGAGAGTTATGGCGCATGTGATTTCCGATGATTGCATCATGTGTGGGAGCTGCATGGAAGAGTGCCCCGTGGACGCGATTTCCGAGGGCGATCCGAAGTACGTGATCGATGCCGGTTTGTGTACCGACTGCGGCTCTTGCGCCGATGTCTGCCCGGTGGACGCAATAAGCCCCGCCGAGTAACGCCGTTACGCGAGATGCGGATAGCGCGCCGGTCTTGACCTAGGGTCGAGGCCGGCGCGTTTTCCTTTCCAGGCGAAGCCACACCCTTCGGCAGCACTCCATTCTGGTTTCCGGCCCGAAGGTTGTAGCCGCGGCACTCCTCATGATACATACATGGGGTTAAGTAAAGTCATCGCTTTAACATGATCAAATCGTCGTGATTGCGAAACAGAAAAACATCTTGACAATTTAATGCTACTATGGTATACAATAGAATTATCAAGTCGGAGTGTCGCAAACGGATCGATCGAACGCATGAATCCGATCGGTATCCGGGTGGGAAAATCCGCTGAAGTGATCGAGAAGGAGATCTGCTGTAGGGGCTCCTTAATGGTGCAGGGCTGCATCCGCACCCGGTGCGGATCTTCGGGGCGGCGTCTCGTATGGACGAAGAGGGGAGGCGCGTGGCACATAGGGTGGAGGCGGGGCACTTCCTAGTTCGTGTTGAGAGAAGTACTCATCCATGAGGTATCCATCCGCAAGGAAAGGAGGCATGACATGCCTAGTCAGTTCTCCGACATCGACTTCGGTAGCGTCCGGCAGTTGCGTCAGTTCAAGATCGATTACCGGCGCGTCCGCAACCTAGACTACATTGATCAGGACCAGCGGTCCCCTCAGTCTTTCGCGGAGTTCCGCCGCGTGGCTGTCCGCAGGCCGCTCGAGATGACGCATCAGCCCAGACCGAAATTCGATCCCGGTCTCAAGAACCTCTCGAAGTTCACGACCCTGTATTTCCTGAAACCCAAGATCCTCGTTCTAGTCAATCAGACCCTGTATCCATCCGTCAAGGACGCCATCGACCAGTACGTTCGAGACGTCGCCTACGAGGGCTATTACGCCGACGTCTATTCCATGCAACAGGGAACGGCCCAGGAACTACGCAGTTTCATCCACGGCAAGCTGCCCCTGGCCGGCGCTCTGTTGGTAGGCAACCTTCCGGTCGCGTGGTTTGAGATGGACGACGACTTCCACGGTGCGCACTCGGAGTTCCCCTGCGACCTCTACTTCATGGATCAGAACGGCACGTGGAGCGATCCGGACAACGACGGCAAGTTCAGCCAGCACCCGACCAATGTGGAGCCTGAGTTGTGGATCAGTCGTCTCTGGACACCCACAAACAATGGCAACGACGCCTCGTTGATCAATGACTACTTCCGACGCAACCACGAGTTCCGCAAGGGACAGCTTGGCTGCTCGAACCGCGCGCTCGCCTATGTGGATGACGACTGGGCCGGTTTCGACGATTGCGCATTCGATCAGATGTTCCTGCCGGCCGACATCGAGACCATCACGGATGCGACAAGCACCGACGCGGATCGGTACAAGGCCGAGATCAACGAACACCGTGCTTGGGCGCAGGTCTGCGCCCATTCCTCGCCGGGCGGCCATTCATTCAAGGTCCCCAACGGAACCGAGTGGGTTCCCGCAAGCTACTTGCGCGACATCAATCCGGCCGATGCCTTCTTCTACAATCTGTTTGCGTGCAGCAACGCGCGGTTCACGCAGGCCGACTACATGGCCGGATGGTACATCTTCGACAAGACAGGCGACTCACGGGCGAGCGGTCTAGTGGCGGTGGGCAGCAGCAAGTCGGGTTCCATGCTGATGTTCGAGAACTTCTATGGGCCCATGGGCTCGGGCAAGACGATCGGCGAGGCCTATCTCGAATGGTGGAAGGCTTTGGGCGCTACGCACGAGCTGTGGGAGCGTCAGTGGTTCTACGGAATGGTCTTGCTCGGCGACCCAACGCTGAACTGGTGGACCGGCGTCGTCCCCACGCTCAGGAATCCCTACGACGGCGATGTGTTTGATCACTTCCCCCGTCGAATGCGCTTCCGGTGGGATCCCATCGCGTTGGGCGGTGCCGTCTACAACGTTGAGATAGACGCATTCGGCGCCCGGGCTGCCGGAAAGTGGGCGGCCGAAGTCGGACAGACGTGGTTCGTAACGGGCGCGCTCATGGATACCAGCTACGAGCACATGTTCGTTGGTGCTCAACCCGGACGGTGGCGCGTGCGTGCCAAGGTCGGCAATCGCGTGTGTCCGTGGAGCGACTGGCACTATTTCGAATACACGGTGTAGCGCTTGGCCGACAGCAACATACCCTCCCGAGCGTCCGGGCGCTGCCGGAGTGCGTCGACGCGTGTGCGCCGGTCTTGACCTAGGGTCGAGGCCGGCGCGTTTCACATCAAAGGCCTACGTTCTTCCGGAGGCGGTGAAGGGCCTGGACGGTCTCGTCCGGAATCCGGCCGCGCCGGTCGGGCGGAACGTCGAGAAGGAAATTGACGCCGCGCGTCCGGCACGCCTGCCACTGCGCGGCGAGCTCGTCGTCCGGGCGCGGCACATCGCCATCGACGTAGAACCAATCTTTACCGATGGGATCGCATACTTCTCCAGGCATGTAGTACGACTCGCCCTCGATGGTGCGCCATCGCACATGGCCCGCGCCGGGCGGAACGTTGCGCTCGATGGCGATCAGATCGGACGGCCATGCGTAGTCCACGTTGTAGGTTTCACCGGTCGAGATGCCGCTGTTCATCATGACCACGATATCCGGCTGCGTCCGCGCGATGTGCTCGTAGAGGTACTGACGGTAGCCGCGGCCGAGGACCCCGGGAATGTCCACCCACATCTCGGCGATGGGGCCGTATTGCGTGAGCAACTCGCTGATCTGTGCCGTCTGGAACGTCTGGTATAGCGACGTGGTATACGCCGGCGATCCCTCCTGCGGATCCGACGGCGTCTTGCTGCCGAACCGGTTGTGGTTGTCCCACGAGCAGTAGTAGAAGCCCGGTAGCACGCCCTTCTCGCGGCATGCCGTGATGAATCGCTCGACCACGTCTGTCTTGTCGGCGCTGTTGACCACCGAGTAGTCCGTGTGTTTCGTCGGCCAGAGGCAATGACCGGCCACGTGCTTCGTGGTCAGGACGGCGTACTTCATTCCGGCGTCCCGCGCCACCGATACCCACTGGCCCACGTCCAACTGGTCGGGCGCGTAGGTTGTCGCGGGGGCCTTGCCGTCAGGCAACTCGTTCTGGACATAGGTGCTCATGCCAAAATGAATGAACATGCCGTAGCCGAGAGCTTCCCAGGCCTCGAGCTGGTCGAGGCTGAGGCGCTGGCGACCGCGCGGTTTCGCCTCGCCGTCTGCCGTCTCGCCTGCGGCCGTTGCCTGGGCGGCCAGTGCCCCGCCGCCGCTCGCCACGAGGAATCCTCGCCTTGAGAGCTGTGCCTTATCCATAGTGTCTTTCTCCTGGTACCGTCGGCATTGTAGGCCGCCATGGGCCGACGCCTCAAGATCCGTCCGATCCGGCCAGTTCCCCACGCATTCTCGTTGACCTCCGCCCCGCCTTGGGCGATACTGAAGGCCGGGCCACAACCGGGAGAGGATAGCGATGCTCTACACCCTTGCCAAGCTGACGGACGCCCAACTCGATGCCTTGCGGTGTTTCGAGAAGAAGTCCGGACTCAAGATCCTGGCCTTGTCGGAGGTCGACGTCGAGTTCGCGCCCATTGATGCGGACATGCTCATGGGTCTTCAAGAATTGGAGACGGACCTCGACGTCTGCCTGATTGCCGTCTGTTGATGGGCTCGGCTAGGCCTTGAGGCCGGCCAGGTTGGGTTCGAGTCGACGGTTCTCGCCCAGCATCTGCTCCCATGTCACGCGCGTCTTGCGTTCGCAGGCCTCGCGGCCGAGGATCGTGGCCAACGTGGCGTTGATGCTTGGATCGACGGTGCCGTTCGTGCAGTTGCCGTTGACAACGCACTGATGGAACGCTGCGATGTTTCGTTTGGCCCCTTCGGTGTACAACGCCTCGACCTCGCCACCCCGCCAGCCGGCGCTATTGCCCAGAATGCGGACCTGACCTACATAGGCCGTGTCGAGGTAGCCGTCTCGGCAATAGGCCGAACACTCGCAACAGAAGCCGAACCGGTTCTTCACATGCTCGCCTTGGTGATTCAGCGCCAGTCCGTCGGCGAACTCGTAGGTGAGCGAGTACACGTCATGCGTGTCCCCGTGCGGATCGCCACGTATCAGGCGCGACGATCCCATGGCGGCCACCGGATTGGCGCCGGCCAACCACAGGCCCACGTCGACGGCATGGATCCCGGCGTTGACGAGGAAACCGCCGCCCAAGGCCGTGTCGTTCACCCACACGAGGTGCTGGAGGCGGCTCTCAATGGTATCGGTCTGCGGCGGATCCGAGAAGCCTTCATCGGTGTAGATCGAGCTAAGCAACCCGATAGGTCCGACCTCGCCGCCGTGGATACGCTCGATACCCTCGATCACCAAGGGCTCCGTGCGCATCTGGAAATCGACCAGAAACACCTTATTGCCGGCCTTGGCTTTCTTGGCGGCCGCATCGACGCGGAGCGCGCCGGGCACGTCGCACGCGATAGGCTTGGCCATGTACACGTGCCGGCCGGCGTCGACGGCGGCCTCGACATGCTCCGGGAAACAGTATGGCGGCGTTTCCAGGAAGACCGCCTCCACGTCCGTGTCGAGCAGGCGTCGATAGCCCTCGAGACCGCTGAACCGTCGCGCGTTCGGCACGCCGAGCTTCTCGCCGGCCCGATCGGCGACTTCCTGGAAGTAGTCCGCCACGGCTACGACCTCGTAACCGTCGTGCCCACGTACCATGCCGGCGATCATGCTACCGCGGCTGCCGAGGCCGATTACGCCCGCCTTGACCCTCGCATTGGCCGCCGTCCCCTGAGCCGTCGCGCGCGCCATCACCGATGCCGACGCGGCCGCCGCTACATTCTTGAGGAATCCCCTCCGATTGATCGACGCGTTCATGCGGCATCTTCTCCTCTCGACGCATTGTGCTCCACCATCACCGCCATGGTAGGAGTTCCCCGAGTCGAATCACAAGTGGAGGAGGCCGCGGCGTCAGCCGGCGGCGTTGCGTTTGAACTCGCGCTTGCGCTCTTCGCTGGCGCAGATCGCTTTGCGCACGCGGATGCTTTTGGGCGTGACCTCGACGAGCTCGTCGGGCGCGATCCATTCGAGGGCGGCATCGAGCGTAAGGGTGCGCGGTACGTCGAGCCCGATCGTATGATCCTTCCCGGCGGCCCGATGATTGGTTAGCGCCTTGCGTTTGGTGGGATTGCACGGCAGGTCGCCGGGACGCGAATGCTCGCCGACGATCATGCCCTCGTAGATGGCGTCTATCGGCGATATGAATAGGACGCCACGTTGCTGGAGGTTCTCGAGACTGTAGGACGTCGCCTCGCCCGAGTCCATGCTTACCATTGAGCCTCGGCTGCGCGTGGTCAGTTCGCCACAGGAGGGACCGTAGCCGCTGAACCGCGAGGCCATGATGCCCAGGCCGCGCGTGTCCGTGAGGAACTCGCTACGATAGCCGATGAGGCCGCGCGTCGGGATCCGGAACTCGATCCGTACCATCCCGGCACCGTTGTTTTCCATGTTCAGAAGCTGGCCTTTTCGCTGCGACACCTTCTCGATCACTGTGCCCTGGAACTCGAAGGGAACATCGACAATCAGTTCCTCGAAGGGCTCCAGCAGCCGTCCCTCGGGATCGCGGTGCGTGATGACCTCGGGCGACGACACGCAGAACTCCATGCCCTCCCGGCGCATCTCCTCGATAAGGATGGCGAGGTGCAGCTCGCCCCGGCCCGACACCTTCATGCCGTCGCCGCGATCCGTAGTCTCGGCACGCAACGCCACATTGGTGCGGAGTTCACGATCAAGCCGAGTCTTGATCTGGCGCAGCGTGGCCGCTCTGCCTTCCTGGCCTGCGAAGGGGCCGTTGTTGACCAAAAACGATACGGACACCGTCGGTTCCTCGATTTCAAGTGGCGGAAGGGCCAGATTCTCGAGTCCGACCTCGGCGAGCGTGTCTCCGATGTCCAACGTCTTCGGGCCGGCGACCGTTACGATGTCGCCCGCGCTGACTTCGTCGCAGGCTACGGAATCGAGGCCACGCGTCACCCACAGATACGTCGTGCGCTCCGTCGAACTCCCCGTGATCTCCCACTCCTCGCGCTGCCGGCGATCATGTCCGCGCAACCATTCCGCGTGCTTCCAGCGCGTCGTCACCCGCGCAACCGGCTCGCCTTTCCGGAGTCGCCCCTGGAGAACGCGGCCCGTCCCGGTCCGGCCGATGTGGTCCCGCCAGCCCAGGGTGCTCACCTGCATGACGAAGGGAGCATCCGGATCGCCCGTGGGCGCGGGGATCTCCTGGACAATGGTTTCGAACAGGGCGTCGATGCCGTCCCGGGGATCCGTGTCGAGGTCGCGCACGATCCACCCGTGCAGGCCCGAGCCGTAGAGCACCGGGAAATCGCACTGGGCATCCGTTGCGCCCAGCTCGAGGAACAGGTCGAAGGTCTTGTCGAGGGCGCCGTGCGGATCGGCGAGCGGCCGATCCGCCTTATTCACAATGACGATAGGCCGCAAGGCGAGCCGCAACGCCCGCATGAGAACGTAACGCGTTTGCGGCATCGGACCCTCATTGGCGTCCACCAGGAGAAGCACGGAGTCGACCATGGACAGGATGCGCTCCACCTCGCCCGAGAAATCGGCATGGCCGGGCGTGTCAACGATGTTGATGAGGTAGCCGTTCCACTCCACGGTGCAATGCTTCGCGCGAATGGTGATGCCGCGTTCCCGCTCGATCTCGTTGTTGTCCATCACCCGTTCGGCCACACGCGCGTTCTCGCGGAACACGCGCGTGGCACGGAAGATGCTATCGATCAGCGTCGTCTTTCCGTGGTCGATGTGGGCGATAATCGCCACATTTCGAATCTGTTCGATGGACGCCATATTGCCCCTAAATGTCCTCACGGGCCGGGATACTCGCTCATGGGCGGGAGACGTGCACAAGAAGGGCGCTATTTTACTTCATTCCGGTGACCAAACGCAAAGGCACCCTGCATTATCATTCTGTTGACTTCGGATTGAAGCGTTGCTACCATGCGCCGGATCCACGCAGGCACGATGTCAACAGGCTACAATGGGAGGTGTTTGGGTCATGGCTAAGAAGGTGCGCATCGGGTTTATCGGTTGTGGGGGAATTTCCCATGGCCACTATCAACGGTTGCTGGCCACGAAGAAGGCCCAAATCGTTGCGTTGAACGATCCGAATCCGGATAAGCTCAAGATTTTCTACGAGCGGTGTCCGGGTTCCGAAGGCTTGCCCACGTATGAAGACTACCGCGACATGCTCAAGAACGAGCAGCTCGACGCCGTCCTCATCCTCAGTCCCCACACGGTACACTTCGAGCAGAGCACGACCTCCTTGCGCAAAGGCCTTCATGTCCTGTCCGAGAAGCCCATGGTCTGTACCATTCAACATGCCAAGGCCCTGATTCAGACGGCGCGCAAGGCCAAGCGCGTGCTCTCGCTCTCCTATCAGCGGCACTACGATCCCCAGTTCCGCTACATGCGCGACCAGATCGCCAAAGGCGTTCTCGGCAAGATCCAGTTCGTCCAGGCGATCCAGTCCCAGGAATGGCTCCGCGCCACCAAAGGTACGTGGCGTCAGGAGATGGTGTGGTCCGGAGGCGGCCAGTTGAACGACTCCGGCAGCCATCTCATCGACATTGTGATGTGGGTGAGCGGCCTCAAAGTTGCCGAGGTGTTCTCGAAGAACGACTTCTTCGGCACGGAGGTCGATATCAACAACACGCTGGCCATGAAGTTCGAGAACGGCGCCCTCGGCAGCATGTCCGTTATCGGCAACGCGCCCACGTGGTACGAAGACCACTCGATCGTCGGCGAGAAAGGCGCGTTCTACCTGCGCCAGGGCCTCGGCCTGATTCAGCAAGACGCCACCGGCAAGCCCGTCGAGGTGAAACTGCCCAAGTACACCAAGAATCCGGACTCGAACTTCATCGATTGCATCCTCGGCAACGACGTGCCGCAAGCGCCGGCTGAGTGCGGCCTCCGGACCATCGAGGTTACCGAGGCTGCCTGGAAATCCGCCGAAACCGGCGCGCCGGTGAAAGTGCCCAAGTCGAAGATCTAGGCTCGCGGAGCAACCGCGTGATTTTGTCCTGAGGTGCCCGAGTCGTGTTGGTGACGAGGGCACCTCGTTTTCATTTGGCGCCGGGCCGACTGGCGACCGGTGCCTGACAGCGCACAAGTGAATCGGTCGCCGACTTCTCAGGAGAGACAGTGACAACGGCCTGGGCGTCGAGGGCACTCACGGACGGCGTTCCTCGGCCGCGCGTCGAGAGGACAGCGGCTTGGACACGAGGGCTCTCTCTAGGCCTTCGCCCGTTCGACCATCTCGCGTACGGCGGCCACGAGGCGATGTCGGGCCGGGCGATAGTCGTGGGGCACCGGTGGCGGGTTCCGGCACGCGCCCGGGAGTTCCCCCATATCGCGTACCATCCGCCCCCAACCTCGGCGCTCGACGGCCTGCGCAATGTCCAGTTGGTGATCGTTCATGTGTTCACCAAAGGCTTTCAGGCGCGGCACGACGATCATCGGACGGCGCGCCTCGAGGGCGTCCATGACGGAACCGATGCCGGCATGACACACGATCACTCGCGCTTCGGCCTGCAACGCGAGGATCTCGTCGCGCGGTTTGAAGTCGAAGCACTCGCAGTGCTTCGGAATCGTGGTGCCCATGCCCTTCTGCAGCACCACGCGTTCGCCTGTGTCCTGAGCAATCCGATCCACGGCGTTGATGAGTCTCGGGAAGTCCAGAAACATGGTGCCGACGGTGACGTAGATCATTCTGCGCACTCCCGACTCAATGCCACCCGGTCCTCTCCCGTTCGTTGTATCGCTACCCCGTGCACTAGCGTCCTCCAAACAGGGCCAGTCGCACGACGACGCCGGCTCCCGACACACGACTCCACATGCCCTCCCACGTGAACAGCCCTCGAACGTGGCGGAAGAGATACTGCGGCCGCAAGTAGAACCGTCGGATGGCCTTTCGGAACTTGCGTGCGACGAGATCCGGTGTCACGTCGCCCACCGTGAACGTCAATCGGCCGAAGGTGGCGAGTTCCTCCCAGGAGTGGATCAGCATGGTTCCTTGCGCCTGCACGTCCTCGAACATGCGGGTGCCCGGATAGGGCGTGGCGATGGTGAACTGCGCGTAGTCGATCCCGAGCGCCATAGCAAACCGGATGGTGGCGTCCATGTCGGCCGCCGATTCGCCTAGGTTGCCGAACATGAAGTAGCCGCCCACCTCGAGGCCGGCCGCCTTGGCGGCGCGTACGGCCGCGCGAACCTGCTCCAGCGTGATGCGTTTGCCGAGTCGGTCGACGACGGATTGCACGCCGGACTCGATGCCGAAGTACACACGGTAGCAGCCGGCCCCGCGCATGGCCACCATGAGTTCGTCGGTCACGTTGTCCACCCGAATGCCGTTCGTGGTGGACCACGGGGTCTTGTTCAGGCCGCGCTCAACCAGCAACGCGCAGATCTTGAGCACGCGGGCGGGGTTGATGGTGAAGGCGTCGTCAATGACGGCGATCTCGTGGACGCCGTAGCGCTCGACCAGCATGGCCCATTCGTCAACGACGTCCTCCGGCGTGCGCAACCGCACGCGCGTGCCGGAGATGCCCTTGTAGCAGAAGCTGCAGGCAAACGGACAGCCTCGACTGGTGGCGATGGGCAGGCAGTGGCTGTTGCGGCGCACCAGGCTCGAGTACTGCTTGGTGGGGAACAGTGACCAGTCGGGGTGGGGGAGTTCGCCAATCCGTTCCATCAGCGTCCGCGCAGCGTTATGCGTGATTCCGCCCTCGCCCCGGTAAGAGAGCCCGGCTACGGCCTCGATGCCGGCGTTCGCCAGCCGGGCCTCGATCAGCTCGATGATCGTCTGTTCGCCTTCGCCGCGAACCACGTAGTCGAACGCCTCGGCGACCAAGAGGTCTTCCGGCAATACGGTGGCGTGCGGGCCGCCGGCGACCAAGATGGGCGCCGGATGGTGCGCACGAAGCCGTCGCGCAATGTCCAACGCGGCGGGCAACAAGGGCGTTGTCACGCTCACGCCGACCATGTCCGGCGATTGCGCCTCGATGAGGCGCGCGACATGAGTTGGGCACAGCTTCTCGGCATGGGCATCGATGACGCGGACCTCGCATCCGTGCCGTTCGAGCGCCGAGGCCAGATAGGCCAGTCCGAGCGGCGGCTGATCGCTCGAGAAGCGACGCTCGAGGGCCGGGTGTACGAGCGTAACCTTCATGCGGCGCTCAGCACTGCGATCCGCGCCGACGGGATCGTCTTCGTCGATGAGGCTCCCACGAAGGCGGGCTCGGCGTCCATACACGTGCAACAGCTCGTGCCACTGTACGTAGAACTCGTCGGCAAGCCAGTACATGATCCGGCCGGTGAACGAAGGATGGGCCACCTGGGCGCCGCACTCGATGTATACCACCGGCGTGCGCCGGAGCTTGGCGATGGCGAGCACGGGCAACGCGATCTCGGCGCCCGTGGATACCACAAGATCTGGTTGCTCATGCCGGAAGATGCGCCAGACACGCACGAGGTTCTTGACAAACTCGACGGGGCTTCGCGCCATGTTCGGCACGAGGTAGGCCCGAGGCAACGCCCGTGTCGTTTCGGCCTCGTAACAAAAGAAGAACGTGTCGCAGTCGTCGAAAGCCGGCTGCAACTGAAGCATTTCCGTGAGGTGTCCTCCATGGGAACAGGCAAGACACACCTTCACCCGGCCGCCGCCCGCCGTCGATGCGCTGTGGTGGGGGATGTCGGTGTCCATTCGCATCTCGCCTATCTCGGCCGACGCGCGGTCGAAGGGATCGGCGCGACCAGGCCCTTGAGGATGCCCCACGAGTACGGCCAGATGAGTACCCAGCGCGCCGCCCAGCGAGGCAAGGCCATCTTGAGACTGCCAAAGCTCCTCACCAAGTAGGCCAGCGTGGCGACAAGCGGCGCGGCTATGATCGCCAGTCCGAGCAGGCCGTTCAAGGCCAACGCGGCGACACCGACCAACAGCATGCCGGCCACGCACGGAATGGCCAGTGTGTACCACCACAGCCGACCGCGCCAGCCCGCCGCGCGGTGCATGACGACGATGTCTTTGCCCATCATGACCGCCTTGCGCCAGAGGCCTTTCAGGCGGGTTTCATAGTGGTGCCGCGCCGCGACGCCCTCCTCGAACCAGATCCGGAAGCCGCACTGGCGCAGGGCTAGCGAGATATACACGTCTTCGGCGGCGCTGTGGCCCGGTAGGTTCAGCCAGCCGCCCGCCGCGCGGAGGGCGCTCGCGCGGAAGTAGCTGTTGCCGCCGATGACACCGTCCGTTTCGCCGGTGGCGCGCGTCTCGACGATGAACCACATATGGTGCAGCCAGCCGGCGAGGTTTCGCGGCCCAACGGGCGGATGCCGTCCGGTGCCGCCGCCGACGTCTTCGTGCGTGTCCAGGACGGCCTTGGCGCGCTCGATCCATTCCGGCACGAGTTCGCAGTCCGCATCGGTGAACGCGAGATAGTCCGTGGTGCACCCATCGAGGACGGCGTTGCGCGCTTCATAGAGGCCCGTCGCGTTGCTCGCGATGACGCGCGCGCCGAACCGGCGGGCCACCTCGCCCGTCGGATCGCCAAGCTCGTCGACCGCGACGATCACCTCGTCCGGCGGCACGGTTTGCGCCTGGATGCTCTCGAGACACGCACCGATGATGTTCTGCGCATTTCGGGCACAGATGGCGATCGTTATGGTTGTTGCCGACGTATCCAATTCGCGTCCGTCTCCGATGACTGGCAATGGAGCCTGCCGCATGGTAAGTTATCGCCCAGCCGAGCGCAAGCTGGATGAATTGTTTCCGGAAGACCGCCTGTTCACCATGGGCCCACGGCGTGTGCTCGGCGATGAGGAGTGCATGGCCTCCGATTGGAGCGACATCGACCCGGCCGGAAGGGCATCGACACCGGTAACGCGCGGCGAGTGGCGACTACTCGTCGTCGCGGCGGCGCTGGCGTTCATTCTCGGCGCGTTGAATCTCGCCAAGCCCAGTCTCTGGCACGATGAACTCGTGCACGTGTTCGTGGCCAAGAGCGTCGCCACCTGCGGACGCGCCCTCCTGCCCAGCGGCGATCCCATCGCCAGCGCGCCGCTGTACCACGCATTGCTCGCTCCCGTCGTCCGCCTCTTCGGCGACGGTGAGTTCGCCATGCGGTTTCCTTCGGTTCTGCTCGCTACGGTGAACGTGTTCCTCGCATTCTTCACCGTGCGTCCCTTGTTGGGTCGTGCGACGGCCCTAGTCACGGCCTTTGCGCTGGCCCTGTCGCCGTGGAGCGTCGCGTGGTCGCGCGAGGCGCGATTCTACACGCTCCAGCAGACGGCGTATCTTTGCATGATCCTGATCACGCAGTGCCTCGTCACGAAACGCCGCGCCAGCACCCTCGCAGCCTGCGGCGTTGGCGCATTGTGCGTGTACCTGTGCGGTATTGCCATCTCGTTGCACTCGGTGTTGTTTCTCGCCCCGTTGGGCACGTACGCATTCCTCGCATTCGTGAGCACGAGACGCATTCGCTCGCGCTGGATGCTCTACGGCCTTGCGGTAGGCGCGATCGGCGCCGCGACGATGATGGGTTACTACCTCTTCCTTCCCAGGGCGGATTCCCTGGCCATTTTCAAGGAGGCCGGCCTTGGCGGCACAAGGGTGGATCCGTTGCGCGCGAGCCATCTTTACTACCTGGATTGGCTGGGCCGGAATCTGAGCGTCGGGTTCCTCGCACTGGCGCTCATCGGTTACGCCGGCATGATTATCCGCGAACGCCGGCGCGGACTCTTCGCGGCGCTGGCCTTCTGGGCGCCTGTGCTCTGCCTTTCGTTCCTGGTGAGCTACCGCCGGCCACGGTTCATGTACTTCGCGTTTCCGTTCTACGTGGCGGCCTTTTCGTACGGTCTCGTCATGCTGTGCGGTTTTCTGCCTCGCATGCGGCGTTCGTGGAAACACGCGGCCGCCGGCCTACTCGTACTGGCCTTCCTCGGCCGCCTGGCCGTATCGGCCGTATACCTCGTGGGCGATTCGGTCGATGCCGCCCGTGGCGCAGATACCACCCTCGCACGCCGCCATCCGCAATGGCGCGAGCCCTGCCGTTACGTCCGCGAGCGTCTCGATCCGGACACGGCCGTCCTGACGACAACCTACCTGCCCGTGTTGTACTACGTTGGCCGCGTCGACAACTGGTATCCGAGCAAGTGGCTGCCGCAGGAAGTCGGCGAGACCGGCCTCGAAGGCCTCCACGATGTCGCCGCCATCGAGGCGTTCGTCGCCGAGCATCCCAAAGGATACTTCATCGCCGAATGGTGGCGTTTCGATGTCGTCGACGTGTTTCCCCAGATCGCCGACGACAACGCCTGGGTACGCGCCAACATGACGCGCATCGACGAAGCCTCGAGCAAGGACGTGACGGTCTACGCCTGGGGCATGGCCGACGTGTCGTCCCCGCATCACCCGGCACCAGAGCATTAGGCACCAGAACACCAGGCATTACGCAATGTGCCGTTCCTCGCGCGTGCATGTAGGCACATGCAGGTGCATGAGGCAACCGGCGCGTGTGCTATAATCGGGGAGCAAGAGCTGGGAGCGCGGCAGATGACGTACACGGGACATGTAGAAAACGGAACCATCGTACTCGATGAGCCGGTGGCATTGCCGGATGGCGCCGTCGTGGAGATCGAGTTGGCCGGGGTTGTGCCGAACGCTGGCGAGAGCTCGGGGACCGATACCGATGGCCGGTTTCCGCTTCGCGGGTTGGCGTATCGCTACGATGCGCCTCTCGAACCGGCCATTTCTGAGCAGGAATGGGCGGCGGACGAGTGATTGTTCTGGACACGCACATCTGGGTTTGGTGGATCAATGGGGATCCGGCGTTACCGCGGGGATGCTACGGCTATCTTGACGGGTTGCGGGTTGGTGAGATCGGTGTCAGCGTGTTCTCGTGTTGGGAAGTGGCGATGCTTCATGGCCGGGGCCGACTGGATTTTGGGCGGCCGCTGGATGAGTGGTTGTCCCTAGCTCTGGGCCGGGCGGGGGTCGTGCCACTGGAACTCTCGGCGGAAATCGCTGTCGATTCCTGCCGCCTGCCGGGCGAGTTCCACGGGGACCCGGCTGATCGAATCATCATAGCTACAGCACGGGCACATTCGTGTCCGTTGGTCACGGTGGATAGCAAGATGCTCGCGTATCCGCATGCTCATGTGGTGCATCCTCGCAGCCTTGCTGTGAAGAGCGGAGGATAGCCGCGGCAGGGGTGCCGCTTCTACTCTCGCGACCTCGCCTGCGCTTCCGCCTACTCGCCGAGCAACGCCGCCAGATCGTGGCCTTCCGTGAGCCAGGCGAGGTTGAACCGCACCACGGCCATGGTCTCGTAGAGCTTGGTCTCGCCGCGCTCGAAGAGCAGGAAGATGTTGCCTTGCTTGTCCGCGGCGAGCGATGAGTAGGCGCTGGGCCCTTCGTACACGAGGCGTTTCACGGGCCAGGTCTTTCCACGATCAAAACTGGCGTTCACGGTCATCCGGATACGCGTTTTGCCGGGATTGTCCGGTGTGCTGAACACGAGGACGTCCTTGCCGCCGGTGGCTTCGAGGGGTAGCCGGACGAGGCCGGCGTTGCAGCCGTAGCTCGGCTCGCTGCCGTACTTGAAGTAGAAGGGCTCGCCGACTTCGCGCAGGTCGTCGCACACGCGCCAGTCCACGAACATCGTGCCGCCATCGTGGCTCCATGCGATTCGGCGGCGATGATCTACCGACATGTGCGACCGCGAGTTGTAGTAGATCTTGCCGTCCGAGAGCTCGGCCAAGGTGCCTTCGCCGGTACCGCTCTGCACGGGCCAACTCGCCTGCCAGGTTTTCCCGCCATCGTCGCTCGATATGGCCGAGTTGTAGTGGAACGGCCACCACTCCTGGTCGTTATTGCCCTTGGGCGGCATAATGCGCGCCGGCATCAGCAAACGCCCGGCGTGTTCGCCGTACTTCAGCGTGATGCCGGATTCTGAGCAGTTCGTGGACGCCGGGATACCGTCGGGCGTGCCATGGCCGTATGGGTTGGCCTTGAGGACGATCTCCTCGCGCGCCCAGGTCTTGCCGTGATCGTGGCTACGCCACAGATAGCCTCTGGTCGATTCGACGACCATGACGTCGCCGGTGTTCTCATCCACAATGGCCGCGCCGCCCGAGTCGGCCCCGACCTCCTGCGCCGCGCTCCAGGTCTGCCCGCCATCCTCGCTGCGGCGCAGCAGGCGGCCGGACTTCGCGAAGGCCAGCACCGAGCCGTCCGTTGCAACCACGATATTCGGAATGCGGACGCCCTCGAAGAGGTCCTGCATCTCGAACACCGTTGCCGCGGACGGCTCCTCAGGCGTGGTGGCGCATCCGCCGAGCGACACGAGAACAAGCATCGCCGCGAGCGATGCGAGAATACATGATGAAGAGACAAGGGAACGCAGTTGCATGATGGGTTCTCCTTCGTGCGTTCGAGCTTATGGTCGGAGCCTATCGGAAACGCGCCGCCCGAGACAAGCCGAAGCGGAACACAGAGATCGGCTACCAGCGCGACCGCGCGTCGAGTTCCTCCTTCAGCACTTTCAGGAAGATCTCGGGATCCTCGAAGTCCGCGGAGGGTTCGATCTGGCTGCCTTCATGCCACTCGGACCACGAGCAGATGAACAGCCAGCGGTGGCGATCTTCATGATACTGATCGTACCGGAGGGCCGTCCGAAGGCTTTCGCGAAAGAACTCGGCGTCTAGCGGTATCACCGGATTGCCGTCGCGGACGAAGTGATCATCGAAACCCGGCAACGCCGTCGGCGCCCACGGCTTGCCTTCCTCGCTACGGTCGGACCAGATATGATCCTGATGATCGAGTTGTCCCTCGTGATCGGTGAGCGCGCTGTTGTACGGACTGTAGATCATCCGCAGATCGAAGCAATCCCACCGGTTGCCCGTCAGGAAGAGCGGGCCGGACACGGCCTCGATCTCGGCGCGCACCGCGTCCCAGAGCGCCGGATCGCTATCGCCGGCCGCCCAGAAGAAGATCACCGGTTTGCCCTGCTCTCTCAGGTAGCCCGGCCGGTCGAAATACGGCGCGGCCCGTTCGTTGATCCGCCACGCGATCTCATGGGCCTGGTCGTCGGCGTCCTCGAAGTTGAACCAGCCGTCCATGAGGAAGAAGTAGGAAATGCCCTCCTCATCGCAGAGGTCGGCGATGGCGGCGGTGTTGCGATCCACCCACCACCAGTCGTGGTCCGTGAGCCAGAAGTTCAACACGAAGGTGTTGATGCCGTATTGCTTCGCCCAGGCGATGTGCTGCCGGATCACCGCCGGATCGGCGTTATCGTAATGGCCGAGAATGGGTTCGTACGCATAGTTGCGCGGCTCGTCCATCCAGCGCCCGGGCACCCACCAGTGGTGGTACATGACGCCGACCACGGAGGGTTCGGAATACTCGAAACGGCATTGCGCCGGCAATCCGGAGGCGCACAACGCCATCAGCATGAGTTGCGGCAAGATCGCTTTCATCGCAGGCGCTCCTTCGAGCACGCGCGGCTACGCGCCGAGGCCCTCGTAGACGGCGCGCGCGCGACCGAACAGATCCAGGGCATCTCGGACGTCTTCATCCTTCATGACCGGGCCGTAGGGCCCTTGGCCTTCGAGCACGCCACGGCGACCGCGTATCGCCTCGCACGAAGCGTCAATCCAGCGGATGAAATAGTCCGCGTCTTCGCGCTTCGGGGCAATGGGCTTACCGGATACGCCGAAGTACACCGGACTGGTCACCGCCCATTGGCCGCGGACGGCATGTTGGTCGCTCGCCACGGACTGCGTGTTGAGCGCGCTGTGCGCCGGCCCCCAGCAGCGCGCGATGAGCCAGCCCGAGCGCTCGAGGCGGATCTCGGCATCGATGCGCGCCCAGCCGTCGCTATCCGGCATCGCGTCGGCCACGACTTCGCCGTTGGCGATGACCTCGAGCCGGGCGAGGCCCCAGTTCGAGTAGGCCCTCGCCTCAATGCGCGCGCCAGGCCCCATCGTCGTGTCGCCGGGCGACGCACCATTCACGCCGAACTCGAGCACGGGCCCGTTGGTCGTGTAGGTACGTTGGGCGCGGTACGCCTGCGCGATGGCATTCATCGTGAACGCCTCGGCCCTCACAACAGTCCGAAGCGAGCCGACGATCTCGGTGCCTTGATCCACGTAGGCATCGGATGCGCCGCTGACGCCAATCCTCAGGCCGAGATTGAGCAAGCGGAAGTAGTCGCGAAAACGCAGGTCGAGGTCGGCGGGCGGCTCGACGGCGAGGAAGTCCATGGTGTGCGCATAGCCGAGGGCTGCGTCGACGGGCAACTCGCGTTCGAGGCAGGTGATTGTCGGATCGGCCAGTACCTGAAGCAGGTTGTCCGCCGACAGGCTATCGTAGGGATGGGCCATGACCACGGCGCCTTGCGTGCCGTGGCGGTCGCCGTGAAGCACGGTTTCCACGATGTGTGCGTTCGTCGGCGCGATCCACCACGGATGGCCCGGCGCGATATGGCCCGGCGCGTTCACGAGGCAGACATGGCCGAGGAGATCTTGCGTCACTTCGTGCGACACGCTCGCGACAAAGTCCGGCGCCTCGAACGCGCCATCGGGCCTCGCGTCGGCCGGCCTACCGCGATCGCGCCAGTCGGCGTAGGCGTGCTGATCGACGAGCTCGCCGCAAAACGACACGAAATCGAGACCTTCGCCGCGCGCGACGCGATAGAGATCGTTGATCGTCATCAGGGGGTGCCGCGTGCTGCCGTGAAAACTGAGGTGGACGTGGTGATCGCCCTCGTACCAGCCTCGCTGAGTCCCGTCGGCGATACGCGGTAGCGTAGGTTCCACGACGGTCAACTCGCCCTCGATAACCTTGACCTCGGCGCGGAACGGCCGGCGCTGGAATCCGCGCATGGCCTCGACGGTATATTGGCCCGGTGTCAGCGGCACCTCGATCGTGTCGCGCAACGCGTGAAAACAGCCGCCGCCGTGCGAGTAGGTGGCGACCGCCTCCGGCATGACGGCTTCGCCGCTCGCGCCCGTGATTCGGAGTCGCGTGCCTCCGTCCGGAACACGGATAGTGAGGCGACCGTACGCCGGCTCCGCTTCGACGGGCAGGCGCTCAAGCCGCACGTCGTCGATCCACCACTGGCCGGTATCGATATCGCCATGCCAGAACTTCCGGAAGCCGTAGGCGTCGTCGAGCTTTGGCTCGCCTCGGAGGATTTGGAACCCGATCTCGAGATGGCGCGCCTCCGGCGGCGCTACGACGTGTCGCCACGCGTCGACCCAATCCGCCGTCTTGCGGCATCGCACCGGCACCAGGGCATCAACCGTAGTGGCGGCAGGCCGAATCGGCTTCCCATCGGCATCGAGGAAGACGAGCGATAGCCAACTCGCGCGGCACGCGTGCGCCCAATGCCGGTTGCCGTCGCGCTTGATGGCGCAGCGGAACACGTACTCGGCGCCGGGCGTGACCGGAATTGGCCGCGCGCGCCACGAAGCTCCGCCGCCACGCGGCGTGATCCACAGGCAGCGCCCGCCGTCCACGCCGCCGGCGGTTTCCCACCGTGTCGAGACGCCCAACTCCCCTGAGGCCAGTTGCCAGCCATCCGGCGCTGAGCCGTCGCCCTCCTCGAAGGAGCCGTTGACGACGGTATCCGGTGGCGCAGCCGGCAGTTCAGTCTGGCCTGTCTCTTCGATGTACGTGCGCCAATCGGTGTTCGTATCCATGGTGTCCTACTTGCCGTCTGCGGCCGCAGGCACGGTTTCGATACGCGCGCGCGCGGCGAGTGGCGGCAGCGGCGGAAACGGCGCGTGCGGCTCGGCCTGGTACCAGTAGGCGACGGAGGCCACGTCATCCGGCAGCCGCTTGTACTTGCCGTCGCCGCCCCATCCGAGAATCTGAATCGTTATGCGCAAGTCGCTCGCGAAGCAGATGGGATCCGGAACGTGCCAGCGGTAGAGGCTCCAGTGGTTCGGCGGTTCATCCTGATCGCTGGCGGCAAGCGTCGTGCCGGCGTAAGGCGTCGTATACGGCTCGGCGAAGCCGTAGCTGCCGCAGAAATAGTCCTCGGTTCCGGTACCGCAGATGGTCGGGAACTCCTTGTCGCCGTCCATGTAAAACTTGATCTCGCCCTCGCCGAACCAGCCCTTCTCGAACTGCGTCCAGGCGAGAAAGGTTCCGACGTAGCGGCCTTGGCCTTGTACGCCATCGAGGATGACGTAGGGATTGGCCTCGGTGCCGCTGCTGCGTCGCCATTGGGCGTGAAGATAGGCGGCATTCTCCGGCACGTCCGTCAAGGCATACGTGATTTGGTACGCCAGGAGCATGAGGTCCTGGTCCGCCTCGTTCGTGAAGGTGATCCGCGCGTGTCTGCGGAACGGCATCGGCCAATAGCAGTTGAGCGCATTCTGCGGATTGACGACGACCACCGCCGAGTTGACGCGCGCGAACATCTCGTGGCCTACCGCGAAGAAGTCGGGCGCAGGCACCTCGATGGACGGCCTCTCCTCGTTGTCCCAATAGAAGCGCAGGATGTGCGCGCGGCTCAGGCCTTCGACGAGCCAGATGTGCTGAATGACGCCCGGGCCGTCGATGTCCATAATGGTGACGGTCTCGCCGGCATTCACGCGCAGAAACGGCCGGACTTTCCAACCTTGCCCGAGGTCGTCGGCCGCGCGCGCCGAGGCCGCCGGTTTCGGCTCGGAGGGATCCGGCACGGCCATGCCACCTCGGCCCTTCTCGCCGTTCGGATTCTCGGCCGAGATCGAGCGCGTCTCGGCGTTCGTCAAGAAAGGCAACGCACTCAGCCCGCCCATCGGATTCGGAAGAGGATACGATGTCATGGCCTGAGAGTCTCCTGCACTGGTGGTAGACAAGCCGACAACGAGAATGAAGGATCCGAGGATGATCCCAAAACGTCCGTACATGACCTCTTCTCCTCTGTGACAAAGGCTGAGGAACAGACTCCGCCTTGCCTATCGAGTATTGCCCGCCTGCGCCGGCAAGTCAACTCGAGATCGACGCCATCGCGTCACGGACAGTGGCCCAGTCGAGTTCGTGCGGCAGGCAACCTCGTGCAGTGGCCAGGGCCGAGGCCGTGCCGGCGGCTTCGCCCATGGGCACGGCATTTCCCGTGACGCGGTAGCTCGAGTGCGCCAGGAAATCGCCGCTGATGCACCGGCCGGCGAGCAGTAGGCCGTCTACGTCGCGCGCGACGAGTGCGCGGAAGGGAATATCATAGGGTTTGCTGTGGATGCGCTCGGCCATGATGCCCTTGGTCTTGGCGGCGTCCGTCGAGTGCACATCGACGCCGAAGCTCACGCGGCACACCGCATCATCGTGGCGCGCGCCGTTGACGAGGTCCTCGGCGGTGACGGTGTAGCGTCCGTGAATTCGGCGGCCTTCACGCACGCCGATGTGCTCGGCCGTAGCCACAACGCGCGCCTCTTGCCAGGCGCCGCCGAGGCCGCGCAAGGCCGCCACCAGCCGGTGCACTTCCGTTCGCGCGCGTATCGTGGCCACGCTGATGGCGTCCGCGTCCGTGGCCGCGACGCCGTACTCGTGATTCGCCATGAGGGCGTACAGGCCGTCGCGGATGAAGAACAGCGTCGGCCCCGCGTAGGACGGCTCGACACCGGCCTTGGCCATCTCGTCGAAGAGACGCTTCTTGGCTTTGCCGTGGCCCTCGGACTCCGGCAGGTTACAGACGAAAGTGGCCACCGCGTCGCGGCGAAGGCCCGTCAGCAGACCGATCAAGCTGAGCGGCTGCGTCTCGCCGGTGCCCTCGCGGCCGACGTCGAAACCGCACGAGGCGAGGGCCGCCAGGTCGCCATCGCCCGTGGCGTCCACGAAGACCTTGGCCACAAACGCGCGGCGTCCTGACTTCGATTCCGTGACGGCATGCGTGATTCGGTTGGCGTCATTGCGCGCGGCCGCGACCACACGCGTGTGGAGGTGTACCTGCACGCCGGCCTCGACGCACTTGCTCTCGAGCAGCACCGTCATGAGTTCCGGATCGTAGGCCATGCGTTCGCCTTCCGTTGGGGCGCCCATAGCCTTGAGCGCGTTCATGATCTCGCGCATGATACCGCCCTTGTCGCCGGCGTCGATGATCCAGCTCAGAAGTCCCGCCGTCCAGATACCGCCGAGGCAGCCGTTGGCGTCGATGAGCCGCGTCGACGCGCCCGCTCGGGCGGCCGCGAGGGCCGCTGCAACGCCCGCCGGCCCGCCGCCACATACCACGACGTCCGACGTGCCCGCCACCGGCACATCACGCGCCGGTTCATGCAACACATCCGCCGCGCCGCTCAGCCTTTCGGAGGCACCGTCCGCAGCCCCCAACGCTACCGTGCCAACGCCGCGGATAAGAAACGCGCGTCGACCGAATGTGTTCTGCATACTCCAGCCTCCACGGGCCTTCCTTGCACCGCGCCACAAAACTGCCGATGCCGAATCACCCAATAGCGTCGTCATTCTAGGCGGGGCATGTTTCCTCTTTCTACTCCACCGATGCTGTGGAAAGCGTCCGGACGTCACCAACGCTGGCTTTGCGGCGAAGTCTTTGCTCGATGGATGAAATGCTGGGTACGGCCAAGAGCCCGTGTCGGAGGCAAGCGTTGGAAGCGGAGCGACGGGCGGCGGCGCAGTCAGGCCAAGGAGAGCGTCACGTTCTCGCCGAGGATCGGCGCAGGATCGAGTCACGCCTCACCGAGGGCCTTGAGGAAGTGTTGGGCGGCGGCGACGGCGTCGCGCTCCACATCGGGCGCGAGGGCCAGCGTGACCGCGGGTTGGTCGCGCCAGGCGAACTGGAGGCGGCTGCCGAACTCGGCGGCGAGCGTTTGGCGCGCCTTTCGGCTCAGGATGTGCCCGGAATCGAATTCGACGAGTACGGCGTCCTTGGTGGCAGCCACGCGGCGCACGCCGATCTCGGCGGCGCGCGCCCGCACGCGCATGACCTCCAACAGCCGCTTCACCGGCTTCGGCACGGTGCCGAAGCGGTCGGCCAGTTCTTCGGTCATCTCGCGGACTTCGTCAAGGGACTGCAATCCGGCAATCCGTTTGTACAACGTGATCTTCTGTGTCTCGGACGGCACGTACTCCTCGGGAATGAAGGCGTCGACGGCCACTTCGAAGGGCGGCAACGACCGCCGGGCCAACGGCTCGCCCTTCACCTCGGCCACGGCGTCCTGGATGAGCTGGGCGTAGGTGTCGTAGCCGACGGAAGCGATATGTCCGCTTTGCTCGGCGCCGAGGATGTTCCCGCATCCGCGGATTTCCAGATCACGCATGGCCACGCGGAATCCGGAGCCGAGGGTCGAGAAATCCTCAAGGGCTTTGAGGCGTTTCTGTGCATCCTCGCTGAGTGCGCGGTCGCCCGGCACCAATAGGTAGGCGAACGCACGGTTCTTGTACCGGCCGACGCGTCCGCGTAGTTGGTATAGCTCCGCCAGGCCAAAGCAGTCGGCGCGATTGACGATGATGGTGTTCGCGTTCGGAATGTCCAATCCGGAGCCGATAATGGTGGTGCAGACGAGGACGTCGATCTCGTGATCGACAAAGGCGCACATGACGTGTTCGAGTTCATGCTCGTGCATCTGGCCGTGCGCGACCCCGACGCGCGCCGTGGGGGCGAGCCGTTGGACGAATTCGGCCACCGGCACGATGGTCTGGACGCGGTTGTGCAGGAAGAAGACCTGGCCTTGGCGTCGCAGTTCGCGCTGGATCGCCTCGCGGATGAGTTCCTCGTCGAAGTGGGCAATGCAGGTGTGCGTCGGCAGCCGGTCGTTGGGCGCGGTGTTGATGATGCTCATGTCACGCGCGCCCATGAGCGAGAAGTGGAGCGTGCGCGGGATGGGCGTGGCCGTCATCGCCAGAATGTCGACGGTCGTCCGCAGTTGCTTCAGCCGCTCCTTCTGCGCCACACCGAAACGCTGCTCTTCGTCGATGATGACGAGGCCGAGATCTTTGAAGGCGATATCGTTCGATATGAGCCGGTGGGTGCCGATGACAATGTCCACTTCACCGGCTTTGAGCCGCTCGATGGTCTCGCGCTGCTGCGCGGCCGAACGAAACCGACTCAGAACCTCGACGCGGACCGGATAATCGGCGAGGCGCTCGGAGAAGGTCTGATAGTGCTGCTGCGCGAGCACCGTCGTTGGCACGAGAACCGCCGCTTGTTTGCCATCCATGACCGCCTTGAATGCCGCGCGCAGCGCCACCTCGGTCTTGCCGAAGCCGACGTCGCCGCAGATGAGGCGATCCATGGGCTCCCGCGACTCCATGTCGCGCTTTGTGTCGACGATGGCGCGGGCCTGATCGGGCGTTTCTTCGTACTCGAAGGCGTCTTCGAACTCGGTTTGCCACGGCGTATCCGCGCTGAAGGCGTGTCCGTCGCGAGCCATCCGGGCGGCGTAGAGCTCGACCAACTCGCGCGTCATCTCCTCGATAGCCTTGCGTACGCGCGCCTTCTTCCGGTTCCAGGTCGAGCCGCCGATCTTGTCAACCTTGGGAACGGCGCCTTCGCTGGCCACATATTTCTGAACCATGTCGATGTGGGTCACCGGCACGTAGACCTTGTCGCCGCCGGCGTACTGCAAGGCCAGAAAGTCGCCGGCCTTCCCGGAGAACCGTCGCAAGCCGACGTAGCGGCCGACGCCATGATCCGCGTGGACGACGTAGTCGCCCGATTTCAGGTCGCTGAACGCGGTGATGGTCTCGCCCGCTTCAAAGCGCCGACGGACCCGCCGGATGTACCGGCGGCCGAACATCTCGCGTTCGCTGAGGACGGCGAGCTTGTCGCGGGGAGAGGCGAACCCGGCGCGCAACCGGCCGACGTCGACGCGGAGGTCAAACGCGTCTTGGCCGACGCGGTAGCCCTGTTCTTCGAGGAGTTCGAAGAGACGCCGGCGTTCGCCGGTATTGTGGCACACGATCTGGACGGTG
Source organism: Candidatus Hydrogenedentota bacterium (assembly GCA_036769985.1). Taxonomy (GTDB): domain Bacteria; phylum Hydrogenedentota; class Hydrogenedentia; order Hydrogenedentales; family SLHB01; genus DAIPKA01. The sequence continues at coordinate 12,822 of DAIPKA010000038.1, read as the reverse complement.
TAGCCGGCGGCGTCCCAGGCGCGGAGTTGGTCCCAGAACCCGCCCGTGTTGCCGGCCCAGCCGCTCATCGAGCTCATCGGCTCGACCACACGGCGCGCGGCGGCGGCCTGCTGATGCGCTACCTGAGCCAGCGAGATCCGGTGAAACGCCTCCATCCGTTGGCGTAGGGCGCGCCAGTTCCCGAAAAACCGCTCGTCGCCGCACTCCTGCTCGGCGGCGGCGGCCTCTTCCGCGATGGCCAGCGGTTCGTCCAGGGCGATCACCGTCGAGGGCGGCAGGTAGTCCGCCAAGGTGGCGGTGGTGTTGCCCGAGGTGAGCAGCTTCTTCTCGGAGCGCGGGAGGATACGGACGTCGTCGACCTGGCCGACGCTCCGCTGGGTCTCGGGCTCGAAGCGGCGGATAGACTCGATCGCGTCGCCGAAGAACTCCATCCGGTAGGGCAACTCGCTGGAGATGGGAAATACGTCGAGGATGCCGCCCCGAAGGCTCATCTCGCCGCGGCGCTCCACCATCAACTCGCGGACGTAGCCGATCGCAATGAGTTTCATGAGGAGCGATTCGAGGTCGTGTTCCTCGCCCACCCGTAGCGTGATGGTATCCTCCACGAGGCGCTGACGGTCGACGACGACCTGGAGGAGGGCGCGCAAGGGGGCCACAACATAGCGCGCCTCACCGTGTTCGAGGCCTGCCGCGAGGTTCTTGAGCGTGTTCATCCGCTCCGCCACGATGTCATCCGCGGGCGCCATCGCGTCCGTCGGGAGCACTTCCCACGCGGGGAAGAGCGAACACCGATCCTCGCCGCAAAAGGTGCAGAGATCCTCGAAGGCGGATTCCGCATCGACCCGGCCGGCCGTGACATACAGGAGCGGAGCGCCTTGTGCGGCCGCCGCCTGAACCGCAACGAGGACTTTGGCCGATCCCCACGGCCCGACGACCTCGGCCGGCTCCGACGGAGACCATCCGTCGAGTACGGCCCGCATCAATGCGAGTTGTGGCAGTTCCACGGCCATGACGCGGCGTCCTCGGCTGCTCGATAGGCAAAAAAGAAGCGGGTCGCGTTGCGGCGACCCGCACCATCGTACACAAACGCCTTGACACTAACGAGAATAGAACCCGATGACTCCTGCCGTGTTGGCTTGGAATGGAATGGTCTCCGAGTTCGGCAGCGCCGTCATCTTTCCTTCGAAAGAGCCCTGGGCGCGCTCGAGGTACTCCGGCAACACCACGCCGGGATCTTCGACTCCCGCCTGAATCATCGGGATCTTGCGGCTTCGCTCGCGAATGCCTATCTCCATCCCGGGCATCACGCGGAAGGACGGTACGTTCACCTTCTTGTTGTCCACGCGGATGTGGCCGTGCGACACGAGTTGGCGCGCCGCCTGAATCGTCCGGGCGAAACCGAGGCGGTACACAACACTGTCCAGCCGCGACTCCAGCAGCATCATCAGGTTGGAGCCCGTGACGCCGCCCATCCGCTGGGCCTCGTGGAACGTCTTGCGCATCTGGCGCTCGAGGAGCGCGTAGTGCAGGCGAATCTTCTGCTTGTCCAGCAACTGCTCCGCGTACACCGAGAGTTTCCTGCGCCCCGATTGACCGTGTTGACCCGGCGCATAGGGCCGTTTCAGCGAGGGACACTTCGGGCTGCCCCAGATACACGACCCCAACCGACGACACAACCTGTGTTTTGGTCCAAGATACCTAGCCATAGACCCTTTCTTACCTCGTAGCCTCGTTCAGCATCGGTGCTGAATCTTGATGGAATCCCGGGCCAACTCGCCCCGCGATACAGGCCCCAAGAAACACATTTATCCCTGGAAAGCGCCCTAGTCTAGCCCATTGCCGCGCCTCGAGTCAAATGTCCCATCGCGTCGTTGCGATCGCCCGAGAGTGTCCGCTTCCTTCCGCGTGAACGCCATCCTGGCCCTCGGTACTTGCAGAACATCGAATCCGATTGCGATCAGATGGCCTCTTTTCTCCAGCGCCTCGTCCGACGCCTCGGCTGGAATCGCCCCGCGATAGACCGGAGCACCACCCACGTTCAACGCCTTCACCTCGTGCGCGGTGGTCTCTCTTGAGACCCAATTGCCCATGCTCTGCGTTGTAGCGTCAAGCCAAGCCCTTACCTTCGACGTGAGCTCCACGACATCCAGGACCCGCGTGTCTCTGGGATAGAAGACGCCGAGTACGTCCGAAGCGTAGGCGCCCCCGGCCGGTGAGGAAGCGAAGAAACGGACGGAATTGATCTCCGGGATATCGCCCATGGGCGCCAGATCCTCTGTGGTCAACCGCGAGACAACCCATTCGCCGAAATCGGCCACGCCGGCTTCCGGATCGCCCCACAGGCACTTCTGCGCCTCGGGCGCGAAGAATCCGAGGTTGGAGAGTTCGCCAATCTTCCCGCCGGTGCCGTCCAGGGTCGCGTGTTGAGCATCGGGATAGTGGCTGAATGCCCCCTCGGCGGGGACATAGTACCTCGAAAAGCATGTTCGGACGTGGCGCTCCATCAACGCCCGGGCCTTGGCCTTGTCTTCCTGCGAAGCGTCGTTCCACAGATACCGCGTGATCATGCCCATGCCTTTGCCCATCTTCAGTGCCCATTCATGCCATTCGGCGAGGTCATCGTCGTCAGGCATCGGTTCCGCCATCACCTTGAGCGCGGTCTTGAACATGGCGTCTCGGTATCGTAGCGGGAACCCTTCGTGAATGCTGGCGCCGCCCTTTTCCGCAAAGGCCTTGATGATCGAGGCCGTGTTGGTCAGATCGCCCTTCAGCAGCTTGCCGCTGGTTCTCGATTCCGGCCCCCAGAAGCCCGTTAGCGGATCTTGGTTGTCATAGAACCACTGAAGCAGGGCTCGCTTCCACTCGGGTGAGAACTCATAGAGACGGTTGCGTTCGATGACGCCCTCGCCGTTGAAGTAACTGAGCATGCTCCGCGCGAACACGAACGTTGTTTGGGGCAATCGGGAAGCCACCCAGCCGACGGAGGACACGTCATCCAGGAACGCCCGAAGCGTTTCCGGCGTCCTGATTTCGTCGAGATAGCGCAGAGGGTACTTCAGACGCAGGGGCTGTCCGGTCTCTTGGGCCAACGCATCCAGATGCGCCAAGATGTTCTCCGTGACCTCATTGTACGTGCAGTAGGGACAAGCATCATCGATGAAGGCCCCCGTGTTTGGGTTCTGCAGATTCAGATAGAACGCCAGTTCCTCCTGCTTGTCCGCAAATGTGGGCACCTTGAGCAACCCTTCCCTCGTGCTGAGCTGTTCGTGAAAGGCATCCAACTGCCGGAAGGCTTTGAGGTAGTTGCCTTGGTCCATCCAATAAACGATCCCCATCATCTTGAACTCGAAATCAGCCATGTAATAGCCCTGTTCCTGGAGCTCCTTGTTCATCCGGAACAGCGATCGGACTTTCGTCTGCGTGAGGTTCTTGAAGATGAGAATGGCGACCGTCGACGCGAGCACCACCACCACGGCGAGTAAGACCATCCGCTTTCGGTTCATGCTGCCTTTCTTCTCCATCAGAGGGCTGTCCACCGGCCGGGAGAAGGCCGGTATCGAACGTGGCGTATTGTGCCGCGGCTCACGGCCCATTCGCAACGGACTGCGGGCGATCCGCTCCGCCGGATCCCAGGTGCGGCGGCAGACGCACGATTTGACGATGGATCATGCAGTCTTGCATACTGAGGAAACTGCGCTTTCGGAGGTGTTCCCTGGGAGTTCCTCACTTGGAATAGCCGATGCGAGACGAATCGGCTCGCGGTGACGGGCGCGAGGCGTTCGCAACGGCATGAATGATGGACGGCTTGCGATGAGTCCCGATGAGGTATTTGTATTCGTGGTGTCCGGCGCGGCCGGTCTCGTGGGATTGTTTGCGACGCGGCTCTCGTCGTTGCCGCACGTCTACACCCGACGCAATCCCGGCGTCGGCCTGATGCATCTAGCCGTCGCCGCGGCGGTGCTGTGGACGGCGTACGTCCTCCGGTATCACGGCGATCCGAGCATCCAGGGCGTCTACGTGGTCTTCTACCTCGTGATGGCCTATGGCGCCACGAAACTCTTCGGCCAAGTCTGTGCCCAATGCTATGGATTGCGCCTGCGCAGCGACATATACGAGCGCAAGAACCTCGCCGGGGCGCTGTTCATCGCCGGGTTTACGCTCGCGACGGGTATCGTCTTCGGCGGAAGTCTCTGGGGCGAGGCGGACCCGCTGAGCGACGCCGAGGGCGGCTGGTGGATTCCGGTCGGCTTCTTCTTCCTGGGCTGGTTCACGTTGGTGTTCGTCACGGCGCTGTACCTATGGCGCGAGCCGGGCCGGTTCCGTCGGCAGATCTGCCAGGAACGGGACACGGCCATGGCGTGGAGCGCCGCCGTCTACGTGGTGAGCACGGCAACCTTGATTCTCCGAGGCGTGGCCGGCGACTTCTGGGGCTGGCGTCACGGTATCCTGGGCATGGGAACTATCGCCCTCATGCTCGTCGGGCACGAGATCATCACGTACCTCGGCCGCTCGATGCCCGAGCGGAGCGTTCTCCGCCTTGTCGAGCGCGGCCTGTACATCGGCCTCGCGGTGGTCGTGTGGGCGCTGAACCGGGTGATCGACGGACTCTACGTGGGAGGGTGACCGTGCGCCTCGAAACCCTAACCGTTGAGCCGGATCGATTCGCCGCCCTCATCGAGGAACTCCGGTTCCGCTTCCACAAGTGGGACGCTTACGTGGGAGGGGCGTTGCGCGTCGTGCCGGATGCCTTGGTGCTGACGCCCGCCGAACACGACGACGCGGTCGCGTGCTCCGTCGCGCTCCACGGCGCCCTCGAACGTGCCGCCGCCCGTGTCTGGGAGCGGCCGGAGGTCTTGGGCCGGTTAGGCATTCCCAAGGCCGTGCAGGACATCATCCGCGCCGAAGTGCCCCACGGCCATGGCATTGTCCGCTACGACCTCATCGCCACGGCGTCGGGCTGGATGGTGCCCGAGTTCAATGAGGATGCGCCGGGCGGCTTCAACGAGTCCATCGCGGCCACGGCCCTGTTCGCCGACCTCGTCGCCGGCGCGTCGCTGCCCGGCGATTTCGCAAGCCGCTTTCTCGACTCGGTGCCGCCGGCCCGTTGCGTCGGCCTCGTCTACGCCACCGGTTACGCCGAGGACCTCCAGCACGTCCTTATTCTGGCGGAGCTTCTCCAGAGTCGTGGCATCGAGACGGTGCTGGCTGCGCCCGACCATCTCACGTGCGGGCGCTTCGGCCGGCCGCGCCTGCTTAGTAAACCGGTGGACTGGATCTTCCGCTTCTTCCCCGGCGAGTGGTATCCGTACCTCGACAATATCCGCGATTGGCGCCGAACGGCCGCCAAAATACCGATCATCAATCCGTTGTCACGGTTGCTGCGGCAGACCAAAGCCTTGTACGCGCTCTGGCGCGAGGAGGCATTGGTCGATGAGGCCGACACCGCCGTGCTGAATCGCTACACACCGCACACCGAGTTCTTCCGGAGGGATCGTGCGGAGCTCTACGCCACCCACCGAGAGGATTGGGTGTTGAAGAAACTGTACGGCCGCATGGGCGACGCGGTTGCCATCGGCCGCCTGTGTCCCCCTAAGGAGTGGGAGCAGGCCATCGCCGAGGCGGCCAAGACGCCCCAGGCCTACATTGCCCAGCACGCCTTTGTGCCCGTGCCGATTCCGAACGGCACGCGCCAGTGGTTCCCGGCCCTAGGCGTCTACCTAATAGACGGAGCTTTCGCGGCGTATTACTCGCGCGCCGATAACGTCGGATTCACAACTCACGAGGCTTCCTATGTGGTCACCGCTATCGAAACTGCTTGACGGAATTGCCCGCGTCCGCTTCCCATTTCACCGAGCCCGAAGCCCCTTGGTCGTCGGCCGTCTGAACGAGCCGGATGCCCAAGGGACCGCGGACTGGAAGAAGTATCTGAATAGTCGCGCCTTGTCGCGCGTGTGGGGGCCGAAGCCCAATAGCCCGTGGATGCCTTTCCATTGCCTGACGCTCCTTGTGGCGCTTGATTATCTCAGGCTTGAAAAAGTGGGTCCTTGCATCGCCCGCGCCAATGACTGGACGCTACGCGGCTTTTCTCGACCGGCCTGGATAGACTCAGGAACGCTGCTCTTGGTGGATCTGCCGGGAACCACGTCGGTCAAGTTAGGTGCCGCATTGGCTGCTTCCGGCTGTGATCTCGTTTGCACGTTCAACAACTGGCCTCATCCGCTGGGTCTGATTCGCGCCGAAGATATCCTGGCCGCGATGCTGCGCTACGCCTCGTGGCTCGACCAAGCGCGCACCGCCCAAACTACTCCCGGTCCCGTCGCCTGGCTGTGCGACGCCGACCGCCTCGGTACTCGTCCTGGAAGGCCCGACGAGTTCGATAACCGCTACTACATCGAAGATGGTGTCATGCCGGGCCCGAACTTCCTCAAGGCCCAGGGTATCTCGAAGGTCATCTACCTTTCGGAGCGGCCTGAGGCCATCAACGCCGATATCGGCGTCCACCTGAACGCCTACAAGAAGGACGGCCTGCAGGTGGCTCAGGCCTCCGTGTCGGACAAGGGCGTCGTGAGCGATCCGTGGGCCTTCAACCTGACGCCGAAGGCGTTCAGCACCACCGGTTTCTTCCGCTCGTCGGCCGGGGGCTTCGGCGCGCCCGTGCCACATCCTTCCTCGGGAGGGTGACCAGGAGGCGCGTCAGACCACTGGGCCTGAGGACCGTGCAGGGCGTCGGTGGCCTGGGTCTTTTCCCGAGCAAGACTGCGGATGGGCGGATCCACTACAATGGGAATCGGCGCGCCGAGAGGATGAAGGGATCGATGCGGATCGGCGCGCGCATCGGGATTGAGTGGGCCAGGGGAAGCGTTGCGGCGATCCGCGGTGGCCGGATCCGTGCATCGCTATCCGGACATGAGGAGTTATCGGTCCGTATGCTCCGCGCAAAACCGCCTTTGATAGCCGTGGTTGTGCTCCTGGCCCTCGGTGGTGTATTTGCCGGTTGTGGAGGCGGCGACGGCCGGCTCTTCATCCCGCCCGAGGGGCGCTACAATGCTCGGATCCTACGCGATACGTGGGGCGTTCCTCACGTCTTCGGCAAGACGGATGCCGACGCTGCCTATGGCCTCGGTTTCGCGCAGTGCGAAGATGACTGGACCAACATGCACGAGCAGATGCTGGTGGCGCGTTGCCGGGCCGGGGCGTCCATGGGCAAGCAGGGCGCCCGCTTCGACTACCTCATGCAGCTCTTCAAGGTGCATGAATTCATCGAGGAGCGCTACGAGACGGATCTGAGCGCCGACGTGCGCGCCGTACTCGAGGCGTATGCGGAGGGTGTCACGCATTTCGCGGCTGTCTATCCCGAGCGCATGCCGCGCGTCGAGTTGCCGGTTACCGGCAAGGATATCGTGGCGAGCTTCATGCTCAAGGCGCCGTTCTTCTATGGGCTTGAGACGCAATTGACGGAGATCATGGCGCCCGAACGCACGCGCGAGGTGTCGTCGAAGAGACTGGCCCATCACCTCTGGTGGCCCGACGAGAATCCGTTGAGCAGCAGCCTACCGCTTGGCTCGAACTCCTTCGCGGTTGGGCCAAAGCGCTCGGCCGATGGCTACACGCGCTTGGCGATCAACTCGCATCAGCCGTGGGATGGCCCGGTGGCGTGGTATGAGGCGCACGTTCACAGCGAGGAAGGCTGGAACATGGCGGGGGGGACCTTCACGTCGGGACCGATGATCTTCAGCGGACACGATGAACACAAGGGTTGGTGTCACACGATCAATCGCCCGGACCTCTGCGACGTCTACGTACTCGACATCAATCCGGATAATGAGAACCAATACCGATTCGACGGGCAATGGCGCGACCTCGAGCGCAAGGTCGCGCGCATCAAGGTAAAGCTCTGGGGGCCGTTTTCGTGGACGTTCAAACGGCCATGTCTTTGGAGTGTGCACGGGCCGGCCATGCGCACGAAACACGGCGTCTACGCCTTGAGCTTCGCCGGCTACGGCGAGTTGGGGGCAGTCGAGCAATGGTTTCGCATGAATAAGGCGAAGAATCTCGATGCGTTTCGCGCGGCCATGGCGTTGTGCCGCATTCCATCGTTCAATTGCGTCTATGCGGACTGTGAAGGCAATCTCTTTTACGCCTACAACGGCCGCTTTCCGGAACGCGATCCGGGATACGACTGGCGCCAATACCTGCCGGGCGATACCTCGGAGACTCTGTGGAAAGGGATACTGCCGTTTGACCGCGTGCCGCAGGTTGTCAATCCGCCGTCGGGCTTCGTCTTCAGCTGCAACAACACGCCCTTTGTGACGGCCGGCGGCGACGGAAATCCCGATCCCGAGGATTTCCCGGAGTGGATGGGCATCGAGGATCGCCAGACCAATCGCATGTTCCGCGCCCTCGAGACCTTCGGCGCGGATGAGAGCGTCACGTGCGAGGAGTTCTTCGCGTACAAGCATGACACGGAGTATTCGGAGCGCTCCGAATGCGTGCAGCGGCTCCAGGAAATCCTGGGCGTCGAGGCGAAAGGCGAGCCGCTTGTCGAGGAAGGGCTGGCGCTACTGCGCGGCTGGAACCACCGGCTTGACAAGGAAACGGCGGCGGGGCCGCTGGCGTTCCTCACTTGTGTCAAGCCACGGCCGCGCGTGGCGGCGCTCGACATCGAGACGCGGCCCTGGATCGAGGATCCCGGCGAGCGACTCCGCGACGCCTGCGCGTTTCTGCGCAAGCATTATGGCCGCATCGATGTGCCGTGGAGTGAGTTCATGCGCCTGCGACGCGGCCGACACGACGTTGGATTGGACGGCGGGCCGGACACGCTCCGCGCCATCGAAGGCGTGCCGGCTGAGGATGGACGCTTCGCCGGCCGTGCCGGTGACGCGCTCTACATGATCGTGGAATGGGATCCGGAAGGGAACATGCAGTCCCAGGTGCTGCACCAATATGGCGCGGCCGCCGTGGATCCCGAGTCGCCTCACTACGACGATCAAGTCGAGCGATTCGCGAATCACGAGATGCGGCCTACGCTGCTTACGGAAGACGCCGTGCGCGAGCATCTTGCCCTCGAGTACCGGCCGGGGATTTTTGCCGATCCGTGGTATAGACACGCGAAGAACCGGCACGTCGAGCTGGTGAAGCGCTAGACAGGCGCCGGGACGGACGCATTCTCGACACGCGCAGGTGATCGGTAGCGTTCGTAAGGGGATCCGAGGAGTTCGTTTCGCCATGCCCTTTTGAAAGGGCTACTCATGTCGTTCCGTCCTTGTTCTTAACGATCGCCCGTTAGTGAGTGCGCCGTGAAGAACGTTCGAAAGTGAATGTTCTCTCCTTCAACGGCTGTCTTCACAGGGCTTCGAGAGGAGCATACAAACGCCCATGATCACAAGCAAAATACCCACCGCCAGTTCGCGAGGTCTGGCTTCGCCAAAGACGCCAAAGAAAATGGCGCCGGATTGGGTTGCTATGTTGAAGCAGCCGATGAGAACACTCAATCCACCGAGGATTCGTCGTGCGGTCCTGAGACGATTTGTCTCCTTGAGCGACCAGAACATGCTCGTAGGCCTTTCTACGTATTCCCTGTCCAAGGTGTCCCAACGCACGTCCATTGTGCGCCTGATGCGATGTTTGTTCAAACCCAAGGGTGCCCGGCGGGGGCCCGTCTCTTGCCGGGTCGAATCTTTGACACTTTTCGCGGCTGGTGATAGGATGTCGTTGTTCTACCAGGTACGGTTGGGCTTGCATGTGGGAAATCGGGAGGCACGGTAATGAAGGAAGTAGTCGTAGTCGGGGCGGTACGTACGGCGATTGGAACCTTTGGTGGCGCGCTGAAGGATTATCCGGCGACGGACTTGATGGCGCTGGTGATCAAGGAAGCCCTGAAGCGGGCTAAGGTCCAGCCCGACACGGTCGACGACGTGATCGTGGGCCAGTGCATGCAGCGGATGGATGAGGTCGTCACGGGGCGCTTGGCGGCGCTGAAGGCCGGACTGCCGGTCAAGGTGCCGGGCGTGACGATCCACCGCAACTGTGCGTCGGCGATGCAATCCGTCGTCTATGGTGCCCAGCAGATCATGTTGGGAGATATGGATATTGTTGTGGCCGGCGGTGTCGAAGTAATGAGCCGGACGCCGTACACGCTCAACGATGCGCGTTGGGGCAAACGGTTGCAGCATGGCGTCATGTCGGACGGGTTGTGGGATGCGCTGACGGATTCATGGTGCGGGCTCATCATGGGCCTCACGGCGGAGAACCTGGCCGAGAAGTACAGCATCTCGCGCCAGGAACAGGATGTCGTTGCCCTCCGTTCGCACAACTGCGCCGAGGCCGCGACGAAGGAAGGCCGGTTCCAGGAGGAAATCGTTCCCGTCGAGATTCCGCAGCGCAAGGGCGATCCGATCGTGTTCGACAAGGATGAGCATTTCCGGCCCGGTCTGACCATGGAACAGCTCGCCCGGCTCAAGCCTACGTTCAAGAAGGACGGCACCGTCACGCCGGGCAACGCGTCCGGAATCAACGACGGCGCCGCCGCGCTAGTGCTGACCAGCGCGACGAAAGCGGAACAGTTGGCGCTTGAACCTATTGCGCGATTGGTGGGACACGGCTTGGGGGCGGTCGAGCCGGAGTTGATGGGATACGGGCCGGTGCCGGCAACGAAACAGGCGTTGGCGCGCACGGGACTCACTATCGAGGATATGGAGCTGGTCGAGCTTAACGAGGCGTTTGCCGCGCAGTACATCGCGTGCGAGAAGCTGCTTGGGCTGAATCGCGAGATCACCAATGTTAATGGTTCCGGCATCGCGTTAGGCCATCCCGTGGGCTGCACGGGCGCGCGGATCATCGTGTCGCTTCTGCACGAGATGAGGCGGCGCAAGAACCGTCTCGGCTTGGCCACGCTGTGCGTAGGTGGTGGCATGGGTCAGGCCACGATATGGGAAATGATTTGAATGCCCTCGAATCGGCGTCCTGACGAGGTCCATTGGACGGCTACTGGCGTCGGGAGCATCCGATATCGGGTGTCTGCGCGGGCGGCCCCCGAGGCGGACAAAGCCCCGAGGGCCGAGGACGTGAAGAAGACCGAGATCGGAGTCGGGTGTTCACAGCAGCGAGGGTTGAGACGGCGATTGACAATGTCTCTAAACTTTGCTAGCATTTTTGATAGAATGTGAAGTTACGTTCCAAGGGACGGAAAAGCCTGTCCTCTGGATGGTGGCGGTTTTGGGTCAACGCCACGTAAGGCATAGTCCTTTCAGGGAGTTAGACCAAGTGGACCCCGTGTCGAAAGAGGTTATCTCGTACGGTGAGTCAAGGGGAGGTCTTTCATGACTACACAATCTGCTTGGCGGACGGGTTTCTCGCGCGGGGGATTCTGCGCGTTCGGGACGATGATGCTTCTTTCGATGTCATTATGTCCCGCCGCTTCTGCCGTGGTTACATTCTCGGCGACGGCGGCACTCAACACGACGGCCACCACGGATTCCGGAGCGGATCAGTTGCCGCAGTTGGCGACCGATGGCGCCGGCACTTGGGTGGCGGTGTGGCAGAGCAACGACTCGATGGGCGGCACCGTCGGAACCGACTACGACGCCATGGTGGCGCGTTCAACGAACAATGGTTCAACCTGGACGGCAGCCTCGCCGTTGAACAGCAATGCGGGCACAGACTCGGGGGACGACACCAACGCCCATGTTGCGACGGACGGGCAGGGCACGTGGATCGCCGTGTGGAGCTCATACGATACCCTCAACGGTACGATCGGGGCAGATCGGGATATCCTGTTCTCCAAATCGACGAACGGTGGCGCAACGTGGACTGCTGCGGCGGCCCTGAACACCAATGCCGCTACCGATTTCGGGCATGACAAGACGCCGCGTATCGCCGTCTCGGGGCAAGGCACATGGGTCGTCGTCTGGGAGTCGGGCGACAGTCTGGGCGGCACTATCGGATGGGATTCCGACATCGTGGCGGCACGCTCCACCAATGGCGGCGTGGCATGGTCGGCGCCGAGCCCGGTCAATAGCAATGCCGCCTCGGACTCGGGCTTTGATGGATCTCCGGATGTGGCGGGAGATGCGACCGAGAGCTGCGTGGTGGTCTGGCGGTCGAACACGGACATCCAGGGCATTGGCGCGGACTCGGATATTCTGGTGACGCGTTCGAGTGACGGCGGCGCTTCGTGGAGTGCCTTGGCCCCGCTCAATAGCAATGCCTACACGGATACCGCGAACGACTATGCGCCGCGCCTGAAGACGGATGGGGCCGGCACGTGGTTCACGGTGTGGCATTCGTTCGAGAATCTCGGCGGTATGCTCGGCAATGACGCAGACATCTTTATGTCGCGCTCGGCGGACAGTGGTGCCTCCTGGACGACGGTGGCGGCGCTCAACACCAATGCTGCGGCGGATTCGGGTGCCGACCAATACCCCGACCTGGCTCCGGATTTCTCGGGGGGCTGGCTTGTCGTGTGGTGGTCGGACGAGAACCTGGGCGGAGTGACTGGCACCGACGCCGATATCCTCGTCGCCAGCTCGTGGAACAACGGCGAGACGTGGCTTGCGCCGACGGCGCTGAACGCCAATGCGCATCTCGATTCCGGACTGGATCAGAATCCCGTGATTCTGACAGATGGGAACGCGAAGTGGATTGCGGCCTGGCAGTCGGACGAACCGGTTCCGTTCGGTGCTGATGAAGACATTCTCGCGTCGGTGGGAACCGGTGGTGAAGGCGAAGGTGAAGGCGAAGGCGAAGGCGAGGGCGAAGGCGAAGGCGAAGGCGAAGGCGAAGGCGAGGGCGAGGGCGAAGGCGAAGGTGAAGGTGAGGGCGAAG
>DAIPKA010000037.1:0-70504 GCA_036769985.1 Candidatus Hydrogenedentota bacterium | reverse complement strand
GTTTCGGCGCCGGCGGTGGGCGTGATTGGTTTGTCCTTGCTGGGTGTGGGCGTGGTACTGACCGCCTTACGCCGGGCGCGTCGAAAGCCTTAGAGGAAGACATGTCAACATGAACCGAGGACGAGGATCGCTGCGCAGGAAATGGCCCTGTGGGCACTGGCGCCTTGTATGGATGGCCGGTCTCCTGGCTGTGCTGGGCGCGTGCCAGACAAGCACGATCGACCTGGCCAAGTACACGCGAGATGGCCGGCAGTATGGCGTCACCGAGGGGCGGTTCCGAGGGCGATGGTGGAACTACTATCAGCGAGGCCGGTCCTTCAGCGACGGCGCGTTCTGGACGGAGGCCGAGAGCGATATGCGGCTTGCACTGTCCCGTCGTCAACGAGACCAACTCTGGGCGCGGACGTACGGCCTCCATTTCCTGCCCGAGTACTTCCCGCACCGCGAGCTGGGCATTGTCCTGTATCACGACGGAAGAGTTGATGAAGCGATACCGGAACTGGAACTCAGCCTAAGCCAGACCTTCTCAGCGCGCGCGGCGTACTACCTGGATCGGATTCGTCGGGAGCGTGTCTCGGCCGAAAATGCGGACCGCGAGCTGCCGACCATCGAGATTACGTCGCCGGGCATGGACGCCCCGTACGGTGCGCGCGAAGTCGACCTGGCCGGGGTCGCTCGAGACGACACGTACGTGACGCGCATCCTGATCGAAGGCCGCGCCGTTGACGTGAAAGTCTCGGCGCGCGAGATTCCCTTCTCGCGCAGGGTGACGTTGAATCCTGGACAGAACACCATCGCGATTCAGGTCGGGGATATATCGGGAAAGGTGGTCGAGTCGCGCGTCTCGCTGGTGGCGGACATGGACGGCCCGACGGTGAGTTTCAACCGCCCCGTGCGCCTTCCCGGCGTGATCTCCGGAGAGGCGATCGACACTTCCGGCGTACGATCGATTCGGGTCGCGGGCAAGGAGGCCAATCTGGCTCCGGATTCCGCCGGGCCCGTGCGATTCGACGTAGAGTTGACCGTCAACGAGGTGTCGCCTCCCGTCCAGTATGAGGCGGAAGACGCCCTTGGCAATCTCACTCGGGGCGTGCTGGGGGCCGATTCGGTGGCGGTGTCCTTGGCCGATTCGGAGGTGGTCTTCGCCAGTGGAGACATCGTCTCGTTTGGCCGGGGCGCTAGCCTGGCCGCCTACCGTCTCGGCGGGACGCTCGTTCTGGCCTCGCTATCTGCAGGAGGGGACGCCTCGGACAGTCTTGCCGTGCGTTTGCCAGGCCTCCGAGACGGGCAGCGGTACTTCATGGAAGAGATCCTGGTGAACATCGACGTGGTCGGTCCACAACCCATCACGGACGTGAGCATGAACGGACAACCGCTGAGCACTATGGGGGGCCGTTCCGTCCAGCGCCTGAGTCGCCGCATACCCTTGGTGGTTGGCCCGAACCACATCGCCGTGGCGGCCAAAGACGAAGCGGGGAACGAATGTGCTGCGGAGGTGAGCATCGAGCGTGCGCCCTCCTCGCTGGAAGCCCCGGCCGCGTTGCTGAATCTGGCGCTGATGGGAAACGTTCGCAGCGGAAACGATCCCGTAGTGGCCGACGAACTGGACTTTGTACTCTCGGATCTCCACGTCGAACTCCAGCCCTACGCGCGCTTCACGCTCCTCGATCGTTCGATGCTGCCCACGGTTCTGTCGGAGCAGGAGCTGAGTGCCGCCTTAGCTTCTCCCGCGCGTCGAGCCGAGCTAGGCCAGGTTATCCCGGCGGACGCGATGGTCATAGGACGGATCCACCACGACGTGGACAGCATCGAGATCGTTGCCGAGGCTGTCAGCACGGAGACCTCGGCGTTCATTGCCCGGGCCGATGTTGCGGGACAGGCGAACACGGTAGCCGAGCTGACGTCGCTCTGCCAGGATCTCGCGCTGCGATTGGTCCAGGCGTTTCCGCGCGTCCAAGGTGAGGTAATACGGATCACCGACATGACTACGCAAGAGACGCCGGCACGCCGCGCGAGTCTAGGAATCGCCACGGGACAGTGGATGGGAAACAGCGTGTTACCGGAAGCGCAAACCGAGGCGCTGCTGGATGATCTGGAGCGCGAGATCCTGGCCACCGAACGATTCCATCTGGTCAATCGTGACGCGCTCGATGCGTTGTTGGCCGAACAGGATCTGAGTCGCGCTCTGGCGTCGCCCGAGACCCAACTCGCGCTGGACCGGATCGCGCCCGCCGGCCTTCTGCTGAGCGGTAACGTGCAGCGTTCCGGCAACGGTCTCCAGGTCGCCCTGTCCATCGTGGACATCGCCACTCAGGAGACGACCTGGCATGTGCAAGTCGAGAGTGGCGAGGGCCTGGACACGGACAGCCGGGCGAAGCTGGCGCACGCGTTGGCGAAGCAGCTGGCCGAGGCCGTTCCCGGCCCGGCCGCGGAAGTGGTGACACAGCGAGTGGCGGAGTCTTTTGCCTGTTCGCTATCCGAGGCCGACCGGATCCGTGAATCCATGAAATGTCTCATTTACCGGCCGGGAGCGGAGGTGATCGACCCCGTCACGCAGCAGGTACTGGGAAGAGAAACGCAGATTGTCGGTGAAGGGCTGTTGGAGTCGGTAACCCAAGACAGCAGTCGGGCCCAGTTCATCCCGCGGGATGGCTTGCGGCCCTCTGACGTAAGGCCAGGAGATTATGTGGCCACCAAATAGAGCGCCCCGAATCCGTATCGTTTGGATGCTGTTGGCCTTGATAGTCCCCGCGACATACGTCGGCGCGCAGGAACTGGAGATATCGGTGTCTCCAAGTCCCGTCGGATCCGGCGCCCGCGCGGCGGGCATGGGCGACGCCTTTGTCGCGATTGCCGACGATGCCACGGCCGCCTCCTGGAACCCGGCCGGACTGATCCAACTTGAGCGACCGGAAATCTCGATCGTGGGAGCCTACACAGGGGTCATCGAGCGATTCTCTGCGGATGAGCATTCCGAGGTGGATTCCTGGAACCGAGCCGACACCCCTCAACTCAATTTCCTGAGTCTCACGTACCCAATTCCCTACCTGTTTTTCGATCGCAACCTTGTCGTGGGAATCTACTATCAGTACAAATACGATTTTGCTCGAGATTTCTCCATCGAGTACGACGCGGCATGGGGCTCCGAAGGCGGTCTTCTCAACACGTTCAGCAAGCTGGATTTCGAGCAAGAAGGAGCCCTTCATGCCATCACGCCGGCGTTCGCCTTCGAGATCACGAAGCACCTCGCCTTGGGCGTAGGCCTTAACCTGTGGCGAAGCACCCCTCTGGGCCGAAACGAATGGGAACAGAGGATGGATCGACGGACACTGGCTCTCATGCCGGTCGCGTGTGAGCTGACGCGCACGAAGACGCGCGAAAAGTACAGCGACGTGCGTGGCGAGAGCTACACCGCAGGCCTGCTCTGGAATCTATCGGACCGATGGAGCCTCGGCGCCCGATATGACAGCGCATGGACGGCTAAAGCCGATTTCAAGCGAGAGGAGTTCACCGTCAGGAGCTACTTCGCGCCTTGGGGCGGCTCCTATCTGGGCATCGAGCCGGGCCTTCGCAACGAGTCACGCGAGATCCGGTTTCCGGCCACGCTGGCTGTCGGGGCCGCGGTGCGCGTCGATGATCGCCTGACTCTCTCCGCGGATATCTCGCGGACAGACTGGAACGACTTCTGGTACCGAAGTCGCTGGGGCGGCCGCACTTCCCTTGTGAACACCTGGAGCTTCGACGACTTCCTGTTCCCCGCCCATTTTGACCCAACCTACACGGTACGATTCGGGGGCGAGTATGTCGCCATTCCCAAGCAGCCCGACGTCACGCTCAAGCGGCTCTGGAGTTTCCGAGGGGGGCTTTTCTACGATCAAGAGCCAGCGAGCGGGACGCCGGACAACTTCTATGGCTTGGCGGCGGGTATCGGTCTCCTTCTCAACCAGCGGGTGAATATCGACTTGGCGTACCAACTGCGTTGCGGTTTCGACGTGAACGGAGATTTCGTCCGCGGGATTTCCGGTTTCGATGAGGATGTGTTCCAGAACAGGTTCTTGCTGTCTACGGTCATCTATTTCTAGAGGATTCAGGCAACGATCGTACTAAATCGGAGGATCGACAGAAGATGAAGCATATTGAAGTTGTTTCGAAACATAGGCCTGCGCTTGCCCAACTCCAGGGCGTGTTTGAGGTAATCGGCGTTGTGCAGGGGCTCATCGGCGTAGTCTCTATGCTGATTGCCAACAAGTCGCAGTACATAAGCCTTGTCGAGCAGTATCGGGCGTTCATGAATCCTGTGGATGTGGACATCGACTTGGGTGGTGATGAGTGAGGACCGTCATCGCCTCGGATTGCCTTGCACGCCCGACCCGGAGGGAAGGAGTCCG
The DNA here is from genome assembly GCA_036769985.1 of Candidatus Hydrogenedentota bacterium. Lineage (GTDB taxonomy): Bacteria > Hydrogenedentota > Hydrogenedentia > Hydrogenedentales > SLHB01 > DAIPKA01. The sequence goes on along the minus strand of DAIPKA010000037.1, from coordinate 66,116 downwards.
TGTTGACCGGGAATACTGCGCAAAACGCGGAATAGCATCTACTTGTCAAACAAGACGCCATACGATATGATCACCGGTTGTGGAGACGGGTGGTGTGAAAGAGATACGAGGCTCCTCCGGTGGAAACGGTGCATCCTGGCGGCTCTCTCGGGAAGTATCAAATCGTCTGCTTGATCGGTAGAGGCGGCATGGGAGCCGTGTACCTGGCCGAAGACCAGACCTTGGGGCGGCGTGTGGCCTTGAAGGTTCTCCACCGGGCGCTGTCGGCCGATGAGTCCTTCCTCGCGCGTTTCCGCGGCGAAGCGCGCGTTATCGCAGGCTTGGACCATCCGAATATCCTCCGCATTCATGCCCTTGAGAGCATCGGTGAGGATCTGGTTATCGACATGGCGTTTGTCGATGGGGGGTCGCTCGAAAATGCAGAGGCGGCCGGAGACCTGACGATGCGCCAAGCATTGCTCTATTTCCGGGATGTTCTGCACGCGCTGGCCGCATGCCATGCGGTTCACTTGGTTCATCGAGACGTGAAGCCCAGCAATATCCTCTTGGCCAAGGGCGGACAGGCGTTCCTTTCGGATTTCGGCCTTGCGCAGATGTTGACGGAACACCAGGTGGCGGCCATGGCCGGGAGTTCCTCCTCGACGCTCTTTCTGGGCACACCGCGGTATGCCCCGCCCGAGTCCTGGGAAGATGCACCTCCCACACCAGCAGGGGACGTCTACTCCGTCGGAGCTGCGTTGTACGAGGCACTGGCCTCTCGACTTCCATATGATGCCCGGACGCCGCTCGCCCTGATCAAGCAAATCGCGGATCATCCTGTCCCTCCGCTGAAGAGCGAGGCACCCCACATCTCGACGCAACTGAGCGACCTTGTGAGCGAGATGCTTGCGCGAGACCCAGACGATCGTCCCCAGAACGCCGGTGAGGTGCTCAGGCGTTTCCAGGCGACCCCGGAACTGGAAGGCACCGTACCCACCGAGACGTCAACGGTGGTCCTATCGAAGCGCCGCTTGCCCTTGCGTGTTCCTTGGAGACGCCGTTGGCGCGAATGGCGGAACAAACGGCAATTCTCGTTCTGGTTTGCCGGCCTTCTGACATTCCTCATCGCCGCTGTTGGGATCACAAGTGCGTTGCTCGGACCGTGGACCACCAGTGCCTTCGTTCAGCATGAAACGACTCCCGTTCGTACCGTCGACGAGCCCAGAGCTCCATCTCCCTTAGTCTTCGACACAGTCGATGCCGCGACGCACGACGTCTGGCCCAATCAGTGGCTGATGAGTCCAGCGGATGGACCTGGGGAGTGGGACGCTCTGGCGGCAGACTCGATCCGTCTCTGGTTTGTCCATCTTGCTCCGGACAGAGACGGGACGTACGCTCTGCAGGGCGTGTGGGCTCAATATGCGGACCCGACAGCCCGCTATTTCAGTCATGGAACCCTCCAAGGCGAGAGTCTGTGGTTGGAACCGGACAAGACCATGGCGGTAAGGATCGATTTTCGCGATGAACAGGATGGATCTCGGTGGTCGGACTCGTTCACGATGAAGTCTCCGCAACACCCCCTCAGTGAACTTCAGTTCACGCGCAAGCTTGAGGCTGAGGATGCCATACAGCCAATCCTGTACAACGAGTTGCTTCCAAGGGAGATCCCTTGGGCCGAGACTGTGGAGCGTCGGTTCATCGGGCCAGTCGCTTCATGGATCTCCGTGCCTTTTGTTCTGTCGGAGGAATCCGACAAGATCCACATCGACGGGCATCTTGACGAGCCGATGTGGCGTCCCGTGGTCAGTTCGGGCGGCCAGGAAGTGGGCGGCCTCGAATGTCTATCCGAACCGCGGGGAGCCGAAATGCTTGTGCGCTACAGTCCGTCGATGCCCGCGTCTGGACTGTTGATAGGCCTGCGTGGGCCTCAGCGCCTTCACGCCCCTCAGGTGTCCATCGCCCTGCTGAACCACTTCTCGGTTCCCGTGTCACGGTCAGCCCGTTGGTTGGTCGAGCTGGCAGGTGCCACGGTGACGGAAGCGCATCATTGGGAGCAGGGCTGTGAGATCCCGTGGGAATGCCGCTGGGAAGGCCGCAGTTGTATCGCCGACACCGGTTGGGAAGTGGAAGTCTTGGTGCCTGCCGCCGACCTCGGGCCCGATCCTGGGCTTCGACCGGAACAACGTTGGCGCATCAACTGCTCCGTCAGAGATGGCCAGGCTCAGGATTCCAGACCGTTGGCTAGCTGGGGTTTTGAGGACTTGACGAAGGTCGAGCACGGGGTGATTCTCGCGTTGTCGCGGATCTTCACGCCGGCGGGCGGATCGTAATCTATGAATCCGAGCAGGGGGAAGAGGCGCGTTTCCTACTCCCATTTGGTGACCGCACGCGTGGCCACGGGCGCGGTCTTCCTGCTCTTCTCGGCATCATGTCAAGCATTCGCTGAGGACAACGCCTCCGTCCACATCTCCGACGCGAAAACGGCGTGCTCCTCTTTTCCCGAAGGCTTGACCGTCGTCGGCGACGTGTTGGCGTTCGCGGTCGAGGATGGATTGCACGGACGAGAGCTATGGATGCGCGATGGTGATGGACTTCCCGTGTTGGTTGCCGACCTCTGGCCCGGACCAACCGGCTCAAACCCTCGCCGATTGACGCCGACAGGGCACCGTCTCTATTTCGTGGCGGATTCCGACCGCTTCGGGACCGAGCTCTGGTTGTGGGATACCGGCGATTACAGCCTCAAAATGGTGAACGAGACCTCGCCCGGCCCTCAACGGCAGGAAGTCGAAGTCATAGCGACCAGCCCGGACACGCTTTACTTCGTGTCCAATCTTGAGAGCGACTTGGACTTGTGGGCCGTCGCGATTGGCACCACGATCCCATGCAAGCTACGGGATCTCTATTGGAAACCGGAGAGGGGATCCTACGGCTGCGCCGTATCGCCCGAAGGAGAACTGATCCTGTTTCTTCCAGGTGGCGGTCTGTGGCTGGCGAGGCGACTGGAGTCCGGCCTGCGCAGGATTGTGGAGACGCCATGCCGTCCGGACGACATCACCAGCTCGTGCTTCCTTCGAGATCGCCTCGTTTTCGCAGGTAAGGATTGGAGCGAATACGGCGAGGAACTGTGGGTTTACGAGGCTTCGGCCAATACCGTCACGTTGCTTCGGGATATCTATCCTGGTAAGGGCTCGGCCTCGCTCGGTGGCCTGTTTGCGTGGAATAACTCCTTGTACTTCGAGGCAAATGATGGTGAACACGGCCTCGAGCTCTGGTCCAGTGATGGCACGTCCGACGGTACGAGGCTGGTGAAGGACATCAACCCCGGTGCGCCGGGCAGCGACCCGCACTACTTCTGCCCTGCCGGACCGCGCCTCTACTTCGTGGCGGACGATGGCATGCATGGGCCCGAACTGTGGCAGACGGACGGTTTCGCCGAAGGAACCGCGCTCGTCCACGACGTCTACCCAGGCGCGCGAGGAGGGGCACCGTGGTCGCTGACGGAGTGGGGGGAACAGCTCTTCTTTTGTGCCGAATCTCCCACGGAAGGGGAGGAGGTGTGGATGGCTGACGGTACGCCGTCCGAGGTCCGTTTGCTTGCAGACATTGTTCCGGGCCCCGCGAGTTCAGGTCCTGACAACCTGACCGCGATGAGCGACGCACTGTGCTTCACCGCCGACGACGGAGTATACGGTGAAGAGCTCTGGATGACCGATGGGACGACTCGAGGAACTCGTCTGGCGGCGGACATAGCGCCGCCACGGCGCGAATCCACTTCGCGGCCCGCGTCGTTGACCGCCGTCGGCGATAGGCTCTTTTTTGTCGCCGAGGATGGCCATCACGGCCGAGAACTCTGGACAAGCGATGGTTCGCCGGAAGGAACACGCGTCCTCCTCGACCTTGTTCCTGGTCCGTTGGACTCGCAGCCGGAGCGCTTGACCGCAGCGGATCCCTTCCTGTTTTTTACCGCGGACGACCGCGTCTCAGGCCGCGAGCTCTGGTGCAGTGACGGCACATCAGAAGGCACAAGACTTGTGTCCGATATCCTGCCCGGACCCGAGGGCAGCGAACCGGACCACGTTGTCGCGCTTGACGCACACGCCTACTTCTTGGCGGATGATGGAAAGTCCGGCCGCCGGCTGTGGCAGTCCGATGGGACTCAACACGGCACAACGGCCGTCCAAGACAGTGCCCATGAACCGACCGCCGGCGCGATAGCCGACCTGTTCATACTGCGCGGGAAGGTCTACTTCTATGTGGGAACCGGCAACAGTGAATGGACCTTTTACCGGTGGATTCCTGAGCAACAAAGAACCGAATTGCTGCTTGTCGTTCCTGAATCACAGCCCATTGCCAATCAGGAAGCCGTTTGGGCGCAGGCTTGCTCCGGCGCGCGTCCTCCGGAAACCGCCGAGGACCTATACACCGCCTTGGTTGCGCATCCCTGTTCGGTGGACAGAGCCCGTGATCACCCCGAACGGTCAGCCCCTCTCGTGATGGACTCCTGTGCCTTCTTCGTTGCATATGCAGAGCGCGAAGGGGCCGAACTGTGGCGCACCGAGGGGAATCCAGACCGTATGATTTGTGTTTCACGTAATGCGTTCCCGGGCTCATGCAGTTCCAGTCCATCCTGTCTCACACTCGCACGAGAACGCGTGTACTTCCTGGCAGACACGAGTCAGTACGGCCGGATCCTCTGGAACGTGTCGATTGACGGCACGGATCCGAGGCCGGTAGATCATGCGGACGAGGAAGGACAACCAATTGCCGTGCGCGCGAAAGAAATCGCGTGCGCCGGAAACCAGCTCTTCCTTTCCGTGGGCACGCTTCCCAGGGGCGTCTCTCAGAGATGGAGGTTGGGTTTTCTGGAACTGACCCCGCAAGGGGAGTTCTCGGACGAGCCGTTGCACGCCTCCGGAAACGCTTCTGTCGATCAGGCCGCCGACCCTGACGTCAGCGCCTACCGTCTTCTCCAAAGCCCATGTTTCATCGATTGGGAGGCCGACCACGAGTTCACCGCAGTGGGGGATCGCGTCTTGTTCGTGGCCGATGATGGAATCCACGGAGAGGAGCTCTGGATCACCGACGGGACCTCGACCGGAACCCGCCTCGTTCGCGACATTGTGATTCCCCGGTGCGAGACCCTCGCGACAGCCCTTCCCAACACGCAAAAGACTCCCACCACTCCGTAGGGCGTTCTCGTGCCGCGATAGGTGTGTTCTGAAACCGACGGTGGCGTTCGGTGCGTCCTGGGCTCGATTGGGATTCGCGTAACGCGGGGCGGATTCGAACCGCCGACCTCATATGCTGATCATGGGGACTATAGAGTAGGACCCAGGCCTGGGTACCGTCAGCAAGCCCGAGCGATGCCTCGCCATCTCGCTCCAGAAACCACCCACAGTCCTGCGTTGACTTCACTCCTCCAAGTATGCCACTTTGGGTAACGGTAAGCAGCTAGGGCAATGATATCGCCGTTCCGGGGTGTCGTTGGCTCGTTTCTTGGTTTCGGTGGCTCTTGGATTGTCCCCTCGGGGGTGCGAGGGCGCTTGGAGAGATTATGCGGCGGCATTCTTGACACAAGGGGTGTTTCCCACACAGCCTCTCTCGTTCATTATGCGCGCTTTAGAGATTTGGACCGGACACCAGCAATCGCTGGGTAAAGAAGAGGGCTCGTTATGATGCAAAAGACGCACAAGACAGCATTAGGACTGAACGGGTTTGGTTGGGCCCATCTGGTGTACGGGATTCCCTATGGGTTTGGGCGGATACTGCGGCACGCGCAGCGGCTCGGGTTTGATGCAGTCGAGCTGTTTGGGATGCCGAAGCCATATCCCGCGACGAAACGGGATCGGCGTGCGCTCCGGCGGCAGGTCGAGGACCATGGGTTGCGGATTGCCAGTCTTCAGTCGCTGCCGGGCGGTCTGGGTAATGGGCATCCCGGCAGCGCGTATTCGCTATGCCGCAACGACTATGTCGAGTACATCAAGCAGGCGCTCGAACTAGCAGCTACGCTCGGGTGCGACAACATGGGCGTGTGGGCTGGCGAGCTGTTCGGCACGGGGCCAAGCCGACAGACCGTCGGCTACCTGGTCGAGACGTACGGGCGGTGTGCGGCACTGGCGCAGGACGCGGGCATCCCGTTGTGTCTCGAAGCGGAACCGGTGCAGCAAGTCAACACGCCGGAGGTCTGGTTCCGGATTCTGAGGGGTGTGAATTCGCCCTACTTGCGGGCGATCTGCGACTTCGGCCACCTCAACGTCCTGAGCGGCCAGCAGCCGTTGAGGCTGCTACGAAGACTCCAGCCTTACGTCGGCCACACGCACCTCTGCGGCAACGATGGCACGTGCACGCGGCACGAATCGCGCAGCTCACGCCACCTTCCGCTCACCGAAGGCTCGATGGATTGGCGTGCCGTGCTCGGGAAACTGCTCGACGCCGGGTATGACCAGTGGCTCGACGTCGATGCGTGGGAACACCCGGATCCGTTCCGCGCGACCGCTGAAAGCAAGAAGGCGCTGGACGAATTCCTCGAGGCTCGAGGACAGTCTGATCGCGGGTGAATGTCCTTGTTCACGCACGCGGAAAAGATGCCTGGTGTCCAGTATGCCCCTCTTGCTTTCTAGGGGTGTTCGGCGCATTCCGTAGTTGATATCGCGGCGTTCAACCGCCGCTGCGAGAGGCGTGGTACAATGCCCGTGGCGTTGGGCGGATTTGCATGTCGGGACGGGAGACGCGATGAGAACGCGCGCCAAAGTGGGCATTGGCCTGGGGGCGGGGGCAATCTTGGTCTTTGTCGTGGCGGTCGCGGTGTACTTCTGGTTGACGCCGTCGTACGAGGAGGAGATGGCGCTGGAGGCCATCAACAATTACGGTCCGGTCGTGCAGCGTGGGGGACATGTGAAGGGGGTGAGTCTCATCCTGGACAAGGAAGAGCATATCGCCTACGTCCAGGAGGTGGACGGGATGTCGGCGGCCTCGAAGGCTGAACACATCGAGAAGATTAGACAGGGCGTCATCAAGGCGGAAGATGCGCCCTTCCAGGCCGAGGTGCTGGACGCCCAAGGGGCTGTCATCGGCCGCGTGCGTGGATACCGCGTACAGGGCTTCGGGACCATCATCGCGGATTGCACCTGGTTTGACGCGGGGAGTGGGCGGTAGGCGGCGGGCCTACTCGAAGTGGAAGGCATAGAGGTCGGCGTCTTTGAGTTCGAAGCGGAGGCGAACGGGGGTGCCCTGGAGGTCGGCGAGGGTGCGGTTGTCTTTCCAGGAAACGACCTGGTCGAGCGCGTCGCCGAAGATCTCGGGTGCATCCGCCAGTGTGAAGCCGGGGATGGGCGTTCCGTCAGCATGCTGGATTTCGATACGGATCGATCCGGCGGCGGAGGTCGAGAAGTTGAGGGCGAGTTTGTCGCCCGAGAAGACGAGGGGTTTCGTGACCAGTTCGCCGCCGCTCAGCGGAGCGCTGACCGACACAAAGCCGTCGGTCCGTAGCGTGAATCGGCGTAGTCGGCAGCTCGAACCGGTCCAATAGCCTTCCGTGGCGAAGATCGAGAGCTCGCCGGGCGCGTCCTCGATGGCCGATCTCGTCTCGATGATTCCCCACGCCTGGTAGTTGTCGCCGTAGACCCAATTGCCGGCGGTGCGGAGTCCCGGCCGGATGAACGCGCGGTCCCAGCGATGGAAGGTGATGCCGTCGCGACTGCTCATGAAGAGGCCGTCGGTCAAGGCCGTGCCTTCGCGCGCGGAGGTCTCGGAGCGCTTGAGGCGATGCTCGAGTTCGGGGAGCGCGCGCATGGAGTCCGACCAGCCGCGGTCGATGTAGCGTGTCGGAAATCCGAGCAGGATGTGGGGAGCCCGGAAGTACGGAATGACTTGGTTGGTGTAGAGCTGCTCGTCGGGCGCGCCGGGATAGGTGAGCCACGCCGGGTCGCTCCACGTGAGGAAATCGTTCGAGACGGAGGTCTTGATATCGCGCCGGCCATCGCGGAAGTCGCGCCAGTAGGCGCGATACTCGCCGCGCACGGTGTCCCAGAAGACCAGGTTCTGGCTGTCGAAGGCGCCTTGCGTGAGGATGGGGGCCTCGCGGAGTCGCGTCCAATGGATGCCGTCGGCCGATTGAAAGGGGGAGAGGCCGCCCGCCTCGAGCGCGACGGCCTTGTATCGGGCCTCGGGCGTACACGCGGGATTGGTGTCTTTGAACGGGACGAAATTGTGCGACGCCTCGCCCATCCAGAGGATGTTGTTAGCCTTCGAGCCCTCGAACTCGACGAGTCCCAGCTCGGGCTTGGCCCAGTGCGCGCCGTCGGCGCTCTCGGCATAGCACGTGGTGTACTCGTGGGTGGGCGGCTCGTCCTTGAGCGTCTGGCTGCCGCCTCGATAGTACATCCGGTAGACGTCGCCGTCCTGGAATACCGTGAAGTAGCCACAGGAGTTGCCTTCCCAGGGCGCGTCGAGGACCAGCGCGACCTCGCGGGGAACCGGTTCGTGTAGTTGCAGCGCCACGTTGCTCATCGAATCGATGAGCGCGGTGTCGACGAAGAGCTCGCGGCGCTGACCAATGTCAACGGGCTCCGCGCAGATCATGCATGCCAAGGTTAGCGTAGTTATCACGGCAAGTACTCCTATTGTCGTTTCGTCGTGCCGAGACGATGCCGATCACCTCTCCATCTCGTAGAGCCAGCCGAATCGGCGATCGCTGATCAGGACCTCGGGCTCGCCGTCGCCGTCGAAATCGGCCGCACGGGCGTAGAACCCGTAGCCATAGTCATCGGGCCGGCCGGGCACCTCGCCCCAATCCTGGGCAATGTTGGGCGTATGCGGGAACTCGAGGCAGCGTTTGCCGAAGCCGTTGATCGCGTAGGGCCAGCCGCCATCCGTGAAGACTAGCAGATCCGTTCCGTCCGGGCCTGCCCCGGGCAATTGCGTTGTCGGGTCGAACACGTGGAACTTCTGCTTCTTGCAGGGCTCGGCCTGGCCGGCCGGGAAGTTCTCGGGTGGCATCATCTTCCAGATCTCGTTGCCCTCCGGATCAAAGAGTTGCAGCTCCGCCCGTTTGTTATGGACGAAAATCTGGCTCCCTGGGTGCTCCGGACTGAAATGGCCGATCTGACAGTGTTGAGGATGGGTGCCTTTCCGCCTCCACAGGAGATCTCCGGTGCGGGCGTCAAGGGCATACGCCACGTCGCTGGCGGCAAACGCGATGCACTGACGGCCGCCGAGTTCGCCGATGACCATGTCGTCGACGTGCATCTCGCCCGCGTCCCATTCGTCTTTCGGTGCGGGCGAATAAGACCACCGCGTGGTCAAATCGTGGTCGACTAGGTTGAAGCCGATGATGAATTCCTGGAGGCCGTCGCCGTCGAAATCGCCCACCAGGGGCGTGTGGCCGGCGCCCAGGTACTCGGCGGTTTTGATGAGCCGCAGTTCGGAGTCGTAGAACCACGCCGGATTCGCATATTCGTATGGGGGATAGGAGGCCTCCGTGTTTTTCACGAGGAGTGTCCAATCGCGCAGCCCGGCGCCCGTATGGGCCACCCGGACAATCTGGGCGTTGTCCGCCGGCGTGTCCAGCCTGCGTTCCACCTTGCCCGTGGCCGCGTCGATGACGAGCAGCTCGACGCCGTGAACGCACACGAGCTCGAGGCCGCCGTCGCCGTCGATATCCGCCGCATCGAGGGCGCGCTCGGCCGAGTGGCTTGCGAACGGCCTGTCGCCCTGCCAGGGCGTGCCCACCTGCCAGCGAACCCTGCCCGAGGCGTCCGTGGCCGTCAGGCAGAAGTGCTTCCGTTCCGCTTCCGAGAAACGTCCCTGGTATGTGGGCGTATCATAGACCTTCGAGTTGAACATCCCAGGGCCTTGCAGCCACACCACGTCGGTTGCCCCATCGCCGTCCAGATCGACTGTGAACGGCACACCCCCGAAAGGTTCCACGGCAAACTCACGTGCCAAACCGAACCCGCTCACCGCTGGCACGCGCTCCGGCTGGGATATCCCGGCCGCGAACACAAGCGCAACGAGAACGCCCATCATCATGCCCTTCCTCCACTCGACGCATTCCGCACGCACCCGTCTGCACCCGCCGCAGCCTCCCGCGTACTCATTGTAGTGGTCCCCAGCCGATTCCATCAATGGCGAGCGTGTGGTCATCTTCCGCTCCGGGGGCCGTTCAGTCGAGCTTTCTGAGGCGATACTCCCGATGCCAATAGGTTTCGCTCATCTTCACCCGCATCTGCGGATCTTCACCGGCAGTTGCGTTGGCTCTGGCTTGATATCTGTAACCCGCTCACATACAATGACTTGCGGTCCAAAGAAGCGCCAGGAGGATGAGAATGATGAGTGCCGTGCCGGAAGACACGCAGAATTCAGATCGCACTTTCGCTCCCAATGCCTTGTCCGATCGGGTGATGTCCGTCGATGTCCTTCGTGGATTCGACATGTTCTGGCTCATCGGGGGGACCGGCGTGGCCCTTGCGGTGGGGCGACTCTGCCCACCCACCGTGCGGGACGTCATCGTTCCGCAGTGTGAGCATGCCGTGTGGGAGGGTTTCCGGTTTTATGACCTCATCTTCCCGTTGTTCGTGTTCATGGTGGGCATGTCGCTGGTCTTTTCCCTTGGCAAACGCTTGCAGCGCGAAGGTCGCTGGTCTGCCTACCAGCGCCTCCTCCGCCGCGCCGTACTCATGTTCCTCATGGGTATCTTCTATTACGGCGGGCTGTCAAACCGCTGGCCGGACATCCGGCTCTTGGGCGTCTTGCAACGCTTGGCTTTGTGCTATCTCGGGGGAGGGGTCCTGTTCATCCATCTGAAGCCCAAAGGGCTGATCGCGGCGTGCGTGATCCTGTTGCTCGGATACTGGGCATTCTTGTCGTTTGTGCCTGTGCCTGACACGGGCGCTTTTTCATTTGCCGAAGGTCAGAACTGGGCGAACTACATCGACAAGAAATGGCTGCCGGGGCACAAGCACAACGGCGATTGGGATCCGGAAGGACTGCTGAGCACGCTGCCCGCGATAGGCACGTGTCTACTCGGCGTGCTCGCGGCCTTGCTTCTTGGAGCGGAGGGTCTTACTCCCTCCAGGAAAGTCCTTTGTTTCATAGGCGGCGGCGCGGTCATGGTGGTTGCCGGATTCCTCTGGGGAATCCAGTTTCCCGTCATCAAGAAGATCTGGACGTCGTCCTACGTGCTTGTGGCGGGCGGCTACAGCTTCATGCTTCTCGGTGCTTTCTATCTCATCGTCGATGTGTGGAAGCTCAGGCGATGGGCGTTGCCCCTGCTCTGGATTGGGGCGAACCCGCTCACGATCTACATGGCCAAGAACATCATTGACTTCAACCAGTTGTCGGAACGTTTTGTTGGAGGCGACATCAAGGCATTCGCCGGCGAGCGGGTCGGTTACCTTCTCTGCACCCTCGTTTCCCTCTCGTTGACGCTCGCCCTCGTCCGGTTCCTCTACAACCGGAAGATCTTTCTGCGGATCTAGGAACCGTCGTCCTGGCGCCAGATGACAGCACAGGGCGACGCGCCTCATCGCCACCTGGGCTCCGGCCTACCTTGACTCCCGGCACGGCGTGACGCATCATGGCAGGCATGAGTGGCAAGGTATTGCGGGACTACGTAGAGTGCCGGGAGGGCCCGTGGAAGGCGTTGGTGCGGCGAGACTGCGCCGACGTCGTGGCGGCCGCATTGATCGAGGGGCGCGGCTGCGAGGCAGCCTTCGAGGGCGGACGCGGTACGCTGCTGCGGTTCGCCTACCCAGATGGTTACGGCCTGATCCGGCGGTATCTTCGCGGCGGCGTGCTACGCCATGTGCTGCGTGACGCTTACCTTTTCGGGAACCGGCCGCTACGCGAACTACTGCTCCACAGCTTCGTGTACGACGCAGGACTGGCCGTCCCGAAACCGCTCGGCGCGGCGTGGCGCCGAGCGGGCGTGGTGGTCCGCGGCGCCATCGCAACGCACGAAGTCGATGCAGTCGATCTGGCTACGTATGCCGAGCGCCATCCGACCGAGGCGACCGAGGCGGCCGGGCGATGCGGCGCGCTGATTCGGCAGATGCACGATCTCGGCGTGTGGCATGCCGACTTGCAGGTCCGGAACATCCTCGTCGGCACGAATACGGAGTATCTCATCGACTTCGACAAGGCGCGTGTCCTCGGCGGTCTCGATGCGCTCCAACGCGCGCGGAACCTGTTCCGTCTGCGCCGATCCATCGAGAAGAACGGACTCTCACGGGCGTTGTTTCAGGCAATCTGCGAAGGCTACGGCGCCGAGGCGTTGCCGGAATGGACCGGTCGTATCTACCGCGCCAAGGGCGCGGTATCCGATGCCCTCGCCGGCCGGGAGAGACCTCGTGATTGACGGCATGCTTGACGATACGACCGAGCACGGGCGTCGAGGCCGGTTCACGGTCTACCGCCGCGCCGATGTGGACACGGATGCCCTCCTGCAGGCGGTGGCGTCGGAAGGCACGATCCTCAAGGAGTCGCACAAGAGCATCACGCGCCGCGTCGGCCCGTGGGTCGTCAAGACAGGCCTCCCCACGGTGCGACGCGCGTTCTGGCGGAGGCGGTACACGCAGGCGTGGCGCGCGAGCCTGCATCTGGCCCGTGCCGGCGTAGGCGTGGCCAGGCCTCGGGCGTTCGTCGAAGAGCGGCGGCTCGGCTTCATCTTTCGTGACCATCTCATCACGGACTACCTCGACGGATACCACAGTGTCGAAGACCACGCACGCCGCCTCGTAAACCAGCAAGCCTCGCCCGAGTCCATTGCCGATTTCCTCGGCCGGCTGGCCGATAGCATCGTCGCCCTGGTAGCGGCCGGCGCGTGCCACCGCGACCTCAGCGGCAAGAACATCTACACATCGACCGATGGCGACGCGTTCGCGTTTATCGACCTCGATAGCGTAGTGTTGAATAGCCCATGTTCGCGCGCCATGCGGTTGAAGAACCACGTGCAACTCTATGACTCGTTCTGCGATCTATGGGGCCCTGACGTGTTGGACCCTTTTATCCGTTGCCTGGGCTTCGGCTGCCGTGTCGACGCGGCATGGCTCGAACGCGTCCGACTCGGCCAGTGCCAACGTCGCGCCACACACCGTGCCAAACAGATGCGGCGGCCCGGATCCTGACACCGCCGGCAACCAAGGGAGGGCCGACATGGCCACTCGAACATCACTCGTCGGGATATTGGCGGCCTCCGCCTTGACACTCGCCGCCTTGGCAGCTTCGGCGGGCAATAGCGTTCTCGACGAGTACGACGTGACCTGGGACACGCCCAGCGCCGATTCGTCCGGATCCATGCCTCTCGGCAATGGCGATATCGGCATCAACCTCTGGGTCGAGCCGTCCGGCGAGGTCGTGTTCTACATCTCGAAAACCGATGCCTGGAGCGAGAACGCACGTCTCCTGAAGCTGGGCCGCGTGCGAATCAAACTCGACCCCAATCCTCTTGCCAACGGAACGCGATTCGCACAGACCCTTCACCTAGGCCAAGGCGAGATCGCGATGGCCATGGGCGAAATGGTGATCGCCGTGTGGGTAGACGCCCGTCAACCGGTGATCCGTATCGAGGCCAACGGCGAGGCGGCGTCGAAGATGACCGTGGCGTTCGAATGCTGGCGCGTCGACGCGCGCGAGCTCAAAGGCGAAGAGCGCAACAGCGCCTACGGCCTCATGGAGTCCCCCGATCCCGTGATGGTGCATCCCGATTCCATCGTGGCCGCCACGGACCGAATCGTGTGGTTTCACCGGAACGAGTCATCGATCTGGCCCTTGACGCTCGACATCCAGGGCATGGGGGAGTGGGGGCAGCACGGCGCCGACCCGCTGCTGCACCGTACCTTCGGCGGTGCCATCACCGGCGACGGCTTTGCGCCGATCGACAGCAAAACCTTGGTCTCTTCCGAACCACGCGAGCACCACCGAGTCTGCGTTCATGCACTCACCAAGCAGACCGAAACGGAAGACGCCTGGCTCGCCGAGCTCGACGCCCAAGTCGCCCGCGTGTCCGGCGTCGACTGGGCCAAGGCACGGGAGGAGCATGACGCGTGGTGGCAAGGCTTCTGGAACCGCAGTTGGATTCATGCCGCGGGCCAGTTGCCCGGCGGCCCTGTGGCGCAGAACGCCCTGCCGCTCCGCATTGGCGCAGACAGTAACGGCTCCAACCCATTCCTGGGATGGATTAACCGCGTGCGCATCTTCGACACGGCCATTGATGAGGCCGACGTCAACACCTTGGCCCAGAGCCAGGAAGTCCCGACGCGTCCCGTGTGCGACTGGTGGCTCACGCATCCTCGAGAAGAGGACATGGGCATCTTCGTGAATTCCGCCGACGCAACACTGAACGCGCGGACCATGGGCAAGGTCGGATACGCCGGCGCCGACGGCGCTCACCTGACGGGTGAAGGATGGGTCGAAGCGCCCGAGTCGGGGATACTCGACCTGCCGAACGGATTCACGATCACCGCGTGGGTCAAGCCCGAACGCATGCCGGACGGAGGAGGACGCATCGTCGACAAGTGCCCGGCCGGCAAGGCCGATGGATACATGGTCGACACCTATCCTGGCAATTCCCTGCGAATGGTCACCGACAAGCTGACCCTGCGAAGCAACACCCAGTTGTCGCCCGACGAATGGAGCCATGTCGCCGCATCGTACAATGCCGCCACCGGAGAACACCGCCTCTACGTCAACGGCAAGATCGTCGCCTCGCAAACGCCCGTTAGCGACGCGGCCGTCATCAGCCAAGGCTACGCCCTTCAGCGTTTCATGGCCGCGTGTGCCGGCCAAGGCGCGTTCCCCATCAAGTTCAACGGTTCCATATTCACCGTCGATGCCCGCGAGCCCAACCGCCACTTTGATGCTGATTACCGCGCCTGGGGCGGCCCCTATTGGTTCCAGAACACACGGCTCATCTACTGGCCTATGCTCGCCTCGGGGGATTCCGAGATGATGCAGCCCCTGTTCGACATGTATCTCGCCGCATTGCCCTTCGCCAAGGCGCGCACAAAGACATACTTCGACCACGACGGCGCCTTCTTCCCCGAAACCATGTACTTCTGGGGGGCCTACGCCATCGACAACTACGGCTGGGATCGCAAGGGCAAGCCGGTGAGCCAGGTCGACAACACCTACATCCGCTGGTATTGGTCCGGCGCCCTCGAGTTGCTCGCGTTGATGCTTGACCGATTCGCCTACACCCAAGACGAGGACTTCGCGCGCGGAGCGTTGCTGCCCCTGGCCGAGTCCATCCTCGACTTCTACGACCAGCACTATGACCGCAACCTGCGCGGCCAGTTCTACTTCACGCCGGCCGCCAGCCTCGAGACCTGGCAGAACGTCACCGATCCCCTGCCCGAGATCGCCGGGCTCCAGTTCGTTACCCAACGGCTCCTCGACCTGCCCGAAGGCCTGGCGACCGAGGAGCAGCAGATCCAGTGGGCCAGGATTCGCGGCTCGCTGCCGTACCTGCCGATGACAGGCGAGGGCGACGAAGCCGTGCTCGCGCCCGCCGCCGAGATCCTCGAAGACGCCCGGAACAGCGAGAATCCCGAGCTCTACGCCATCTTCCCATACCGACTCTTCGGTGTTGGAAAAGACGACCTCGACATGGCCCGCCGCACCTTTGCCCAACGGCGCGTCAAAGGCAACAACGGTTGGCGTCAAGATGATACCCAAGCGGCGTTCCTCGGCCTTGCCGACGAAGCCGCGACTATGGTGGCCGGACGCTTCGCCCAGAAACACGCCGGTAGCCGGTTCCCGGCATTCTGGGGGCCGAACTTCGACTGGATTCCTGACCAAGACCACGGATCGAACGGACTCATGGCCCTCCAAACCATGCTGCTCCAAGCCGAAGGCAAGGAGATTCGATTGTTTCCCGCCTGGCCCAAGGCCTGGGACGTCGACTTCAAGCTCCACGCCCCCTACAACACCACCATCCAAGGCCGTTACCGCGCCGGCAAACTCGAATACCTCGACGTCACCCCCGAATCCCGCAAAACCGACCTCATAGAGCTAGTCCCCCAGTGACGACCGTCCCAGAGGCAAGGTTCCCGAGGAATGGGGCTGTAACTGGCGAATCGATCGCGCGGTCTAGGCATCACACCGCATCCAGCTTGACGCGGGGCCAGTGCGTCCCATACATTCGTTCCCCAAGATGACGCCACGGATCCCGAACGCCCATAACGTGAAACGGCCAATATAATGCATTCTAATCTCGTACACACGTATCGCATAAACGGGAACAGCAACCGTCTGTGGATGACCTCGTCATCGACATGTCCGCTGTCCCCTTATCCGATAAAAAGTTGCTGTCCCCGTTTATGCCTATGCCGTTTGTGCCTGAGTGCCCTGTGCGTGATCGTCGCCCTTGTTGCCGACGCGGCGCCGGATTCGGTGAAGCTGCTGGTCGAGCAGGATCGGATGTATCAGGTGACGGGCGCGGACATCGAGGCGGTGTTCGCGGCGTGTAACACGACGACGCGGGTCGAGCAGCAGTTGGGTGAGGAGTTGATGACCACGCCAATGGCGGCACAAGAGGAAGCCGTCGAGACGCAGGATCTCGGCGGCTATCGCGGCGTGGACGCAGTCAAGGTCACCGTGGTGGATGCGGATGAGGCGGTGGGCGTGTGCGGCGCGGGCCGCTACTGTTTCAAGGTCGAGAACGCGAAGGAGGGCCGCGCGCGCATCGAGCATCCCGACACGCGGTTCACCCTCAGTAGCAATCGTCGCTACGAGCTGTCGTGCAGCGTCTATCACGCAGACTTGTCGAGCCACTTCGTCCTCCAGATCTTCTGCGAAGGCACGAACGAGCACGGCGCGCGGAACGCGGTCGATAATGAGGACCATTTCACGTCGCCTCCGGGCGAGTGGACCCGGTTTCGCGGCGTCTACGACATGCCCGACATCGGCGATCAGCAGTGCATGTTCTGTGTCTCGAACTTCAACACCAAGGCGGGGCCGTGGTATGTGGACGACCTGTCGGTGCGCGAGATCACCGAGGCACCGGTCACGCGCGAGTTGAGGCCCAAGACCGCCGAGGAGCAGGCGCTGACACTGCCGCAACTCAACGCCCACTCGGTGAACCTACTCCACATGGGTCGCCCCGTACCTATCGCCATCGAGCACGCCGCCGAAGATGGCTCATTCACCGCTCAGACGACGATCACGTTTTGGGGCAACGCCCCGCGCGGCGCCGATACCGATAACCACCCGTTCACGAAGGAAAACGCATACATCCTCGTCTTCCGCGGCGGCGACCCGTGTCGTTTCGCGAGGACGGAGAAACTGCCCCGTCCTGAGAAGAGCGCACCCGTTGTAGCCACCTTTTCGAAGACTACGCGCCTCGAGAAGGATAGCCTCCTCCAGTATTATCAAGTCTTCGAGGGACATCCGACGGACCGTCGAATGTGGTGCGAATTCAAGTCGCCGCCGCGCTCCGAGGGAAACGAGGTGCGCCTCGACCCGATTCCCGACCTGGCGCCCAAATCCGTTCCGAAACGCATGCGCGCCTTCCTGTGGGGTAAGACCGACCTGCCAGAAGAACGCGATCACGCCTGGCATGTGCGTCTGAACGGCGCCTTCATGGGCGAGGCTACCTGGGATGGCCGACATCATTTCGTCTTCGATTCGGATCGGGTTGGCGAGGCGTATGCACCGAACAAGGAAAATGTGCTCAAGTTTGTCAACGTCCACGACGACTACTCACCCGATATCATCTCGCTGGACTGGGTCGAGTTCGATCATGAGGCCACGATCGAGCCGGGCATCGAGTACACGTTACCGGCCGACAAGGACAAGCCCGCCGTACGTACGTCGCCGGACTTCACGGGCAGCCCGATTCGCGTGTTCGACATCGACGGCGCAACGGAACTGGTTGTCGACACGCTGCCCGCCACAGCCAAGGGGCGCTTCTATACCGAGTACACGTACTCATTCGACGGCGAGAAACGCCGTTTCCGGGCCGTCGGGCCACAAGACTTCCGGAAGCCCGAGCGCATGACCCTCGGCTACGCCAGCCGCCTACAGGCCCTTGACAAGACACCGGAGTATCTCGTCATTACCCATCGCGACTTCATCGAGACCGTGCGCCCCCTCGTTGAACTCCGTCGCGCACAAGGCCTGGATACGCTCTTGGTGGACGTTGAAGACATCTACGACGAATACGCCAACGGCATGTTCGAGCCTGACGCGATCCGGTTTTTCGTCGACGATGTGCTCGACAAGTCCGACCACACTGGACAAGACCTGAAGTATCTGTTTCTCGTCGGCGATGCCACCTATGACTACATCGGTATTCGTCCAGGCACCAGGAACTACGTGCCGACACATCAGGATGTCGTCATCGAACTCGTCAAGGACCACGCGCCGACCTTCGCGCAAGACGACTACTTTGCCTACGGGAAAGGGTCGAGCGCGGTGCCGCTGTGCGCCGTCGGCCGATTTCCGTGCCAGTCCATCGAGACGCTCGAGGCCTACGTGGCCAAAGTCCTCGAGTACGAAGCTGCAGACGTGCCGGAAGCGGCGGAGGACAATGGATCCTGGGCCAAGCGCGCCGTCCTTGTCTCCGCGCCTAGTTTCACGAATTCCTGCGACGATATCGCCCAAACGGTAATTCCGGAATGGAACGTCGAGAAGATCTACGGAACCTATGAAGACACCCAGACAGGCCTGTTCCGAACTCGGATTGTCGACGCCGTCAGCCGAGGCTGCAGCATCACCTTTTTCTTCGGTCACGGCAGTCAATACATGTGGGCCATGGGCGACTCGGTTCACGGCCAAATCAACCAGCGTTTCACCGAAGAACACGTCGAACGCCTGACGAACCGGGGGAAGTATCCCATCGTGTTCGCGGTCACCTGCTTCTCGGCCCTGTTCGACGCTCCGCTCCACTACAAGTCGCACTCCGACTCCGGCATCGGCATCTACTTCGTCGAAGCGGTCAACAAGGGGGCCATCGCTCTCGTGGGCCACGTGGGCCGGATCTCGGCCTTCAAGGACTACGATTTCGTGCGCAAGGTGATGTCGGACGTCGTCCAGGAACATGCCGAGCGCCTCGGCGACGCATTCCTTGCGGCCAAGCACGCATATCCGGATATCGCCTTCAGCGGTGACGCTCTCATTGGGGATCCTGCGCTCCGCGTTGGACCCATCTTCCGATAGCGCCGCCTTCCCACTACCGTGCGACGGCTATAGCATGGTGCTTTTTTGCCCCACGTAAGCTATTGCATTGTCAACGTTTCAGCCTTATAATGACATCCAGATTCTGGGAGTCTGGAAACCACTTCCGAGTTGAAGGTGGAGGGGAATGTGATGAGGACAGGTCTGTGTTTCTCGCTTTTGACTACGCTGGTAATCGTTTTCTGCCTGTTTGCGCTGTCGACGGCCTCGGAGGATATCGACCTCGCGCAGAAGGGAGCAGCACCCGACGCGGCACCTACTCTGACCTGGTCCGTCGGCAATGCCCCCTCGGTGGCCGGCTACGGTGTTGAGTTGTCCCTGGACAGCTTCCAGTCCGTCCTGTACTCGACATACGCGGCTACCGGCAGGGCTCTGCAGGAACAGTCCTGGGCCATGCCGCTGGCCCTCTGGTCCTATCTGGCCAAGGGCACGCCCGTGCAGTGGCGCGTAGTCAGCCTCGACGGCAGTGGCGCGACAATCGCGACTACGAACGCAGGGGCCTTCACGCCGTCGGGCGACCGTGCTGCGGCGGCCGGAGCGGATGCAGATCGGCTGGACTTCAGCAAGGCTTCCAAGCTCGCGCGCGCTGGCGCCGATGCCGCGTTCCTCGACCACGAGTTACTCGCCGCGGTGCCCATAGGCCGCGAGAATGAACTGTACGCCGCCTTGGCATCCATCGCCTTCCCCATCGAGCGAGACGTGACGGCCCAGGGCCGCGTGTTGGTACGATTGCAGACCGCCATCGCCCTCGATAGCGTCCAGGCCACCGTGCAAGGCCGCGCGGCCCTTCCCGGCACGCTGTACGACGCCTCCGGTGCCCCCCAGCGAGAGGCCTTCGAAGGCGACATCGTCCTCCAGCCCAACTATGTTTACCATGCAAGCCTCACCCCCACCGATCCTTTCTGGGCCTCCTGGCCCAGGTATCAGTATGAGGCCGATCTCATCCACGCCCATGATGCGTGGGCGGCCGGTATCACCGGCTCGGGCGTGATCGTCGCCGTCATCGACACCGGCGTGAACGTCTCCACCAAGCATCAAGAACTCGATGGGGCCGGAAAGCTTATCGCTGGCCCCGACTACGTGAACGATGACATCGTGCCCGATGACGACCACGGTCACGGCAGTCACGTGGCCGGAACAATCGCGGCCGAAGCCGATGCGACCGGCATGGTCGGTATCGCGCCCGAGGCCAAGATCCTCGCCTGCAAGGCCCTCGACGCGTCCGGAAGCGGCTCGACGGGCGATATTGCCCAATGCATCGACTACGCCGTGTCCAACGGTGCCCGCGTCATCAACATGAGTCTCGGCGCCAATGTGTTCGCCCTTCTTCCGGAAGTGTTGGGCCTCGATTTCATTCGCGAAATGGCCATCCGGAACGCGGCCGAGCGCGGCGTGGTGACCGTCTGCGCGGCCGGGAACGACAATGCCTCCTTGCCGGCACGGCCCGCCGGTTTCTCCGATGCCATTTACGTCGGGGCCGTGTCCGCTGAGGACGAACTGACCACCTTCAGCAACTGCGGCCCCTGGGTCTCGGTCGTGGCGCCCGGACGGAACCTGTATTCGCTTTCGAATTCATCCTCGACCGAATACACGTTCAAGTCCGGCACCTCGATGGCAACGCCTGTCACTGCGGGCGTGGTGGCGTTGATCCTCTCGAGCTATCCAGCCCTAACGCCAAGGCAAGTCAGGGAGCTGCTCGAAGACTCGGCGGACGATCTCGGCGCAGCCGGGCGCGACGACTTCTACGGCTACGGGCGCGTGAATGTGGCCAAGGCCCTCGGATTAACACCCGGAGCGAGTACGATGCCGCCATCTCTCAAGCGCATCGAGATGTCCACAACTAAAATGATAGCAACATTCTCTGCCGATATGGCCACTGGCGGAAGTGTTAATGCTATTGACAATCCCGCCAACTGGCTCATGAGCGACAACGGCGGGTTCGTGGCGTTCATCTCAGGGGCCTCTCTTTCATACAACGCGACTACCCATCAGCTCACCTTTGAGAACAACACGAACACCATCACGTTCGGAAACGGCAACGCCTTTATCTTCACGGCAAACTGCCTGAACGCCACCGGCTCGAGACGAATCCTCTGCAACAACGCCACTTCAGGCCAACAGGGCGCCGCGGCCCAGAACTGGGCCGGCCTGAGCATCTCGCAAGGAAACGGGTACGCTCAGGCCGTTGCCACCAATGACGGAGGCCTTCAAGTGCTGTTCCGCTATCCCGTGACGGAGGCTACCGCCGAGAACAGTGCGAATTATACGCTCAACAGTGATCCGGCGTACGACGGCGGAACCGGGAAATCCACCGGCGGCACCGCGGTCTCTCTCGTGGGCACTTCACTCGATTACAGCACGGCAACTCGCCTGTTGACCATCTCCAACCTCCCGACACCGATGGATACGCTGGGAACCACCTTCCGGCTGGAACTGGGTTCCGGCATCAAGAACGCCGACCTGAACAACTCGATATATCCGGCCTGGCTCGACCCGAGTTGCGGCGTGGTGGTGTCGCCGATATCGACGCTTCCTGCTCTCGTCGCTGTAGACAACTCAATGCTTGGCAACGACATGCGCGAGATCATCCGCCTCGTCTTCAACAAGCCGATGCGAACCGACGCCGAGCTCTTCGACAGAGCCAACTATTCGGTGACTATCAACGGAACGCCAAGGGCGAATCCTGCCGACATGGAGGTCGTCACCTCAGCCGGAACCAGTGAAATCGTGCTGACCGGATGGGACCTCAGTAGTGACGGCGGTCTCGGCATTGACGTCACGGTGAATAACCTTCAGGACTACGATGGCAACGTCATAGCCGGTGCCAACCGAACCGCCAGCGGCACCCTCGCGGCGGGCGCCGATTTCGGTCCCGAGCTCATGGTGGTCACGGGGAGTCCCAACAGCATCTTCGTCCAGTTCTCCTACTGGACGAAGATGGACCAGACCAGCGCGACGACACCAGCCAACTGGACACTGCTGTCCGACGCGGTGAATCCGCCAACCACCGGTATCGACCTCAGCGGGGCCTCGTTTGCGTACGACTCGGTGACAAACCGGCTTGGAATCTCCGGGCTGTCGCTCACTGCGGGCCATTACTTCACCCTGACGGCAGGCGCACCCGTCGTGAAGCGATATCCGACACAGTTCACCTTCTCGACGCCCGGCGTCACGGCTGTTGTGGGTGGCAACGGCGACTTCTCGCCGCCGACCCCGACGGCCGCATACGTCAAAGCCGGGCCCCTGAATCCGCAGAACCAGATCAACAGCTCCAACTGGAGTAACGTGAATGTGGACGTCACCGTCCCCGCCGACGCCGTGGCCGGCCAGGTTGTGAAGGTGGCCATCGTGGACCGCGACACGCCGGCCGCCGTGGTCACGGGAACCGCGACGCTGCTTTCCGGTGGGGCGCAGACGGTGACCGTCTCCGGCATGGACGTGACCGGCATGATGCTCGGCAGTCCCATGTCGGTGCAGGCTATGCTGATTGGTTCTTCCGGCGATGGCGCCAGTGACGTGTTTATCGGTACGGAGACCGATACCACGCTCCCGGTCGAACTGAGCGTATTCGGAATTGAGTAAACGCTATTGATCGAAACGCTCGGTGATCGAAAACGGGTCCGGGCGCTCGGCCCGGTGAGTCTCTCCGTGGCGCTGGTCGTATGGGCGGCGCTGATCCACGGGTGCGGGACGACGCCCGGGATGCATGAAACGTCCTCGATCGACGCAGGGCTGTCGGCGCGAGACGCGCAGCCGGGGAAATGGCGCATCCGGCTCTTCTGGCGTACGGAAACCGAGCTAAACTCCTTTGGTTACTATGTTTACCGTTGTTCCTCATCGGAGGCAGAACCGGTGTGCCTGAACCAGGACCGGCCTCTATTCGGCGCAGGTTCGACCACGATTCCCCAGGAATACGTGTTCTATGACCTCGATGTTGCCGAAGGCCAGACATGGCATTACAAGCTCGAACAGGTCGACCTGGACGGTACCCGCCGGTGGTTGGTGGGCCATCCCGCGCCCGTTCCCGGCAAACCGCAGCCGTTGACCGAAGATGAGGTCGACGCGATTCACGCGTTTGGGACCATGTATCGCCAGGAGGCCGGGTGGTGAGCTGTCGGGTTTTCTGCAGGAGGAAAACGTGAGATACGGTCCCATCGCGGGCGTCCCGATGTCCGTGTCCCGAGTCATCCAGGGCACGATGATGCTCTCATCCGAGGCTCTGGATGCTTCGTTTGCCCTTCTTGACGAGGTCATCGAGAACGGCGGAAACGCCTTCGACTGCGCACATGTCTACGGGGGGGGCGATGCCGAGCGGGTGCTGGGCGCGTGGATCGAGGCGCGCGGGGTGCGCGACAAGGTCGTCATCGTGGACAAAGGGGCGCATCCCAATGCGGATCGGAAGCGCGTGACGCCCTACGACATCGCCTCAGACCTCCACGATTCGCTGGCCCGCCTCCGGACGGACCGAATCGATCTCTATCTGCTACACCGCGATGACCCCGATGCGCCCCTGGACGAGATCGTGGATGCCCTAAACCAACACGCCGAAGCCGGGCGGATCTCGGCCTACGGCGTCTCGAACTGGTCGCATGAACGGATTGTCGAGGCCAACACGTATGCCGCCGAACACGGCCTGAGGCCCCTGGCAGCGTCCAGTCCGCATTTCAGTCTCGCCGAGCAAGTCGTTGACCCTTGGGGCGGTTGCGTGACGCTCACGGGGCAGCGAGGACGCTTGGCGCGGGAATGGTACGCCCAGGCCGGCCTGCCCGTGCTCGCTTGGTCGAGCCTGTGCCACGGTTTCCTGTCCGGACGGTATTCACGTGCCGACATCGAGGCTTTCCCGGATGACTGCGAGGAGGGTTTTTTGCGCTGGTATCGGTGCGCAACCAACCTGACGCGCCTGGAGCGCGCGTTTGTGCTTGCCAGGGAGAAGGGCGCGACGGTGCCGCAAGTGGCCACCGCCTACCTGATGCACCAGCCCGTCGACGTTTTTGCGCTGGTGGGTTCGAGTCTCCCCGGCGAGTTCGCGGCCAACGCCCACGCGTTGGATATCGACCTCACGCCTGAAGAGGTGGCCTTCCTGGAGGGTTGCTGAACTGGGATTCGAAACACCCCGGGGCGCAGGCCGTGCGTGACGTGGGCGATACGGACATGAACCCTCAGGGCCTCCCGCACGCAACGGTCTTCTGCGAAGAACTGTCCACACCGTCCATGGTGTCAACGCGGCCCACGAAGTGTTTGATAGCGACAGTTATTCCGATACCGATGGCACAATCGCTATCGCTACCGAAATCGGAAACGGCCTTTCCTGACACCGCGCTCAGGCCTCGACGGCGAACACCGGCTTGGCTTGCTTCCACTTGCCGCGTGTGAAGTCGGGGCATTCGACGGGCGCGCTGCCCTTGGCGATGGACTGCTCGGATAGGGCAACAACACAACTCATGGTGACGGAATCGTACACGTCGATGGGGGGCTGGGTCTTGGCGCGGACGGCATCGAGGAAGCGGGCGAGCTCGAGGACATCCGTTCCACCGTGTCCACCGGTGGCGGTCATGTCGCGCCACCAGGAATGGTCGAACTCGGCTTGGTAGGGTGCGAAGGGTTCCCACTCGTGGTAGTCGGGGGTCCGACCGACGATGTAGACCGCCTCGCGCTGCTCATTGTAGATGCCGAGGGTACCTTGGATGAGCCACCGGTTGTCGTAGGGACGGGGAAGCTGCATGTCATAGTTGATAACGATCGTCTTGCCGCCGTGGGTTCGGATGACGGTGGTAACGATATCGCCCTGTTTGTAGATCCGTTGCGCACCGGGGTGGTCGGGGCCGAAGCGGCGCGCGAAGTAGGCGTTGATACCTCTGGAGTCCGTGGCGGTGCTCGTTAGGGTCGCGAACGCGTCGCCTCGGTTGATGTCCATCCAACTGAGCACAGGGCCGAGGCTGTGGGTGGGATACTGGTCCCGGTTGAAGCGGATGAGGAACTCGGCCGGCCACCGATCATTGCCTTCCGCGTCGAAGAACCAGTGGTCGATGCAGTCATGGGAATGCGCGCAATGGCAATGCACCATCTCGCCTAGTAGCCCCTTTCGGATCATGTTAAGCACGGCCAGGTTGTCGCGTCGGAAACTCCAGTTCTCGAGCATCATGCAAGGCACGCCCGTCTGCTCGGAAGTGTCAACCAGTGCCCAACATTCGTCCAACGACAATGCGCAGGGCACCTCAACGCCGGGGCGTACGCCGTTCTTCATGGCGCACACGGCCATCGGCGTGTGCCATTGCCATGGCGTGGCGATGATCACCGCATCGAGATCGCCGCGGGCTAACAACTTCTCGAACGCATGGTCGCCGTCGGAGTATCCCTCGGGTTTCGGTCGACCGGCCTCCTCTACGAGGGACTGCGCGCGGCCCAGGTGGGTCGGATTGATGTCGCACAGGGCCGGGAAGACACAGCCGTCGATGCCCAACATGATGCTGAGCAAACCCGTCCCGCGACCGCCCGTGCCGATGACGGCCACGCGCACGGGCGGGCGCTCGTCTTGGCCTGCGCGCGCGCGCGAAAGCAACGCACCGGCCGCCGCCGATACACCCGTGCCCAGGAACTTTCTTCGTGTCACTTCGAGGTTCATATCCCGATTCCTCCGGTTGCGCCACGTCGTGACTGCGCGTGGCTCTTTGGCCGTTCGAACGGGGGAGGGGGGAGTCCCCGCAGCCCTATGATAGCAAAAAGGGCAGGACCGATTGGCCCTGCCCTGATGCACTACGCTGTTTTGTTGGTCAGCTTACCGGCTGGTGACCCTCCGGCGTCGAATGCGGATGACCACCATCCCGACGGCCAGCATCGCGACGGCGACTGGCCACCAGGCTACCGGCAATCCGGCGTCGCCCTCGATGGTGAACGGCTCGCTCGGGTCGGAGCCCGGCGTCAGGTTGCCGGCGAAGTCTGCCGCCGTTCCTGCACGCCAGATCCGGATGGCCACCTCACCTGGCTGCGCGGTCGAGCCGGCGAGGTCGCTCAGCGTGATCGTCCTCGAGTACGGACCTGTACCCGACACTACGATGGTCGGATCCGCCTTCACGCCGCCGCCCACGTTGACCAGCTCGATATCGGCGCCGGCCAAGGTGATGGACGCGGTGTTGAAGTACAGGTCGGAGTAGGTCACGGTGTACTCGACCGGCCCGTCCGTCGTGCTATCGGCCTTCGCATCCGGGAACACCGGGCCTGTGAAGGCCATGGCCGGCGGCGTGTTGTCGACGACCACGTTCTCGCACGGCGGATTCACGGTGAGCGCCAGCGTGTTGCCGAAGATATCGGTAATGGTGGCATGGGCCACGTTCACCGTAATCCTCAGGTCGCCATCGCCAGCCACATCAGTGATACCAACCGTGAAGGCCTGAGCGGCGCCTGCCGGCGAAACCACCGCCGTGTTGAAGGTTACCGTGCCGGTCCTCGTGACGATCAGGTCGTTGCAGTCGACATTGATGACCGCTTCGCTGAACGGCACTCGGAACTCGACGATGTCGGCGTTGGTCGGGGTCGGCGTGATTCGCGTAATGGGCTGCGCGATCGGGCCGCTGTAGTCTTGCACCAACTCAACCTCGAGCGGCGGCACCGTCGAACCCAGCGGGTTGCCCGCGAGGTCGCGGATCGTCACACCGCCTGTCAGACCGGCAATCAGGAGGCCTTCGCCCGCGATACCCTCGATGCGCAGCATGCACTGCGTGGTCTCGGGTGATGTGGCGATGGTCAACGTCGGCGTGGTGTAGAACACCGTGCCGGTCGTGCTGATCGTCAGGTCGGCCATCTCGATGTCGCCCGACCTCACCGGTTCGTCGAAGTTGAAGGTGAAGTCAACCGTCTCCTTGTTGGTGGGGGACGGCGGATCGGAGACAATCGCGAAGCAGTTCGGCGGCGTGTTGTCGATGTCGACCGCGCTGCTCGGCTGGATGCCTTCGAGCGTGTTGCCGGGCACGTCACGCACGGAGGACGGATAGTAGAAGTTGAACTTCAACGTGCCGTCGCCGGTGATGTCGTTGACGTGCAGCGTGTAGGTATCCAGCGGTTCCGCATCCGGCGCCAACACCAAGCTGTTGTAGGTCACCGTCGAACCGTCATCGATCCAGAACAGGTCGGTCGTGTCGAAGTTCAACACGGGCGCGCTGAACTGGACGGTGAATTGGACATGGTCGGCGTTGGTCGGGCCGATGTTCGTCCACCAGCCGGTCGAATCCGCCGTGAAGTCCATCACACTGAGGACGTTCAGGTCGATGGTAACTACAGCGCTCGTAAGGGTATTGGCCAGCGGGTTGTCCGCCAGGTCCGTCACATCCTTCGCCAGACTGACGCTCAGGGTAATCGTGCCGTAGGTGCCGGCGATATTCCCGAGCGTCGCCGTATACGCGTCCTGGCGCCCAGGCTTCGCCACAACCGTCGGCGTCGTGGCCGTCAGGTCACCGATCAGCACGACGATGAGGTCCGTGCCGTCGAGGTTCTTGACATTCTCGCTGAAGTCGATGTCGAAATCGAGCGAGGTAGCCGCGATCGGACCTAGCGCCTCGGGTGTGATCGCCAGTACGTCCGGAGCGATGTTGTCGACCGTCACCGGAGCGCTCAACGCCGTGGCGGAGTGACCGTTCATCACGTCGTCGCGGGCCGTATTGGCCGCCAGCATGATGGCCAACGTGCCGTTTCCGGTGAGGTTGTCCAAGGTCACCGTGCGCGAGGTGAGACCCGTGCCGGAAACCGAGGCTACGCCCCAAGCGGTTCCGCTCGTCGTGACCACGATGACATCCACGTCGGCCAACGTGATGCTCGCCGCGTCCGCGTAGGTGATCGGGAACGTGACCGGACCGGTGTTCTCGATCGTCTTGGACGGCGCGCCGATGGTGACCACCGGACCGCGGTTGTCGATCGTTACCGCCGGAGCCGGTCCCAGCGGATCGACCACGTCGGCATTGCTGGCCGCATCAACCACCGTACCGGCGTCGACCGAGACGGTCAACTGGCCGTTACCGGCGACGTTCTGGAACACGACGTAGCGTTGGTGGTCGGGATCGGCCACGGTCCCACTGTCAATGAACGGACCGCTGTACGTGATGCCGACACCCGAGGTGTTGACGTTCACGTCGCCCGCCGTCAGGTTGATGGTCAGGTCGTGGACGTCGGCGAACTGGACGAGGAACTTGATCTCGCTGTTGACGTTCGCCTTGTTGTTTCCGTAGTTCGGCGTCAGCGCCGTCGCGCCGAAGGAACCGGCTGGCGGCGTCTGGTCCACGGTAACCGGAGCACCGGTGCCCGCGGTGGCCAGGGCATTGCCCGCCACGTCGATCACGTCGGAGCCGAGGTCGACCACGAAGCTCAGGGTGCCGTCACCGGCGACGTTGTTGAACGTCACCGTATACTGGGCCGCGGTCACCGGAGCGATGACCGGCGAGGTGAAGCTCAACGTCGGCGCACTCGTGACCACGAGATCATCCCAAGCGTTGAACTGCGCCATGTCCTCGTTGAACGTCACGGTCCACTCGAGCGTCGTGAAGTTGTTCAACGCAGGCGCACCCGTGACGATACTCGATACCCTCGGGGCGATCGTATCGACGGCGAAGTCTTCACCGCCGGTGTAGTCGGTCACGAACTCGTTTCCAGCCACGTCGGCGATAGCCGGCGTGTCGCCGCTGATGACATCCACACTGAGCGTGCCGTCCATGGTGCCGGTATTCACTACCACCAGGTACTCGGCATCATCGGCACCGGCACTGACACTGTCGATCGTCGGCGCAGCCGTGATCGTGCCCGTCGCGTCGATAGCGAAATCATCCGCATCGACATTCGCCGGCGTCACATCCTCGCGGAACGTCACGACGAAGGTCAGTTGGGCCGCATTGGCGGCCGGCGTGCCCTGGACGATCACGGAGTCCACGGTCGGCGCCACGGTGTCAACAGTGTGCACCAATCCGGAATCCGCCACGTTCGCCAAGGCGTTGCCCGCCAGGTCGGTGATGTCGTTCGAAGCGAGGACCTCAAGGCCAATGGTCCCTTCGATGACACCGGTGTCGACTGTGACGATCCAGGTGTCCGCGGTACCGCCTACAACCGCGCCGGTCACAGACGGCAGCGTATTTGGCGGATCGGGCACGTACAGCGCGCCGTCGTCAATCACGCCGAAGTCGGCAGCGTCCACCGCCTTCACCGGCTCGTCAAAGGTCACCGTGAAGGTGATCGTGGCATCGGTGGCCGCCGGCGTGCCGTTGAGCACGACCGAGAGCACCTGCGGCGGGGTGGTTTCGTACCGTACCGTCGCGGGCGTCGGAGCCGCCGTGTTGAGATTGGCCATGATGTCCTGGCAGACGCCGGCCGGGACGGTGATCACCACATCGCCGTCGGGGCTGGCGCCATCGACCGCCACGCGCACCGTGAACAGATGGTCGCCGTCGCCGCCGATGATCGTGTAGCCGGTAACCGTCGCGGTGCTACCGCTCAAGTCAACGTCCACATCGCCGGAATCGTCGTCCTCGAAGTTCCAGACCGCTTCGCTGAACGTCACGCGGAACTCGACAGGCGAGGCGTTCGTCGGATTGAGCTGCGCCGGGGCTTTGGCTACCACCACGTTCGGGTTGGCCACGTCGTACAACACGCTGTTGTCGACGCTGGTCGACGCATTGGCCCAGTTACCGGCGACATCCGTGCACTCACCGGTACCGGGCACCGACGGCACCACGTAGCCGTCACCCGTACCGGTAACGGACAGGACGAAGGTCATCTTGTCCGCCGACGGATTCGTGATGGTGTACGCGGTGACGATGGCTGACCCGGTGAAGATGACGTCCACATCGTCGCCATCGTTGTCGTCGAAGCCGACCACCGGCTCGTCGAACACCACGTCGAACAGGATCGGCAGCGCAACGGCCGGATCGGCCTGGCCGACCGCCTGCTCGACGGTGCAGTTCGGACGTGTGCCGTCATACGTCACCGAGGCCGTGTTGGAAGCCGTGTTCGGATTCGTGGCCGCGTCGTGCGCCACACCGGCGGCTACGGATACGGACACCAAGCCGTCAGCCGTTGGCGAAACGAGGACGTTGTAATCCGTTCCGGGACCGGCGCTTATGCTGACCAGCGAGCCGTTCGTAATGGTCACGTCAGGCTCCGAATCCAAGAAGTCGGCGACGCTCTCATTGAAGTGGACGAGGAACGTCATCGGGTTGGCGTTGGTCGGATCCGGCGTGGGGGCCGTCACGGTGCAGGTCGGGCTGACGGTGTCATACCGCACCGTTACCGTATTCGACGCCACACTGGCATTGCCCTGTGCGTCATGAGCCGCACCGGCCAGCAAGCGCACCACCACGTTGCCCTCACCCCCCGGCGTGATCGACACGTCGTAGTGCGTACCGGGGCCGGGGCTCACACTGGCAACCGAGCCGCCCGTCACGGTGATGTCGAGGGAATCAAAGTCCGCGACGGACTCATCGAAGTCCACGTCGAAATCAAGCGGACTGACGTTCGTGGCCGCACCCATCGTCGTCGAGACGGTGGGCGTGGGGCCAGTGCCGTCGTATTTGACCGTCACCAAGTTCGAGGCCTGGCTCGGATTCGTCGCCGCGTCGTGCGCCCTACCGACCGCAACCGACACGGACACGTCGCCGTCGGCCGCCGGCGTGATCAGCACGTCGTAGTGCGTGCCGGGACCGGCGCTAACACTCTGGACGCTGCCGTTCACCACCGTGATGTCTTCGGAGGCAAAGTCGGCCACCGACTCGCTGAAATCGATGTCGAAGTCCATCGGATTCGAGTTGGTGATGGCCGGCTCCGTCGTCGAAACGGTCACTGTCGGACCCACGGTGTCGTACCGCACCGAGTTGTCGCTGCTGGTCGAGGCCTGATTGAGGTTGGTGGCTGTGTCGCGACAGATACCTGCCGGGATGGTCGGGATTACCGTGCCATTCCCGCCCACAGCGGTCACCGCGACGGTGTAGTCGCCACCGCCCAGATCCGTCACGGTGTACGCCGTGACGCCCGCCGTGCCGCCAAACACCACGTCCACATCGTCGCCGTTGTTGTCGTCGAAGCCGGTCACGACCTCGCCGAAATCCACGTCGAACGCAATGGGCAGGGCATTCGTGGGATCCGCTTGACCCACAGCCTGGTTAATCGTCGGGGACGGCCGCGTGCCGTCATAGCGGATCGTCACCGTGTTCGAGAGGTCGTTGCCGTTGCCGGCCGCGTCGTGTGCCTTACCGCCCTCAACCGACACGGACACATCGCCGTCCGCCGCGGGCGTGATTTGCACGTCATAGTGCGTGCCGGGACCCGGACTGACGCTCAAGACCGACCCGTTCACTACCGTGATGGAGCCGGCGCCAAAGTCCGCCACGACCTCGTCGAAGTCGACGTCGAAGTTCATCGGATTCGCGTTCGTCGGATTTGTCTCTGTCGTCGAGACAACCACGCCCGGATTATCCGTATCGTAGATCACACTGCCGCTCGACGGACCTTGGCTCGCGTTACCGGCGGTGTCGTGGGCAACGCCCGCGTCCACCGTAACCGTCACGGCGCCGTCGGCCAGCGGGGTAACTTCGATGTCATAAACGGTGGCCGAGACCGGACTGAAGGCCGTCACGGTGCCGTTGGTGGCTCCGATGTCGGTGTCGATGAAGTCGGCCACACCCTCATTGAACGTGATCCGGAACGGAATCGGGCTCACGTTGGTCGCCGGCGCCGCAGAACTCGTAATGGCTACCGTCGGGCCCACACTGTCGTACGTGATCGAGTGCAAGCCGCTGTAGTTGCCATTGCCGAATCCGTCGAACGCACAGCTCGCCGGAGCCTGCACCGTCACCGAGCCCTGACCGGCGGGCGTCACGTCGATGCTGTAGTTCCGGGCATCGGTCGCCTGGAACGTCGCGTCGATGCGCGAACCGAGCGTCACGACAATGTCGGTCGCCTCGAAGCCGGACACGTCTTCGCTGAACACGAACCGGAACGTGAGCGGGGAGACGGCCGTCGGGCCCGGATCCTGGTCGCACGTGACTGTCACCGTCGGCCGGACCACGTCGAACAACACGAGGTTGTCGGTACTCGTCGAGGCCTGGTTCCCATTCGGCTTGTAGTCGTTGCAGACACCCGCCGGGATCGTGGCCGTGATCGAGCCTTCGCCCGCCACGGTCGCCGTCACGGTGTACGCTGCACCCGAACCAGCGACGGCATAGTCGACCAGGCTACCGGTCCCGGTGAAGGCGAACTCCACGTCATTACCGGTGTCGTCGAAACCGACGACCGGCTCGGAGAACACGACGTCGAACACAATCGCCGCCACGTTGGTGGGATCAGCCTGCGTCGAGCCCTGGTTGATCGTTACCGTCGGCGCGATGATGTCATCGACTGTCACGTTCGCCACACACGTGGCCGTATTCGAGTGATTGTCCGTAACCGTGAGCGTCACGGCGTGCGGACTTGTCGCGATATCGGCGCCCGCGAAGACCGTCGCCGGGATGCTCAAGTTCGCGACGCCGCAGAAATCACTGCTGCCACCGTCGAGCTCGGCCGCCGTCAGCGTGTAGGTGCCATTCGCGCCCAGGGACACCGTGTACGGATCGTTACAGACCGCTGTTGGCGGCGTGTTGTCCGCTACGGTCACCTGCGCCGTGCACGTGTCCGTGTTGCTGTTGTTGTCTGTGACCGTCAGGACCACCGGATACGTATTGCCCACATCGTCGCAGTCGTACGTGGTGGCCGGAATGCTCAAGCTCGCGATACCGCACGCATCGGCGCTACCGTTGTTGATCTCGGCGGCCGCCAGCGTGTAGGTGCCCGCAACACCGACATCGACGGTGATGTTCTGGCAGGTGGCCGTCGGAAGCACGGGATCCACCACCGTAACTTGGCACGTCGTCTGGTCCGTATTCGCCGAGTCATCGGATACCGTCAAGGTCACGCTGACCGGGCCACCGGTGTCGCCGCAATTGAAGCTCGTCCGACTGGCCGACCAACCGGTCACAGCGCAGTTGTCGGTGCTACCGCCGTCCAACTGATCCGCCGTGATCGTCGCTTGGCCAGTGGCATCCAGCGGCACCGTGATGTTGTTCGGCACCGCCACGGGATCCGTCACGTCTTGCACGGTCACCGTGCACGTATCGGAAGAAGACTGACCGAGATAGTTGTACACCGTTAACGTGACGGTGTTGTCACCCACATCGCCGCAATCGAAGGTCGACGGGGACACGAGGGGTTTCCAGATACCGCACGCCGACGTACTCCCGTCATTCACGTCCATCGGGAGGATGCTGACGCTTCCCGGAGACCCTGTCAACGGAATCGTGATATCTTTCGCGATCGCCACCGGACCGGATGGGCAGTATTCATAGGCGCCCATGTCAACACGGCCTTCTTGGCGATGCGGCGTGGTGCCCGGCAAGTCGCGCGTCGGAGCCGGATAGGTCGTGTTGCCGGTATTGCGGCACGGCGACGTTACCTGGAGATGGAACTCCGGCACCGGCGGCACGGCCGCAGCCGGCCACGGATCGTTGGTGATGTTGCCCGCGCCCGAGGGGCCCGTGTACGCATTGCGCGTATCGGTATACTGCAGAATTGCCCCCTCCGTAGCTCCCAAATCGTTGCTATTCTCGATGACGTCCGGGGAAGCCGCTTCGTTCCAGAGAATCGAGCTGTCTACCGTCGGCGCCGCTTTCCACTGGAGCATGGCCGCCGAATTCACGCCATGGTTGAGGATGGGCAGGCCGCCCGTGTCGAGACCAGGATCGTAAACGCCCAGCGCGTTCTCGTAGAACGTGCAATAAACCAGAGCAGCATTGGCGTCGTTGTTGAACATCGCGCCGCCACCGCGGACGGGGTTCGGAGGTACCGCGTTATCGGCCCCGCGGTTGGCGTAGTTATCGTAAAACGCGCAGCACTGAATGATGGCGTTGGCACTATCGGCGCCATAGGTTTCGTTTGCCATGGCGCCACCGGACACCGCCGCCTCGTTATCGACGAACGTGCAGTTGGCGATGGTCGGCGCAGAACGCCAGTTGAACAGACCGCCGCCGCGATAGGTGTGATACGCCGTGGTCGGGTTGCCGGTATTGTAACCTGCGGCATTGCCGCCGGTGATCGTGAAACCATCGAGGGTCACGTTGGCCACCGCCGCCCCTTGGTCGCCGACGACGACCACGTGGAACGCATCGCCCCCGCCCTGCGTCGTCCGCGCGTTCGTACCATCGATGATGGTGACGTTCTGGCGCACCGCCCGACGAGAGAACTGCGTTACCGTTTCTGTTCCGTCGAAACCACCGTACAGTCGGACGCCCGTCTTGAGAATGACGGAGCCGTCCACCGCCACGTTACCCCAGGTTTCCTGGGTGCCCGTGGCATACTTGTAGGCGCCTCGGTTATAGGTGCCCGCCGCAACCCATACGTCGAGGTCGGCCGTTGCCACGGCATCATCGATGCCTTCCTGGAGGGTGCGCCACGCCGTCGCCCACGAATTGCCGTTGTACGTGCCACTCGTGTTATTCACGTTCACGTACACCACGGCGGACGCCGGCATTCCGGCACACACCACCATCAGAGCCGCGCAAGTGATCCAGAGTCCCCGTCTCATCACAGCTACCTCCGTCTCCTAATTAGTCCGTCCAAAACACGCAACCCTCGAGTACTGGAACTCCACAGCCCAGTCTCGACCGTTGCTCCGTCTTCTCGAATCAGACAATCCAACGTGCCACCAAGTACACGTGAGCAGGACTTGAACGCCTACTCCTTCCCAAATTACTCACAGCACCACTGTCCATTATAAAGAATTGTTCCCATTAGTCAAGCTCTTTTTCGACTAGTATGCACCAGTTTTAATTGATTTTCTTATTTCAAAAAACGCATTTCCGTCTATCTCGGTCGAATTGAGCACTCAAGACCGGCATCATTCGCTCCCGAACCCGCATCCCTTCCTTTACCGAAACAAGCCAAGAACTCCTCCTCGAAGGTCTTCATGACGTTCTTCATCGCTGGCGTTCGCCCGAGCAGCGCCTCCATCGTCGTCACCGGTCTGTCCGAAATCCCGCACGGGACAATGTACCGGAAGTGTTCCATATCCGGATTGACGTTGAGGGCCACGCCGTGGGATGTGACGTGGCGTCTTACCGCGATTCCGATGGCCGCCACCTTTGCCTGACCGATCCACACCCCGGTGTATCCCGGCCGCCGTTTCGCAGGCAGTCCGTACTCGCCCAGGAGCCGGATGAGGACCCCCTCCAAGTCGCGAAGGTACTGGCCGATGGGAAGGCCGCGGCGGCCAAGGTCGAGGATCGGATACGCGATCATCTGGCCAGGGCCATGGTACGTGACGTCGCCGCCTCGGTCGGTGGGACGCAGCGCAATGCCCTGCCGCGCGAGTTCCTCGGAACCGAGCAGGACATGCTCCGACCGCGCCTGTCGACCCAAGGTGACGACCGGTCGGTGTTCCAGCAGGAAGAGGGCCTCGGGCGCGTGACCCTCCGCGACTGCCTGCTGCCGTTCCTGCTGGAGTCGCACGGCGTCGTCGTAGGCAACCAGACCTCTGAACCGGATCACCTCAATGGGGCAACGCTGTGCCGGATGGGTCATGGGGAATCCGTAGCCTCCCGGAAGACGCCGACGCCGGGCAACTCGTGCACCGAGAGTCGGCCACGGTCCACGTGGCGTTCGGCCAACTCCACTAACCGTCGATGATGCGTGAAGAAGATGACCTGGATCCGATCCGACAGACCCGCAAGAGCCCGTAACGCGGCCTTGGCGCGATCATCATCGAAGTTGATCAGCACATCGTCGCAGATGAATGGAATAGGCGTGCCCCGCTCGAGATACCGGCGTACTCCCGCCAAGCGCAACGCGAGATAGAGCTGATCCGCCGTGCCATCGCTCATGGCGTCCACACCCACCACGCCGCCCGAACCGGAGCGGACACCGACCAATATGCTGTTTCCATTCGGATCATAGTCAGCTCGCAATCCCGCAAAACCACCCTCGGTCAGCTCGGCGAATATGCCACCAGCTTGGGCGATGATCGGCGCCTGGTGCGCATCGCGGAACCGTTCCACCGCGCGGCGTAGCACCACGGCCGCCAGACGCGTCCGCGCGCATTGCTCGGCCAACAGGGCAATGCCGGCGAGCCGCGAGGCGGCTTCCATCTCGATGCCGGCGGCCCGATCGCCTCCGTCGATCCGGTTCAGTTCTTCTCGAAGGGCGCCAATCCGCTCCGTGAGCCGATCGTACTCCTGGTCGCGCGACTGGAGTTCGGCGTCCAAGTCTTCGATTCGAGGCCCAATCGTGTCTGGGTCCTCCGCTTCGGCCAGCGGCACGAAATCATCAACAGGCAACCCACCGGTGAACGCCCGTAATTGATCCTCGTTCTCGGCAAGTCGGCGCTCGAGATCCCGGCGGCGCGCCGATCGGGATTCCGCCGCATCAAGCGCATCGGAACATACCCCGCCGGCCTCGCGACACAAGGCCTCCATGTCCTCGGTACGGGCACGCACCTTCTTCTCGGCGGCGGCGCGTTGTCGTTCGAGACCCGTCCGGTTCTTCTCATGCGCCTCGAGGGCGGCCGCCGCCTGACGCGCCCGCGCGAGCCGCGCCGTCAACTCCCGCACGGCATCGCTCGCCGACAATGCACCGAGATCCGGGGCGATGGTCTGCACAAGCCTTCCGGTCCCCTCCTCGAAGCCACGCCGGTCCGCCTCGATGGCGTCCATGCGTTGACGCAAGTCCGCCGCTTTGTCGAGCCGCTCGAACAGCGCCAAAAGCGCCTCGATCACCGCGGTCACCTCGGCCGGCGAGGCCTTCGCGTCCAGGTTGAGGCGCGCCGTGATCTCCGTCCATTCCGCACGCCATGCCTCCAAGGCGCGGCCGGCCTCCTCAAGCTCGCGCGCAGCTGCTGGCAGAGTCTCTTCAGCCAGGGACCGCTTCGCCAACTCGAGCCGCTCGCGCTCGCGCACTGCCTTGAGGCGCCCTTCGAGAAGCCGCTCGGCACAGGCGAGGAGCGCGTCCAACGACGCTTCCGCCTCCGCCGCGGTTCCGTAGCGCTCAAGGCATACGGCAAGGCGGCGACGCAGCTCGACCGCGCTCGCAGCCAGGTGTTCCGCCTTGCCCTGGGCGTCCCGCAAGAGGGCCGCTTCATTCACCATGGATTCCCAAGCTCTTCGCCACGCCTGCATCTCGACGGGCGACTGCGCCTCGACGCCTATCGCCCGCCATAGGGCATTCCATACTTCGCGCCGGGCCGCAAGCTCCACCTCCCAGGCCTGTGCCCTGGAACGCTGTTCAGAGAGGGCGACCTGGCCCTCCTCCATGCGTTGCCGCAACGCCTCAAGTTCCGCCACCCGCGTCGCCTCGCGCCGCAACCGATCCCCGGCGATATCGCCTCGCTCCACCGCCAGCTCGTAGCCGTCGGCCAGATCGGAGAGGCGCTCGTCCACGGCGTCCAGAAACGCCCGCGCTTCCCCGTCCAGCGCCTTCGGCGGCCGCCCCGCTTCCCAGGCCGTGCGCACCGCCCGCCAGCCGCGATCGCGCACCGCCCGAGCCCTGTCCAACACGGACTCCTCGATGACGCCCTGAACCTCGACCAAGTCGGCCTCGCGCGTCTGCAAGGCCCGCTGTTCCTTCTCGAGCTGTTCGACCGTCTCGCGCGCGCGATCCAGGTTCGCCGCGAGTTGGTCGTGCGCATTTCGATGTTGTTCGATAGTCTCATAGGAAGGGACCTGGCGCGCCACGACTTCCCGCCACGGGCCGCGCCAGCCGGCGAGGCGCGACGCGGCAAGGGCCAAGTTCTCCTCGAGGACCTGACGGGCGCGCTCGGCCTCGTTCAGTTGTTCCTCCAGACTTTCCTGAGCCCGTGCGGCGCGCAGGGCCCGCTCGAGTTCGACCGGCGCCTCGACGGGACCCAGCGTGTCGAGCTGCCGCGCGAGGCGGTCCTGTCTCCGGGTGCACTCCTCGACCGCCCGCCGCGCCCCATCGAGACGCTCGCCCGCACTACGCCCTTTGCTGCACAGTTCGTGGATGCGCGCGCGCT
Source organism: Candidatus Hydrogenedentota bacterium (assembly GCA_036769985.1). Lineage (GTDB taxonomy): Bacteria > Hydrogenedentota > Hydrogenedentia > Hydrogenedentales > SLHB01 > DAIPKA01. The sequence continues at coordinate 27,943 of DAIPKA010000037.1, read as the reverse complement.
CGGCCGCGGTCAGCCGAAGTTCCTCGACATCGGCCACGGCCCAGGCCGGGTTGAGTTGACGCATCGTATCGGCGATGTCCCGTTCGGCTTGGCGCAGCCCAGGTTCAAGCTCACGCTCGAGATCGCGCACCGCCTTGTTCACAACACTGCGCTTCCCGTCGAGTTCCTCGATGATATCGCCGTGCTGCAACAGCCGCTCATCGGGACACAGCGCCTCGATCTCGCGGCCCAGGCGTTCGAGCGCCTCCGACGCCTCACGCAACGTCGCCTTGGCGACATCGAGATCGCGATCGACCCGACGCCGCCGTTCCGAGAAGTCCTCCGCCAACAACAAGGCGTCCTCTTCGGCCCCCAAGGCCTCTCTCAGCTCTTTTCGGTAGGCGATGCGCGGCAGGGCCTCGCGCGTGCGCTGCAGCCGACTTCGCTCGGCCCGGATCGCGTTCCGCCGTTCACCGATACGCTCCTGTTCGCGTCTCGTCTCTTGAAGGTCGCGGTCGAGGCGCTCCCACGTTTCCGCCGAAACGGCCGCTTGCTTAGCGGCACTCTCGAGCCTGCCGTAGTCGGAAACGGCGGCGTTCAGTGCAGGTTTCGTTCCCCGTTCGAGGAACACGGCGTCCGCTTCCGCCTCGAGTTCCTGGATGATTGTGTGTACGCCCGCCAATCCCGCAGTTGCCGTGAATAGCGTTCGCCCCAACTCGCCGTGCCCGGCCAGAATCTCTTTGGCTCCCGCCACCAGACGCTCGTGGCCCAGGCCAAACATCTGCTCGAAGACCTCCTGGCTGATCCCGCCCGTGAAGTGGTCGATCACGGCTTCGTCGAGGGCCGCCTCATCCCGTTCGTCGCGCAAGGTCTGCTTGGCGCCCTTGCGCCGTATCGCCTCGAGTCGCTCTCCGCTGGCCGACCGAAGCGCGGCGCCGATCCGCATCTGGCCGTAGGGATGGACGAAATCGTCGTGAGTCCGATTCGGAATCCCATACAGGAACTGCGTGATGGCGCGCAGGGCCGAACTCTTTCCCGCCTCATTCGGCCCATAAACAATGTGGAGACCTTCGTCGCCTGCCGACAGATCGATACGGAAGTCCGTGAACGGGCCGAAGGCGATCAAGTCTATCCGATCGAACCTCATGGGCCCTCGTCCTTCCCGAGGAGCCGACCCAGCAGGAGGGGCCTCACCTCGCGCAACAACCGCCCCACGGCATCCGGCCCCGTGAGCGAGACGGCCTCCGGGCCGTGTTTGAGCGCTGCCGGCAACTTGGCGTCCAGCGCCGTGAGGGTCGTTCCCAGTGCCGCGAGTCCCTCGGGATTCGCCTCCAATTCATCGAGCACGTCCATCAGTTCCCGGATGGGCCCTTCGGGAATGTCACGAATCGGTGTCAACGTGTCCGCCTCAAGTCGGACCTTCTCCACCCAAAGGCGGTCCTGGCCGTAGTCATTGGCCAAGGCCCGGATATCCTGCGCCAGCCTTTCGACGTGTGCCGCAACGCGCCCGACGGCCCCGGCCACGGTGACCCGTACGGCCGAAGGAAGCCCTGCACTTTCCGCCAGGACCTTCCCGAAGGCCGCCTCGACGGCCCCGAGCATGTCCGCGGCGTCCGTTCCGGCCTCCGCGGCTACGCGGCAATCGTGCCAACGCACGACATCCAAGGCACGGAACTCGGCGGTTAGGTGGCCGGTCTCGCTCCTTGCGACCACGTAGGCGCCCTTGGGTCCGGTCTCGCGGATGTGGCGGCCCTGAATGTTGCCCGGAAAGCCAATCCACGGGTCGGCGCACACGACCTCGCGGGCGTGAACATGGCCTAGCGCCCAGTAGTCATAGCCCTTGGCGCGCAGCGCGTCGAGTTGGCAGGGCGCGTAGGGTTCATGGCCGGGATGGCCCGCCAGGGCCGTGTGCAGAAGCCCGATATTGAGCACGCCGGAGCGGGGGCGAGGGAACTGCGCCGAGAGGTCCTCGGAGATGGCGGGACGTGCATAGCCTTGGCCGTGCACCGCAACACCGAGGGAATCGAGGGTCTTGGTTTCCGGCGCGTCCACGGCAAACCAGACCACGTTGTCCGGCATCCGGAGGCTGCGCGTCATGCGGCTTTGCGCATCGTGGTTGCCGGCGACAAGCAAGACCGGGATCTCGGCCTCGCGCAACCGGCCCATCTGTTTGGCGAAAAACAGGCCGGTGTTGTAATCCCGCCAATCGCCATCGTAGAGATCGCCCGCGATCAGAACAAGCCGAACGGACTCGTCAAGGGCCAGGTTGACCAGGTTCTCGAGCGCTCTCCGCGTCGCATTGCGCAAGGCATCCACCGGCGCCCCCTCGTATCGCTCCAGCCCCCGCAACGGGCTGTCGAGGTGAACATCTGCCGCATGGAGAAACTTGAGCATGTCGTCCGCTATGGCCGCTACACCGTGGCCGGCTCCGCCAACCCGATGGCCTCGAGCACCGCCTCCTCGTGGGCCTCAACCGTGACGGTTTCCTGGGCCGCCTTGATCGCGCTATCCGGATCCTTGAGCCCGTGGCCGGTCAGAATGCAGACGATACGAATCCGGCTCCCCGCGAAAGGCGTCAGCGTGTCGTAGTAGCCTTGCCGCTTCAGTTTCAGCAGGCCCGCCACCGTCGCGGCGCTTGCGGGCTCGGCGAAAACGCCTTCCGTGCGCGCCATGAGCGCGTACGCCTCGCGAATCTCGTCATCCGTCACCAAATCGATGAGGCCGCCGGACTCATCGCGCGCCGCCACCGCTGTCTTCCAGCTCGCCGGGTTACCGATGCGGATGGCGGTCGCGAAGGTCTGCGGCTGCTCCACGGGATGGCCGAGAACAATGGGTGCCGCGCCGGCGGCCTGAAACCCGATCATCTTCGGCAGGTTCCGGCACATGCCCTTGGCATGGTATTCCTTGTAGCCTTTCCAATAGGCCGTGATGTTGCCGGCGTTGCCGACCGGCAGCACGTGCAAGTCCGGCGCGAACCCGTCGAAATCGTCCACGATCTCGAACGCGCCCGTCTTCTGCCCCTCGATCCGATAGGGATTTACCGAATTCACCAACGCGATGGGATGGTTCGCCGTGATCGTGCGCACCAGCGTGAGGGCCTCGTCGAAATTCCCCTTGACCTGGAGCACCACCGCGCCGTGGATCATGGCCTGTGATAGCTTGCCGAGGGCGATCTTCCCTTCGGGAATGAGGACAATGCACTTGATGCCCGCCCGGGCCGCGTACGCTGCCGCCGAGGCCGACGTGTTGCCCGTCGAGGCGCACATCACGCCCTGGAATCCGTCCTCGACGGCCTTGGTCAGCGCCATCGTCATACCGCGGTCCTTGAACGACCCCGTCGGGTTCAACCCTTCGAACTTGAAGTAGACCTCGACGCGCGGATGAATCTCGGCGCTGAGATGCTCCGCCGGAATCAGCGGCGTCGACCCCTCGTTCAACGTGACAATGCGTGTGTGGTTCGATACGGGAAGATACTCGCGGTATCGCTGAATCACGCCCCGGTTCATCATCGTCTGTTGCTCCTCGCGTCGCCCCAATGCGGCCGCGCCTATAGTACTCGAATCAATTGGCTGGCGCCCCAGATGCAATCCAACCCGTCGATTTCCTCAATCGCCTTGCGCACCGCCGCTTCCTGCGACTCGTGCGTCATCACCACCACGTGAACACGTCCCTGGACACCCGTCTCGCGCTGGAAACACGAGGCAATGCTCACCTGTTGTCGCCCCAGGGCGAAACAGATCTTGGCTAGGGTGCCCGGCTTGTCTTCGGTCGACATCCTCAGATAGTAGCGGCCCACCAGCTTGCCCATGTCGCGGATCGGAAGCCGCCGTGCGTAGACAAACGCCGGCATGGCCGGGTGACCGCTTCGCCCGGCGATATCCACAATGTCCGAGACCACCGCGCTCGCCGTCGGCATGCGCCCAGCGCCGCGGCCGTAGAACATCGTCACGTCGGCAATATCGCTCTGGACGTACACGGCGTTGAACTCGTTCCATACCGACGCCAACGGGTGATTCAGCGGCACCAAGGTGGGGTGAACGCGTGCCTCCACCTCCCCCTCGATAGAACGCACCACGGCCAACAACTTGATCAGATAGCCCAGCTCTTTGGCGTCCGCCACGTCCGCGTGCGTGATGCGCGTAATGCCTTCGATATGCAGATCGTCCAGACTCACGGGCGTCGAGTAGCACAGCGAGGCAATGATCTGGCACTTGTGCGCCGTGTCGAACCCCTCGATATCGAGATCCGGGGGCGTCTCGGCGAATCCCAGCGTGACGGCCTGAGCCAAGGCATCCCCAAACTCGAGTCCCTTCTCGGTCATCTGACTCAGGATGTAGTTGCAGGTGCCGTTCAGGATTCCGTAGACCGCGCTGACTTGATTGGCCACCAGACCCTCGCGCAGTGCCTTAATTATAGGTATAGTCCCGGCGACCGCCGCCTCGTACCGCAACTCCACCCCTTGGGCGGCCGCCGCCTCCGCCAATTCCGCGCCGTGATGGGCCAGAAGCATCTTGTTGGCGGTCACAACATGCTTCTTGGCCGACAGAGCCCGGAGAATGAACGTTCGAGCCGGCTCGAGGCCCCCGATCAGCTCGACCACGACCTGCACCTCGGGATCGGCGATAACGGCCGCAGCGTCCGAGCTAACCCTCACGCCCTCCAAGGCGAAGCCGTCAAGCTGCTTCGGATTCTTCTCCGCCACATGAACCAGCCGGACATCCAGCCCGGTTCTCATCGATATTGTCTCATGATTGCACGCGAGCGTCGTGATGACACCACCGCCCACGGTTCCAACACCTATCAGGCCCACTCCTACCGGCATACACGCCCCTTTCACTGGACGGCCCGGCCTCGCGGCTCAGCCCGCCTCCGTCTCAACCACACCTAACGCTTGACCCGCGAAGACCGCATCGCCTTCGCCCACAAGCTGTTCCGTCAAAACGCCGGACACCGGACTGGGCACCGTGAACGCCGCCTTGTCCGTGGTTAGCTCGATCAAGTCGTCGCCTTCCTGGACGGCATTACCCAGCCCCGCCATCCATGCAATGACCTCGGCCTTATCCTCGGTGTCCTCGCCCAAGTCGGTGAGCGTAACGGTGAACTTCACACCCTAGTCCTCTTCGCCTTCTCCGGAAGCGGCCCTAACGCCTCGAACCGTCTCCAGCAACTCGCCGGAACGGTATGAACTGCGCACAAAGGGTCCCGCCACTACCGCATCGAATCCCATACGCCGCGCCGTCGCTTCATAATGCCGAAAACGCTCCGGCGACACAAACTCATGAACGGTACACTGGGCGGCCGTCGGCTGAAGATACTGACCGATGCAGACCGCCTGACAACCCGCATCGAGCAAGTCCGCCAGCGTACGCTCCACTTCCGAGTCTGTTTCGCCCAGACCAAGCATGAACGCTGACTTCACCACCGTGCCACCGCCCAGATCCCGGGCGAGCCGGAGCACGTCAAGCGGCCTCCTGTACGCGTGCCCCGCGCCGCGTACCACGGGATACAGCCGTTCGACCGTCTCCACGTTGTGGCCGAACACGTCGGGGCCCGCCCCAAGCACAGCGGCCACGGACTCGCGGGCGCCATTGAAATCCGGCGTTAAGACCTCGACAGTCGCCTCCGGATTCCGCGCCCGGATCGCCTCGATCGTCCGCCGGAAATGCCCAGCACCCCCATCCTCAACGTCGTCCCGCGTGACCGACGTTACCACCGCATGCCGGAGCCCGAGGCGGGCGACGGCTTCCGCCACCCGTTCCGGCTCGTCGGGCGCCGGAGGCTCCGGAACCCCATGACGCACGGAACAGAAGCGGCAATTGCGTGTGCACGTGGTGCCGAGGATCATGAACGTTGCCGTACGACAGGACCAGCACTCGCCCTGATTGGGGCATCGTGCGCTCTGACACACGGTCTTCACGCCCAAGTCGCCCAACAGGGCCTTGGTCTGACCGAACGCCGTGCCCGATCCCCACGGCCGGCGAATCCATTCCGGAAAAGAACGCGTCATATATCCACACATACGGGTTGCACAGGAATCCCACGTGCGATTCGCAGAACCCCGTGCCGAGAGAAGGCGGCGGAGAGCGCGCCAACCCGCCGATTATACCATGGGCTGGCGGCCGGAGGAAAACGCGAACCCGCGGGGGGATCTCAGTTTGCACCATTGACGTCATTCTGCGCTTTTTGCTAGAATTGGAAAGGATTGTCAAGGGCTGTGGGTACCTATGCCTGAATGGGTTGAACAGACAGACGCGACGCTTGTCGAGGAACCTCCGCTTCCCGTTCACAAGACGCCGATCATGGCCGTCGGCGGGGGCAAGGGAGGCGTCGGCAAGACGTGTTTTGCCGTCAACGCTGCGGTTGAGATCGCGCAGAAGGGTTGGCGGGTGGTGTTGGTCGACGCGGACCTCGGGTGCTCGAACGTCGAAGCCGTGCTCGGGGTTCGAGCGCCGGTACGGCTCGACGATTTCTTCTTCCAGGAAGGCGGCAAGAAACTGGATCCGTTGCTCACGTCCACGCCCTATGACAATCTCCGGTTCATCCCGGGCGCCAGCGGCCTGCTCGATGTGGCCAATCCGAAATACCAGCGAAAGATGGCGTTCATCCGGGAACTCCGGCAGTTGGCGGCGGATCTAGTCATTATCGACCTCGACGCCGGATCGCACTTGAATACGCTCGATCTATTTCTCACGGCCGAGGACCTCGGAGTCTTGGTGGTGACGCCGGAACGAACGAGTATCGACAATGCGTTCAAGTTCCTGCGCGCCGCGTTGTTCAGGAAGATCGAGCGATTCTACCGGTGCCCGGAGGTGTCGCTGTTGCTGCAACGCAATGAAACCGTGGACAGCTTTCTGGAACAGATCGCCCGCGCCGATGTGTTCGAAGAAGAGGAACGACATCGAGTCTGTCGCGAGCTGATGGGCCTGGTTCGCTCCGTACGACCCAGAATCGTGGTCAACAAGGTCTCCAACGCGTATGAGGCGCAGATCGCGGCCAACATCCTGGCCCGGTACGCAAGGCAGTTGTTGCGGATCGAGCCGGAGCGGCTTGGATTCATGTTCTTTGACCAGTGCGTTCCGGAGACGGTAAACTCCGGTACACCATTTGTCGTTAGCCGGCCAACATCGAGGATCGCAACGTGTATCACCGACATGGCAAACCGTCTCGGTTACGTATGAGGGCGGCCCAGGAGCAGAGCCGCGGAGAACAGGCCAAGGGACAACCCCTCGACCTCGAGCGTGACGCGGCATCGCAACGCGGCATTCCCGACACCTTCGAGGATCTCGAGTCCGCCAAGAAAAGCGGCGGATTGTTCGGCAAGGTCAACGCCGCGTTCCAGGACGCGCTCCAAACGGGCCGAGGCACGCCGCGAACGCCCAACGCCGTAGTCGAGGCCGCCGACAAACCGGAGGTCACCGCGGACGACCTCGCTATTCGCCGCGCGAAAACCACCTCGCTCAAGCGCATGACCGTTCCCGAAGGCGTCATTATTGAAGGATCGTTGACCAGCGGATCGGAAACGGAGATTGCCGGGCGCGTCGAGGGGAACGTGACCGTCGAAGGCCGCCTGTTCCTAGACCCGAGCGCGTTGATCACGGGCAACATCCGGGCCGACTACTGCAAACTCGAGGGATTAGTGGACGGCAAAGTGGAGTGTTCTCAGGAACTGGATCTCGGTGAGACCGGCCGGCTGAACGGTGACATCGTGTCCGGGAAAGCCATCCGCGTAGCCGGTCAGGTTTTTGGCAATGTGGCCACGGCGGGCGCACTGCATCTCGCATCGACCGCCAAGCTCGTGGGCGATGTCCGCGTACGGAGTCTCGTGATCGAGGAGGGGGGAGCGTTCAACGGCTCGTGCGCCATGCGGACGCCCGCGCAACGAGAAGGAGCGCAGTAGGATGTTCCTTTACGACTCAACCCTCGTATTGCTGTTCCCCGCGCTGATCTTGGCGATCTGGGCGCAGGCCAAGGTGAAGTCCACGTATGCGAAGTACGCGCGCGTGGGCGTGCGTAACGGCCTCTCCGGCGCGGAGCTGGCCCAGTACATCATGCGGGACGCCGGCATTGAGCTTGTCCGCGACCCGGCCCGGCATCCCGGCAATCGCGTATGCGCCATCGAGAGCATTCCCGGCCGGCTCTCCGACCACTACGATCCGCGCGCGCGGACACTCCGCCTCTCCGAGGCCGTGTACCACGGCCGCAGCGTTGCGGCCCTGGGCATCGCAGCGCACGAGGTTGGCCATGCCATTCAGCACGCCAACATGTACGCGCCGCTGGCCCTGCGCAACGTCGTGTATCCGGTGTGCAACCTCGGCTCGTCGCTCGCGTTTCCGCTCTTCTTCATCGGCCTCATCGCTCGCGTACCGATGCTGATGAACGCGGCGATCTTCGCGTTCACGTTTGCCGTGTTCTTCACGGTCCTCACCTTGCCGGTCGAGTTCAACGCCAGTCGGCGTGCGCTCAAGATCCTGGCCGACGGACGCTACCTCGATGCCGACGAGTTGACCGGCGCCCGAAAGGTGCTTGGCGCGGCAGCCATGACCTATGTCGCGGCGGCGGCCATGGCCATCCTGAACCTCGTGCGCATGATTCTCATCAGCCGCGACTAAGGCATCCTCATGGTTGCCAACGGCACAATCCCGTTCCGTAACGTCTGCGTAATGGCGCTTTGGGGATGGTCCCTGATCATGCCTTCGCCCTCGGGCGCCGTTCCCGACGAGGCCCGAATACGCGTACGCATCGAGGGCAGCGCCCCGGGCGCCGGCGATGCCGGGCGCCGAGATGCCATTGAGAATGCCGAGCGTGCCGCGCTGGCCCAGATCATCGAAGCGGCCGTCGGCGAGACCAACGTGGCCAAGGTGGCCGCCTTAACGGATCGCCTTCGCGAATACGCCCACGCCACGCGCGTCCTCGATCACCGGCAAGCCGAGAGCCGGACCACCGTCGAGGTCGAGACATTTATCGACGCCGATCAGGTGCGGGCTGATGCGGCGGCCTTGTTGCTCGAGCTGAGGCACTGGCCGCCAACGGCTCTCTTGCTTGTGGCCGAGCGCGTCGGCAATGAGGCCGCCTACTCGACGGATCCCTCCGGCATGGCGCACACCGCCCTGCTCAAAGCCATCGAGGAAGGCGGCATCACGGTGGAAGACAGCAGCGTGGTGCGGGGGTACTACGACGAGACGGCACTCGTCGCACGCCTCCGTGGTGACCTCGATATCGCAGCACCGTTTGCGCGCGAGAACCTAGTGGACTGCGTCGTCCTGGTCGAATCGACGGCCAACATCGAGCCGGTGCCCGCGGCGGCCAACTGCTATCAGGCCGAGGCTACGGTCCACGCGCGCGTGTTCCGCTCGAGCGATGGAAAGCTCCTCGAATCCATCGTCGAGAAGACGCGCGTCCACGGCCCGACGGCCGAAGACAGCAGCCGCCAAGGCATCGAAGACGCGTGCGCCAAACTCCGCATGCGCGTGAGAACTGCCATCATCCTGGGCGCCGCCGAGCCCAAGGCGGCGGACACGGCCGTGATCACGCTCGTGGCCCCTGGAGAACAAGAGCGATACCAGGCCGTCCTCGATCGACTGGAAGCCTTCGCCGGGCCCGACACCGTCGAACGTCTGTTCTGCTCACCGCTCGAGGCACGTTTCCGGGTGCATTACGGCGGCTCTATCGGCCCGCTCGTCGATTGCCTCACCGTAGTGCCCTACAATGGGTTCCACCTCGATCCGCGCCATGTCGTCGAGCGCGATATCAGGCTATACGTCATCGCGGAATAGCCGTATATCGCCCGTTGTCTCCGCAGCGGCCACATGCTAGACTCTGGCCGTGCGGAGTGCGTCTTCGATACCTGCGATCCGGAACGTCAACAGGGTCAAGGTGGTCAATAGGGTCTATGATACTCGCGCCCAAGGACGGCCCTCTCCGCTAGATTCGATGCCAACAGGAGGAGATCCGACGTGCAAGTCCTCGTGACCGGTGGCGGTGGATATATGGGCTGTCACTTGGTGCCTCTTCTTCTCAAGAAGGGACATTCGGTGCGGGTGTTCGATCGCTTCTGCTTTGGCGAAGACGTCGCGCGGCGAGCCTTTGGCGAGTCGCCGGACTGCGAAGTCGTGCGCGGCGATATCCGGAACCTCGACATGTATCCTGCCCTACTCGACGGCGTCGAGGGGATCATCCATCTCGCCGGTCTTTCGAACGACCCGTCGTGCGACCTCGACGAAGAGACCGCACTCGACGTGAACCTGGTCGGCGCGCGATCCCTGGCCCAGCGCGCCGTCGAGAAGGGCGTCCGCCGATTTGTGCTGGCCTCCTCGTGCAGCGTCTACGGCAAAGGCGTCTTCGACATCCTCGATGAGGAGAGCCCGACGCATCCCGTGTCGGTATACGGGGTCAGCAAACGCGAAACCGAGCGGGCGATCCTCCCGCTTCAGAGCCCGACCTTTGAACCCGTGGCGGCGCGTCCGGCCACGCTGTTCGGCTGGTCGCCACGGATGCGCTTCGACCTCGCCATCAACCTTATGACGGCCACGGCCTGTCGGAAGGGCCGGATCACGGTCATGGGCGGCGGCCGGCAATGGCGTCCGTTCTTGCACGTGCAAGACGCGGCGCGCGCGTTCCTGCTCTTGCTCGAGTCGCCCGCCGACCGGGTCAGCGGTCAGGTTTTCAACGTCGGCTTCGACGACGCCAACTTCCAGATCGTCGACCTGGCGCGCAAAGTGCTCGGTTACTTCGACGGCGTCGAACTCGAGATGGCCGGAGATGATGAAGACGTCCGCAGCTACAATGTCCGATTCGACAAGATCCGCGACCTCCTCGGTTTCCGGCAGCGCTTCACGGTGGACGACGGAATCGTCGAGACGCGCGATGCCCTCGTGGCCGACCGGACGATCAACCCGTGGTCCGACCAGTACTGCAACGTGCGGCGCATGAAGGTCCTCATCGACACGCCCGTCGATGAGGGCGGCGAGCCCGTCGCGCCCAGGTTCATCGCCCTCGCCAAGCCCACCATCGGCGACGAGGAAGTGCGTGCCGTCGAAGAGACGCTCCGAAGCGGCTGGATGGCGACCGGCGCCAAAGTCGAGGCCTTCGAACGCGCGTTCGCACAGCGCGTGGGCGTGCCGTACGCCGTCGCCGTCAATTCCTGCACGGCCGCCCTCCATCTCTGCCTCACCGACGCCGGAGTACAGCCGGGCGATGAGGTGATCACGCCGCCCATTACGTGGGCTTCGACGGCAAACACCATCGTGAGTATGGGTGCTCGGCCCGTGTTCGCCGACATCTCCCGTGACACCTTGGACATCGACCCCGCGGCCGTCGAACGCGCCATCACTGACCGCACCAAGGCCATTATTCCTGTCGACCTTGCCGGACAGCCCTGTGACCTCGACGCCATCTATACCATTGCGGCTGAGCGCGGCATCGCCGTCATCGAGGACGCCGCCCACGCGTTGGGCGCGGCCTACAAAGGCGTGCCCCTCGGTCGATACGGCAACGGCGCGTGCTTCAGCTTCTATCCCATCAAGAACATCACCACCATCGAGGGCGGCATGATCACGGCTGTCTCCGAAGACCGGGCCAACCGCCTCCGCCTCCTCGCGAGCAACGGCATGCAGCGAACAGCCTGGGACCGTTACAGCCCCAACGCCGTGCCCGGGCCTGTCGAAGTCGTCACCCTGGGATTCAAGTACCGCATGCACGACGTGAGCGCGGTGATGGGGCTCGAACAGTTGAAGAAGCTCGACCGATTCCTCGCGATCCGCAAGCGACTCGCACAGAACTACCGCACCGTTCTCGAAGACATCGACGAAGTGTCATTCCCGGCCGTGCGCAACGATGTCGAGCACGCGTGGCACCTCATGATCATTCGCCTGGACCTCGCGCGCCTGACCAAGTCCCGCGATGAGATCGCGCTGGAACTCCGCAAGGAGAATGTTGGCACCGGCATTCATTTCTACGGCCTGCATCTCCATCGGTACTATCGGGAGACCTTCGACCTGAAGCCCGAGGACTTCCCCGAGGCCACCGCCGCCTCCCGAGAGATCCTCTCGCTGCCATTGCATCCCGGCATGAGCGACAAGCACGTTCATCAGGTGGTCGCCGCGTTGAAGAAAGTCCTTGCCCACGCCCGCAAGGCGAAGTGAGTTCGTCCCTCAGGTCCGTTTGCCGATGACTCGCGCAGGCGCGCCCTCGACCACGCATCCCGCCGGCACATCGCGCACGACGCATGCGCCGGCGCCGATGATCGCCCCATCGCCAATGACGAGACGCGGCGCAATCACCGCGCCAACGCCCAGAATGGCCTGCTCGCCGACCCGGCAGTCGCCCCCCATGCAAACCCCCGGCGCCAGGTGTGCGCCACTGCCGATACGGTTGTGATGCGGTACGATCGCCCCATTGTCAATGATGCAGCCGTCGCCCAGCACGACCTCGGCATCCAGCACCGCACCGGCCTTGATCACGTTGCCGACGCCCATGCGTACCGTCGACGCCACAATCGCGCCCGGATGCACGGCATTGATCACCCACAGGCCGGCCTTGACGGCCCGATCGCAGACGGCGAGCCGGTGCGCCGGATGCGCGATGTGCGAGACAATCGCCTCGACGCCTTCGGCCTTGAGTGCCGCCAGGTCGACGCCGGAAAGAACGGGCAGTCCGGCAAACATCGTGCCGATCCGTTCCGGCGCGTCTTCGATAAAGGCAACCACGCCATGCGCGCCTCCGGCCCTGAGGCACTCGAGCACCGCCTGCCCGCCCTGCGACGCGCCGAATATGCCGACGCCACACGACGCCGGAGGCGCCGCAACCTTGATTCCCGGCCGCTCGACCAGCGCCAACACATCGCGTTCGCGGATGATCCGATCGGTTGGCAGAACGCGGAGGTCGATGCCATGCTCCTCCGCCAAGGCGCGCGCGCGCGTCGTTAGTCTCGACTCCCCGCCGGGCGCTGTCGCCGCCGGTGCCGCCGCAGACACGCGATAGCGCTGGAGGACGCCCGGATCCGCCGCTGGGCATAGTAGCCCGACGACCTCACGAATCGCCACCTCGGCCCCGGCATCGACAAGCGGATAAAAATAGCCTTCGTATTCGCTTTCGAGCTCGAGCGTGGCCTTGCTTGTCTCGACCTCCGCCAAGACCGCTCCACGCGCCACATGGCGACCGGCATCGACAAGCCAACGTACCACCGTCACGCGCGTATCGTTCACGCCCAGTTGTGGCATTACCACTTCGAACCACGAATCACTCATGTCAACTCCCTCAGCACAGCCTGGACAATGCGGTCGGCGTTCGGCAACACCGCTTCTTCCGCCGGCTTTGCAGCCGGGATGGGGCAGGGGAGAGCGCCCACCCGCCGGTAGCGCCGCCCGGCGCCCGCAGGACGCGCCGCGAGCGCCGCAATCACCTCGGCTCCCCAGCCACAGGCGACCGTGGCCTCTTCCGCTGTCACCGCCAAGCCCGCACGACCTATGCCCGCGTCGATCGCTGCAACGGGCGTCGGCGCCAGTAGCGACGGCACCACCACGTCCGCAGCGATCTCGTGCTCGAGCAAGAGCGCACGCGCCGCCTCCAGGGCGTACGCGCACATGCCGCCGTAACACACGATCGCCGCATCCGCGCCATCGAAATCAACGAGACTCAGCGATACCGTCGGAAAGCGGCTGTCGCTCACCCGGACGTAGAAATCGCCGAGCCGGCCGTCGCGGATGGGCTCGACCTGCGCGCCGTACAAGACCTTGTTCTCGATGAACAACGTGGGCGAATCGGACTCCAACACGCAACGGCGCAGCAGCTCGCCCGGGTCGACAAGGTGGGAGGGAGCCACAACACGCAGTCCTGGAACGCCGAGGAACATCTTCTCGATGGACTGACTGTGCGTCGGCCCGTAACCCCGACGCCCGCCCATGGGAGTCCGGATGACGAGCGGCGCGGCCACGGCACGGCCGTACATGGTCGGATACTTCGCGACGTGGTTGAGGATCTGATCGGCGGCCAACGCCAGGAAATCGCCGAACATGATCTCGACAATTGGATGGTACCCGCAGAGCGCCGCGCCCAAGCCCCAGGCCACGATGCCCGCTTCGCTGATCGGCGTCGCGATCACGCGCTCCGGGAACCGTGTCGAGAGGCCCCGCGTTACACCAAAAGCGCCGCCGTACGGATCGAGCAGGTCTTCGCCCATCACCAACACCGTTGGATCCGCTTCCATCATCCGCGCAAGCGCCGCGTTCAGGCACTTGCCATAGCGTTCCGCCAACTCGATGTACGGCGCCGGCCACGATTCGGTCGCCGGCGCTTCGGCCGTCAAGTCCGCCGCGTCGGAGACGGGCGCCGCCTCGGCCACGCGCACGGCGGCATCCACCGCGGCCTTGGCTCGCTTGCGAATGGCCGCGGCTTTCTTCTCGCCGAGACGCGACGCCAGGATCGCGAGCGGATCCCTCTCGTGCCAGGCCGCGATCTCGCCGGCATCGCGGAAATCATCGCCCTTACTGTGCGCCGCGAGTCGATAGGTGTGTACAACCTGGAAGAAGGGCTCACGCCGCTCGCGGACGTACGCGAAACAGCCGTCGAACACCTCGGCCAATGCGTCGGCGTCATTCCATTCGATTTCGCCTGTCGCGATGCCGAAGGCCTCGGCGCGCGCCACCATCGAGCCGCTCACGGCGGCCTCGACCGGCGTCGTTTGCGCGTACCGGTTGTTCTCGACGACGAAGAGGACGGGAAGATGCTTGAGCGCGGCGAAATTCAGCGACTCGTAGACAAGCCCTTCACCCAGCGTGCCGTCCCCCAGAAACACGACCACGATGTCCGCCGTGTTCGCGAGCCGCTGCGCCAACGCCGCGCCCACGGCATTGCCCACGATGCCGCCCTGGATGCCGTTCGAGAAGAACCGGCGGTAGTGGAGGTGTTGGCTGCCGCCGCATCCGCCGCTCACGCCCGTCTCGCGGCCCATGACCTCCGCCACCAGCCCATCGAGCGGCCCGCCGTACGCCAGGAAATGCCCGTGGCACCGATGAGGCGCGAAGACATAGTCATCCTCGCCGAGGTATGCCCCCACGGCCACGGCAATCGCCTCCTGGCCGATACACGTGTGCACGGTGCCCGTCAGTTTGCCCTCGGAAAACAAGGAGAGAAAGCGCTCCTCGGCGGCGCGGATGAGGGCCATGCGCTCGAACAAAGCTTCGGACGGCATTCCGGCGATTACTCGATCACCTCCTTGATCACGAAATACGGCTTGTTCTGGACCTCTTTGAAAATGCGGCCGATGTACTCGCACATGAATCCGGTGGCGATGAGTTGAACACCCGCCAGAAAAAGGAACAGCCCCGCGATGACCACAAAGGGCTCGTACGCCCCGACAAATAGCCAGCGCAGAGCCACCACGCCGCTGATAAACATGCCGATTAGCGCGAACAACCAGCCGATGATGCCGATGATCTCGAGCGGCGCCGACGTGATGCTCGTGAGCAGGTCGAAACTGGCCGCCATCAGGGCCAGAATGCTGTACTTGCTTGTCCCCTTCTCGCGTGGGTGGTGCGCCACCTCGACCTCGGCGATCCGCACCCCGAGCCACGCCACCTCCGTCGGCAGGTACCGCGAACGGTGCGTGAAAAGGCCCGACAACTGGTCCACCACCTCGCGGCGAAACGCTTTGAGCGCGCAACCGTGATCGTGCACCGGTAACCGCGTGATCCGCGCCACCATCGCGTTCAGGATCCGCGACGACACCAGCCGGAACGGACTGTCACGACGCTCGACCCGCCATCCCGTGGCCACGTCGTAGCCCTCGTCGAGCTTGGCAAGGAGTTTCGGAATCTCCTCAGGCGGATTCTGGAGGTCCGCATCGAGCATAACGACGTACCGCCCGCGCACCTGCGAGAATCCCGCGTATAGCGCCGGATTCTGGCCGAAATTCCGCATCAGATTCACCACGCGCAACCTCGAATCCGATGCGTGCAACTCGCGCAACAACTCGAGACTGCCGTCTCGGCTACCGTCGTTCACAACGACAATCTCGAAGTCCTTCCCGAGGGCCTCGATCGTGGCGACAATCCGCGAATACAGCTCGCGAAGGTTCGCCTCCTCGTTGTAAACCGGAACAACAATCGAGACATCCGGTGTCGTTTCCGCCATAGTCGAGTCCTCTGTAAACCAAGTCAAATCAGCGCGATGGAACCATACTACATGCGACCGAACGTGTCAATCGAGCGCGACGATTTCGGAACGGAATGCGAGCAGCAAGCGCAGGCCTTTCCACTCGGACTATCCCTCGTTCCCACGGTCCCCGAGGGAATGCAGATCCGGCGTGCGTTCGGATAGGGGTCATGGCTTGACACCATCCCCAACTCAAAACCGATGCCCTCTTCCTGTCATCTCGAGCGTAGCGAGAGATCTCCTTCCATAACTCCCTCGTTCCCACGGTCCCCCGTGGGAATGCAGATCCGGCGTGCGTGCGGATAGGGGTCATGGCTCGACACCATCCCCAACTCAAAACCGATGCCCCCTTCCTGTCATCTCGAGCGTAGCGAGAGATCTCCTTCCGTCCCTCGTTCCCACGGTCCCCCGTGGGAATGCAGATCCGGCGTGCGTGCGGATAGGCGCCACGGCTTGACACCATCCTCAACTCAAAACCGATGTTCCCCTTCCTGTCATCTCGAGCGCAGCGAGAGATCTCCTTCCGTGCCTCAGGTTCCGGCCGCCTGCCACGCTGTCGTCAATCCGGTTAATGAGGTCAAGCCCCACAACGAAGGCGAAATGGAACTGGCCGATGAACACCGGCGCTACCGGTAGGCTAACGACCACGGATACGATGGCCGCCACGACAAAGGGGGCGTACCAGGGATAGGGGTAGCCGAACGCGGACAGGGCGACTGCGTTGCTCAGGGAAAAGAGCCCCCACGTGATGAGCCCCCAGGAGACCGACTTGGCCACATCCGAGGCGGATCGGAACACGTGTAGGCCCTGGGCGAACTGGTCGAGGATCCCGTGCACCCAACCGGCAAGCCTGTGGGAGACGATTCTAGGGCGAAGGGACTGGCACGTTGTTTCGCGCAGCGCAGCGGAGCGAAAAACGCTGTCTGTCCCGAGCCTCCTGCACCCGCCGGATCAGCGCACGATCATCCTGCGCCAACTACGCTCCAAGTAGGCGCAGATTGATTCTGCGCAATGCTCCGATGGAGTCCGTTCGGTCGGCCGCCTGGCTCGGTGAGGACACCGGTCACAGCGGCGGCACCCCCGGCTCGGACTCGCTTCGCACGCCCCCCCCTCAATCCCCCCGTAAACGGGGGGAGGGTTCGCAGAAAACGGGGACTGACTCACTCCGAGTCCCCGAGGAGGGCTGTCTGTCCCCGATTTCCGGAAGAAACGGAGCGAATCAGCTGGGCACACCAGGCAATGAAGCGACGTGCGGGACACGAAGGATCCGTGCACTTGGGGTGATCGGTGGTGGAAGACGTCATCGCTTCGGATCATCTTCGTGGCTTGGCGGCTTGGTGTGAGGTCATTCCCTCCTCACACGAAGGCACGGAGCCGCCAAGAACCCCGGGGGCACGCCGTCGCACCGGATGCCCGCGCAGTGAACGGCCACCTCCCCGTCCACGGGGAGGCCGGGTGGGGCGGCTTTCTCGCGGACTCCTGCGTCGTCAGCGCCGTCTGCGTTGAGATTCAGATCTTCGTCAGCCGGTTCTGTGAATCATAGGCATAGGTCGAGGTCGTGCCATTGGGATTCGAGCACTGGGTCATCTGGCCGAGGGCACTGTAGTCGAAATCCCAGGTCTTGCTGTTCGGCGCAGTCATCGTGCTGATCTGGCCGACGTCGGTGTATGTGTAGACCGTTTCCTCATTGTGATAGCCCGTCATCGTCACCAACCGATCGACTAAGCACTATCCATATGCACCAAATAAAGATTTACTTTTCTCGTGCAAAGTTTCTATACCTTCAATACATTAACATATATATACAGAATATGACCACTAGAGACCTAAAATAGTAGTCCAGTTGTCTGGTAAGCACAGATCTATCGATGGCCCCCAAGTCCATTTCTTGATTCGCCAACCGGAGTCTTCCCGCTCAATCCAGAAGTCTATCCGCGCCAAACTCAAGTCCCCCTCACCGTCAATGATGGCTGTGGCGTAAACAACTGCGGAATTGTCTTGCCGCTTCTCAATCTTGTGGATGTGCTCTCCATAGGGAGTCCATTCCAGGCGCTCGACGACGTCCGTCTGGTATTCCTCAAGACCCGGACATGACATATTGCTAGAACTCAGCTGCCCGTACATCTCGCGAGCGTCTCTGTTGCGGAGTGCACGCAGGAACGTGAGAACACAAAGATTGCCCCCATCACTATCCTCTGTCGCCAGGCGATTCGTTACGGCACACGAAGGCTTCTCGTCTGTGTCCGTTAGGCTTCCCTCGCGGGACCTCAGTGCCGCGCCTGTTACGCAGACCAACAACGCCGCGGCCAGGACAAGCCGGCCCCGCGCTCCCCTAATCGCAACTGCAGGCATCCTGAATCTCATTTCCATGTTTATGATCTCTCTTGTCAGGACCGATGTCTACGTGGAAGTGGCTTCCTTCAGCCAGGCCGTCGGTATACGTCAACTCGAGGGCGCCCGTGTTCTTTCTTCTTGGGAAAGAAGAGAGAACCAAATGAGAACCCCTGTCTTGCGAGGTGGCCGACGGAGCGCCAGACCAACACGCTGCTGGAATTGGTTTCTCTTTGCCTACTTTCTCTTTTTCCAAAGAGAAAGTAGGGACTGCGTCAAACCGCACGCTGTGACGTAGCGTATGTAGTCCCCGGATCATAGGAACACCCTACCACAGTCCTTCGAAAAGTGCAACGGGCGTGACGTCGGCTCACGCAGGAAGCTATCCCAAGACGGCCAAGAAACGCAGGCTGGAAGCCGCCAAGAGACGCAGGCTGGAAGCCCGCACCACAACAGACGGCACACATCTTGTGGTGTAGGCATCTTGCCTGCGTTCGCCGAAGCCACGCACTCACGGTTCCGGGATAGCTTCTGACCCGGCAGCAGTTCTGTACGCCCGCCCGCCGGATCAGCGCACGACTATCGTGCGCCAACTACCGCGCCAAGTTGACGCAGATTGATTCTGCGCAATGGGGCCGGTCTATCCCCTTTGGTCGCCCTCCGCACGCCCCCCCTCAATCCCCCCGTAAACGAAGCAAAGCCCGGCCGCCCCTCGCCTGCCCGCTTCAGCGCTCCGCCACCTCCCTGCTTGCGGGGAGGCCGGGAGGGGGGGCTTCCTCTGCGAATCTCTGCGCGATCTGCGTCCTTAGCGTTGAAGAAGGTCCAAGCCGACTCAACGCGGAGGCGCGGAGGACACAGAGACCCGAAGAGAAGACGTACTTACTTGCCGGATCCCTCCGCCCCGGCCTACTGGTTGAACTTGCGGATGGTCAGGAACAGCGCCCCCACGAGAATGCACAAGATGGCGGCGACCCCTCCGGAACGCGTGATCATGGGCGTGGCGCTCAGGGCCACGCCGAACACCAGCGGAAGTCCCGCCTTCTGCCGGATGCCGTAAATGAGCATACCCGCGCCGACCGCGCCGCTCACAACGGACACCAACAGCCACAAACCGCTGGCTTGTAGATTCATCGGCTTATCCTCGTCTATGCGACTCGTTCCAGTGTACCACAGTATCTCGCGTCATTCCGGCAACTGACACACTTTGAAGGTGCCGCAGTGCGCCTTGACACTCGCCGAAAAAGATGGGATACTAATTCTGCCATAAGTTGGCGATGGGACCTGAGAGGTGAGCCAACCAGGTTTCGTGCGGGTACGATGAGAGGTTGAATGCACCCGGTCATTAAGGCCTGCGTCGAAGATCGCCTGTTCAACGACGGCATTAATCGGCCCTTTTCCCGACGCGGGCCGGACGGATCATCTGCCATGATAGTGCAACATGTGCCCTAGTCGCGCTTGCACGGGGGTTGATGTGAGCAACAAAGAAAGGGAAGGAAATACCGTGAAAACCATTGCGAAGGCTGTTCTGTGTGTGTTCGTGGGCTGCGCATTCTGGACCACGGTGCCGGCGTTTGCCACCGGTGTGCCGATGATGATCAATCATCAGGGGATGGTCAAGGTGGGGGGCCAGCCCTTCACCGGAACCGGCGCGTTCCGGTTCGCTATCATCTACAACGCGCCCGGTGGCGTTCAGAACAAGTGGACCAATGACGGTTCGCAGATTGACACCAGCAACATGCCGGACTCCGCCGTCACGCTCGCCGTCAACGACGGCCTGTACGCCGTCAACCTGGGCGATAGCGCCTTGGGCATGATGTTGCTTGACGGGACCCCGTTCGAAGGCGATACCCTGATGTCTCTGCGTATCTGGTTTGACGATGGCTCGCACGGGCCTCAACTGCTTACACCGGATCAGCCGATTGCCACCGTGCCCTACGCATTCCATGCCCAACGCGCCGATCAGGCCACCAGTGTGGACCATGGCTCGGTGTACGGCTACCACATCGTCAACGGCGAGATAGCCGCCAACAAGCTCGCCGACGGCGCGACGCTCACCGAGATCGCCGATGACGATGGCGCCGGTTCGGGCCTCGACGCCGATTCCGTGGACGGCCTCGATTCCAGCGCGTTCATGGCGGCTACCGCGGACGAATGGGTCAACGAATCCGGCGACACCATGTCCGGCGACCTGACCGTCAACGGCGAAGTGAGGGCCGATGTGCTTACGTACAATGCGCCTCGTACTCACTACTACACCGTCGGCGGCGAGGACTTCGTGCCTACCACAAACATTGACTACTTTAACGGTGGAGGGACCGGTGGCGCCTATTTGATGATATCCGGACAGGCCCTGATGAATGCCGGTGTCCACTTGCCTCACGGAGCGGTGGTCACCCAGCTTAAGGCCTTCTTCTATGACAATTCGTCGCACAATATTAAGATATCAATGTTTTGTCACGTACTATCAGCAGGATACTATGAGACTATGGCTCAAATAATATCGAGCGAAACCCCCGGATATGCGAATCTTACGGACTCGACCATCGCAAACCCCACCATTGACAACACGGCATACTCGTACAAAGTCAGCGCTTGGTGCGATGATAGTTGGGACGGCGCCAACCTGAGGGTCAAGGGCGCTGTGATCGCATACACCATCTCCGAAGCGCCGTGATCCCAGTGACATGTGCAGAACGTAGCGAAGAGCCGATCACTAGGAGACCTTGAAGGAGAACGTCAACCATGATCTCTCATCAGCACTTCATCATCGGCCTGGCATGCGCTTTTCTCACTGTCGGAGCTGTATGCCACGCCTCGACCTCCACTGACTACGAACTCTTTCCGATGGCGTTGGATGCCGCCGGCGGAAGCACCGCCTCGGCGGACTATGCGCTGGATAGCGCCACCGGCCAACCCGCCGGTGTTGGCGATGCCGTGGCTGCGGACTACGAAGCCTGGTACGGTTTCATCCCGATGTTGGGCGAGGCGCCGGGCGTACTGGTCGTCATCGCACCCAACGGCGGCGAATCCTGGCCGTGCGGCACCACCCAGGCCATCACCTGGGTGTGCAACGACCTGGTCGCCGCTGGCCCGGAGGTGCGTGTCGGCCTCCACAAGGGCGCCGCGTTCATCGACTGGATCGTTCGGCGTACTGCCAACGACGGTGCCTACAACTGGATCGTCTGGACCGACCTCGAGGCTGGCGATGACTACCAAGTCCGCGTTCAATCGTACTCGGACGCGTCCGTAAACGACTACAGCGACGCCTACTTCACCATCACGCCGCTTGGCGTCCTCGTGCCCAACGGCGACGAAACCTGGACCATGGGCGACGTGAACGTCATCACGTGGGCGAGCAACGCGGCAGCGGTTGGCGCCGACGTCCGTATCGGCCTGCACAAAGGCACCGAATTCCTCGAGTGGATCAACCGGTCGACCGCCAACGACGGTTCCTACTTCTGGAAGATCCCGGCGACCTACGAACCCGGCTACGGCTACCGGATCCGCGTCCAGTCCTACGCCGACGCGGCGATCAAGGACCTCAGTGACGCCCCGTTCACCCTCGAGTTGCCGCCCCTGCTCTGGATCTCGCCCGATTTCCACGATGACCTGACCATGGGCAACACGTATGCGGTGACCTGGCAGTGCAACGACTTCGGGGCGGTCGGTCCGGACGTGCGCATCGGCCTGCACAAAGGCGGCGCGTTCATCGATTGGATGATCCGCAGCACCGACAATGACGGCGACTGGGATTGGACGGTACCGACAGGCCTGACGCCCGCCCCGAGCTACCGGCTCCGGCTCCAGTCGTACACCGACAAGAACGTCCGCACCATGGGCCCGGCTTTCACTATATCGAGTCCGTGATGGAAACGCAGCGAGCGACACAGAACCCAACTCAGGGCGCGCTGTCGAGCTCGTCGGCCAAGTAAACGCCGGAACTGACCCGGATCCGGTCGATGTCGCCCTCGAAGGGCGTCACAAGACCGATCTCATTGCCGACGCGGATGAGGGGATCGCCGGGCGATCTCGGACAGCCGTTGATCTCGAGCTGGTCGGTGAGACGCCCGTCCACGTAGTAATCGACGCGATGGCACTCGTGGAAATTCACGGCGACGTGGTGCCATCGGCCGTCCGGCGGCACAACCGAGTTGGCGCCGGCGCGATCCTCGATGCCGTAGAGCGTGAACAGCACCTCGCCCTTGTGGTTCAGGCCGAGGCGGAATCCGCTTCCGCCAACGCCAAAGCTGAAGATGCTCGCGCCGTACTGCTGCTCGCGTTGACCTTCGTGGCGCACCCAGGCCTCGACCAGGAACGGCGCGGCCTTGAAGTCGATTGCCCGCGCGGCATCCAACGCCTCGCACCGGGCGCCATGGGGGAGATGCAAGTAACTGCCGGCGCCGGACGGCCCGCCCGCGCAGATCTCCGGCTGCGGCAGACCCTCAACAGGCCGCAGCACAATATCCGTACCGCACGAGTCACGCCACACCGAATCGCCCTCGCCGTCAAAGGCGAATGTCGCCCGGAGGGCCTTCTCGTAGCTCGGTGGGAACGCGCCGGATCGGAGGTCGGCGATCAAGGCCGCCAGGCTCTCGCTGGTGGCCCTCCACGATCGGCCGATGTGGTCGAGGTTGAGCGGCCGATTCGTGGCGCGGTAGGCGGCTTCATACTGATCCCAGAGGGCCTCGTGGCTGACCCGGACGCGCTCCAGTTGGTCGAGCACCACCAACCGATCGGCCTGCGGATCCTCGGCCGTGCGTGCCGCCTCGCGACAGGCCAGCGCCATATCCGCGGCACACTCGAGGAGCCGCGCCGCCAGATCGATACTGCGCAAGTAGTCGGCGTTGCGCACGGGATTCGCCTTGCCAAGGACCGCGTGCACGGCGGACGCGTCTTCCTTCAGGCCTTTCCAGAAAGCGACGTCCCCTTCGTCAGCGCCGACCAGACTCCACACGGTCTCGACGGCGTCGGCGTGAAGCAGGCGTCGCGCCGCCTGGTTGTGCCCTTCCTGGCATCGCGCCAACCGAACCAGGGCCTCGGAAACCGCCTCCTCATCCATGCCGAAGTACTGAAGCGCGAAGGCCTTCCCGTAGCTTTCCAGACCGAACGGCGCCGGATTCCAGGACACCGCCCCGCAGTAGACGAAACCGAAGTCGTTGAGTTCGCTGAGGTTGACGCCGGCTGCGCCCCGATAGCCGTCGCCCCAACTGCTGACGAAATGGCCGAGGGCGCCGACTTCCGCCGCCTGCGCAGCCAGCGTCGCGATGTTCTTGAACGAAGTGCCATAGCATGGGTAAAGGTTGTTCCAGTCCCACAGGCCCGATAGCGCCATCACTGGATAGCCGGAGGTCTTGAGCGTGTCCAGGCCATCGTAGTGGTCGCGCGGCGCGTAATCCCAGAACATCATGACGATGTCCTTCGGCAACAGAGCGAGAATACCGGGGTGGTTCAAAACGATATCCGCGTACATGATCATCGTCTGGCCATGGGACTTGACCACGTCGTTCATCCGCGTGTAGTACTCCGCGAAGACACGCTCGATGCCCTTCTCCTCGACGGCCCGAATCGATTTGCCCTGGCCGATGGCATAGCTCTCGTCGAGGCCGCAGTGGAAATACGGCCCGCCGAATGCCGGGGCGATCTCGTCAACCATCTTTCGCACCAAATCGAACGACGCGTCGCTCGTAGCGCACAGATCTCCGCCGCCCTCGGGCATCTCGGCCAGGTTCTTGTACCGTTCGTGCCGGAGCGTCATCTCCATATGGCCGAGCAACTCGACGACGGGAATCACCTCAACGTAATGCCGCTCGGCGTACGCAACCAGATCCCGGATCTCGTCGAACCGGAATCGGTCGTATTCCGTGCTCAGGTCGGGATCGAAGGTGTAGACGAAATGGTCCGGCTCGATGAACCACAGGTAGGTGTTCATCTTGTACTGCGCCACGGTGCGGATCGAGCGCCGATGGTCTTCGAGCGTGGGCAACTGATCGCGGCCGTAGTCCTCATGATATCCCCGCATCGGCAAGGCCGGCCAGTCGACAATGCGCAGGCACGGCAAGAGCATCGTCTTGCGTACCCGCGCGCGTGTGAGAAGCTGCCG
This sequence comes from Candidatus Hydrogenedentota bacterium, assembly GCA_036769985.1. Lineage (GTDB taxonomy): Bacteria > Hydrogenedentota > Hydrogenedentia > Hydrogenedentales > SLHB01 > DAIPKA01. The sequence goes on along the minus strand of DAIPKA010000037.1, from coordinate 3,384 downwards.
CAGCGTCATCACGCCGTAGAATAGGCCCCGCTCCGATTCCGCGCTCACGACGACGCCCGAAGGCGTGACGTCCAGCACATAGCCCTCCTCGCGCGCCTCGGCCGGCAACTCAACACCTTCCATCGGCCCCGGCGCCGCTACCGAGAGCCGGAATCCATCGCTGGGCGCAGCCTCCATCGGCTTTGCCAAGTCCAGCCCGACGAAGGCCTCGTTGAGACGTTCCGACAGGCGGTCGAGGGCTTCACCCGCCGGAGCCGACAGGGTGAACTGGGCCTGCGTTCGATCGAAGGAGAACTCACCTTCCGCCGCAAGGACTCTCTGAGGCCGCGGCAGCAGGTCGTCAACGGGATCCTTGGACTCACAGGCCGTCCTCGCGCACACCGAAACAAGAAGGACCACCATTCCCGCTATGCGGTTCATCGCTATCTCCTCCGAACCCACTGAGGCCAGACACGGGGCGGGCGACATGACACGAAAGGACCTGCCCCGACCCACCGGTCCGGAGCAGGCCCTTGACATTCTCCTGTCATCAACGGCGTCACGGATTCACGAGGGCCGCCGCGATAGCCACGATCTCGTTCACGGGCGCCTTCTGGTCCTTTGCATACCTGAGGTACGCGACGTGACCATCCATGTACAGCACGTTTGCGCCGCCGGGAACATGGTTGAAATCCCCGGCTTTCAAGGACAGCATGTCCCACATGACCGGGAGCTCGCTCTGCCCTATGGCGCTCTCCGAGGCATTGGCGACATTGCGAATGATGAATCGCTCGATGCCGTCCCGAAGCCGGTATACCGTCGTGCTGCCGGGGCCGCCGTTGCCTTGACCCGGTTCCAGCCCCGTGATATCCCGATCCATCGTGTCGAAACCCAGCTCGTACGCTTGGGCAGAGGGCTGCAAGACTTCCGGCTCCATGAACAGCTTAGTGAACGCGCCGTAGAGCTGCGGCGATATCATGGCACCCGCAGGCGCTACCGTGGGATCCGAGTGGGGCAGGGCAGAAGTGATCGCACTCACCAGCGGAGCCGCCGGAATCTCCGCATATTCCGGATCGCACCGATCAATCACCCAACCGAAGTACATGTAGGAATACTGGCACTGCCACCAGTGAGGAATCTGGCTCGGATCCGGGTTGTACTTGGCCAACTTGCTGGTCCGGTTCTCGTCCTCGTAAAACATGTCTTCAGGCCGGTGATCGGATGAGGAAGGACAGACGAAGATCGTGCAATCGGTCAAATACTCGGGGAAGATCGCATACGCGCACGGCATCGTAATGAATCCCGGCGACGACTCCGGCGGCTGATGCTGGGCCGGCGGGAACTTCTCGCCCTCGGTCTCGCCGGCGTACATCTTGAACACCACGCCAAACTGCTTCAGGTTGTTCTGGCAACTCGAGCGCCGAGCCGCCTCGCGCGCCCGCGCCAAGGCGGGCAGCAAGATCGCCGCCAGAATCCCGATAATGGCGATCACAACCAACAACTCAATCAGTGTGAAACCTTTCCTATTCCGCATCGTAAAAGACCTCCTCAGACATTTTTGAGCTCCTTTCTGTTCTCCACCAGTCGCCCGGCCGGGGATTACGCCCGTCGGAGCTACGCTCACGTCCGTTTCCCTCTGCCCGTGTAATTTGGACGTTAGACTAGCACCATTCTGTCCGGAGGTCAATGGCCTCGCTCTAGGAGGATCGACCTCCCTCGTGTCCCTTGACTCCAACGGCTGCCTCTGAGCAGGAGTGGCGTAACGACTTGAACCAGCCGGATAGAATGGGCATGCTGAAGCCTCAGGAGTGTGCGTGCCGCCTGCCCTGGTGCAAACCTTGGACTGCCCTGCCACGGAGGCGGCGTCGTCTGGGAGCCACGGGGTGGCGGAGCCACACGTGGTGCGGATGTTCGCCCTTCGCCGGTACGCAGCGCGCGGGGCAGCGGATCGCCTCATCTCGCAAGGAGCGTAGCATGTCGAAACCGGACGTGGTTCCGGGATCCAGAGCCAGCGTGTGGCGTCGGCGGCTGCGCCGTATGGCACTTCTCGTGGCCATCCTGCTGGCGGTTTTCGTCTTGTGCGAGGCGGCTGCGCGCGTATGGCTCAAGTTCCTTGCAGACCCGTTTGAGTTCTACGAGTACACGAACCTGCCTCAGAAGGCCTCCCGTGCGCTTGAGCAAAACCAGTTCCTAGCCTTTCATCCCCTCCTCGTCAAAGCGCCCAAGCCCGGCTACGAATGCGGAGCCAACCGGGTGAACGCACACGGCTTCCGCGGCGGCGAGATCGTCATGCCAAAACCCACCGGAGAGTACCGGCTGGCTTGTCTGGGCGGCTCCACGACCATGGACGAGGAGATCGACGATTGGCGGGAAACCTATCCCGCCGTACTCGAACACGAACTCCAAGAGCGCGGTTACCGCGTGACGGTCATCAATGCCGGTGTCTCCGGCCATGCATCTTATGAGGTACTCATTAACTATGCCCTACGCGTCTCATACATGGACGTAGATATGATCGTGCTCTATGAAGGAATAAACGACTGGATGCGCCGTTTGGCGTGGCCCCCGGATCAGTACACCGGCGACCTTTCCGGGAACTACAGTCTCGTCTCCTATCTCGCGGGTTCGCGACCGTTCCTGAACGCAGCGGGCAGCAGTGTGTTCCTGCGCGTAGCCCTGGCGCAGGTGGGCTACCATTTCCCGGATTATCACGTTGGTCTGGATGAAGTCTTTTTCCCCGGAAACCTGTTCTCCGAGTACTTCTTGCAGGTGTTCAAGGGGGAGTATCCCAGCGGCATCTTCGCCGAGGTCTCGGTGATGGAGATTCTCCGCCGAAATCCTCCCACCTACTACGAACACAACCTGGGTTGCCTAATTGCCCTCGCCCGCCATTTCGGTGCGGACGTGACGATTTCCACCGTGACGTGGTCGCCGGAGTGGAACGTGGAGAACAAACCTGCGGCGGAAGGCTTTGTGTACGGTTTGCAGGAGATGAATACCGTGACCAAGCGCATGGGTGCGGAGTACGGCGTGCCGGTCCTCGACCTCGAGAACTCCATGCCCAGCGATCCCGAGCTGTGGGAAGACGTCATCCACAACAACGCCCGTGGCGCACGTGTCAAAGCATCGATGTACGCAGACTTCATTGTCGAGAACGGACTCATTGGCGATCAATACCGCACCGTCGAGAAGGGGGAACGGGCGCAGAGCCCCTAATCTGTACGCCTCCTTGCCGTGTACACCTCACTGCGCCGCAGTGAGATCTCCGGGCCGCAGGCGCCCTGCGCGCCGCAGGATTTCCCGGTGCAGGATCGTCCGGAGTCCGGGGCCGCCCGAAACACGGACAAGGACGGCCACGATCCGCAGGTAAGAAGTAGCTTTTTCGTGAGTGAGGGTGAGGAGCGG